>LR134495.1:1200000-1800000 GCA_900638155.1 Mannheimia haemolytica | reverse complement strand
TCATCGCTAATAGAAAAAGGATTCCAACTATTATTGATTGCAAAAACATTATTATCTAGTAATTTATTCAGCCCGGATGCCCATTCAGCACGTTCAATTGCCATTTCTTTTTCTTTGCTTGCTAATAAGTCATTCTTTGCCATCTGATCCAGACTTGGCGTTTTTTCATCCTCTTCGTCTTTTGCATTTTCTAATTCTTTCTTAGCATCTTGAATAACTTCTTCTAAAGTTCGCTTATATGACTTCGTTGCAACATAAAGCTCAGCTCCCTTTGCAATACCACCACTATAGCCATCACCAAGAGTTTTATCTGCTTGAGCAGCAATAATACCAGCTACACCTGCACCGTGTGTTTCAAGAGAAGGAATAAGATCAATTCCATCTTCTTTTTCTACGGGTTTTACCTCGAATTGAGGATAACTTGCATCGTAGATTCTTACTTCGCCTTCGGGTGTTGTTAATTGGTGAGTAAGAGGATGAAGATGTGAACTATGGCGAGGGTGTTTAACCATGAAGCCCTCATCCATTACCCCTAGTTTAACACCCTTGCCACTATATTTTGAGCTGAGGCTCTCAGATAATTGAATGATAGGTTGTGGATTCTCTATTGATTCTGTAGCGTATGCAATAGATAAAAAACTAGAAATGCTAATTGCAATAAGTGTTTTGTTAAATGAGTGCTTTATTTTATACATGATTTTACCTCCAAAAAATAAGCTTATTTTACGTAGTTAATTTTTTATTACAAATAATTATCATCTGGTTAATGATAAAGATCAAACTTTTTGATATATTTAGTTTTCTAATTTTTATCTTGAGATTTTTTTAATCAAAAAAATGTAGCAGGTTTGCTTCTGAAGCGAGAGGAATAGGTATTCGAGAAAACAAGCGGTCAGAGTTGCAAAATTTTTTACTTATCTGACCGCTTGTTGTATAGGGAATATTACTTTATTTCATTGATCACATTCAAAATCCGCTTATCCGAAATCGGGTATTTTGTGCCAAGCTGTTGAGCGAACAGGCTGACCCGCAGTTCTTCGATCATATAGCGAATTTCCAGCACTTCGTCCGGCACCGCTTTGGATTTTGGCAGTTTGGCAAGGAGCTGTTTATATGCTTCTTGCACTGCTTCCACCCGTAGCATTTTGGCTCGGTCGGTGTTGCTGTCCACCAACAGTTTATCCAAACGGCGTTCGATAGCGGTTAAATAACGATATAAATCTGCAAGGCGGGCATAGCCGGTTTTGGTGACAAAATCGGGGTAAATCAGCCCTTCGATTTGAGCTTTGATGTCGCTTAACGCAAACGCCATCGTAAAATAGAGCTTGCCTTTTAACCGCTTGTTTAGCTCGTATGCCAGCGTGAGGCACTTTTCAACCTGTTTGGCAATTTCTACGGTTTTATCGTTTAAATTTGCCCGTACAAATTCGTGCAGTTGGGTGAATTTTTCCTCCGTCCAGACAAAGCCGCCAAACTCTTCTACCAGTTTATCTACCGCACAGGCAATGCAGTCGTCAATCAGCTCTAACACTTTGCCGAACGGGGCAAAATATAAGCCCAGCTTGGCTTTGTTCGGCAGTTTTTCGTGTAGATATTTAATCGGCGACGGCACATTCAGCAGCAGCAAACGGCGAAGTCCCGCTTGCATTGCTCTTGCTTGTTCAAATTCGGTTTCAAACAGTTTCACCCCCACAGCGGTTTGTTCATCGACAATCGCAGGATAGGCTTTCACGCTGAAATGGGCTTTTTTCTGCTCATAGAACTGCGGTAATTCGGCAAAATTCCAAATATGCACGCCACTTTGCTCAATGCCGTTATCGGCAATGTTGGAAAGGGTGTTCTGCACCTCATCTTTCAAGGCAAATTTCAGCTCATCAAGGTTTTCGCTCTCTTGCAGTTTCTTGCCTTTATCGTCAATCACACGGAACGTCATTCTCAAATGTGGCGGCAGTTGGCTTAAATCCCACTGCTCAGGCTCGACCAATACCCCCGTCATTCGGCGTAGTTCGTGGCTTAGACTGTCCAGCAACGGCTTTTTAAACGGCTCGGCTCGCCCTAAAAAGGCATCCGCATAATTCGGTGCCGGCACAAAATTTCGCCGTAGCGATTTCGGTAAGCTCTTAATCAGCGAGACAATCAACTCGTGGCGTAGCCCCGGAATTTGCCAATCGAAACCTTCGGGTTCCACTTGGTTGAGCAGCGGCAGCGGAATATGCACCGTCACGCCATCGTGATCTTTTCCAACCTCAAACTGATAGCTTAGTTTGAGTTTTAAATCGCCTTGATGCCAGAAATTTGGGAAATCCAGCTCGCTGGCAAGGTTGGCGTTGTCGTTGATTAGGAACGATTTTTCAAAGTTCAGCAGTTCAGGATCTTTCTTGCTTGCCTGTTTCCACCAAGTATCAAAATGCTTGCTCGACACAACTTCGGTGCCAATTCGTTGATCGTAGAACTCAAACAGCACCTGCTCGTCCACCAAAATATCACGGCGGCGGGATTTATGTTCCAATGCCTCGACTTCACGGATCAAGCGGTGATTTTCTTTGAAAAATTTGTAATTGTTGTGCCATTCGCCTTCCACCAACGCCGAGCGGATAAAAATCTCACGGCTGACGGTTGGGTCTATCGAGCCATAATTGACCGGACGTTGTGCCACAATCGGAATGCCGTAGAGCGACACTTTTTCCGATGCCATTACCGCCCCTTTTGACTTCGCCCAGTGCGGTTCGCTGTAACTGGATTTAGTGAGGTGTACCGCCAACGGCTCCACCCATTCCGGCTCAATACGAGCGACCATTCGCCCCCAAAGTTTGGTGGTTTCCACCAGCTCTGCCGCCATTACCCATTTTGGCTGTTTTTTGAAAAGTGCCGAGTTCGGGAAAATGAAAAAGTGGGCATTTCTCGCCCCCAAATAGTGCATTTTTTCATTATCTTTCAAGCCGATATGCGACAACAAACCGGTGAGAAGGGCGGTGTGAATCGGCTGATAACTTGCCGGCTCACTGTTAATTTTTAAGCCCATTTCTCTCACTGCAAGGCGGAGCTGGTGATAGATATCCTGCCACTCCCGCACACGGTTGTAGTTCAAATAATCCTTACGGCAGAGGTTACGGAACTGGTTTTTCGACAGTTCTTTTTGTTGGGCTTGGATAAAGTGCCACAAATTTACAAAGGCTAAGAAATCGCTCTCTTTATCGGCAAAACGGCGGTGTTTGTCGTCCGCCGACTGCTGTTTCTCCTGCGGACGCTCACGAGGGTCTTGGATTGAGAGTGCTGAGACAATCATCATTACTTCGTGCAACGAGCCGTTTTTCGCCGCCTCGATCACCATTCTACCTAAGCGAGGATCGACCGGCAGTTGGGCGAGTTGGCGACCGATTGGGGTTAAAATCCAATTTGATTTGTTGGTGCGAGCCTCTTTTGTAGCACCAGCGTGGACGCTTTCACTCTCTTTGCGTAATCGAATCGCTTGTAATTCTTCCAACAACCGAATCCCGTCCTGAATTTGTCGGCTATCCGGAGCATCAACAAACGGGAAATTGGCAATATCGCTCAATCCAAGCGAAGTCATTTGTAAAATAACGGCGGCAAGGTTAGTTCGCAGAATTTCCGGATCGGTAAATTGCGGACGGCTATTGAAATCTTCTTCCGAATAGAGGCGGATACAGATCCCTTCCGAGGTTCGCCCACAACGCCCTTTACGCTGATTGGCGGAGGCTTGTGAAATCGGCTCAATCGGCAGGCGTTGCACTTTGGTGCGGTAGCTATAACGAGAAATACGAGCCGTGCCGGTATCGATCACATATTTAATATTCGGAATAGTGAGTGAGGTTTCCGCCACGTTGGTCGCCAGAATAATGCGGTTTAGCCCACCGCTTGGCTGGAAAATCCGTTGCTGTTCGGCAGCCGACAAGCGGGCGTAAAGCGGTAAAATTTCGCTATGTCGCAGTTCCTGCTTTTGCAAGGCTTCGGCAGTGTCACGAATTTCCCGTTCACCGTTCATAAAAATCAGAATATCGCCACGCCCTTCGGCTTGCAGTTCGTCCACCGCATTCAGAATACCTTGTAGCTGATCTTGATCTTCTTCCTCAACAATCGGGCGATAACGCACTTCCACAGGGAACGTCCGCCCAGAGACTTCAATAATCGGGGCGTTGTTGAAATGTTTGGAGAATCTTTCTACATCAATGGTTGCCGAGGTGATGATCACTTTCAGATCGGGGCGTTTATGCAGAATTTGTTTCAGATAACCCAAAATAAAATCGTTGTTCAATGAACGCTCGTGGGCTTCGTCAATAATCAGCGTGTCGTACTGATTTAAATAGCGGTCGTGTTGGATTTCCGCCAGCAGAATACCGTCTGTCATTAGTTTGACAAGGCTGTTTTCGCTAACTTGGTCATTAAAGCGGACTTTGTAACCGACCGTCTCACCCAATTCTGATTTCAGCTCTTCGGCAATGCGAGTGGCAACCGAACGTGCGGCAATTCGGCGGGGCTGGGTATGCCCTATCAAGCCTTTTACCCCACGCCCAAGTTCCAAGCACATTTTCGGTAATTGGGTGGTTTTGCCCGAACCGGTTTCTCCTGCGATCACCACCACCTGATTTTCGCTAATCAGTTTTAAAATTTCCTCACGGCGAGCGGAAACAGGCAGATCAGGGTAGTCAATTTTCAGGTTTTGGGCGTGCTGAGTTCGTGCGAAAAAACGTGCCTGACAAGCGGTGAGATCTTGCGAAATTTCTGCTAAAACCGACCGCTTGTTCTCTTCATTTTTTATGTTTTCCGCTCCTTTTAAGCGAGCTAATAGACGGCGGAAATCGGCGGTAGTGATGTTTTCCAGTTTCACAAGCGGTGGTTTTTTATGATTTTTTTGCAATTTATCTGTCATCACGATTTCCCTAATACCAACGACAAAATCCCTGCCGCAATCAACGGTCCGACCGGTACACCTTTTAAGAACGCCACACCGATCACCGTGCCGATTAAAAGCCCAGTCACCAGCACCGGTTGGTTGCCCATTAAATTCACGCCTCTGCCACCTAGCCACGCTACCAGCACGCCGGCAATTATTGAGAGTGCCATTTTCCAGTTCAGCAGTTGGGCAAGTTCGGGGAGCGTAATTCGCCCTGAAACCAATGGACTAAGTACGCCGATGGTTAAAATGATAATCCCGATTTTTAAGCCGTATTGATCGACAAAAGGAATAAATTTAGAAAGTAAGGTTTGTTGCATAATCAGCAACACCGCTGCTGAAATAGTTACGGCACTGTTTTGGCTGATTAAACCAAGTACAATTAATACCACTAAAAGTAGGGCAACAGAATTAAATTGTAATGTCATAGCGATTTAAAAATGTAAAAACCCTTACCTCAAAGGTAAGGGTAGATTAAAGGAAATGAGTGTTAGTTGATAAATTTCATCAGCCCCATAAGCACTCCCACACCAGCTAAAATAAATCCTGCCATTTTATACATTGACGAGGTTAATCTCACTTCAAGTTGAGAAATTTCGGTTCGAATTTCTGCTTTTAGTTCTTTGAGATCTTGCTTGGTTGCTAATGCTGATTGGCTCTGTTCTAACGCATCATCTAATGCGTCTGCAAAAGCTTCGGCAATCTCAGGCGATTGATTGGCTTCTTGTAGCTTTTTCACAAAGCGTAATTTATCAAATTTTAAGCTCATTGTTGCTTCCATTTTGTAGCTCCTGTTGCAGTTGAAGTGCATTTAATTTAGCACAACCACAAGAGCAAGTTTTGGCTGATTTTGCAATCTTCGTCGAAAATTTACAATTTAGTTTGCCACCATCACCATAGCAGGGCGAATCACTCGTCCGTGAAGCGTGTAGCCTTTTTGTAGAACGCTGCTGATATGGTTCGCTTCAATTCCTTCGGCAGGTTGCATTGAAATAGCTTCGTGCAATTCAGGGTTAAATGCCTCGCCCACTTCGCCAATTGCCACCACACCAAATTTAGCCAGCGTATTGATGAATTCTTTATGGGTCATTTCAACACCGTCAACCAATGCTTGAGTGGTTTCATCGGTTACGGCTTTATCAAGGGCATCTAAACCACGCTCAAGGTTATCAACTACAGTTAATAATTCCTTAGAGAATTTTTCTAAAGCGAATTTGTGAGCTTTTTCAACATCTTGCTCTGCACGGCGGCGGATATTTTGAATTTCCGCTTGAGCTCGTAGTTGAATATCTTGCTCACGTTTGTCGGCTTCTGCAATATAGGCTTCTAACTCGGCAATTCGAGCTTGAGCGAGAGCTAACGGTTCTTCTTGAGGTGTATTTTGTTCTTCCGCTTGAGTTTCTTCAGTTACAACTTCAGGTTGAATTTCTTCTTGTTTTACTTCTTCTTGTAAGTGTTCATTTTGAGTGGTCATTTTTTATCCTTTAAAAGATTAATCTGGAAATGTAAATCTTCCTTAATATAGCGATAAATTAAGGGATTTCAAGCATATCTCTTTCTTTTTGCGAAAATAATTCACTTTTTAATCAGAAAAGGCTTGCAAAATACGGGGGGGGGCTTAAAATGCCCTAGTCTTTTCTGCCCTTAGGCAAGGCTATATTTTTTAATCACTTTTCTTTAACGGAGAAAACTTAAATGAAAAAATTAGCGGGTTTATTTGCAGCAGGTTTAGCAACAGTTGCATTAACAGCGTGTAATGAAGAAAAAGCGGCAGAGCCAAAAGCAACTGCGGCTGAAGCGAAACCTCAAGCAACAAATCAAACAGTTCACCTTTATACTTGGACTGAATATGTGCCTGAAGGTTTGTTAGATGAATTTACGAAAGAAACCGGCATTAAAGTTGAAGTTTCAAGTCTTGAATCTAACGAAACAATGTACGCTAAATTAAAATTACAAGGCAAAGATGGCGGTTATGATGTAATTGCTCCATCAAACTACTTTGTATCTAAAATGGCGAAAGAAGGAATGTTAGCGGAATTAGATCACGCACAACTTCCGGTTATTAAAGAATTAAACCAAGATTGGTTAAATAAACCTTACGATCAAGGCAACAAATATTCATTACCTCAATTATTAGGTGCACCGGGTATTGCATTTAATACGGCAGATTACAAAGGTGAAACATTCACTTCTTGGGGTGATTTGTGGAAACCTGAATTTGCAGGTAAAGTACAATTATTAGATGATGCTCGTGAAGTATTCAACATTGCGTTATTAAAATTAGGTAAAAATCCAAATACAACTAATCCGGATGAAATCAAAGAAGCCTTTGAAGAGTTGAAAAAATTACGTCCAAATGTGCTTTCATTTACCTCTGATAACCCGGCAAACTCATTTATTGCTGGTGAGGTTTCTGTAGGTCAGTTATGGAACGGTTCTGTACGTATTGCGAAGAAAGAAAACGCACCGGTTGATATGGTATTCCCGAAAGAAGGTCCTGTGCTTTGGGTCGATACTTTAGCCATTCCGGCAAATGCGAAAAACAAAGAAAATGCACATAAATTAATCAACTACTTATTAAGTGCAAAAGTAGCTGAAAAATTAACGTTAGCGATTGGTTACCCAACTTCAAACGTAGAAGCATTAAAAGTATTACCGAAAGAAATTACTGAAGATACAGCAATTTACCCATCTGCAGAGGTTTTACAAAAATCTCAATGGCAAGATGATGTTGGTGATGCAATTGAGCTTTACGAAAAATACTACCAAGAGTTAAAAGCAGCAAAATAAAAATAATAGCTGATTAATTCTGAAGCCTCTAGGGAGCAATCTTTAGAGGCTTTCTCTTTTGAGTTGCAAAAAATTTGGCAAAAACGACCGCTTTCTAAGGTACAATCATAAAAACATACTTAGATTTTGAGAGATTAAACCATGAACTTAAGATGGCAAGAATATCCTGAAAATGCCCGCAAACTATTTAAACTATCCCTACCCATTTTTATTTCCCAGCTTTCAGCTTCCGGAATGGGGCTGGCGGATATTGTAATGGCTGGCTTGGTAAGTGATGATGATGTCTCGGCGATTGCGGTAAGTAATTCGATTTACTTTCCGCTCTTTCTGTTTGTGTTAGGGTTGCTGAATGCAATTACCCCAACCGTTTCTTACTTAAACGGCTCGAGCAATCGCCATTTAATTGCTAACCAAGTAAGGCAGGGCTATTGGATTGTGTTTGCAATGTCTATTCCATTAATGGCAATTTTCCTAAACAGCCATCTGATTTTAGATTTAATGCAAACACCGGCTGAATTTTCAATCAAATCGCAACAATATTTAGCAGTAATGGCAATTGGGCTTATTCCTGCTTTGCTGGCGGTGAGTTTACGTTGTATGAATGACGGCTTATCCAACCCTAAACCTGCGATGCGGATTACCTTTTTCGGTTTATTGCTGAACATTCCGCTAAACTATATTTTCATTTTCGGCAAATTTGGCTTGCCTGAAATGGGAGCGGTAGGCTGTGGTGTAGCAACCGCAATTGTGAACTGGATTATGTTTTTTATGTTGTTGCATTATTGCTACACCAATTCCGCCCAAAAAGATATTCGTTTGTTTGAGAAATGGATTGATGCCCCAAGCGGTCAAATTTTGCTAAAACTTTGCAAATTAGGGCTGCCGATTGCCTTTGCGATTTTTACCGAAGTAATGCTGTTTTCTACCTCATCGCTGTTTCTGTCACCACTTGGTTCACAGGTGGTGGCTAGCCACCAAGCTGCATTGCAAACCAGCTCGCTGTTTTTTATGATTCCGATGTCGTTTGGCATTGCAACCACCATTATGATCGGACAAACACTTGGGCAGCAAAATGTGGAGGGGGCGAAAATCTTAAGTTACCACGCACTGATTACCGCAACCGCTTTAGCTATTATTGCCGCCATCATTATTATTTTGTTGAAAAATGTTATCCCTTTTGCGTTTACCAACAACCCGATTTCGATTGCGATTACCGCTCATTTATTGATTTTTGCGGCGGTTTATCAAATACCGGATGCCATTCAAGCGGTAGCAAACGGGATTTTACGTGGCTATAAACATACCCAACCGATTTTATACGTTACTCTGTTTTGTTATTGGGGGGTGAGTATGCCGCTGGGCTACATTTTGGCAAGAACCGATTGGATTGTACAACCAATGGCTGCTCAAGGTTTTTGGTTAGTCTTTTGTATCGGCTTAAGTTTGGCTGGTGGCTTGTTATTATGGCAAATGCGAAAAATACAAGCGGTGCCAAAAGCACAATTAATTGCAAAATTAGAACGGATTAAATAACAGATTCTCTGCTATGGAACATAGCAGAGATTTTCACTTTTAGAAGATAACTTTGCTGATGAAAAATCTAAATCCTATCGACTTACCGTTGAATAAATCGGTGCTAATCGAGGCTTCCGCCGGTACGGGGAAAACGTTCACCATCGCCAACCTCTATTTGCGTTTATTGCTCGGAATTGGTTGCTCCCCATTAACGGTAGAACAAATTTTGGTGGTAACTTTTACCAAAGCCGCAACCGAAGAGTTGAAAAACCGTATCCGTAAAAATATTCAGCAATGTGCCGACTTTTTAAAAGATCAAGCCGATGGTTTGGAAGTGGAAAGTACAAAATCCTATCGAAACAATCTGGATTTTTTGGCACAGATTTATCCGCTCATTCCGAATATTCACGAAGCATTGTTACGTTTAAGCATTGCCGAACGGGAAATGGACACCGCCAGCGTGTTTACCATTCACGGCTTTTGTCAAAAAATGCTGGTTCAGTTTGCGTTTGAGTCGGGCGTGCGGTTTGACTTGGATTTACAGCCAAACCAAAGTGATCTACTTAAAAAATTAAGTGAAGAAGTCTGGCGAGAGCAATTCTATCCGCAAGATTTAGCCATCACTTATGCGGTTGCCGAACAACTTGGTACGCCGGAATATGCCCTCAATGCGGTAAGGCGTTATTTATCTACTGAATTACCTGAACCAAATGCCTCTTTAAATCAAGATATTGCCGAGCATTTGGCTCAATATCAGCAGTTTATTAATGAGGTGAAATCCTATTGGAAAACGCATTCAGATGAACTGGTTGAAACTATCCGCCACGATTTAAAGCATAAAATTACGCTACACGGAGGTTGGTATCGAGCGACCACTTTTGAAGCCGGTGTGGAAGTGATGAACCAGTGGGCTAATTCGCAACATAACCATTTCCCAGCAGAGCTTTATTTATTCACTACAGAGAAAATTGCGGCTGGCACGAAAAAGAGCTGTGAGCCGATAGATTCCCCTCATCTTGCAAAAAATCAGGCTTTTTTGACCGCTTACAAGGAACGTTTTGAAAACAGCTTGTCAGCGATGTTGCAGTATCAATTTTTAATTGCTCTCAAAGCAAAATTGGCTGAGTACAAACAATCGCACCCACAACGTAGTTTTGATGATTTACTTACAATGCTGAACCAAGCGTTGAAAAATCCACACACGGGCGAAGCCTTAGCTCAGAAAATTCGGGCGATGTATCCTTTTGCGATGATCGATGAGTTCCAAGACACCGACTTAACTCAATATGAAATTTTCAGCCAAATTTTTATGGCGGAGAATGCAGAGAGCGGCTTTATTATGATTGGTGACCCGAAACAGTCGATCTATAAATTCCGTGGAGCGGATATTTTCACGTATTTGCGAGCAGCAAAGCAGGCTGATGAACAATTCACATTGGGCAAAAACTGGCGTTCCTTGCCTGAAGTGGTGCAAGCGGTCAATAATTTGTTTTCTTTTGCAAATGATAACTCGCCGTTTCTTTATGAAGATATTGGCTTTCACCCTGTGGAGGCAGATAGCCGAAAAGGCAATTTAGTTAGCGAGCAAGGGCATTTTGTAGGCTACATCACGGAAAACAGTAAATTAGATGATTTGGCTGAAATTTGTGCGTATCAAATTCATCAACAACTTGAGGCAATGGAGAAAGGCAAATTCGGGGTTGAAAAAAACGGCGAATTTCAATCCTTTGCTGCAAAAGATATTGCGATTTTAGTCCGAAAAGGTTCACAAGCTAAGCGAATCAAAAAGGCGTTGGCAAAACGCAATATTAAATCAGTTTATTTAGCTGAATCAGCTTCTGTATTTGGTTCCGAAATTGCGACAGAACTGTGTTGGTTATTGCAAGCTGCACTGAATCCGTATCATTACAAGGCGTTATTATCGGCGTTAGGCTCAACCTTGTGGGGCTTAACGGCGGCAGAGATCCACCGCTATAAGGAAAATGAGCAACTTTGGGATCTGAAAGTCAATCAGTTTGTGGAATATAGCAACATTTGGAAAGAGCAGGGCGTTCTGCCGATGTTGCATAAAATATACTTAGAGCAAGGCATTATCGAACGTTTGAAAGGTTTGGAAAATGCGGATCGCTTGATTACGGATTTATTGCATTTAACCGAAATTTTGCAGGAAACCTCGCAAGCGTTAGAGTCTGAAGCTGAACTGTTGCGATGGTATGAAAAGCAAGTTAATTCGCCGGATTTTAATGATGAGCAACAACTTCGCCTAGAAAGTGAAGAGGAGCTCATCAAAATTGTGACGATTCACGGCTCGAAAGGCTTGCAATATCCAATTGTTTGGCTACCTTTTGTTTCACAAAAAAGTGAGGGCGACACGCAGACAGCATTAAGTTTATATCGCAATTCGCAAGGTGAGCTGGATTGGTGTTTAGGCTCAGAAGAGGCAACTCTTTCGTTACAGAATGAGGCTTATGCGGAAGACTTACGCTTGCTGTATGTGGCATTAACCCGTGCGGAATCTCAGCTTAACTTAGTGTTGCCGAAAGAGATTTCCGGCTGGTCTCCACTCCATTACTTATTGGCAGACGGGGAAATACCTACAGGAAAAGTGCCTGTTTCAGATTATTTTAACCAAAAACGGATTGTTGCTAATTTGGTTGAAGTAGCAGGGGAGTTGCCTTTCTCTATGTGGGAAGGGGAGCCATCTTCAGACGATTACCAAGCAAAAACCTTTAGTGGCAATATTCGAGTCGTTGGGCAAATTACCAGCTTTACTTCACTTTATGCCCAACACGAACGTTTTAATGAACGGAAAGCAGAAAAGGTGATGGATTTAGCCCAAGATCGAGATGTGCATATTGAAAGCATTGAGGCGGATTATTCAAGTGAAACTGCCGCTTTTTCGCCATTTCAATTCCCACACGGCATTAAAGTAGGCACGGTGTTACATCACTTCTTTGAGCATTGCCGATTTAACGAACAAATTGATAGGGAGGCTGTTGCTAAAGTATGCGAGCAATTAGGGCTAAGCGAGGAATGGATTGAACCAACCGCATTATGGTTTGAACGTATTCTAACCACCACTTTGGCAGAGGCAAATTTCTGCTTAAAAGCGATTGATGAAACCAAACGATTAAACGAATGGCAATTCTATTTATGCTTAAAAAATGATAAAGCTTTACACCAATTAAATGCGTTATTAAAGCAACATAGCCCGTTAGCGAAAACCGTACCTGAATTGCAATTACCGCAATTAGAAGGTTTTGTGCGAGGCTTTGTCGATTGCATCGTGCAAATGGAGGGGAAATTCTATTTAATCGACTATAAATCGAATTTCTTAGGCTATCTGCCACAAAATTATACGAAAGAACATATTCAACGGGAAATGGGCAGACAACGCTATGATTTGCAATATCTGCTTTACACTCTTGCCCTACACCGCTATTTAACTGCCCGTTTGGGGGATAAATACGATTATGAACGAGACTTCGGCGGCGTGGCTTACTTGTTCTTACGGGCAATGAACGGCGAGAACGATAACGGCGTTTATTTTGATAAGCTGGCTAAGCAGTTGATTGAAGAAATGGATCGGTTGTTTGGGTAAATATGTGTAGGGGCGAAAAATTTTTCGCCCCTTTATGGGTAATTAACTCGCTTGCTCATACCAAATCTTATTGATATAAAGCAACACTTTGCCAAGCGGCGTTTCTACCCGAATTTCATCATCAACCTGTTTGCCGATTAAGGCTCGGGCGACAGGAGAGTCAATCGAAATCCAGTTTTTTGCCGGGTCGAACTCATCGCAACCAACAATACGGTACTGTTTTGCCTCGCCCTCTTCATTTTCCAATTCCACCCAAGCACCGAAAAAGACTTTGCCTTCTTGTTTAGGGTGATAATCAACAATTTGCAGTACCTCTAGCCGTTTAGATAAAAAACGCACACGGCGGTCGATTTCCCTCAAACGGCGTTTACCGTAAATATATTCGGCATTTTCACTTCGATCACCCAATGCGGCAGCATCAGACACCGCTTGGGTTACTTTCGGGCGTTCTTCCCGCCATAGAAATTTTAATTCCTGATCTAAGGCTTGCCAGCCTGAACGGGTAATGTAATTTGATTTAGCCATAGTTATTTAATTGTTTATGGAGCAAATAGTGATTTGCCCCTACGAAGTTTCTATTTTGAAAGCAATAAATTCGCTACTGTTCTTATTCCCAGTCCGGTTGCTCCTGCCGCCCATAAATCGCTCGCCGTTTTGCGGAATGTGGCAGAGGCGTCAATATGTAGCCAGTTTTGCTGGTAGTTTTCTACAAAGTAAGATAAAAATGCGGTGGCGGTACTTGCCCCAGCCCCCACCGGCACAGAGCCGATATTGGCGATGTCTGCAAAGGAAGAAGCAATTTGCCCACGGTGAAATTCTTCAAACGGTAAACGCCAGAACGGTTCATTTTCCGTTTTGGCAGACTTAAATAGTGCTTCGGTTAGGTTGTCGTCCATTGAAAGCACCGAGTGGTAGTCATTGCCGACTGCGACTTTTGCTGCTCCTGTGAGGGTTGCAGCATCAATAATAAATTGTGGATTTTGCTTGCACGCATCAATTAAGCCATCTGCAAGCACTAAACGCCCTTCGGCATCGGTGTTTAATACTTCAACAGTTACGCCATTGCGGTAAGTGATAATATCGCCTAATTTGAACGCATTGTGGCTGACCATATTTTCTGCACAGCAGAGGTAGAGTTTCACTCGTTTATTCAAGCCTCGAGCAATGGCAAAAGCGAGTGAGCCGGTTAAAAGTGCCGCTCCGCCCATATCGGTTCGCATTGTGCTCATACTATCGCTTGGTTTTAGACTATAACCGCCGGTGTCAAAGGTAATGCCTTTGCCGACCAAGCAAGCCAGTACCTGTGCGTTTTCATCGTTGGTTGGGTTGAAGTCTAATACTAAGAATGCAGGCGGATTGGCAGAGCCTTTTCCAACTGTCCAAATGCCGTGATAGCCTTGTTCTTGTAATGCTTCGCCACGAATGATCTGGTAAGAAACCGTATTCGGTTTTGCCATTTTTTGGATAAACTCGACCGCTTGTTCGGCTAATTTTTCAGGGGTTAATTTATCTGATGGCTTATTAATTAATTCACGCACGAAAGTGGCACATTTTACACGGTTATCAAATTCGGCTTGCTGTTCGTCTAAGTCTGGGTATTGTACCGAGCCTTGATTTTTTACCGAATGAAATCCTTGATGAAACGCCCAGCAGGATTCTAAATCCCAACTATCGCCGGTCAGCTCCACGGTTGAAATACCTTGATTTTTAATTTTGCGGGCGGCTTTTTGAATAGTGGCTAAATCGTTGTTCGGATTATGTACGGTAAACCCCGCATCATTTGCGGAAAGAATAGCATTTTTACCCCAAATTTCAGGGGCGTTTTGAGTAGAAAGTGAAATTTTCATTGCTGTCATTATCGGTTTCCTTAGAAAATGGATTTTGCTTTATCCTAACAAACTTTTGCAAAGTTTTATACAAAAATGACCGCTTGCAGAGCATAGCCTTGACAAGCGGTCATTGTTTCGCGTTTTTACAACCTGATTAAGGGCGGATTATTTGCCGTCCCAAGCTTTAATTGCATTGTGGCGGATTTTAACACGGCTTTCAGCATTGCCTTTGTAGTAATCTTTATCTAAACCGCCTTCCCAGTCGCCATAGTTCGGGTTCGGTAACATAATGAATTTTTTACCGAATTGTTGGCTGTTTTCGGCGACGAATGCACGGCGTTCCGCGTTTGATTTGCGGTAAGTCGCATCGCCGAAATCGTTTAAGTTGTCGCCAATATAGAGCACGATTTCATAGCCTTGTTTTTCGATTTCTTCAAAGCGAGGGGTTTTATTCGATTTGTCTTTTTTCAACAAGAGCGTTTGTTCGCTCACGCCGCTAAAGCCTAATTTGTTCATATCATCAATAGTACCGGCTTTTTCACTGCTGTCTTTACGGTTTGAAACGTAGAACATAGTCCCTTTGTGGCTATTAACGTAGTTGTTAAATTCCACCGCTCCTGCAATCGCACCGGTTTGGCGGGCATTTACCCAGCGAGTCCAGCTTTCGCCGTCAAACGGCTTGTGGTTTTTTACCTGCCAGCCTGCATAAGGGCTGTTGTCCACCATAGTTTCATCTAAATCCACCACTACGGCTTTTTTCTTGCCTTTTTTCACTTTGGCTTGGTCGAACGCTACTTTAGCTGCATTGAATGCTTGGTGGGCAAGAGCTTGATATTCGCCGGATTGTTGCATCCAGTTTACCCCTAATGTGGCTTGCTCTTGTAACACCATTTGATGATGCTCATCGCTGTTTTTATGCGTGTGTGAACAAGCAGTTAATACAAATAAAGCTGTGAGGCTCATAGCAGAAAGTTTGATGTTTTTCATACGTATATCCTTAGTTTTATTGTTGATAAACAGAGTGATTATACCTAAAAAGAGTTGCTTATGGCTAATAGTTTATTGCTCCTATTCACTTTTAAGGCAAACTAAGGTAGCCTATTAACCTTTTTATAACAATTACACAGAGGCTATATGCAAACATTATTAAAATTTATACAATTTATCAGCAAAACGTTCGCTATTTGGGTGGTGGTTTTTGCTTTCATCGCAGCACAATTTCCGGAAACCTTCAAGCAATTCGTGCCTTGGATTCCTTACCTGTTAGGGATTGTGATGTTGGGAATGGGCTTAACCTTAACTTTCAAAGATTTTGCCGAGGTGACGAAAAATCCGAAATCGGTCATTATCGGAGTCATCGCTCAATTCGTGGTGATGCCGAGTGTAGCTTATGGATTGGCAAAAGCGTTTAACCTACCCGCAGATTTAGCCATTGGCGTGATTTTAGTCGGTTGCTGCCCGGGCGGTACTTCTTCAAATGTGATGACCTATTTAGCTCGTGGTAACACTGCGTTATCGGTAGCTTGTACCACTATTTCAACTTTACTTGCTCCAGTGTTAACGCCGGCAATTTTCTATTTATTTGCCAGCCAATGGTTAGAAATTAATGCCTCTGCAATGTTTATTTCGGTATTGCAAATGGTGTTATTACCAATTTTTGTAGGGGTGGTGATTCGTACTATTTTCAAACAAAAAGTAGAGCAATTTAGCCAAACAATGCCATTGATTTCAGTAATTGCCATCGTATTAATTGTAACGGCAGTAGTTTCGGTCAGCCGTGATCGCATTCTTGAATCTGGCTTATTAATTTTTGCGGTGGTGGCTCTACACAACGGTTTAGGTTATTTGATCGGTTATTTGGCGAGCCGTTTATTAAAATTACCGATGGCAGACAGCAAAGCGGTAGCGATTGAAGTGGGGATGCAAAACTCAGGATTAGGGGCAGCACTTGCCGCATTACACTTTAAAGCAAATCCGGTCATTGCGGTGCCGAGTGCGGTATTTAGCTTCTGGCACAATATTTCAGGCCCGATTTTGGCGATGATCTTCGCTAAAATGAAAAACGATAATGAGAAATAAAGATTTGTTTTAAACAGACGTTTTAATAAAGAATAGACAAGTGGTTAAATTTTTCTGGTTTTTTGCAAAATGTGAAGGAAATTTAACCGCTTGTGATTTGGCGGGGACTTAGAGAATTCTTGGGCCTCGTGTGGTACTTACGTTCTCTCCGTCTGCTCTTTGGGTAACAATCACTTTCTCGCCCTCGCTCAAGCCTGTCAACACCTCAGTATTTTGCGCATCTGCAATGCCAATTTGGATTGCTTTTTCAACCGATTTTCCGTTTTCTAGTACCAATACATAATTCTCTTTGCCACGTTTTTTGATTACGCTGGTGGGTACAACTAAAACTTGTTCCCGTTTATCAATAGTAATTTGGGCTTGAGTAGTCATTCCGATGCGTAAACTGTTATCGGCATTATCAACGGAAACATTAGCGTAGTAATAAACCGCTTCGGTATTACCCGATTGTTCGGTGTAGTTATTATCGGTCAGCGTGGTGAGTGCCGGATCAACTGAATCAATGGTAGCACTATATTCTCGATTTGGCTCAGCAAGGGTGGAAAACTTAACTTTTTGCCCGACTTTAACCTGTGCAATATCGCTCTCCGAAATTTCAAGTTTAATCAGCATCTTAGATAAATCTGCTACCTGTACAATAGTTGGCGAAGTTTGATTGGAATTGACCGTTTGCCCGACAGAAACTGGTACAGACACAATCACGCCGTCCATTGGCGAGATAATTTGCGTATAAGTTAAGTTGGTTTTAGCATCGTTTACCGAAATTTCAGCCGATTTTAATTGTGCTTTAATGTTATCCACCGTGGCTTTGGCTGAAGCTAAGGTATTTTTAGCCGTTTCAAGATCGTTTAAAGAGGCACTATTTGCCCGATAGAGTTTATTTAAGCGGTTGTAGTTCGATTGAGCTACTTCAAGTGCAACCTGTGCAGAGGTGAGCTGTGCTTTATAAGAAGAAAGCTGGGCTTGAGCGGTGCTTAAGGTGTTGCTCTGGTTGCTGGAATCAATATCTGCAATTAAATCTCCTTGCTTCACCGATTGCCCGAGCTCGACATAGAGTTTTTGGATTTTGCCCGAAACTTGAGCCCCCACTTCGGTGCGTTTATTCGCTCGAACCGAACCGGTTGCCAGCACATTTTTGTTAATTTCTGCCCGTGTGACAGCTTGGGTAATGTAATGGATTTGCGGTTTATTGGTTTGTTGCTGATAATAAAAATAGCCGCCTATGCCGAGAGCGGCAATTGGCACAAGAGTGGCTAATGTTTTACGTTTCATACTGTTCCTTGATGATATACAAGCGGTCAAATTTAGACAAAAATTTGCAAAAAAGTTGCTCTCAACTAAACAATGCCAAATGTGGCTCGAAGATAGCTTGCTACCGCTTCATCTTTGTTAAAACCAATCACTTCATTATTCGGCAATACGGCTTTTAAACGAGGGTCTGCATTGCCCATTAAGCACCCTTTTCCGGTTAAACTCAGCATTTCAACATCATTCATACCGTCACCAAAGGCGATACAATCGGCTAAGGTGTAGCCCCGTAATTTGACCAATTCGGCGAGAGCATTGGCTTTGCACACTCCTTTTGCCATCACTTCAAGGCAAAGTAGGGCAGAGTAGGTCATTTGCACACGGTCGCCATAGGTATCCCGAATATAATGTTCAATCTGTACTAAAGCTTCAGCAGTTTTGCCGATAAAAAACACTTTCTCGGTATTTCGACCGTGATGATGAGCAAAATTCACTACTTGATAGCTAAACCCTGAATCTTGATGGAATTTTTTCAGCTCTGCAACCTCTTTATTGATAAACCATTCATCACCTTGATAACTATTTAGGCAAACATTTTGATCGTCAAATTCAATGTTCATTAATTCAAAGGCAAGATCTTCCGGTAAATAATGGTTGAGAATTTTTTTACCCTCTAAATTGTTGGCTCTTGCTCCGTTTGAAGTGACTAACATTGCATTTTTAACGTTTACTTTCCCAATAATCTGGGACACATCTGGATGATTGCGACCGGTGGCGAAAAAAATATCAACACCTTTTTTTGATAGTTGTTCTAATGTATCAATAGTGAAATCACCAATTTTATGATTGGCATTTAATAGTGTGCCATCAAGATCGGAAATAACTGCACGAAATGGGAGAGTCATAATCTATTCCTAACAATAAAATAATACCAAAGGCTACCAAATTTGATCTGAAACTTCAAAGAAAACAAATTTTTTTAAATTTTTTTACAAAAATATCATTAAATTCTAAATATCTGTTTTATGATTAAAATTAATTCTTTGTATTATTTTGTTTAAATGAATTAGTGTTTTTAACTGATAAGTGGGTTATATTCAATATAATAATCTGGTATGACTTGAATTAATGGGCGGGTAAACGGTTGCGTAAAGAGAAAAATGCTATTGACATTGATTTGGATAAGGATAATATAAGCTTCAACTACCGAATAACAATGCAAACATAAACACATAACACAACATGGAAAAATTTACCTTACTCCGATTATCTCTGTTATCGCATTCTGTGCGAGGATAAAGATTGGTTGGAAAAAGTAAATGGACTATCCACATTCTTGCCCGCACCTTAAAATGCGGGCTTTTTTTATCAAATAAAAAACTAAAAAGAGGCTTCTATGAGCAACAATAACATTATTATTTTTGATACGACTTTACGTGATGGCGAACAATCATTAAAAGCAAGTTTAACTGTAAAAGAAAAATTACAAATTGCCCTTGCTTTAGAGCGTTTAGGGGTTGATGTTAT
Source organism: Mannheimia haemolytica (assembly GCA_900638155.1). Lineage (NCBI taxonomy): Bacteria > Pseudomonadati > Pseudomonadota > Gammaproteobacteria > Pasteurellales > Pasteurellaceae > Mannheimia > Mannheimia haemolytica. The sequence continues at coordinate 1,780,499 of LR134495.1, read as the reverse complement.
GGAAGTCGGCTTTCCGGTTTCATCAGCGGGTGATTTTGAATCGGTACAAACCATTGCCCGTCATATTAAAAACAGCCGTGTGGCGGCACTTTCCCGAGCGGTCGCAAAAGATATTGATGCAGCTTATGAAGCCTTAAAAGTAGCAGAAGCATTCCGTATTCATACCTTTATTGCTAGCTCGGCATTACACGTTGAAGCTAAATTAAAGCGTTCATTTGATGATGTAGTCGAAATGGCGGTTGCAGCGGTAAAACGTGCCAGAAATTATACTGATGATGTTGAGTTTTCCTGTGAAGATGCTGGGCGTACTGGAATTGATAACATCTGCCGCATTGTCGAAGCTGCCATTAATGCCGGTGCAACCACAGTGAATATTCCGGATACAGTCGGTTTCTGTTTACCGAATGAATACGGCAATATTATCCACCAAGTGATGAACCGTGTTCCGAATATCGATAAAGCGATTGTCTCTGTTCACTGCCATAACGATTTAGGTATGGCAACCGCCAACTCATTGACAGCGGTGCAAAACGGAGCGAGACAGATTGAGTGTACTATCAACGGTATTGGCGAACGTGCCGGTAACACCGCACTTGAAGAAGTGGTAATGGCAATTAAGACCCGCCAAGAATTTATGGGGGTTGATACCCGCATTAATACCCAAGAGATTCATCGTGTCAGCCAAATGGTGAGCCAGCTTTGCAATATGCCGATTCAGCCGAACAAAGCGATTGTCGGTAGCAATGCCTTCGCTCACTCTTCAGGTATTCATCAAGACGGTATGCTGAAAAATAAAAATACCTATGAAATTATGTCACCGGAAACTATCGGCTTGAAAAAAGAGAAGCTGAATTTAACTGCCCGTTCAGGTAGAGCAGCGGTGAAAGGGCATATGGCTGATATGGGTTATACGGAAACGGATTACGATTTAGATAAACTTTATGAAGCCTTCTTGCAACTTGCTGATAAAAAAGGACAAGTGTTTGACTATGACTTAGAAGCTCTTGCCTTCATTGATATGCAGCAAGGCGATGAAGACCGCTTAAAGTTAGATGTGATCACCACCCAACTTATCAGCGGTTTACCGGCATCTGCTTTCGTACAAGTTGAATTAGACGGCGTTCGTCAAAGTGCGACTTCTCAAGGGGGAAATGGTCCGGTTGAGGCAACTTACAATGCCATTATGAACATTGTAGGAATGGAGCTCAAAATGTCGCACTATAATCTGACTGCGAAAGGCGAAGGAGCAGAAGCATTAGGGCAAGTGGATATTGTAGTGGAATATGAAGGTCGAAAATTCCACGGTGTGGGTTTGGCAACCGATATTGTGGAATCTTCAGCCCGAGCTTTAATTCACGCCATTAATGCGATTTACCGTTCACAAAAAGTGGCAGATTTAAAAGCGAAGAAATAACTTATAGAGCGAAAGCATAACATAGACAAGCGGTCGGATTTTTTGAAATTTTTGCAAAATTTCGCTAAAATCCGACCGCTTGCTTAGTTTATTAAGTAGGTTTTATCTAGGAATGTAAAAAATTACACAATTTTTCAAATTTTTTGAACTTTTGTCATAAAGCACGCACTAACAAAGTGTGCAATGGAAAATGACATATTTATATTTAGGAGAGTCCGCAGTTGAGCGAACAGATCACCGACCAAGAATTAGTCGAAAAAGCACAAAAAGGTGATAAAAAAGCATTTAATTTACTTGTTGTACGTTATCAAAATAGAGTAGCCGGTTTGCTGACTCGTTATGTTGCAAGAGATGATATTCCGGACATTGTGCAAGAATCTTTTATTAAAGCCTATCGTTCTTTAGAGTCTTTCCGTGGCGAAAGTGCTTTTTATACGTGGCTTTATCGCATTGCAGTGAATACTGCGAAAAATCATTTAACCTCTTTAGGCAGAAGACCGCCAAAAGAAGATATTCTTGCCGAAGACGCTGAAAGTTATGATGTAGGCGCGCAACTTCGTGAAAGTGATACGCCAGAGAATTTGATATTATCCGAGGAATTAAAGAAAGTCGTGTTTGATACGATTGAAAATTTACCTGATGAGCTTAAAACCGCCATTCGTTTAAGAGAATTGGAAGGGCTAAGTTACGAAGAAATCGCAGAAGTGATGGAATGTCCGGTTGGTACTGTACGTTCCCGTATTTTCCGAGCAAGGGAAGCGATTGATGCTAAAATCAAGCCACTTATGCAATAGATAGAAAGATTATTTTAGAAGAGATTTAAATCATTGGAGTCAATTATGCAAGAACGCATCACTCAACAAAATGAACGCCTTTCAGCTTATATGGATGGGCAAAATGTTGATACAGCATTTGTAGAAACATTAACTAACAGCCCTGAATTACAGCAAAAATGGGCAAGTTATCACACTATTCGTAGTGTGATGCAAGGTGATGAGATCATTTTAGGGACAGATTTCTCTGCTAAAATGGAAGCATTACTGGAAAATGAAGAAATTGAATCTCAAGCAAATGTAGAGAAACCTAAAGGCTTATTGCTCAAGCTCAAGCGTTGGGGAACTCCAATTATGCAAGCCGGTATTGCAGCTTCAGTGTGCTTAGTTGCGGTATTAGGGGTTAATTCAATGAATGCGAGTGATGAAATGGCTCAAACGCAACAACCAGTATTACAAACATTGCCATTTAGCAATTCAGTTGAAGCGGTAAGTTATAATGCGCCAGTTCAAGATCAACCAACAGAAGAACAATTAGAGCTTCAACAGCGTAAGATTAATGCGTTATTAGAAAACCATGAGTTACAACGCCGTACTAATAACGTTAAAAATCTAACCTTATCTGAGGAAGAAAAGCAAAAAGCACAAACTTCTTCCAATACAGAATCAGAGTCGAATATACAAAAATAATAGGTAAAATAAGTTACTGAAAGCCACATAATTTATCCATAATTATGTGGCTTTTTGTATGTAAATGTAGCGAAAAAATAAGAAATAACCAACAAGTAGCGAAATAGTGAAAATTTTTTGCTAAAATAACCTAAGTTAATTTGGCTTGAGAATAAATATGCTTTTTAAGATAAAAAAATACTTATTGTTGTTTTGGGTTATTTCTGCCTGTTATACATTTGCTTGGGCAGAATCAACTATTAAAACACCATTAGCATATTTAACGGCTATGTCAGAAGCACATAAAAAATCCACTTATGAATTAGTTTATATTCTTCAACAGGGAAGTGATACAGAATCTTTCCGTTTACGTCATGCTTTTACCCATAATAAAGAATATGCCCAATTACTGAATTTAGATCATAGCCGAGAAGAAATTATTTTAAAAAATAACAAGGTCAGCTATTTGGGTTATAATTTTCGTCCTTTTAGTTTAAATAGTTCACAGATTTTAGATAACCTCCCTAATGTACTTTACACAGATTATGCAAATTTAAAAGGTTATGCCTTTTTAGATGCTGGTAAAGATCGTATTTCTGACCGAATTACAAAGGTAATTCGTATGAAGCCAAATGATACTTTAAGATATGCTTACACACTATGGATTGATGAAGAAACACATTTATTACTTAAAAGCCAAGTCTTGAATATGGATAATTTGGTATTAGAAGAATTCAGAGTTTTGCAACTTTATCAATCTCCAGAATTGGATAGGATTGCAAATGTAATAGAATCACTAATGTTACCAACATTAACGACAGTGAAAAAAGAAGAATTTCCCAAGTCTGATGGCTGGCAGGTGAATTGGTTGCCGACAGGGTTTAGGTTAATTCAGCAACAAACAGTCACAGGTGCGACATATCAAGTGGAAAGTGAGTATGTAGATAGCAGAGTATATAGTGATGGTTTATCTACATTAACTATTTATATTATGCCTAGCCAAGGTGTGAGTTTTAATGAGTACGCTTGGCAACAAGGTAAATTAACGATTTTAAATCAAACGATTAATGATAAAGATATTGTGATTATTGGTGATGTGCCGTTGCAATCTGCTAAGCAAATTATGAAAAATATTCACTTTAAGGAAGGGATTCAGCCATGATGATTGAACAGGCAACAGTAGTAGAATATCAGAATGGTGTGGCTATTGTACAATGTTATGCTAAAAGTAGCTGTGGTGGCTGTGCAGCTCAGTCTGCTTGTGGAACAAAAGCATTGTCGGCATTAGCTGGGGAAAAAATTGCCCCTCGTTTTAGTATTGCGGTAGATGAACCCTTAAAAGTAGGTGATAAGGTTCAACTCGGCTTAGCTGAAAATATCTTGCTCAAAAGTGTCTTTTTAATTTATGGCATTCCTCTGCTGGTTCTTGTGATGACAGCGGTCGGATTTTCGCAATTTTTTGCAAATGAGCTTATTGTTTTATTTATAATGTTGCTTTCAACAGGTATAACATTCTGGGCTGTAAGAAAATTGATTCATAAACACAGCAAACAAGCAAATTTTTCACCTATCTTTTTAGGTAAGGTTTTAGGAGACTATAATGGAAAAAATATGGCTAAATAATTATCCGCCTTATTCACCAAAAACGATTGAAACAGATCAATATGAATCGTTAGTGGAAATGTTTGAAACAGCGATAAACCGCCACCCCGATATTCCTGCTTACATCAATATGGGGCAAGTTTTGACTTTCCGCAAATTGGAGGAGCGTAGCCGTTCTTTTGCAGCCTATTTGCAAAATGAATTACGCCTGAAAAAAGGTGATCGAATCGCATTGATGATGCCGAATTTATTGCAATATCCGATCGCTTTATTTGGCGCATTACGTGCCGGGCTTGTAGTAGTGAATGTCAATCCGCTTTATACGCCACGTGAATTAGAACATCAATTAAATGATAGTGGTGCGAAAGCGATTGTGATTGTTTCGAACTTCGCGGCTACCTTAGAAAAAATTGTCTTTAATACTGAGATTAAGCACGTTATTTTGACCCGAATGGGCGACCAACTTTCATTCGGCAAACGCACCTTAGTCAATTTTGTGGTGAAATACATCAAAAAATTAGTGCCGAAATATAAATTGCCACATGCGGTCAGCTTCCGTGAAGCCTTAAGCATTGGCAAACAGCGTCAATATGTAAAACCGAATATTGTCAGCCAAGATCTCGCCTTTTTACAATACACTGGCGGTACTACAGGTGTAGCGAAAGGGGCAATGCTGACTCATCAAAACTTAATTGCTAATATGATGCAGGCAAAATGGATTGTTGAGCCATTGTTGGGTAATTCTGCCAATATGATTGGATTGGTACCTTTACCGCTGTATCACGTCTTAGCACTTTCGATGAATTGCTTGCTCTTTATCGAATTAGGACTTACCGGATTATTAATTACTAATCCGCGCGATATTCCAGGCTTTATTAAAGAATTAAAAAAGTACAAAGTTTCAGTGATTACTGGGGTAAATACATTGTTTAATGCATTACTTAATCACGAAAGTTTTAAAGAGGTTGATTTTTCACACCTAAAATTAAGTGTAGGTGGCGGTGCAGCGATCCAATCTAGCGTGGCAAAACGCTGGCACGATTTAACCGGAGTACATATTATCGAAGGTTATGGAATGACAGAATGTTCTCCGCTGATTAGTGCAACCCGTGGCGATTCGGTGGAATATTCCGGCTCTATTGGTGTGCCGGTGCCAAATACTGACATTCGTATTGTGGATGATGAAGGCAAAGAAGTGCCACAGGGCGAACGAGGAGAATTAGTCGTTAAAGGTCCGCAAGTGATGCAAGGCTATTGGAACCGTCCTGATGAAACGGCACAAGTGCTGCAAGATGGTTGGATGGCAACCGGTGACATTGTGGTAATGGGGGATGATCTGAACTTACGCATTGTTGATCGTAAAAAAGATATGATTATTGTCTCCGGTTTTAATGTGTACCCAACCGAAATTGAAGAAGTGATTTCCCAAAACCCAAAAGTGAATGAAGTAGTGGCGATTGGTGTGCCGAGTGAGGCTTCCGGCGAAAGCATTAAAATTTTTGTAACCAAAAAAGATGAAAGTTTAACCCGAGATGAATTGAGAACCTATTGTCGTCAATTCTTAACCGGCTACAAAATTCCAAGAGACATCGAATTTCGTGACGAACTACCAAAAAGTAATGTTGGCAAAATTCTTCGCCGAGTATTAAGAGACGAAGAATTAGCAAAGGTTAATAAGGCTTAAATTACCCTAATTAAGGAGCTTAAAATGAAAATTGTTGAAGTAAAACACCCGCTTGTAAAGCATAAATTGGGCTTAATGCGTGAAGCGGAAATCAGCACCAAAGATTTCCGTGAGCTAGCGAATGAAATTGGTAGTCTGCTTACTTACGAAGCAACCAAAGATCTGGAAATGGAAACAGTTGAGATCAATGGCTGGAGCGGAGAGAAAATTGCGGTTGAGCGAATTAAAGGCAAAAAAGTGACTGTTGTGCCGATTCTGCGTGCTGGCTTAGGTATGATGGACGGTGTGTTAGAGCATATTCCAAGTGCCAGAATTAGCGTGGTTGGGATTTATCGTGACGAAGAAACCTTAAAACCTGTGCCGTATTTCTCAAAACTTGCTAACGATGTTGATGAGCGTTTAGCCATTATCACCGACCCAATGCTTGCAACCGGTGGCTCAATGGTAGCAACCATTGACCTCCTGAAAAAATCAGGCTGTAAGCAGATTAAAGTGCTAGTGTTAGTTGCCGCTCCAGAGGGGATTAAAGTATTAGAAGCTGCTCACCCTGATGTTGAACTCTACACCGCCTCAATCGATAGTCACTTAAACGAAAACGGCTATATCATTCCAGGCTTAGGCGATGCAGGGGATAAAATTTTCGGCACCAAGTAACATCAAAACTAAGTAACAGCAAAACAAGTAAAGCTGATTTAAACAAGCGGTCATTTTTCACTAAAGATTTGCAAATCTTGGTAGAAAAATGATCGCTTGTAATTTATTGATTAGCAATCTTCATCAACCAATTCTTCGGTTGTATCAATTGTCGGCGGGTTGTCGTGTAGCCAGTTAGCCAAACGCACATAATCGGCAATGGTAAGGTTTTCCGCTCGGGCGGTTAAATCAACGCCTAAGGCTTCTAGTTGCTCCGCACTAAACAGGGTTGAAAGAGCATTGCGTAAGGTTTTACGGCGTTGGTTAAAGGCTTGGGTTGTGACCCGATTGAGCCAATACACATCTTTTGCCGGATAAGGCAGTTGGTTATAAGGCACTAAACGAACCACCGCAGAATCCACTTTGGGTGCTGGTTTAAAGGCGGTTGGCGGCACTTCCAGCACCGGAATTACTTGGCAATAGTATTGAGCCATAATGGTTAAACGCCCGTATGCTTTACTGTTTGGCGCGGCACATAAACGTTTCACCACCTCTTTTTGCAACATAAAGTGCATATCTTGAATTAAGTCGTGAAAGGTCAGCAGGTGGAATATCAAGGGCGTAGAAATGTTGTAAGGTAAGTTACCAAACACACGCACCGAGTCTTCGTCTAAGTTGAGTTGGTTAAAATAGTCACGGAAATTAAAGCGTAGGGCATCTTGCTCAATAATGGTGAGTTTTTGGTTTAAAAACGGGTGGTGGCGTAAACGCTCTGCTAAATCACGGTCAATTTCAACCACCGTGAGTTTATCTACCAATTCGGCAACCGGCTCGGTTAATGCTCCTAAACCCGGACCGATTTCTAATAAAAATTGTCCGTTTTTCGGGTTAATGGCTGAAACTATGCTGTGAATAATGTTCATATCGTGCAAAAAGTTTTGCCCGAAACGCTTACGAGCGGTATGACCTAAATGTTTTTTGGAATTTGTGGAACTCATTGTTATCCTTTTTAAAGTTATCCTTTTTGAAATAAGAAAAGAACCCCGCATATGCGAGGTTCTTGAAGATTTTAATTATTGACCGACATATTGAATATTGGCGGTTTTTCTAAGGGCTTTTACCCAATCTTTAGAGGCTTCTTCGGCTTGCTTGTTCACCAGTTGCTGATAAGCACGTTGGTGGTAAGCATCTTCGGTTCTGTCTCCGTTACGAGTGTCGGTGACTTTCAAAATATGCCAACCAAATTGCGATTTAAACGGAGCAGAAATTTGGTTTGGTTTGATTTTTGATGCAACATTCGCAAATGCCGGATCGTAAATTTCTAAGAAGTTAAAACCTAAATCTCCACCGTCTGCCCCTGAGGCATAATCAACAGAATGGGTTTTTGCCGCTTCTTCAAAGCTGATTTTGCCTGAGTTAATATCAGTAGTTAAGCTGCTAAGTTTTGCTTTGGCTTGAGCATCATTTAAAATCGGGTTGGTTTTGAGCAAAATATGACTAATGCGATGCTCTTTGCCAGAAACGGTTTTCAATTTGCCCGCTGCTTTATCTTTCGCCATTAAATCTTTTGCGAGAGCTTGCACTTGCTGTGGCGCAACCTGAATAGATTTGCTGATACTGATGTGGCGAACCTGCTCCATTGCCATTTGTTGAGCAATATTACGTTTGAATTGCTCCAGCGTAATGCCTTGATAATCTAACGCATCTAATAACTGACCGTAAGTAATACCGTTTTGAATTGCCACATTTTCAACCGCTTGGTTTACCGCAGCTGGGCTGACTTTAACGCCGGCTTCTTTCATTGCCTGTTGCACCAACATATCATCAATCACTTGATCAATAGCCGCGCGTTGAGCAGTTTCTGTCGCCTTTTTCTTGCCAAGCACACGTTGAACCTGGCTTTGCATAATAGGGGTATCATTCACTAACGCCACCACTCTTTCTTCAAATGCGTGGGCGGTTTGGGTAAGACTCATTGTTGCAACGGCAACAGCAAATAATGATTTGACTAATTTCATTTTTATAACAATCCTAATGGAGGTAATTAAGCAGTAACTTTTCCTTAGAGATAAGTTTAGCGAAAAGGTTCACTTAATTTAAGCACTTTCTTTATTGGCAGCAGGAACTAAGACCACTTGGTTAATCCCATCATACGAGAGCGTTTGCACCTGAATTTGCTCGTTTTTAGCCGTTGGAATATTTTTTCCGACATAATCGGCTCGAATCGGCAATTCCCGATGACCTCTATCGACAAAAATCACCAGTTCAATTCTGGCAGCTCTGCCAAAATCTAATAGTGCATCAAGTGCAGCCCGAATGGTTCTGCCGGTAAACAGAACATCATCAACCAAAATCACTTTTTTACCGTTCAGATTTAGCTGATTATCTGCTCCCATAAATACGGGGTCTTGATAAATTAAGTCTAGGTCATCACGGTAGAACGTAATATCTAACGCCATATAAGGCAAGCGTGTTTGAGCTAAATCTTCAATGCGTTTTTGGATTAACTCGGCAATTTCAGCTCCTCGACGTTTGATGCCGACAATCACTACATCTTGCAAATCACCGTGTTTTTCAATAATTTGATGTGAAATACGAGATATTGTGCGCTGAAATTGCTCGGTATCAATAATGATTTTTTCTCTCGCCATTCTCTATATTACCATTATAGCGCTTGAATTTTCTTGATCACATTAGTGGTAGAACAGCCGTTTTCAAAGTTCAATACTCGCACATCGCCGCCGTTTGCCCATACTTCTTGGCTGCCGGCAATCTCTTCCGGCTTGTAATCGCCCCCTTTTACCAATAAATCAGGTAGGATTTCACTGATTAAACGTTGTGGTGTATCTTCATCAAAAGGCACAACCCAATCTACAGAGGCTAAACCAGCTAAAACTGCCATACGGGCAGCTAAATCATTAATCGGGCGAGCTTCGCCTTTTAGGCGTTTTACCGAAGCATCGGTATTGACGGCTACAATTAATCGGTCGCCTAATTTACGGGCGTTTTCCAAATAGGAAACGTGACCCGGGTGGAGGATATCAAAGCAACCGTTCGTCATCACGATTTTTTCGCCACGTTTTTTCGCTTCTTCCACAATCGCTTTTAATTCGGCTTCAGAAACCACGCCAAAACCGGTGGCAGTGCGTTGGTGAATCGCATTTTCCAGCTCAACCGGGCTGACGGTTGAAGTCCCTAATTTACCTACGACTACACCGGCGGCAGCATTGGCTAAATAGCAGGCTTCTTCATAGACTCTGCCATCAGCAATCGCAGTGGCTAATACACTGATTACGGTATCGCCGGCACCGGTTACATCATAAACCTCTTTGGCTTGGGTCGGCAGATGATAAGGCTCGTGGTTCGGGCGAAGTAAGGTCATTCCTTTTTCCGAACGGGTGACTAATAACGCAGATAAATCATAGTCGGCAATCAGTTTTAACCCTTTGCTGACAATCTCATCCTCATCTTTACAATGCCCAACCACCGCTTCAAATTCCGACATATTTGGTGTAAGCAATGTTGCCCCACGATAGCGTTCAAAGTCTGTGCCTTTCGGGTCGATCAGCACCGGCACGTTAGCATTGCGAGCAATTTGGATCATTTGTTGCACCGATTCCAACGTGCCTTTGCCGTAATCCGAGAGAATTAATGCTCCATAAGCGGTAATTTCTTGCGAAAGTTTTGCAAGTAGGGCGGTAGAATCTACATTGTGAAAGCCCTCTTCAAAATCTAACCTCAATAATTGCTGATGGCGGGAAAGAATCCGCAATTTTGTGATGGTTGGGTGCGAATTAATTGCCACACAATGATTTTGGATCTGGTGGGAATTAAGTAATTTATCTAAAGCACGCCCGGCATCATCATCGCCAATTAAGCCGTGTAATGTTACCGGTACGCCAAGACTGGCGATGTTCATCGCCACGTTTGCCGCACCGCCGGCACGCTCTTCAATATCTTGTACTTTAACCACCGGCACAGGGGCTTCAGGCGAAATTCGATTGGTTGCCCCGAACCAGTAACGGTCTAACATTACATCGCCAAGCACCAGCACTTTAGCATTATTAAATTTTGGAGAGTATTGCATCATCATAGTTAATATTCTCTGTTAAATGATGGCGCAAGCGTCCACGCTTGTGCCATTATTAGTTTTAGCACAAGCGTGGACGCTTGCGCTATCGTTAGATATTATTTCTTACTTTTCTTAATAAACTTCATCAAACGTTTACGTTTGCGTAATTGGCTTGGCGTTAGTTTGTTTTTCTTACCGGCAAACGGGTTATTGCCTTCTTGGAATAAAATCCGAATTGGGGAGCCGATAATTTTTAAACTTTTACGGAAATAATTACTTAAATAACGTTTGTAAGAATCCGCTAATTTTTCAACCTGATTGCCGTGAATCACAATAATTGGTGGGTTGTAGCCACCCGGGTGAGCATATTTTAATTTCACTCGGCGACCATTAACCAATGGTGGTTGGTGTTCATCAGCAGCCATACGCAAAATGCGAGTCAGCATTGAGGTCGAGGTTTTTTGCGTTGCACAAGCGTAGGCTTCTTTTACCGAATCAAACAAATTCCCCACGCCTGAGCCGTGCAATGCCGAGATAAAATGCACTCTGGCAAAATCAATAAAATCTAAACGGCGATCTAACTCCGATTTCACTTGATCTTTAATATCTTGCGATAAGCCGTCCCATTTGTTCACTACAATTACTAATGAACGACCAGCATTTAGAATAAAGCCGAGTAGTGATAAATCCTGATCGGAAATACCTTCTCGGGCATCAATAGTTAATAGCACCACGTTTGCATCTTGAATGGCTTGCAAGGTTTTAATTACCGAGAATTTCTCAACCGCTAAATTCACTTTGCCACGCTTACGCACGCCGGCGGTATCAATAATGGTATATTGCTGACCGTCACGCTCCATTGGAATATAGATAGAATCACGGGTTGTTCCCGGCATATCATAAACTACCACACGCTCTTCGCCTAAAATGCGGTTGGTCAGCGTTGATTTACCGACATTCGGACGACCGACAATCGCAATTTTGATATTTTTATCTTCAATCGACTCTTCTGCCTCTTCTGCCAAGACTTCATCTAATAATGCCGCATCTTCTTCGCTCTCAAAGTCGAATTCGGTATCCCATTCATCGGTTTCTTCATTTGCAACATTTTCAGCATTTTCGCCCGCTTGTTCTTCGTTAAATTGCTCAGCATTTAGCTGTTCTCCTAACGGAGCTAACACTTGCTCGATAAGCTGTGTAACTCCACGCCCTTGTGCAGCGGCAATTTGTTCTACTTCGCCTAAGCCTAATTGATAGAATTCGGCACAGTGAGAGTCGGCATCAATACCATCGGTTTTATTGGCAACCACCACCGTCGTTTTTTCACGTTGGCGTAAATATTGAGCAATGCCGACATCGGCAGGTAATAATCCGGCTCGGGCATCAACCAAGAAAAGCACTACATCGGCTTCTTCAATCGCCAATAACGATTGTTCTGCCATTTTTTCTTCTACGCCTTCTTCAGTGCCATCAATACCACCGGTGTCGATTACGATGAAATCGTAGCCTGCAATATTAGCGTGGCCATATTTACGATCTCGGGTTAAGCCGGGAAAATCTGCCACTAAGGCATCTCGGGTGCGAGTTAAACGGTTAAATAAAGTCGATTTGCCGACATTAGGTCTGCCCACTAGGGCAACAACAGGAGTCATTTTGTATCCTCTATATCCAGTTATTTGCAAAATCGTTGCAAAAATTGGCTTATTATAGCGGAAATTTGGGGAAGTTGAAATTAGAAGAAGATCGGGAACACGGGGAGGAACGCACGGCGTGCGTCCGCAAGCGGTTAAAAATGTTCAATTTTTTGCAAATATGCCTAAAAGAATGTGCTGAGAATCATTCTTCTAGCCGTAATGCTCTTGAAAAACTTTGCAAGCCGGTGGAGTTGCCACTTTTTGCCATTGCTTGTAACGCTTGGGTTGGAGCGTGTAGTAACTGGTTGGTGAGTTTGTAGCTTAGCTCGCTCAACACTTTTTGGCTGTCTTGCCCTTGACTGATTGCTTGCAGGGCTTTTTCCAACAACTCTTGGCGTGTTTGCTCTGCGTCTTGGCGGTAGCGTTTAATTAAATCGCTAGACTGCTGTTGTTTTAACCATTCAAAAAACGCTTTGCTTTCCTCTTTGACAATTTCAGCGGCTTGTTTGGCGGCTTCTTCACGCTGAGCCATATTGCGTTGGATAATATTTTGTAAATCATCAACACTATAAGAATAAACGCCATCTAAATCGCCGGCTTTTTCATCAATATCACGAGGGACGGCAATATCAATCAGCAAAAGTGGGTCAAATTGGCGTTGTTTTTGTGCAATTTCCACCATTTCTTTGCTAATTAGCGTATCAGGGCTACCGGTGGAGCTAATAACCACATCAGCTTGGTTTAAGCCAAGCTGTAAGGCACTTAATGACAGAATTTGCATTGGAGCGTTTAGTTTTTCCGCCAACATTTCCGCCCGAATATGGGTGCGATTTGCCAACATTATATTTTTCGCCCCGTGTTGAATTAAATAGCGGGCGACTAATTCAATGGTTTCGCCTGCCCCTACCAGCAAAAAGCGTAACTTGCCAAAATTATCGAAAATTTGACGGGCTAAACCGCAAGCAGCATAAGCAACCGACACCGCTTGGCTGCCGATTTCGGTTTCGGAACGTACTCGTTTGGCGGTGGCAAAGGTGCGTTGGAACAAGCGTGACAGCTTTGTGGACATCGCTTTTTGCTGATGTTGGTAGAAATCTTCGCTATATTGATAGGCTTGTTTGACCTGCCCTAAAATTTGTGGTTCGCCTAAAATTAGTGAATCTAATCCGCTTGCCACTTTCATTAAGTGGTTAGCGGCGTCTAAATTTTGTTTAAAATATAAACATTCACGCAACTCGTTTTCATCAAGTTGATGAATTTGGGCAAACCAGCGGAAACATTGCTCACGCCATTGGATATTTTCCTCGCTCTCTTCACGGGGAGAAATATTAGGCTGGTGGAAATAGAGTTCGGTGCGGTTGCAGGTAGAAAGAATGACCACGCTTTCAGCCAATCCGCTCGTTTGGATTTGTTCAAGAGCCAGTTTACGTTTGTCATCTACAAACGCCACTTTCTCTCTTAAACCCACAGAGGCGGTTTTATGGTTGATTCCTAATGCTAAAATTGTCATTGCTACCCACAAAAATAAAGATCAAAATAAAAACGCAAGTATTTTAATCAAGAGCGTGAAGTCGTGCAAATGATTGTGTTGATAGGTTTGATTTATCACAAGGTTGCTACCTCTTAAGGAGTAAAGAGGATAAGACAACTTGGATTAAATTTTCGATTAGGGGTAAATTTTTTCTGAATTTCAACGTATAATAAAACTCCATTTTAAGCGATAACAAGCGGTCTGATTTCCACAAAAATTTACAAGGAGGCCTTATGGTAGCGATTCGTTATTCCCATCAACTTGATCCGAATAATTTTGAGTTGTCGAGTTGGTGTGCAAGCCTGAATATGTCTCCTGTGACTTTTGAGCAGATTCAAAATGCGTGGAGTTATGCACAGGAAAAACTGGATACCGACTATAGTCTGATGTGGTATGGCATTGAGATGGTTGAAGTATTGCACGGCTTGAATATGGACGATGACAGCTTAGTTGCCGCAATGCTTTTTCCTCTGGTAAAACACAATGTGATCGACTTGGTGCAATTAAAAGAAGATTTCAGTAACGACATCAAAAACTTAGTTAAAGGCGTACTCGAAATGGAGAATATCCGCCAGCTTAGTGCCAATAATGTGTCGGATCTGCAAATCGACAATATCCGTCGCATGTTGTTGGCGATGGTGGACGATTTCCGCTGTGTAGTGATTAAACTTGCCGAGCGAATTGCCTACCTGCGTGATAGTAACCACCATTCCGAAGAAGATACCGTTCTCGCCGCTAAAGAATGTTCTCACGTTTATGCCCCGCTTGCCAATCGATTGGGGATCGGGCAGCTCAAATGGGAGCTGGAAGATTACTGTTTCCGCATTTTACACCCTGTCTCTTACACTCAAATTGCTAAATTTGAATTGGGCGAACGCCGTGTGGATCGTGAGCGTTATATTGCAAATTTTGTAGCAGATCTGACCTCTTGTTTAAGTCCTGAAATCAAGAATGTGCAGATTTATGGACGCCCGAAACATATCTACAGCATTTGGAAGAAAATGCAGAAAAAACGGTTGAGATTTAATCAGCTTTTCGATATTCGGGCAGTGCGAGTAATAGTGCCAACGTTAGAAGATTGCTACACGGCATTAGGCATTATTCACACCAAATATACCCATTTGCCGGAACATTTCGATGATTATATTGCTAACCCAAAACCTAACGGTTATCAGTCTATTCATACAGTTGTATTAGGCGAAGGTGAAAAAACGATTGAAGTGCAAATTCGTACCCAGCAAATGCACGATGATGCGGAGCTAGGCGTAGCCGCTCACTGGAAATATAAAGAGGGTGCAACCGCAGGGCGTTCGGGCTACGAAGAAAAAATTGTGTGGTTACGCAAATTGCTTGAGTGGCAAAACGATCTTGCCGATTCGGGCGATATGGTGGCAGAAATGCGTTCGCAAATTTTTGATGATCGTGTTTATGTCTTTACCCCAAGAGGTGAGGTGATCGATTTACCGCAAAAAGCTACACCTCTTGATTTTGCTTATGCAATTCATAGTGAAATCGGGCATCGTTGCATTGGAGCAAAAGTGGCAGGGCGGATTGTGCCATTCACTTATCATCTGCAAATGGGCGATCAGGTTGAAATTATCACCCAAAAAGAGCCGAACCCAAGCCGAGATTGGCTCAATCCGAATACCGGTTTTGTGAATACAGGCAAAGCTCGCTCAAAAATTATTGCGTGGTTTAAAAAATTAGACCGAGAGAAAAATATTCCAATCGGCAAAGAGGCCCTTGAAGCCGAAATGGAAAAATTCGGTTTTACGCTCAAGCAAATTGAAGAATACGCATTGCCTCGCTATAACTTAAAACAGTTTGATGATCTCTATGCCGGTATTGGCGGTGGCGATATTCGTCTTCATCAGTTAATGCACTTCTTGCAATCAAAATTAATTAAACCGACCGCCGAACAAGAAGACGAAGCGGTACTTAAACAGGTGAATAAAAACACCAATCAGCCGAAGCCAAGCAAAGGCTATGTGATTGTAGAAGGCGTAGGGAACTTAATGCATTCCATTGCCCGTTGCTGCCAGCCGATTCCAGGTGATGAAATTGTGGGTTATATCACACAAGGCAGAGGAATTTCGATTCACCGTGCAGATTGTGAGCAACTGTTTGAATTACAAAGTCTCAACCCAGAACGAGTTGTGGAGGCGGATTGGGGCGAAGGCTATACCTCTGGTTTAAGCTTAACCATTCGAGTGATTGCCAATGATCGCAACGGCTTACTGCGTGATGTTAGTGCGATTATGGCAAATGAAAAAGTAAACGTGCTAGGCGTTTCCAGCCGAACCGATGTGAAACGCAGCCTTGCCACCATCGATATGGAAATTCAGCTGAACAACGTTGAAATTTTGAATAAATTATTGGCTCGCATCGCTCAATTAGATGATGTTATCGAAGCAAAACGGCTTTCGAGTTAATCTACAAGCGGTTGTTTTTGCTAAACAATTTACAAACAACGAATGAGTATCCGCATAATTACGGCGTAGGGGCGAAAAATCTTTCGCCCTTATCAGTCATTAGATAAAGAGAAACAAAATGAAGAAATTAGTGATTTTAGGTTCAACAGGTTCTATCGGTAAAAGCACTTTATCGGTAGTTGAACATAACCCAAACCAATATGAGGTGTTTGCGTTAGTTGGTGGCAAGAATGTTGAATTAATGCTGGAGCAATGTCGTCAATATCAGCCGACTTTTGCGGCAATGGATGATGAAAAAGCTGCACAAGCATTAAAAACGGCATTGGCAACTTTAGGTGCTAAAACTGAAGTGTTAGCCGGTCAAGCTGCGATTTGTGAGCTTGCGGCACACCCTGAAGTGGATATGGTAATGGCTGCTATTGTAGGAGCAGCAGGGTTATTGCCGACGCTTTCTGCGGTGAAAGCGGGCAAAACCGTGTTGTTGGCGAATAAAGAATCGCTAGTAACCTGTGGGCAAATTTTTATTGATGAAGCCCGTAAATCTGGGGCGAAACTTTTGCCGGTGGATAGTGAACATAATGCGATTTTTCAATCTCTCCCACCTGAAGCTCAGCAAAAAGTTGGGTTTTGCTCGCTATCTGAACTGGGCGTAAGCAAAATTATTTTAACCGGTTCGGGCGGACCGTTTCGCATAAAACCGCTAAATGAGTTTGATTCGATTACGCCGGCTCAAGCGGTGGCTCACCCAAATTGGTCGATGGGTAAGAAAATTTCAGTAGATTCAGCCACTATGATGAATAAAGGCTTGGAGTATATTGAAGCTCGCTGGTTGTTTAATGCCTCGGCAGATGAAATAGAGATCATCATTCACCCGCAATCAATTATTCATTCGATGGTGCGTTATATTGACGGCTCGGTAATTGCTCAAATGGGCAACCCTGATATGTGTACCCCGATTGCTCACACGATGGCATATCCAAACCGAATTAATGCCGGTGTGCCACCATTAGATTTCTTTAAATTAAAAGAGCTAACCTTTATTGAGCCGGATTTTGCCCGTTACCCAAATTTAAAATTAGCGATAGAGGCTTTCGCTGAAGGGCAATATGCCACTACGGCGATGAATGCAGCGAATGAGGTGGCGGTGGAGGCATTTTTGAATGAACAAATCCGCTTTACCGATATTGTAAATGTTAATCGCACGGTGGTAGAAAATATCGCTCCTATTCAAGTCAGTGAAATTGCTGATGTATTGCATATTGATAAGCTCGCCAGAGAATTAGCAAAACAAGCAGTGTTGCAACTTTAGCGGAGAAAAGAAAATGCCTACAAATTTGTAGGCATTTTTCACATATTAGTTAGCTTTTTTACTGATTGTTACCCCGGTAAATCCAAAAATTAAGGTAAGGATTAAACAGATATAACAGAAGAATGCGTATGGTAGATAATCTAACACCGGTACATTTAATACGCTACTGATAAAGACACCGCATACACTCCAAGGCACTAACGGGTTGATAACTGTGCCTGCATCTTCAATGGTACGGGATAAATTTTTCAACTCTAAACCTAAGCGTTCGTAAGTTGAGCGGAAAGTATTACCCGACAATAATAAACTTAAATATTGCTCACCGATTAAGACGTTAATTCCCACCGCGGTGCTGGCAACCACAAAGGTAACTCGTCCGGTATTGGTTAAAAAGCCGCTAATGCCTTTCAGTAATGCCGGCAAAATACCGAGGATTTGTAATAATCCACCCAAGCTTAATGCTAATACGACAATGGTAATGGTAAAGAACATACTGTTAATCCCTCCTCGAGAGACTAACGATGCCACATCTCCTAAATCCACGCCTTCAACGGGTTTATAACCGGTAAAGAAATAATTACCGAGTTGTTCTAATGTCGGCGAACTATGAATATAGGTAATCACTAATGATAATGCGACAGTAGTAACAATGATATAAATCGAATTAATCCGTTTCATTGCCATTAAAATTAAGGTAATGAAAGGCAATAATGTATAACCGTGAATCAAGCCTGTTTCTTGTAAATTGGTTTTTAATGCCTCAATGTTGGCTAAGTTGTGAGCATCAGAAGGATCGGTTAAAAACCAAAGGAATAGTGCTGTTAAACCCCACGCCGGAATGGTGGTATAAAGCATATTGCGGATATGAGCGAACATATCAATGCCCACTACAGAAGCGGCAATAGTAGTTGTATCTGAAAGCGGCGAGGTTTTATCGCCAAAAAACGCCCCTGAAACCACCGCTCCTGCGACAATTGCAGGGTTCGCCCCAAAAGCGGAAGCCATTCCGATAAAGGCAACGCCAATGGTGGCGGTGGTGGTTAAACTACTACCTAATGCAATCCCCACTACTGAACTTAACGCAAAAGCCGAAATATAAAATAACTCAGGCGAAATAATGCTTAAACCGTAATACATTAAGGTTGGAATTGCCCCCGACATCATCAACGCCGATACCAATAAGCCGATGAAAAAGAATAAGTAAACTGCCCCAATTCCTGACATCAAGCCTTTAGACATCCCATCTTGCATCTCTTTAAACGGGATTTTATTGACTAATCCAAACAATAACAGAATGACAATAACCGCTAAAATTGAAATTTGCGGTACCCAACCCAGCCCGATCATCGTAAAACCTAAGATAAAAACGGTTAAAAGTGACAGTATGACAGCGGTAGTCGGTTTTAATTTAAGTAGGTAGTGGTTCATTCATACTCCTAGATTTATTATTCTTAAAACAAACGTGCATTATAGACTAATTTTGTTCATCTAAGTAGTGTGCACCTAAACTCTGCTCATTTAGCATTTGATTGACCACTAATTGTGCGGTTTTTAACGCATTGTACACCTCAATCCCTTGATATTGAGCGTGGTAAAGTGGGTCAAATTTTTGCTCTAACCTTGCTAATTCATTCAGTAGATATTGAAGATTTTCTCTGGTTCGGTAAACATTGGCATATAACGCCATATTTTCCCGAATGGTCGAAAGCACTTCGCTTGCTGTCAGTGCTAAATTTGCATTGGGGTTGGCAAGCTGATTTAACGCCTTTTCTGCCTTTGCAAGCGGTGAAATTTCGCTGTTTTTTTGCAAATTACCTGATTGCAAATCCTCTTGTTGCAATCTCTGCTTAATTTCGGCTATCGCCCGTTTAGCGAATACTAAACCACCACCCACGGAATTTCCGCCCATACGGTTTGCCCCTTCAATGCAGTGAGAAATTTCGCCAATCGCAAATAGCCCTTTTACTGCACTTTCGCCCCATTGATTAATTTGAATGCCGCCGTTACAGCTATGAGCAAACGGCTTGATTGCAATTTTATCTTGCACTAAATCAATCCTGACTTCATTTTTGAGCCAATTCAAATAGACGGTGTAAAACTCTTCCGTGTCTTCATACAGTTTTGGGCTGTATTTTAGGTAAATGCCTTTTTCGTGAGGGTTTTCAAGCAAATGTTTCATCATCACTAAATCGAACTCCACGCCGGCAAAATCAAGGCTGAAAGGAGCATAATGGCTACGTTCCAGCACCATTTTTGCAAATTGCTCGGCATTTAAGTGTGGAAATAGGTTGTTGTCCTTAGAATCGGTAATTTGGGTGACATATTTCAATGTATGTTCGCCAAATAGCACCTTGTATTTTGGCTCGACAAAGGCAGGAATGAACTGAATAAAGGCAAGATTAACCAAGGTTGCCCCGGCTTGTTGTGCCACATAATGAAGTGAACCGATGACATCAGCCGGGTAGAGATTATCTTTATACAGCCCGGCAATGCCACCTGCGGCTAAAATAATATGCTTGGTTTTGCAAAAAATATAGGAAATTTGACCGCTTGTAGAGAGCGAAAATACCGCACCTTGCACCTGATTATCTTCCACCACAATGTGTAGTAAGGTAGCATTTTCATAGAAAGCAATTTGTTGTGCTTGTAAAATTTGTTTCGCTCGTAGGGCAGATTCCCGCCAATCTTTAATTAAATAAATCGGGCGAGGGTATTTGGCAAAACAAGCAGGACGGTTATCGTTACGTTTCCAAGGCTGAAAGCCGATACGGTTTAGTAATTCAATTGCTTGTGGTGAATCTTCAATATAAGCTTGCACCACATTGGGGTTGATTTTACCCTTGCCGATGTTTTCAATATCTTCTTTAAAGTGAATTTTATCGGCTTCATCGCCGGTTACTTGAATGCCAAGTGTCGCTTTAAGCGGAAAGTAGCTTGCTCCCGAGCCAATGGTGGATTTGCTAATCAGTAAGGCATTAATGCCTTTTTCTTTTGCCTTAACAGCCGCAGAAAGCCCGGCGATGCCAGAGCCGACAATTAATAAATCGGTGTTAATGGTTTGGGTAATTTGGATCATAGAATAAAACACAAGCGGTAAAATTTTTCAAAAATTTTACCGCTTGTAGGCACAAAGCACAATTATAATAAAGATGGTGCTGCTTCAATTAAGGTTCGGGTGTACTCTTGCGTTGGGCGTTCAAATACGTCTGAAGCATCGCCCATTTCCACAATTTTACCGCTGTTCATAACCACAATGCGGTCTGAAACTTGGTGAACGGTTTGTAAGTCGTGAGAGATAAATACCATCGCTAAATTGAGTTCTTTTTTCAAGTCTGCCAGCAGGTTCAGTACTTGAGCTCGAACCGATACGTCAAGTGCAGAGGTTGGTTCATCAGCCACAATCAGCTTCGGATTTAATGCCAATGCACGAGCAATCGCTACACGTTGCTTTTGCCCACCGGATAATCGGGTTGGCTCGACCAACGCCGCTGAACGAGGTAGACCGACTCGAGAGAGCAAATCATAAACCCGCTTCTCACGTTCTTGCGGTTGTAAGATATTATGAATATCCATCGGATCTTTTAAAATATCCAACACACGCATACGCGGATTTAGGGCGGTTGCCGGGTCTTGGAAAATTACTGACACTTGGCTACCGAAATATTTGCGAGCTTCCGCACTGCCATATTTCATCTCTAAGCCGTTAAATTTTACTGTGCCGGAGGTTGGTTTTTGAAGCCCGATCATCACACTGGCTAAAGTAGATTTGCCACAACCAGATTGTCCAACCAGACCGACTGTTTCACCGGCGTGAATTGCTAGGCTGACATCATTTACCGCAGTGAATTTTTTCGGGTTAAATAAGGTGCCGTCACGAGAAGCAAATTGCACAACAATATTAGACAGTTCAATAATTGGCTGTTCTTTGATAAATTTCATACTCATCGTATTGCTCTCCTTTATGCTTCTTTAGATTGTGGATCTTCTAAGTGTGAAGCCCAGAAGTGTTGTGGGTGATCACCGGTTGGCACTAATTTCAAGTGCTGTTCAGGGTTTGCATCTGGTCTTAATGAACGACTCGCAAAACGGTCACCTTTCGCAAAATCAAATGGTGAAGGCACACTGCCCGGAATTTGGTATAGGCGTTCTGCACGCAATTCGGTAGAAAGTACCGAGCCTAATAATCCACGTGTGTATTCGTGTGTTGGGTTTGCCAATAATGGCGTAGTTGGTGCAGTTTCAACCACTTGACCAGCATACATTACCGTGATGTGGTGAGCGATTTGTGCCACTAAAGCTAAGTCGTGGCTCACGAATACCATTGCAAATCCAAGTTTCTCACGTAATTCGTTTAATAATTTGATCACTTCAGCTTGAACGGTTACGTCTAATGCTGTTGTTGGTTCATCAGCAATCAATAGTTTCGGTTCACGAGCAAGTGCCATTGCAATTAATACACGCTGACGTTGTCCTCCGGATAACTCGTGAGGATAACGGTTGAGCGTTTTTTCCGGGTCAAGTTTTACCCATTGCAATAATGTTTCTGCTGATTGTTTACCACCACGGCTGATTAATTGTGCCATTTGGTCTTTAATACGCATTGATGGGTTTAACGCACTTAATGCATCTTGGTAAATCATCGAGATTTCGTGACCACGAAGGGCATTTAAATCGGCTGATTCTAAAAGATTGTGTTGTTTACCTGAACGGTCGGTAAAGAGGATTTCACCAGTGATTTTTGCAGTTTTTGGTAATAAACCCATAATTGAGAATGCGGTGATTGATTTACCACAACCAGATTCACCCACTAAGCCCATGGTTTCGCCTTCGTGAACAGTAAAGCTGA
Source organism: Mannheimia haemolytica (assembly GCA_900638155.1). NCBI lineage: Bacteria > Pseudomonadati > Pseudomonadota > Gammaproteobacteria > Pasteurellales > Pasteurellaceae > Mannheimia > Mannheimia haemolytica. The sequence continues at coordinate 1,757,900 of LR134495.1, read as the reverse complement.
TATTATCAACAAGCGGAGTTTCACCATAACGATTCGGAAAACGGATTGATAAGTTTTTCACTTGTAAAATCGGTTTGGCCGTTGAGTTTAATTGCATACGGTCAGTACGGGTCGTTTCTTTCTCGTGTAATTTGAGTAAGTAACGTTTTAACGCAAGAGTTTCAGACATTGCTTCTTGAACGTCTGTTGCCAATGGTTTTGCGACATCTTCTTTACTTTGAGTTGAACGTTTTAGTTTTGGATTTACTAACGCATCGGTTAAGCCTTCAGCAAGGATATTTAACGCAAGTACGGTTAATAAAATCATAATCCCTGCGAAAGTTGTCGCCCACCAGAAGCCACTTAAGACTAAGTTACGACCTTCAGATAAAATATTTCCCCAAGATGGGAATGGAGGTTGCACACCTGCACCTAAGAATGAAAGTGATGCTTCAAATACGATGGCATCAGCAACCATCACTGTTGCGAATACTAAAACCGGTGCAGCAGTATTACGCACAACGTGTTTTAATAGAATATAAGTACGGCTACCACCAATTACACGCTCGGCACGCACATAATCTTCTTCCCATTGAGATACTACGTTAGCACGCACCACTCGGGCAAGTTGGGGAGTGTAAACAACCGCAATAGTCACGATAATCACAGGTACAGAGTTACCGAAAGTGGCAAGTAATACAGCAGCTAATGCGATACCCGGGAATGCCATTAAGATATCCATAAAACGCATAATCACTTCGTTACCGAATTTATCGGCGGTTGCCGCGGTTGCCCCTAAAATACTACCGAATAGAATCGCAACGCCTACCGCACCTAAACCGATAAAGAGAGATGTTCTTGCTCCCCATACCATACGCGAGAAAATATCACGTCCTAAACGGTCTGTACCGAATAAATAATCACCGCTTGGAGCTTGCACTGGACGTAGCGTTTGCAGTGGGTCATAAGGCGCTACTAATGGTGCAAAAATAGCGACTAATGCGATAAATACAATAAAGAGTAAGGCGATTTTTGAGCTGGTTGATAATGCTCTAAATCTTGCACCGCCTGAAGCAAGTCGAGCAGCTAATCCTTGGCGAAACATATTATAAACTCCGAATTTTTGGATTAATGAGCAAGTAAAGAATATCAACAATGATATTCACCAACACGAAGGTAAATGCAATGGTTAATACCACACCTTGCACTAAGTTTAAGTCGTGATTGACGATACCGTTGAAAATTAATTTACCCATTCCCGGTAAGTCGAAGATCTGTTCAATCACAACTGCACCACCTAATAAATAACCAACCCGTAAACCTAGCACGGTTACCGGAGTAATTAAGGCATTACGAAGCACATTGTGGCGAATCACCGTTGAGTAAGGTACACCATTACCGATGGCTGTTCGAACATAATCTTTATCCATTTCTTCTACCATTGTTGTACGCACGACACGGATCAATGAGGCACATACAGGAACAGCTAAAGCGAGTGAAGGGAGAACCATTGAGTTTACATAGCCTTTTGGATCTTCGCTAAATGGAATAAAACCGCCTGAAGGCAACCAATCTAATTTTAAGGAGAAGTATTGAATCAATAAAATACCCAACCAGAAAGAAGGTGTGGCAACAGCGGCAACCGAGATTAAACGGATTAATTGATCAATCCAAGTATCACGGTAAAGTGCTGCCGTTACACCTAATGTGAAAGAGACGATAGCAGCTAAGAAGACCCCAATAAAGGTAAGCTGTAATGTTAAAGGGAATGCTTTAGCAATCATATCAACAATAGGCTGTTCTGGAGGGGTTGTCATACCGAAATCTAATACGAATAAATTCCCTAAAAAGCGAAAATATTGTACAAGCAATGGATCATTTAACCCATGTTGTTCACGATAGATTTCTTTAGCGGCTTCGCTGGCGCTTTCACCGAGAGCAACGGTTGCCGGATCTCCGGGGGTGAATTGTAAAACAATAAATACCAAGGCAGTTACGCCTAAGATCATTACCGGCAGAGCCATTAGGCGACGCCATAATAATCGGAGTATAATTTCCATTTTCTTCTCCTTGAGTGTAGTTACACTCCAAAATTAAATCTAAGTTTACCTACAAGCTAATATAGTGATATGTAGGATTATAAATGAAAATATAGAAATGGTAAGAATTCTGAGTGATATAAGACGAATATTACATCATTTTGATTTTTATTTATGCAAGCGGTAAATTTTTTGTAAAATATTACCGCTTGCATTTAGCTAGCCGTTACGACTATTTAGCACGACCAACACCGATAAATGACATACCTGTTGTTGGTAATGGTTGGAAACCTGTTAATGCCTTATCATTCCACGCAGTTGGCAATTTACGGTGAATAATTGGGTAAAGAGGCACTTGTTCAGCGATAATATTGATTGCTTTCGCCCAGGCTTCTTTAGAAGCAGCAGGATTTTTGGCCGCTTCATCAAGCAGTTTTTGTACTTCTGCATATTCAGCTGTTTCAGACCAGCGGAAACGACGTTTCGGCCATACATCACCACGATACCACCAGCTTAATAATAGGTCTAAGTCATTACCGAAAACTGATGGGTCGCCAGGTGCAATCACAACTTCATATGCGCCTTTATCTACGTGTGTGCCGTATAATGCACCAGATTGTAAATGTTTAAGAGAAACTTTTACGCCTTTTAAGCTGTTCCACGATTCAAGAATTAATGGCGCACATTCTTTCACCCAAGAGTGATCGGTTGCTAACAATTCAAATTTTAACTCTGTCACGCCCGCTTCTGCTAATAATGCTTCGGCTTTCGCTTTATCGAAATCATATTGCGAATTTGCTTTCACATAATCCGGGTGAGTATCTTGCACGTAAGATGTAGCAGCTTTTGCATTGCCTAAGAACACCACATCAATTAATTTTTGGGTATCTAAGCCATAATGTAACGCTTGGCGAACTTTCGGGTTGTTAAACGGTGCTTTTTCACAGTTAAACATTAAGAACAGTAAGCCGAATGATTGTACTGACTCAACTGTACCTTTACGTTTTAAGCGTTCTGCGTCTAAGTAAGGCACAGACTCGATTGCTTGAACACGGCCAGATTCTTGAGCAGTTACACGAGCGGCATCATCAGAAAGTAAGAACCAAGTCATTTTCTCGACTTGTGCCGGGTAGCCACCGTTATAATCTGCAAATGCTTCGAAAACAATACGATCATCTTTAGTTGCGGATACAAATTTATATGGGCCAGTCCCCACTGGATTAGCATCAAATGCAGCTTGACCAGCTTCAACTACTGCTTTCGGTACGATTTTAACGATAGTTAAACGCTCTTTGAATAACGCAAACGGATATTTCAATTTGAATTCAACCACTTTTTCATCGACTTTTTTCACTGTATCAATGAACGGAATAAATTGTGCGAAAAGTGATGCTTTAGCTGGGTCTAATACACGTTCAAATGAGTAAACTACGTCTTCAGTGGTAACCGGATTACCATTGTGGAATTTAGCCCCGTCACGTAAAGTAATTCGATAGGTTACATCATCAATTTTTTCAGGCTCTGCTGCTGCCAATGCTAAATATGGTTTGCGAGTGGCTGGATGTAAGTCCACGAGGCCTTCAAAAATATGGAGGTTTGCCGCCATTGAGGATGCACCGCTTGAGGTAAGCGGGTCAAATCCGGTTGATATGGGATAAGCTATACCGGCCTCAATCGTTGAGCCGGCGGCAGGGGCTGCAAATGCTTTAGGTGTAAATGTTCCTAAAGTGCCACTAAATGCCATACCGGCACCAACACCTGCAATTAGTTTCATAAAACCACGACGGGATTCGTTGTGTTCAAACTGTTTTTTCATCTTAAAGCTCCTTTAAGTTTTTATGATAGGGGCGGTATTGTTTGCTGAAGTGAATTTGTCAAAAAATACACTTTTTTTGAATTGAATTTATCATATCATTAATGTTAAAGCGGTAAAGCAAGAATTATTGAATTTGTGATCTAGCTCACGAAAATCTTTGCTTTTCACTTCACTTGCTTTTCGTTATTATTTGCCAATTTAATCATAAATGAAAAATTGACAGTGAACCTGATTTTACCGCCTTTAAGCCTTTATATCCATATCCCTTGGTGTGTGCAAAAATGTCCTTATTGCGATTTTAACTCGCACGCTCAAAAAGGAATCATTCCCGAGCAAGAATATATCGAACATTTACTTGCAGATTTATCCCAAGATTTGACAGCTTACCGAGTGGCAATAGGTGATCGTAAATTACATTCTATTTTTATTGGCGGCGGCACACCGAGCTTATTTTCAGCGGAGGGGATAGCTTATTTATTAAGCGAAGTAGAAAAACGGATTGCATTCGAGCCAAATATCGAAATTACACTGGAAGCGAACCCGGGAACGGTAGAGGCAGAGCGATTTTTAGGTTACGCACAAGGTGGCGTAACCCGCATTTCAATGGGAATCCAAAGTTTTGAGCCGGAAAAATTATTGAAATTAGGACGGATTCACGATGCAAATGAAGCAAAACAAGCGGTTAAATTTGCCCAAAATTCTGCAAAATCGGGCTTGCAAAGTTTTAACATTGATTTAATGCACGGTTTACCAAACCAATCGGTTAAACAAGCCTTGGCGGATTTAGAAACAGGGATTTCACTCAATCCACCGCATTTATCGTGGTATCAGCTCACGATTGAGCCGAATACGATGTTCTATTATCGTAAGCCAACCTTGCCTGATGATGACGAGTTATGGGATATTTTCGAGCAAGGGCATCAACTTTTAACGAATGCCGGCTATGAGCAGTACGAAACCTCGGCTTATGCCAAAAAAGGCTACCAATGCAGACACAATTTAAATTATTGGCGATTTGGGGATTATTTGGCGATTGGTTGTGGTGCTCACGGCAAAATTTCGTATCCGACAGGGGAAATTTATCGTTTTAGCAAAACCAAACACCCGAAAGGTTATATGCGAGGGGAGTACCGCTACAGCCAAGATCTGATTGAGTTAGACGACCGCCCGTTTGAGTTTTTTATGAACCGCTTTAGATTGCTTGAAGCCACGCCAAAACAAGAATTTGAATGGTTTACCGGTTTAGACAGGGAAATTGTTCGCCCGACAATCGATTGGGCGTTAAACCAAAACTATATTTCCGAAAGCTCAACCCATTGGCAAATTACCCAACACGGTAAATTGTTTTTAAATGAATTACTGGAAGGCTTTCTAGACTGATTTGCAAAAAAACGACCAAAACAGACCGCTTGTAATGCTAAATTACAGGCGTTTTTTGTGATGTGCGTCGAAAAATTCGTATTTTTTACTAGACAAAAAAACAGTATTCAGTAGCATAGCTCTCACAAATAAGGAGAGCTTATGACCGATAAACAAATCCGTAATAGTACCGCCGAATTTTTGATTTTTACCCAACAAAATGGAGCAGAAAATATTACTGTTCGTTATGAAGATAACGAAATTTGGCTCACGCAAAAATTAATTGCTCAGCTTTTTGATGTTTCTATTCCAACTATCAATGAGCATTTAAAGCATATTTTTGAAAGTGGAGAGCTAGAAGAAATGTCAGTTATTCGGAATTTCCTAATAACTGCCGCAGATGGTAAAAATTATCGTACCAAACACTACAACCTTGATGCCGTCATTTCGATAGGCTATAGGGTAAACTCGGTGCGGGCGACACAATTTCGCCAATGGGCAACTAAAGTATTACGGGATTTCGCCCAAAAAGGCTATGTGATTGACCGCCAAAGAATGGAAAACGGTACATTTTTAAATGAAGATTATTTTGAGCAGTTGCTGGCAGAAATTCGTGAAATTCGGTTATCTGAACGGCGTTTCTATCAGAAAATTACTGATATTTATGCAACCTCAGTGGATTACAATAAAGATGCTCCAACCACCAAGCAATTTTTTGCTAGCGTGCAAAATAAATTGCATTTTGCGATTCATCAACATACCGCAGCAGAGCTGATTTATGAAAGAGCAGATAGCGAAAAGCCAAATATGGGGCTAATCAGCTGGGCGAAATCACCCGATGGCAAAATTTTAAAAAGTGATGTTGTGGTGGCAAAAAATTATTTAACACCGGAAGAACTCAACGAGCTAGGACTGATTGTCAATGCCTTTTTAGATTTAGCGGAAAGGCGAGCAAGACGCAAGATTCCAATGACGATGGAAGATTGGGCAAAAAGGTTGGATATTTTCTTGAATGCCGATGATTTACCTTTACTTGAAGGCAAAGGCAAAATGCGTTTTGATGAAGCAAAATTGCACGCAGAAAGTGAATTTGAGAAATACCGCATTGTTCAAGACAGACTATTTGAAAGCGATTTTGATAAGGTTTTGAAAGAAGTATTGCGTTCGGAAAATCAATACCGCCCATCATTTTCAACAACATAAAACAACCGTATTTTGCAAATTTTTTGCCAAGTTTGACCGCTTGCCGTGTATAATGCAAGCGGTTATTTTTTATGGAAAAATTACAAATGAATACTTTAAAAGCAGGCGATAAAGCCCCTCAATTTACCCTTCAGAATCAGGCTGATGAGTCGGTTTCACTCTCTCAATTTGCCGGTAAAAAAGTGTTGGTTTATTTTTACCCGAAAGCCCTTACACCGGGTTGCACTACGCAAGCTTGTGGATTGCGTGATAGCAAGTCAGAACTTGACGAACTAAATGTCGTTGTTTTGGGAATTAGCACTGATTTACCGAAAAAATTAGCTCAATTTGTAGAGAAAAAAGCCCTTAATTTCACATTATTATCTGACCCGGATCACCAAGTTGCGGAAGCCTTTGGTGTATGGGGCGAAAAGAAGTTTATGGGAAAAACCTATGACGGCATTCACCGCATCAGCTTTTTAATTGATGAACAGGGCTTGGTTGAGCAAGTGTTTGATAAATTTAAAACCGGCGAACATCACCAAATGATCGTTGATTATCTACGGGGTTGCTAATGGGAAAAAAAGCCATTTTTTTAGACCGAGACGGCACAATTAATATCGATCACGGCTATGTGCATCAAATTGATGATTTTCAATTTATTGACGGTGTCGGCAAGGCGTTAAAACAGTTGCAAGACAAAGGTTATTTATTGGTGTTGGTGACCAATCAATCCGGCATTGCCCGGGGCTATTTTAGCGAAACACAATTTATGCAACTGACCGAATGGATGGATTGGTCGCTCGATGAAGATTATGGCGTGGTGTTAGATGGCATTTACTACTGCCCACATCACCCTGAAGGTAAAGGCGAATACCGTGAAGATTGCGATTGCCGCAAGCCTAAAGCAGGTATGTTTACCCAAGCGATTCAAGATTTAAACATCGACCCAAACCAATCTTATATGGTGGGTGATAAATTAGAAGATCTCCTTGCCGCAGAAGCCGCTGGCGTGAAAACCAAAGTGCTGGTTCGCACAGGCAAAGCTGTGACGGAAGAAGGCCAAGCTAAAGCCGATTTGGTGTTAGATAGTTTAGTTGATTTAGTAAAATACATTAAATAAAGCAATGAATTATAACGATAAATCTCTTTCAGCCCTGAAATTAGGGCAAAAAACCGAGTACAAAAGCGAATATGATGCCTCTCTTTTGCAACCTGTTCCTCGCAAATTAAACCGTGATGGTTTAGGCATTACACAACATCAGCCTTTTAACCGAGGTGCTGATGTGTGGACTTGCTATGAGCTATCTTGGTTGAACCTAAATGGGCTACCGCAAGTAGCGATTGCAGATGTCGCCATTGATTTTAAGAGCGAAAACTTAATTGAATCGAAAAGTTTTAAGCTCTATTTGAACAGTTTTAACCAAACTAGGTTTCGCTCAATAGAAGACGTTGAGAAAACGATCCAAGCTGATCTGGCTTGCTGTGCAAGCGGTCAGGTTTCGGTAAAAATTTACCAATTATCACACTACACGCAACAGCCGATAGTTGATTTTGCAGGCGATTGCATTGATGAGCAAGATATTCAGATCGACAGCTATGCGTTTTCGACTCATTATTTAGAGAACATTGCAGAAGATGATTTGGTGGAAGAAACCTTAGTCAGCCATTTGCTCAAATCTAACTGTTTAATTACCTCACAGCCTGACTGGGGAAGTGTGCAAATTCGCTACAAAGGCAAAAAGCTAAACCGTGAAAAACTGTTACGTTACTTAGTGTCTTTCCGTGAGCATAATGAGTTCCACGAACAATGTGTGGAACGCATTTTCTGCGATTTAATGCAATTCGCTCAGCCGGAAAAATTAACGGTTTACGCACGCTACACCAGACGAGGCGGATTGGATATTAATCCATTTAGATCGAATTTTGAGGAAGTGCCTGCTAATTTGAGAATGGCACGTCAATGATTTTGCTGTTTTTGTTCCCGTCTGAACCGCCTGAGCGTGTTTGAATTGGTAGGTAAATTTACTCTGAGCGGAGCGAATGTAAATTTGCCGTTAAGCCAATTCAAACTAAGCGAGGATAGCGGTGAAGCTCGGGCTGCCTTTCTTTTGGTTACTTTTCTTTGGCAAAGTAAAGAAAAGTAACAAATAGCAGATGTTGATTTTTATGATGAATGAATATAGCCCAAATTACTATATAGGCGTAATGTCCGGCACGAGCCTTGATGGGGTGGATATTGCCTTGCTGGATTTTGCAAAAAATCCACCGAAAATGACCGCTTGTGATTTTTTTCCAATGCCGGAGGAATTACGGGCGGATATTTCTGTGCTGCTTAAAACCGGCGAAACTAATCTCCAAAAACTGGGGGAAATTGATCACCGATTAGGCTTGCTTTATGCAGAAACGATTAATGCGTTTTTAGCGAAAAATCAGCTAAAAGTAGAGGATATTCAAGCCATAGGTTGTCACGGGCAGACGGTGTGGCATTCACCGGATTCTGCTTATCCGTTCACTACCCAAATTGGCGATATGAATTTGGTGACGGAGCAAACCGGTATTACCACTATCGCTGATTTTCGGCGTAAAGATATGGCAGTAGGTGGGCAAGGGGCTCCGCTTGTGCCGGCGTTTCATCAAGCTGTTTTTAGCGATCCAAATCGTCTAACAGTGGTGCTGAATATTGGCGGAATCAGCAATATTTCGGTGTTAAATCCCAATTCCCCTACAGTTGGTTATGATGTAGGAGCCGGAAATACTTTGATGGATAGTTGGATCGAACAACATCAAGGCAAAAGATACGATAAAAACGGTGAATGGGCGAGAACGGGCAAATTCAATACTGAACTGTTAGCTGCGTTATTAGACGAGCCGTTTTTTGCTAAAGCCCCACCGAAAAGCACCGGGCGGGAGCTGTTTAATTTAACGTGGCTTGCAAAAAAATTGGAAAATTTGACCGCTTGTCAGCCACAAGACGTGCAACGCACGCTGGCAGAATTTACTGCTCAAAGTATTGCCAATGAGTTATTACGCTTTGAAAGCTCTCTGCCTCGCTTGCTTTTAGTTTGTGGTGGTGGGGCAAGAAATCCGTTATTAATGGAACGGATTTCTGCTTTACTTCCCGAGTGGGAGGTTACAACCACTACAGAATTTGGTTTAGATATTGATTATGTAGAGGCTGCCGCTTTTGCTTGGTTAGCTTACCAGCGAATCCATAATTTACCCAGTAATATGCCTAGCGTGACAGGAGCAAAAAAAGCCGTGAGTTTGGGCGTGATTTACCCTGCTTAGATTAAGAAAATGTAAGGTAATACATTCATTACTCCGAGAGTGGTAATAGCTAAAATTAATTTAGAGCTTCCAAACATTAAGCCTTGGTTTTTACCATTGTCTAATTTCACTAGCATATTAGATAGTGCCGTATTCGCATACACGGTAATAGTGGCAAAAATCACTAAATAGAGAAATGCAGTGATGGTTGAAAGCCATTGGAGTGCATAAAACCAAGGCATTATTTGAAGTATAATCAGTATTGGTGCAATACAAATAAGTTTATGTACTGTCAGATTTAATTTTCGTGAAAAATCAGATTGCAATAACACTGCAATTAAATTATTCACAAAGAATGAGACAGAGACTAATTCTGGTTTATCCAGAAGATTGGTGAATATATAGGGGAATATAATATAAAATGCACTTCCTAGACCAAGCGGAATAAAAAGTAATAAATGTACAAAAATAAATTGTTCATTTAATATTCCTTTTAATGCACCAAATTTAAAGCGTTCGCATTGCCCATTTGAACATTCATTCGTTTTGGGTGCAGTTTTAAACATAACGAATAGCATAATAATTTCAATGCTACAGCTAATCCAAATAAGCCATTCCGCTTTACGGTAGAAAATAAATGGAATAGTAAGTAATGGTGCTACCATCGCTGACAGGCTTGATACCTTCAGAAATTTACCCTGAGCCTTAGTTTTGAGCTGGTAACTATCTCCAGTATCTTGAATATTGGTTAATAAGAATGCTCTCGCATTGGTACTAAATAAGGTGCTACCGAGTCCGAAGAAAAAGGTAGCAAGTAATAGCAGAGGGTAATTTTTTGTTGTCAGTAATAAAATGTAAGCTAGGGCATCGAGCAAACAGCCAAGCATCATAATAGGGTAACGTCCAAAACTATCACCCCAAGAACCAGCAAAAAGGGAAAATGCTTGGCTGGTAAAGACCAACAAAGAAAATGCAGTTGCAATTTGGCTGGTTTCAAAGCCTTTGTAGAATTGTAAGTAGATAAAAAATACGCTTTGCATTGCAGCATAAGCAAGACCGGAAAAGAATTTCCGCCATAAAATGATATTTTGGATATTCATAGACAATATTTAATGAGAAAAAATGATTTCTAATATAACTAAATTTAATAAGGAAGCACAATGAGAAAAATCAAATTATTGCATGTTATTTTATCTTTAATATTAGGGCTTTCTGCGGCAGCGATTGGGAGTTATCCGGCAATAAAAGAGATTGGCGAGGAGCGGGCAAAAAAACATCAAGATATATTAGATTTAAATAGAGAACTTTATAGTGCAATGGTGAACCGTGATTTTTCGGCTTTACAAGCATTATTAAGCGATGATTTTGAGCTTTACTCATCAACAGGTGAAGTGATTGATAAGCAAGAATGGATCAAATTAATCCAAAAGAGAGTATTGGAATTTGATAAGGTTGATTTGTTATCTACCGATTTTCAGGGAAATCAATCATCTGGATTATTAAGAGTAAATGGTGAGTTTTTTGGGATAGAGCGGGATAATGTGGTGGTAGAAATGAATATTCGAACCATTGTGAGAAATACAGAACGTCAAATTAAATGTATTGTGATTAAAGAGGTTTAAGTGTCGCAACTATTGAATGCCTTAGGGCAGATGATTACCGAGCAACGTAATCCGAATTCGATGAATATTGACCGCCTTTCAGCGTTAGAGATAGTCCAAGTCATCAACCAAGAAGACAAACAAGTAGCGATTGCAGTAGAGCAGTGCCTGCCTCAAATTGCACAAGCGGTGGAAAAAATTGTGCAAGCCTTTGAGCAAGGTGGACGATTGGTTTATGTCGGTGCCGGCACGAGCGGAAGATTAGGGGTGCTTGATGCTTCGGAATGTCCGCCCACTTATGGCGTAAAACCTGAAATGGTGGTTGGATTAATTGCCGGTGGTGAGCGAGCATTACGTTTCCCGATTGAAGGGGCGGAAGATAATCGTGAGCAAGGCAAAGTAGATTTACAAGCGGTCAATTTTAGTGAAAAAGATGTATTAGTCGGGATTGCAGCCAGTGGGCGAACGCCTTATGTACTAGGGGCGATAGAATATGCTAAGCAACGTGGTGCGACTACGGTGTCGATTGCCAGTAACCCAAATTCGGCAATGGCACAAATGGCAGATATTGCGATTGAAACCGCTGTCGGGCCGGAAGTGCTAACCGGCTCCAGCCGTATGAAATCAGGCACGGCTCAAAAATTGGTGTTGAATATGCTCACCACCGCTTCGATGATTTTAATCGGAAAATGCTACCAAAACTTAATGGTGGATGTGCAAGCAACCAATGAAAAACTCAAAGCCAGAGCAATTCGGATTGTAATGCAAGCGACAGAATGTGAACGAGAAGTGGCTGAAGATACACTAAAATTAGCCGAAAATAACGCTAAATTGGCAATTATGATGATTTTAGGCAATTTAGATAAGCAGAAAGCTGAAGATTTATTAAGCCAAAATCAAGGGCGATTACAAAAAGCGTTAAAATAGAAGTATGTCTGCTCTCTCCCTTGAGGGAGAGAGACAGATCAACCATTCAGAATGATTGACCAGAGAGAGGATAGCGATTTAAGCAAATAAATGGCGATGTTTCACTAACTCTTCTTTGCTTAAACTGAACACCCCTAAGCCACCGTGTTCAAATTCCAGCCAGTTAAACGGCACACTGGGGAATTGTTCGATTAAATGCACCATACTGTTGCCGACTTCGCAGACTAGCACGCCATCATCATTTAAATAATCAGCGGCTTGAGCAAGAATCCGTTTGGTTAAATCTAAACCGTCTTTTCCTGAGCCAAGAGCTAATGCCGGCTCGTGATGGAACTCTTCTGGCATATCGCCTAAGTCTTCTTCATCAACATAAGGCGGATTAGTCACAATTAAGTCGTATTTATCTTGTGGTAGATCGTTAAACAGATCGGAACTAATCGGGAACACTCGGTGAGACACCTGATGACGCTCAATATTAATTTGAGCAACGTCTAAGGCATCAAGGGAAAGATCGACAGCATCGACTTCTGCATCAGGAAAACGCTCGGCACAGGCAATTGCAATACAACCGCTACCGGTACACATATCTAAAATTCGATGTGGCTCGTTTTTGATAATGCCTTTAAACCCTTTTTTGATCAGCTCACCAATCGGTGAACGTGGAACTATTACACGCTCATCGACATAATATTCACCGCCACAAAACCAAGCTGAGTTAGTAAGGTATGCAACCGGTTTGCGAGAGCCTAAACGCTCACAGATTAAATTAATCACTCGTTCTTTCTCAACTCGGGTTAAGCGAGAGGAATAAAGTGTTTCCGGTACATCAAAGGGTAAATAAAGCCCTGCCAACACCAATTGTTGTGCCTCGTCCCACGCATTATCGTAACCGTGCCCGTAATAAAGGTCAGAAGCGTTAAAATAGCTATATCCCCAACGCATCATATCTTGAATAGTGACTAAATCATTCACAATGGGCAGGGCGGAAATTTCATCAAGAAGTTCGGTATTATATTTAAACATTGGCGTGCCTTTTTTCGTATTGTTAAAATGGCTGTGTTATACCACATTTTGCTTTGTGTTAGAATGTAAAAATGAATAAGAAGGAAAAGATAATGAATGATACGTTATTAGACGATGAATTTGCGTTATTCAGAGAGGCAGCAAAAGGCACGAAAAAGCTGACACAAAATACCTTTGTGCCGAAAGCGGAACCTCGCAAGAAATTGCAAGAATTGCGAGAGTTAAAAGAAAAAGCTGATACAGAATTTTATTTCTCTGATGAATATGAGCCTTTGCTGAAAGAAGAAAATGAAAAAGTGAAATATCTGCGAGAAGATGTTGATCCTTATATTCTCAAACAATTACGGCGAGGCGATTTCCAACCCGAGCTGTTTTTAGACTTGCATGGTTTAAGCCGAGAAAAAGCGAAGAAAGAGTTGGCTGCGTTGATTTTAGCCTGTGAGCGGGAAAAGGTATATTGTGCCAGCGTGATGACCGGCTTTGGTACTCGTACGCTCAAAGATCAAATTCCACGCTGGTTGGTTCAGCACCCCAAAATAATGGCGTTGCACCAAGCTCCGAAAGAGTGGGGCGGAGATGCGTCTATTCTAATTTTGGTTGAGCAGCCGGAAAATCCTGAAAAAATGTTTGGGCGTTAAAATTCGGCTGAATTGCCAATTTTTTATTAAAAACGACCGCTTGTGTATCATTAAGGAGAAATGATGTCAGAACAAACTTTCCACCAACTTACGGCATTGTTAGATTCGCACCAAGCTCGCTATCGTGTGGTAGAGCATTCTTCTGCCGGGAAATCGGAAGAAGTGGCGAAAATTCGAGGAACAGAAATCGGGCAAGGGGCGAAAGCCTTAGTGTGCAAGGTAAAAGGCAATGGGGTAAAGCAAGCGGTGCTTGCTATATTACCTGCCGATTACCAAGCGGATTTAACAAAAATTGCAGAGCATCTTGGTGGGCTAAGAGCCTCACTTGCCAGTCCGGCGGAGGTGGCAGAATTGACCGATTGTGTATTTGGGGCAATTCCGCCGTTTAGCTTTCACCCCGATTTACTATTGGTGGCTGAGCCAAGTTTATTCGAGCGTTATGATGAATTAGCTTTCAATGCAGGCACATTGGAACGTTCGATTATTCTAAATACGGAAGATTATCAGCGGATAGTTAATCCTGTGTTGATTCAATTCGCCAAAAGCTAGGTTATGGGGCGAAAAACTCCACGATTTTGCCGATAGCGATATCCATTAATTTAGGGTTAGAAAAGGCGTGATCCGCTCCTTCAATCGGGAGCAGTTCAATCACGTTATTATCGGCAAATTGTTGTGAAGTGCTTAATGAGACCATTTCATCTTCCGTGCCGTGCAGAATTAACATTTGCTCGGCATAATCCAAATAATCGTTTTGGGTAATATCGGTTAGCTCATCAAAAAAGGCTTGGCTGATTTTCATCTGGCGATCAAACCCCCACAAAATTTCTCGCCCTTTGGCAAGTTTTTGCCGTTCCTCTTCTGACAAGCGGTTCATTAACGAATGGTAGATTTGTACCGCAGGTGCCCGCAAGGCAATTTTCCGAAACGGATTGCCTTTTTCCGCCAGATATTTCAAGGTTAAATAACCACCAAAACTAGTGCCGTAGGCATACAGATTTTTAACATTCAGGCTGGTTTTGGCATAATCAATCACCAGTTGCAGATAAATAATGGATTCCTCAACCGAGAGTTTTTTACGGGCATCATCACCGTGGCAAGGGAAATCAAAGGCAAGGGCAGCGTAGCCTTTATATTTTGAGCTAAGCCGTTCCCCAAATTTGGTATTCGATTTCAGATCTTTAGACGAACCAAAGCCGTGCAACACAATCACTACATTCTCGATCTGCTGCAATTCTTTTTCATAAAACAGTTTACAGCGAATGCTGAGACCCTGTTCATTAATCTCAAAGCGTTTTTCCATTTTATGTTAAGTATTGAAATTGAAGATGACAAAATTTTAGCACTATTTGAGTGCAAGCGGTCGGATCTCTCGCAAAATTTGCAAATTTTTCTTCAAATTTAACCGCTTGCTACTAGCGAAAATTTAGGCATATTTATAGAATACAGCCTTTGTTTTAAAAGGAGAAATGAAATGTTACAACTTATTTTAGCTATTTTATGTAGCGTGACTGTAGGAGTGTTGATTAAATTCGCCCGCCAAAAAGGTATTCGGATTGACCAAAGTATTGCGGTGAACTATATCGTCACCACCACGATGACGTTTTTATTACTGAAGCCGGATTACCAAGGGCAGTCGATTACCGATATTATCGCTAATAATCCGACTTCTTACATTTTTGTGATTTTAAGCATCACATTACCGACTATTTTTTTAGTGCAAGCAAAAGCTTTAGAGTTTGCCGGCATTATCCGAACCGATGCGGCACAACGTTTATCACTGTTCCTGCCGATTTTGGCAGCATTCACTATTTTTGGTGAACAGGTCACTCAAAACAAATTAATTGCTCTGTTATTGGCTTTTGTGGCATTAGGCTGTTTGCTATGGAAAGGCAATCAAGGAATGGAAAAAGGCGGTAAAATTGCAATTATCAGCCTTGCTCTGGTTTGGGTAGGCTATGGCGTGAACGATATTTTATTTAAGCAGATTGCAAAATCAGGCTCGGCTTTCCCTGTTACGCTTTCGATTGCCTTTATCGGTGCAGGCTGTTTTATGTTTATCTATTTGCTGCTAAAACGTACTCAATGGCACGTTCCAAGTGTCTTAACCGGCTTGTTATTAGGTGTACTCAACTTCGGCAATATTCTGTTCTATATTCAAGCTCACCAAGCAATGAAAGATGACCCAACTTTAGTCTTCACAGGAATGAACTTAGGGGTAATTTGCTTAGGTACTTTCGTTGGGGCATTCTTCTTTAAAGAGAAAATCCACAAAGTGAACTACTTAGGCGTGGCGATTGCGATTGTGGCGATTATTTGCTTGTTTTACTGGCGGTAAATATACTTCCCTAAATTAAGGGCGAACATAATGTTCGCCCTTAATTTTTGAGCAATATAGTGTAAAATATTCGCTAAATTCGACCGCTTGTTGTACCGATTCGTATTTCATAAAGGATAAAAAATGAAGCTAAAAGCCTTATCTACACTTATTGCCTCTTCAATGCTATATAGTCAGAGTTTTGCTGTACCGCCGGAAAAAACAGCTGAAGAGCCACAGCCCTTTTTCAATAAAACCGAATCTGGGTATGATTTAGTCTTTAATGATCAAAACTATCGTTTAATTGAAACGGAATTAAATGGCGAGAAAATCCAATTCCGTGCCTTTGAGCGGATTGTGTATGTGAACAATCCGATTGAGCCAGATTACCAAACAATTAATCTGTATGTGCCGGAAGCTTACTACAATAATGGCGAAATCAATGGCTACCAAGCGGATACCGCCCCGATCTTCTTGCCAAATTCAGTGGGGGGCTATATGCCGGCAAAAGCGGCAAGTTATGATAGAAAAAGGCGTGACGGTTCACCAAGTACGATTTTGGTGGCGTTATCTAAAGGCTATGTGGTGGCAAGTGTGGGGGCAAGAGGACGCACGCTACAAAAAGAGGGAAAATACACCGGCAAAGCACCTTCTGCCATTATTGATTTAAAATCAGCAGTGCGGTATCTACACGCTAATGATGAAAAAATGCCGGGCGATGCAAATAAAATTATCTCAAACGGCACCAGTGCCGGTGGAGCATTATCTGCTTTGTTAGGAGCTTCAGCTGATCATTACGATTATGAACCTTATTTGAAAGAGGCGGAGGCATTGAATGCCAGTGACAAAATTTTTGCAGTTTCTGCTTATTGCCCAATCACCAACCTTGAAAATGCGGATATGGCGTATGAATGGCAATTTAATGGTGTCAATGAATATAGCCGAATCGATATGAGCCGATTAAATTCAGCAGAATTTAATGACCGTTCAAAACCAAAGCCGAAAATTGAAGGCTCGTTAAATGAGGCGGAAATTAAAGTTTCTAATGAATTAGCAGAACGCTTTCCGACTTATTTGAACAGTTTGCATTTGGTTGATGAGAAAGGCAATCCTTTAACACTTGATCCAAAAGGCAACGGCTCGTTTAAAGATTATTTATCTGAAGTGGTAAAAACGGCTGCAAATAAAGCCTATAGAGGTTTAGTTCAAGATAGCGAAGAGCAAAAAGCCTTTCAACAAATTAGTTGGCTTTCATTTGAGAAAGGCAAAGTCAGCAGTGTGGACTGGTTTGGTTATGTATTTTCAGATAAACGGATGAAATCACCACCTGCATTTGATGCGTTAAATGGAAGTTCGGGCGAGAATAATTTATTTGGCACAGACACGGAAAATAACCGCCATTTTACGCTTTATAGTGCGGAACGTTCTGCCAATAAAGATCTCTATTTAGCCGATCCGCAAATCGTGAAACGGATGAACCCGATGCACTATTTGGATAACCCAAATGCTGCGGAACATTGGCGGATTAGGGTGGGAACGGCAGATAGAGATACCTCGCTGGCAATTTCGGCGATCTTAGCCATAAAACTGCAAATGGCAGGCAAGAATGTTAATTATGAAACCCCGTGGAATGTACCCCATTCAGGTGATTATGATGTAGATGAATTATTCCAATGGGCTGATGAGCTAGTCAAAGGCAAAAAGTAAAAAATAGAGTAAAATAAAGCAGATCTGATGGTCTGCTTTTTGTTTTGAGGTCGTATGCAAGTTAAAAAATTTAGCCAAAAATATATTAATTGGGTATTAAAGCTAGGGCGGTTAAAAGCTTCTCTTTTAGGCTTTTTTATGGTCGCTCTTTCGGCAATTTTAATTCAAAGTAGCTTAACCTATCTTTTTATTGGGCGAGTAGTCGTGGTGGATATTTTACGCTCCATCGCTTTTGGTTTAATTTCTGCGCCTTTTGTGCTTTATTTCTTCACGTTATTGGTGGAAAAACTTGAAATATCTCGCTTGAAATTAGAAAAAGCAGTAAGAGATTTGGAAGAACTCCGGGAACAAGATGCCTATCTTAACGCTAAATTAGAAAAAAACAGCCGTGATAAAAGCATTTTAATGGCGACCATTAGTCACGAACTTCGTACTCCCCTTAATGGAATTATCGGCTTGAGCCAAATTTTGCTAGATGATAAAACCACCGAAAAACAGCAAGAATATTTAAAAACTATCAATATGAGTGCCACTGCATTGGCTCATATTTTTGGCGATATTATTGATTTAGAAAAAATTGATAGTAGCCGAATTGAATTGGTAAGAAAAGAGGTGGAATTTGAACAACTCATTCACGATATTGCTAATTTTGGGCATTTTATGGCGGGCAATAAGCAGATTAATTTTGAAGTGACGTATCCGCCTGATTTGCCGAAGTATATCTATATCGACCACGCACGCTTGAGCCAAATTTTATGGAATTTGATCAGCAATGCGGTGAAATTTACCCCTGCAAGCGGTCGAATTTTGCTGGAAATTTACCAATTAGATAAAGAACAGTTTAGCTTTGCGGTGACGGATTCAGGCATCGGTATTCCGGAAAAAGATCAACGCAAAATTTTTGATATGTTCTACCAAGCGGAAAACTCTAAAGAGAAAAAAGCGCAAGGTAGCGGGATTGGCTTATCGGTCTCGAAACGCATTGCGAAGCTAATGGGCGGTGATTTGGTGGTGGCAAGCCAAGAAAATCAAGGCTCAACTTTTACCCTTACTGTGCAGGCAGAAAGCACGGAAACCAAGCCGATATTTGCTATTCAGCAACATTCCCTTAAGGTGCTATTGGTAGAAGACATCGAAATGAATGTGGTGGTTGCTCGAGCAATGTTGGAAAAAATTGGTTGTGAGGTTGATGTGGCAATGAGTGGTGAAGAAACGTACCAACATTTTGCACAGAACAGCTATGATCTGATTTTACTTGATATTCAACTGCCCGACACCACCGGCTTTGAGATTGCACAGCAATTAAGAAGGCAATATGAAAACGAGGAAATTGACTATTTACCGTTGTTGGTTGCTTTGACTGCGAATGTGATTCAAAGCCGACAAGAATACCAAGCACAAGGTATGGACGATGTTCTACACAAACCGCTCTCTTTAGATGAATTAATGCGTTGTTTAAATCAGTATTTTGGCGATAATTTTTTGCAAAAAAATGAAGAAAAACAACCGCTTGTAGAGAGCGGTTCTGAAAATTTACCTTATAGCATCACCATTCTTAATGAATTGATTGAGGTAATGGGGAAAGAGAATGTGCTTGCCAATATGGATTTATTTGCGGATTTAATGCCAACTTATTTGGCAAATTTACAGCGTTATTTAAGCGATTGGCAAACCACAAATTCGGCGGAAAGCCGTAAATTAACGGCAGATGAGGCTCATAAAATTAAAGGGGCGTTGGCATCAGTCGGATTAGATCAGCTACAACAGACCGCTCAGCTTGCTCAATCCGATAACGGCGAGCAGTGGGAGCAACATATTGCACACTGGGTGGAAATGATTTATTCCAAATGGCAGATGGATTTACAATTAGCTAAGGAATATGTTAGAAGCAAGGGGGACATTTAGTAAATTTGAAATGTTACGATGGCGCAAGCGTCCACGCTTGTGCCAAATTTTAAGATCTAAGCACAAGCGTGGACGCTTGCGCTATCAAAACGTATTTACCATTTCTTAGTTTTCGGTTTTACAAATTCAATGCCTTTATCTTTATAGGCAATACCTTCAAGCTGTAATAGAAAACGCTTATTCGGCAAGCCACCACCGAATCCGGTTAAGGCTTGATTTTTCCCTAAGACTCGATGGCAAGGCACTAAAATCGAAATCGGATTTCGCCCAACTGCACCGCCAACAGCTCGCATTGCATTTGGCTTGCCTAATTGATTTGCAATTTCGCCATAAGTAGTAGTTTGCCCGTAAGGAATTTCACGCAATATTTTCCAAACTGATTGCTGGAATGGTGTGCCTTGCGGAGCAAGAAAATCCAGCTGCTGAAAATCCAATGGCTCGCCGGCAAAATAGCGGCCTAAAATCTCTTTGGTTTTGCAAAAAATCTCTAAAATCTGACCGCTTGCAACTTGAGCAGAAAGAAAATTATCAAGCGAGGTGGTTTGTTGCTCTTGCCCAAGCTCAATGTAAATTAAGCCTTTTTCTGTGGCTAAAAGCAATAATTGCCCGATGGGGCTAGGGTAGTAATCGTAGTAAATTTGAGATTTCATTTTTTTATGCCAATAAAAAAAGAGGTGTAATTGATTTTACACCTCTTTAAATCTTAATTCATCAAATTAGAATTTGTAGTTTACGTTTAAACCGTAAAGGTTAGCACGTGATTTCACGTTAAATACTGCATTTCCTTCTTTAAATTGGTTTTTTGAACCTCTTAAATGCGAGTAACCTAAATCTGCTGAAAGATTTGGGGTGAAGCGATAGGTTGCACCTACACTATACCAAGTACGATCAGTGTCCGGAATAGAAATTGACGGACTGGTTACACTTGCAGTTTCATCATAGGCAATGCCGGTACGCAATGTTAAGGATTCGTTTACATCATAAGAGAAACCTAATGCAACACGAGAAGAGTCGCTGTAGTTTTCTTCTTTATTTAATAAAACATTACCAGATTCACCATAAGCGGTTAAAGCTTTGAATTTTTCCCATTCTGTACGTTTATAGCTATATTGCATTGCTAATTTGTCGGTTAGTTTGTGATAACCTGAAATTTCCCAGTAAGCCGGTAGATGTAGCGTTAAACGACCCGGGATTTCTTGTCCGCCGGTTGCTTGGCTCATTGGTGATTGAGCTGCAATAGCTGGGTTTGCTAACAAAGCGTTAAATGCGGTTGGAAACCCATTTGAGTATTGGCCTTTAAATTTCACATTAACTGCAGAGTGATAAGCAACACCTAAACGGTTTCTTTCATTGATTTCATACATTAAACCGGTATTCCAGCCTAAGCTCCATTCATCGCCTTTAACACGGGCAACTTCAGTATTATTTTGCATTTGAGCCAGTGAGGCAGCAGCTGTAGGCACGATAGGTGCTAGTCTGCTTGCTAATACTTTACCCCCAATACCTAAATGACGAATAAATTCTGCTTCAGAGTAAAGTACATTTAAGCCCGCACCGGCACTAAAACCGTAGCCTAAATTATAAGCACCGCTTAAGTTAAAGTTGATGACTTTTAATTCGGTATTACCGCCGTACATACCTGCATTGAAATCAGGATCAAAGTGTGACTTCATACCATAGTTTACATTTACGCCACCACCAATTGCAAAGCGGTCATTGATAGGTGAAACAATATATAAATTCGGGACTAAAGCAGTTGGAATAATATTCTTTTGAGATGCTTTATAAGGGCCTAAGTTGCCATCAACATTAACATCAGCATTAACCACAACACCACCGGCAGAAATTTCAGTTTGTTTAAATAACGTCATCAATGCCGGGTTGCTTGCCACCACAGAAGCGTTATCGGCAACTGCAGCATTACCTGCATAGGCCATTCCTAAGCCTGAAGTTGAAACTTCTGCCAATTGGAATGCAGCAGCTGATGCCCCTGCTGAACTAAGTGTAATCACTGAAGCAAGTAATGTTTTTGAAAAGTTTTTCATAGTAAGTCTCTTAAATTTATGAAAAGGAAATAATTGTAATTTGAATAAATAAAATGATGCATTGTTAATATTTAATATAACAGGCGGATTTTACGGGGCTAAATTTACTCTATCAATTAAATTTTTATAAAAAAACATCTGTTCCGATCAGTTGAATGCAAAATTGCGTAAATTATCGACTTATTTTGACTTTCTTTTGGTTTTTTAGTGTGTTTTTCCGTATAATTAGCTCGGACATTTTGGACATTTTTAATATATAAAACCTTTCACACTAATTAGTTCTAAATGATTGACTAAATTAGTGGGGTATATCAAAATTTAACAACTTCCCCAGACGATTTTCTGGGAAATTCACGAGGAGATTTATGAAACTTACCTCAAAAGGCCGTTATGCTGTAACAGCTATTTTAGATATTGCTTTACATGGAAAATCAGAACCGGTGAGTTTAGCCGATATTTCAGATCGCCAAGCTATTTCCCTTTCCTATTTGGAACAGCTTTTTGCACAACTTCGCCGTGATGGGCTTGTGCAAAGTGTTCGAGGCCCGGGTGGTGGTTATCAGCTAGGTAAAAGACCTGAAGATATTAGCGTAGGAATGATTATTAACGCAGTTAATGAAAATATTGATGTAACTAGATGTAAGGGCAGTGGTAATTGTCGTAAAGATTCTCAATGTTTAACGCATTCTTTGTGGGAGCGATTAGAAGATCAAATTGAGCAGTTTTTAGGGACAATTTCAGTTGCTGATTTAGCTGCGGAACATGCTGATCACGATTGTGAAAAAGAGCATTGTCACGATCATCCGCATCATCACTAATTGCAAATTTTTTATTAAAAATAACCGCTTGGTTATTTTAATCAGGAGTAAAAATGAAATTACCAATTTATTTGGACTATGCTGCAACTACGCCAATGGATGAGCGTGTTGCAAAAAAAATGATGGAATATATGACCAAAGACGGCATCTTTGGTAACCCTGCTTCTCGCTCACACAAATTTGGTTGGGAAGCAGAAGAAGCCGTTGATGTGGCTCGTAACCAAATTGCCGATTTAATTGGTGCAGACAGTCGTGAAATCGTTTTCACTTCTGGTGCGACAGAGTCTGATAACTTAGCTATTAAAGGTGCTGCGCATTTCTATCAAACCAAAGGTAAACACATTATCACTGTTAAAACCGAACATAAAGCAGTATTAGATACTTGTCGCCAGTTAGAGCGTGAAGGTTTTGAAGTAACTTACTTAGACCCTGAAGAAGACGGTATTTTAGATTTAGCTAAATTAGAAGCGGCTATCCGCCCGGACACGATTTTAATTTCGGTAATGCACGTCAATAACGAAATGGGCGTAATTCAACCGATCAAAGAAATCGGTGCAATCTGCCGTGCGAAGAAAATCATTTTCCATGTTGATGCAACCCAGTCTGTAGGTAAAATTCCGGTTGATGTACAAGAGTTAAATGTTGATTTAATGTCTTTCTCAAGCCACAAATTATACGGACCAAAAGGGATCGGCGGTTTATATGTTTGCCGTAAACCACGTGTACGTTTAGAAGCGATTATTCACGGTGGCGGTCACGAGCGTGGTATGCGTTCGGGTACATTACCTGTTCACCAAATTGTAGGTATGGGTGAAGCATATCGTATTGCTAAAGAAGAAATGGCAAGCGAAATGGCTCGTTTAACCGTGTTACGTGATCGTTTATATAACGGCTTCAAAGATATTGAAGAAGTATATGTAAATGGTTCAATGGAAGAAGGTAAACGTATCGGTTCAAACCTAAACATCAGCTTTAACTTTGTTGAGGGCGAATCGTTAATGATGTCATTACGTGATATCGCAGTATCATCAGGTTCAGCTTGTACTTCTGCAAGTTTAGAGCCATCTTATGTGTTACGTGCAATCGGTCGTGACGATGAATTAGCTCACAGCTCAATCCGTTTCACTTTAGGTCGTTGGACAACTGAAGAAGAAATCGATCATACTATTGAAATCGTGAAAAAAGCTATCGTGAAATTGCGTGAGCTTTCGCCTCTTTGGGAAATGTTCAAAGAAGGTGTAGATTTGTCTAAAATCGAATGGAATCACCACTAATTCAGAAAAATTTTGCAAGGGCAAATAATAATTTGCCCCTACAAAATAAGCTTTCATCACAAATAGTAAATTGAATGTAGGGGCGAAATATTTTTCGCCGGAAATAAAAGGAATATAAAAATGGCATATAGCGAAAAAGTAATTGATCATTACGAAAACCCACGCAACGTAGGGACTTTTGATAAAGAAGCATCAGATATTGGTACTGGTATGGTAGGTGCGCCAGCTTGTGGTGATATTTTACGTTTACAAATTAAAGTGAACGATCAGGGTATCATTGAAGATGCACGCTTTAAAGCATACGGTTGTGGTTCTGCAATCGCATCAAGTTCTCTCATTACCGAATGGGTAAAAGGTAAATCATTAGAGGAAGCAGGTGCGATTAAAAACAGTGATATCGCTGAAGAGTTAGAATTACCACCGGTAAAAGTTCACTGTTCAATCTTAGCAGAAGATGCAATCAAAGCTGCAATTGCAGACTACAAAGAAAAACAAGCTAAGTAATATGATACAATCAATGCAAGCGGTCGATTTTTGCAAAAAAATTGCAAAATTTAACCGCTTGCATTTGCTATTTCTATCTTGATTTAATCCATTCACATAAGGAAAACTATGAGCATTACCTTAACAGAAGCTGCCGCAAACCGAGTTCGTACATTCTTAGAAAACAGAGGTAAAGGTATCGGGCTAAGGCTTGGTGTGAAAACTTCCGGTTGTTCGGGGCTTGCCTATGTGCTTGAATTTGTTGATGTATTAAATGAAGACGATCAAGTTTTCGAACAACACGGCGTAAAAGTTATTGTCGATGAAAAAAGCCTCACTTATTTAAACGGCACGCAGCTGGATTTTGTGAAAGAAGGCTTAAACGAAGGCTTTAAATATACCAACCCGAATGTTAAAAACGAATGCGGTTGTGGCGAAAGTTTTAGTGTATAAGGAACTGTAATGAATAACCCTTTTGCTTTATTTGATTTACCTGTCCAATTTCAACTTGATAACGCCCAGCTTTCTGAGCGTTATCTTGCTTTACAGAAACAGCTTCACCCAGATAACTTTGCCCACAAATCAAGTGCTGAACAGCTAGAAGCGGTGCAGAAATCTGCTGATGTCAATGAGGCTCTCAATATTCTTAAAGATCCGGTTTTACGGGCGGAAGCGATGATTGAAATCCATACAGGTGAAGCCAAAAATCTCGAAGAAAAAAGTATGCGAGATGTGGATTTCTTAATGCAGCAACTCGAATGGCACGAAAAACTGGAAACCATTGAGCATCGTAAAGACGAAACCGAACTGACCGTCTTTTTAAAACAGATTAAAGCGGAACAAAAAGCAGTATTAGAACAGCTTGAACAAACGTTAAATGCAGCCGACTGGCAAAAAGCCAATGCGTTAACCGACAAGCTCCGTTACTTTAAAAAATTAATTATTCAGATTGAGAAAGTAGAAGAAAAATTCTTTGACTATTAATCCTACATTTGTATGGTTTTCGCAAGCGGTCAAATTCTAAGGAAATTTTGCAAATGAAAAATTTAGAACAATTATTAGATAAGCAATCGGCTTGGTTAATTTTAAGAGACTGGTTTACCCAAGCAAAAAATCATTACGAAATTTTAGCGAGTTACCCCGAAGATGCCGGTAGTGCATTGGTGGGGATGCAACTTTCCACCCGCTCACCACTAGGGGCGATGGTGTATGAAACCGGTGGCGTATTGATTGACCACGGCTGGCTACGCATTTTAGGTTCAGGCAACGAAAAATTGCCTCGGGGCTTATTTGATTGGAACTTCGGCAAAACTTTTAAACAATCTGGCGAACAACCAAGCCACTTGCTGGTAGCGGATGATGCAATCGGTGGCTATTTTGCCATTAATGCCGGCGGAATCGGCTCAGATCTTGGCAAAGTTTATTATTATCATCCAAAAGCTAAAAAATGGGAAACCACCCAATTAGGTTATTCAGAATTTCTAGGCTGGGCATTAGCCGGAGATTTAAACCATTTTTATCAGGATTTGCGTTGGGAAAACTGGCAAACCGATGTAGAGAAATTACAAGGGCATCAAGTGCTAGAGCTTACGAGTAAAATTGCTGTACCGATTGAACGCCACTACCAAGGCGAATTTGCCCCTGAAAATATGGGATACTCAGTGGCTTAAGTGTTGGCTCTCTTTTGGGAGAGAAGAATAGATTTAGAGAGATAAATAAATGGCATTATTACAAATTTCTGAACCCGGTCAAACGGCTGCTCCGCATCAACATAAATTAGCGGTGGGGATTGATTTAGGGACAACCAATTCATTAGTGGCGACTGTGCGTAGCGGGCAGGCTCAAGTATTACTTGATGAACAAGAAAGAGCATTAGTGCCGTCAGTAGTGCATTATGCAGAAGCAGAAAAAACGCTTGGGGTTGAAGCGTTTGCCAAAGCAGCTCTTGACCCAAAAAATACGGTTATTTCAGCTAAACGTTTAATTGGGCGTTCTTTGGCAGATGTTCAGCAACATTATCAAAATTTACCTTATCAATTTGTGGCGAGCGAAAACGGTTTACCTTTAATTCAAACTGCTCAAGGCAATAAAAGCCCGATTGAAGTTTCGGCAGATATTCTAAGCCACTTGACACAATTTGCTGAAAAGCGTTTAGGTGGAGAGCTTTCAGGTGTAGTAATTACCGTGCCGGCCTATTTCGATGATGCACAACGCCAAAGTACCAAAGATGCGGCACGTCTTGCAGGTTTAAACGTTTTACGATTATTAAATGAGCCAACCGCAGCAGCGATTGCTTATGGCTTAGACAGCGGACAAGAAGGTGTGATCGCCGTTTACGATTTAGGTGGCGGTACTTTCGACTTATCCATTTTGCGTTTACGTAAAGGTGTGTTTGAAGTATTGGCAACCGCAGGGGATACCGCACTTGGCGGCGATGATTTCGACCACCTATTAGCGGAATGGATTGCCAAACAGGCAAATTACCAGCCACAAACTGCAAGCGAACAGCGTGAGTTATTAACCTTAGCTACTCAAGCAAAAATTGCTCTTTCGCAAGCGGTCGAATTTGAGGTGAAATTTGCAAATTGGATAGGTGTAGTAAGTCGTTCGCAATTTAATGAGCTAATTCAACCGCTTGTAAAACGTTCATTGATGACTTGTCGCCGAGCATTGAAAGATGCCGGAGTTGAAGCAGAAGAAGTTCAAGAAGTGGTAATGGTAGGCGGTTCGACCCGTGTACCGTTTGTGCGTGAACAAGTCGGCGAGTTTTTCGGTAAAACGCCATTAACCTCTATCGACCCGGATAAAGTTGTTGCCATTGGTGCGGCAGTGCAGGCGGATATTTTAGTTGGAAACAAACCGGATTCCGATATGTTGTTGCTTGATGTTGTGCCGCTTTCGCTTGGTATTGAAACGATGGGTGGTTTGGTGGAGAAAATTATTCCACGCAACACTACTATCCCAGTAGCTCGAGCTCAAGAGTTTACTACCGGTAAAGACGGTCAAACGGCGATGACAATCCACGTTTTACAAGGTGAGCGTGAATTAGTCGAAGATTGTCGCTCTCTCGGTAAAATCACTTTGCGTGGCATTCCGGCAATGGCAGCAGGGGTTGCACAGGTTCGGGTAACTTACCAAGTTGATGCAGACGGTTTATTAAACGTGACTGCAATGGAAAAATCGACCAAAGTGCAGGCTTCAATTCAAATCAAACCGTCTTATGGCTTAACCGATGAAGAAGTTACGCAGATGATTAAATCCTCAATGGCAAATGCCAAAGAAGATATGGAAGCCCGCCAGTTAGTTGAACAGCGAGTAGAAGCCGACCGAGTGATTGACAGCGTGGTAACGGCATTGAAAGAAGATGGCTCTGCAGTGTTGAGTGTGGAGGAGTTCCAAGCGATTGAAGCACAATTAGCCCGTTTAATCGAATTAAAAGAAGGTACTGATCGCTTTGCAATTCAGCAAGGTATCAAAGAGGTGGATTTAGCTACGCAAGAATTTGCAGCACGCCGTATGAATTTATCAATTCAAAAAGCGTTAGCCGGTAAAAAAATGGACGATTTAGCATAAGGAGGCAGTATGTCTAACTATGTAAAAACCGAGATTTCAGAACAATTCAGAACCGTTGCGGTGGAATTTGATTTAGAAGACAACCGCATTTTTGAGCTAGGTGAGCGAATTAACGCCGAATATAATGTTGCTTATATGAATGGCTATAACTGGGCGGCATTTTTACGGTCTTATCTTAGTATTTATCGTCCAAGCCTATTAGAGTTATTAGAAGAAGATCCGGACGTAGGATGTTATTATGTTACCTATCCGCTTTCCGAGAAAAGTAAAGAGAAAGCAAGGGAACTAAAGAATATTATTGTTTATCTGGTTGAGAATGAGGAAGAGATTTTAAACTTCATCGGCGAACATCTGGATAATATTGAATGGGATTAGTAAAAGGAAACTAAAAATGCCAAAAATTGTTTTTCTTCCACACGAAGAGTTCTGTCCGGAAGGTATGGTTGTTGAAGCTAAAGCCGGCGATAATTTATTAGAAGTTGCACACGAAGCAGGTGTTGAAATTCACCACGCTTGCGATTGTTCTTGTGCTTGTACCACTTGCCATGTGGTGATTCGTGAAGGTTTTGATTCTTTAAATGATACTTCAGATCAAGAAGAAGATATGCTGGATAAAGCTTGGGGTTTGGAAATGGACAGCCGTTTAAGTTGTCAATGTATTGTTGGTGACGAAGACTTAGTTGTTGAAATTCCGAAATATAATTTAAATCACGCAAATGAGGCAGCACACTAATGAAATGGTCAGATACTCGAATGATTGCAGAAAATCTGTATGATATGAATCCAGATTTAGACCCAACTACGGTTCGTTTTACAGATATGCATAAATGGATTTGCGAAATGGAAGATTTCGATGATGATCCGGAAGCATCAAATGAACATATTCTTGAAGCGATTTTAACTATCTGGCTAGAAGAGTATGAATAGTAGTAGGAACCTAAAGCAAGTGCTTTAGGTTTTTCTTATTACAAGCGGTTAGAAAAATAAAATTTTTTACATATGACTGTTATAAAGCCGAATACAGTTATGCATTATTTCAATATAAGGATAAATTTATGAGTGAATCTAAACCTTTTCCAATAACTACAGGCTTTTTTGCAATGCCATTAGGGCTGGGGGCGTTAGGCCTTGCCTGGTTAAATGCAACGCCTATCACTCCTTATGCTACAACAATTGGTAATATCATTGCTGGAACGTCAGTCATACTTTGGGTAGCCTTATTAGGCTGTTATGTGTATCGTGTGTTTTTTTGTTTTGAGCAGATTAAAGCAGAATTTATGCACCCAGTGCAATGTTGTTTATTTTCCTTAGTGACAATGACAACCATGATAAGCGGTGATGTGCTCTATGTATGGGGTTTTTATTTAGGCGAACTATTGATTTTTTTAGGCGTCATTGTGCATTTAATTTTCTTGGTTTTTATTATTGGTGGATTATGGAAAGGCACACAATTTTTGCCAGAAACGCTACACCCGGTACATTACCTACCGCCAATTGCAGGGAGCTTCACTATGGCAAGTTCATTAAGCTTAATTGGCTACAGTGAAATTGCCTCTTTATTTTTAGGCATTGGTATAATTTCCTGGTTAGTATATGAACCCACTATGTTACAAAGAATTCGGCTTAGTCCGCTTTTTCCGATTGCTAGACCATCTTTAGGAATTGTTCTTGCTCCAGCATTTGTCGGCGCTTCTGCCTATTTTTCTATGGGTGGAGAATTAGACTTGTTGGCAAAAATGTTATGGGGATATGGATTCTTACAATTCTGTTTTATTTTACGAAACCTCAAATGGATAGCTGAAAATGGCTTCTCGATGGGTTTCTGGGCATTTTCATTTGGTTTAGCTGCAATGGCAAGAGGTGCGATTGAATTTTATCAATTTGAACCTTTATCTTTTATTGGGTTAGCCGGCTTCACTATTGCCAATTTCGGCATTGGGTTATTGCTGATCTTTACCCTGAAATTGTGGCTACAACAATCAAGAGCATAGGAACATTATAAATTCACTAAAATAACGCCACCTTTTAAAGAATCCATACATTTAACCAACGTTTTTCTAATTGAACTTTGGGAATTGATTTTGAGAAAGTGGCGGATAACCTAATGGTTTATTAGGTCGCTATCTAGCTTGATGCTTCTTACCGCATACACTCTGCGTTTATTCAGCTCTTCCCGAATTGCTTGTTTTTCAAAACCATCTTGAATAACTTGTTGCACATCAATTTCCATTGCGGCTTGGTAATATTGTTTCGCTAATTCAGGTTGAGGATAATCTCTTTGTTTAAAACCTAATCGCCCTCTAGCATCCGCTTCACAGGCGAGCAGGAAATCAAAAAAGCGGTTTGGTTTACGCCACACATCGAGTACATTAAACAATTTTATTACCGTTTCAGGGCGAAGTTCCGCCATTTTATGGCAATGCGTGTGGTATTCGGTCACTAAAAGGGCAAAATCTTTAATGTCAGTTGGGATTTTTAACCGATTGGCTAACTCTCGGGTTGGTTGAATGCCTTTGACTTCGTGTCCGTAGTGATGAGGCAAAATATCAGCAGGCGTTAAGCCTTTGCCTAAGTCGTGGCAAAGGGCTGCAAAGAGTAAAGCGGTCGGATTTTCCGCTTTTTTTGCAAGTCTTTTTGCTTGTTCTAATACCATTAAAGTGTGTTTGCCGGAATCAATTTCAGGGTGGTGCTGGGCAGGCTGTGGTACGCCAAACAGGCGATCCAGTTCAGGGAATAGCACTTTTAACGCCCCGACTAAGCGTAAAACATCAAAGTAAACGTGCGGATTATCGGTTTCAAAGGCTTTTTGTGTTTCCAGCCACACCCGTTCAGCGGTTAAATTTTCTAACTCACCCCTTTGTACCATCTCTCGCATTAATTTCATGGTTTCAGGAGCGATGGTAAAACCAAAGGAATGAAAACGAGCGGCAAAACGAGCAACTCGTAGTACTCTTAGCGGATCTTCGCTGAATGCAGGAGAAATGTGGCGGAGTAGCCGATTTTCTAAATCTTGCACACCACCATAAGGATCAAAAAGCGTACCGTTTTCATCTTGGGCGATGGCGTTAATAGTTAAATCTCGGCGGATCAAATCTTGCTCAAGCGTGATATTTGGGGAGAAATCACAAATAAAGCCGTTGTAACCATTGCCGTTTTTCCGTTCTTGGCGAGCAAGGGCATATTCTTCTTTGGTTTCAGGGTGTAAAAACACCGGAAAATCTGCCCCAACTTGTTGAAATCCTTGGGCTAAAAGTTGTTCGGCAGTTGCGCCAACCACTAAAAAATCTCTATCTTTCACGGGCAGCCCAAGCAGTTGATCCCGCACCGCACCGCCGACTAAATAAATATCCATTTGCAAAAAATCTCAAAAAAGCGACCGCTTGTCGCTTTACATATCAGTCTTTTCTTTAAACTCACATAAATCTTCGATAATACAAGAACCACAACGAGGCTTACGGGCAATGCAAGTGTAGCGTCCGTGTAAAATCAACCAATGGTGAACATCGACTTTAAATTCGTCCGGCACAACTTTCAGCAGTTTTTCTTCCACCTGAACTACATTTTTGCCCGGGGCGAAGTTTGTGCGGTTTGAGACTCGGAAAATATGGGTATCGACAGCAATCGTCGGGTGTCCGAATGCGGTATTCATCACTACATTGGCTGTTTTTCTACCAACACCGGCAAGGGCTTCGAGGGCATCACGATCTTCAGGCACTTCACCGTTGTGTTTTTCGATGAGATCTCGGCAGGTCTTGATAATGTTTTCTGCCTTGCTGTTAAATAAGCCGATAGTTTTGATATATTCTTTTAGCCCATCTACGCCTAAATCTAAGATCGCTTGTGGCGTGTTAGCAACAGGGAAGAGCTTGTCGGTGGCTTTGTTCACACCTTTATCGGTCGCTTGGGCGGATAGAATCACGGCAATTAATAATTCAAACGGATTACTGTAATTGAGTTCAGTTGTCGGTTTTGGATTTTCATTGCGTAAGCGGGTTAAAATCTCAATACGTTTTGCTTTATTCATTGTTAATTAAAAATTCCTTGCTCGTAGAGCATTTTGCCGACCATTATAAAAGACATCGTCACTAACATCGGGCGGATTAATTTTTTGCCTTTGGTCATTACCATTTTCGCACCGAGCGTGCCGCCAATAAATTGCCCGACCATCATAATTAAGCCCACTTTCCACACTACCGCACCACCAAGCGTGAAGAAAATTAATGAGGCAAAATTGGAGGTAAAATTAATCACTTTGGCGTGTGCTACGGCTTTAGAGAGGTTGAAGCCGAGCAGCAAAATAAATGCTAGAGTCATAAAAGAGCCGGTTGCCGGCCCGAACATTCCATCATAAAAACCGAGAGCGACAGCGGCGGTAAAGGCAAATAGTGTAAGGCTGATACGTTGTTTACGATCTTCATCGCCTATATTAGGGCTGACTAAAAAATAGATGCCGATAATCAGAATTAAAAAGGGCAATAAGGTTTTTAAGAAATCGACATTGATCATTTGCACAAAAATAGTACCGGCGGCAGAGCCTAAAAACGTGCATAGAATCAGTAACCAAATTTGTTTTAAATTGACTGCTTTTTTGCGAATAAAATAGAGCGAAGAGGAAAAAGAGCCACCGCACGCCTGTAATTTATTCGTTCCTAACGCCATTGCCGGCGGCAGGCCGGCTGCCATTAGAGCAGGAATAGTCAGTAAGCCCCCACCACCTGCCATAGCATCAATAAAGCCGGCAAGGGTCGCAATAGCGAATAATATTGCTAAAACATCGATTCCGAGTTCCATTAATATACCACCATCTCATCACTGTGGACGGCAACCGAGCCAAATTCATAGCCAAGGAGCGATTCAATTTCTTTTGATTTCTTACCTTTAATTCGCAGTAATGCCTCACTGCTATAACGGGCAATACCGAGAGCTAAGGCTTTGCCGTCTTGGCTGAAAATTTTGATGACCTCACCTCGAGTAAATTCGCCTTTGATTGAAGAAACACCCACCGGCAGCAATGATTTGTGTTGCAGTAAGGCTTGTTCTGCCCCGAAATCGACCACAATTTCACCCACTTGCGGAGCAGCAAATAACCAGCGTTTTCTGCCTTCCAAGCGGTCAGATTGGACTAAAAATTTACTGCCGATGTTTTGCCCGTTTGCTAAATCAACTAACACATTTGGGCGAGAACCGGAGGCGATGATGGTTTCTACACCGGAGCGGGTGGCAATATCGGCAGCGGTAATTTTGGTACTCATTCCGCCCGTACCTAAACCGGTTGAACTGCCACCGGCAATTTGGCGGATTTCAGGCGTGATTTTTTCCACCACAGAGAGCAGTTTGGCATCAGGGTTAGAGCGCGGGTCAGCACTGAATAAGCCTTCTTGGTCGGTTAATAAATAGAGTTGATCTGCTTGAGCCAAAATCGCAACTAAAGCCGATAAATTATCGTTATCGCCGACTTTAAATTCTTCGGTGGCAACGGCATCGTTTTCATTAATCACCGGAATGATTTTTTGTGCAAGCAGGGCATCAAGGGTATCTCGAGCATTAAGGAAACGTTCACGATCGTCTAGATCGGCTCGGGTTAAGAGCATCTGCCCGATATGAATATTATAAATATCGAATAAATTTTCCCACACCCGAATAAGCTGACTTTGCCCGACTGCCGCTAACATTTGCTTAGAGGCTAAGGTTTTAGGGAGTTCAGGGTGTCCTAAATAGTCCCGACCGGCAGCAGCAGCCCCGGAAGTTACCACAATCACACGATGCTGTTGGTGTAATTGAGCGATTTGTTTTACCAGCTCTAACATATAAGGACGGCTTAAACTTTTAGTGCCGTGTGTGAGAGTGCTGGTGCCAAATTTTATCACGATAGTTTTTGACATAATTTGTTCACTTTTAACTAAAAATAATGTTGCCAAAAGTATCACTTTTAGGGTGTAAAATCACGCTTAATTTGATATAAAATCAAACCAATTTGCATAACAGGAGAAAAAATGAAAATCAGCATTATTGTTGCTCGAACAATCAACAAGGTGATTGGCAAAGATAACCAAATGCCGTGGCATTTGCCGGTAGATTTAGTGTGGTTTCGCCAAAACACGTTAGGCAAACCAGTGATTATGGGGCGTAAAACCTATGAATCAATTGGTAGGCTATTGCCAAAACGTCCTAATATTATTCTTTCCCGTTCAGGTTTTACAGTGGGAGGGGCTTATGCGGCACAATCGCTTGAACAAGCGGTCGAATTAGCAAAAAATTTTGCAAGCACAGATGAAATAATGATTATTGGTGGCGGAGAACTATTTAAACAGGCACTACCGAAGGCTGACACGCTGTATCTCACAGAAATTCAAGCGGAAATTGATGGCGATACGTTCTTTGAATTTGATGAACAAAATTGGGCGTTAGCAGAAGAAAAGTGGTCAGAAATTGATGAAAATAACCCGTTACGCTGCCGTTTTATGCGTTTAGAACGAAAATCTGCTTAATAACTAAGCGGTTAAAAGCAAAAATGTGAACGCAAACCTTTGCTATTTTTTGCACTAGATACAAATAAATAAACAGCCTTTAAAATATCGGCAGTTTATTTTATTTGAGGAGGTTCTAAATGGACTATGTTGAAATACTTGGCTATGCGGCGATGATTTTAGTTGCCTGTTCTTTTTTGTTAAAAGATGTGATTAAACTGCGGGTGGTCAATTCTCTGGGTTGTGCCTGTTTCGTTGCTTATGGGTTGCTGATTGGCTCGATTCCGGTGACTGGCTTAAATGCGTTGGTGGTGTGCATTAATTTGTACTATATTTTCAAAGCGAATCAACCGACAACTGCACATTCGTAAATTTTTACCTAAAACAGACCGCTTGTAAGACAGACTTACAAGCGGTTCTTAATTTTAGAGGCTATAAAGAATATCTAATGCATCACTGAGTTTTTTTACGGTGAACACCTGCATATCTTTAATTGCCTTTTTCGGGGCATTGCCGTGAGGAATAATCGCCCGTTTAAAGCCGTGTTTTGCCGCTTCACTAATACGTTCTTGCCCGCTGGTAACCGGGCGGATTTCCCCTGCTAAGCCGACTTCCCCAAAAATCACCAAATCTTGCGGTAACGGACGGTTACGGAAGCTGGAAATTAACGCCAAAATTAAGGCTAAATCGGCACTGGTTTCCGTGACTTTCACCCCACCGACCACATTTACAAACACATCTTGATCCGACATCTGCAAGCCACCGTGTCGGTGTAGCACCGCAAGTAATAGCGATAAACGGTTATGATCTAAGCCAACCGCCACACGGCGAGGGTTTGCCAGCATTGAGTGATCGACTAAGGCTTGAATTTCAACCAACAATGGGCGAGTGCCTTCCCATAATACCATTACGGAGCTACCCGGCGTTTGCTCTTCGCTACGGCTTAAGAAAATCGCAGATGGGTTTTTAACCTCTTTTAGCCCCTGTTCGGTCATCGCAAATACGCCCAATTCATTAACAGCACCAAAACGGTTTTTCTGGCTACGCAAAGTTCGGAAGCGGGAATCGGATTCGCCTTCCAACAGTAAAGAGGCATCAATGGCGTGTTCCAACACTTTCGGGCCGGCAAGCGTACCGTCTTTGGTGACGTGCCCAACCATAATAATTGCCACTTGGCGGGTTTTGGCGTAACGGGTGAGGAAAGAGGCACATTCCCGTACCTGTGAAACACTGCCGGGTGAAGATTGAATATCCGACAAGTGCATAACCTGAATTGAGTCAATCACCATAATCTTCGGTTTTTCTTGGTCTGCAATATTGCAAATATGCTCGACAGAGGTTTCAGACAACATTTTCAGATTTGCGGTTGGTAAGCCTAAACGATTTGCCCGCATTGCCACTTGTTGTAACGACTCTTCACCGGTGACATACAGTGTAGGCAGATGCTGGGCTAAACCGCACATTACTTGCAGTAATAACGTACTTTTCCCGGCCCCCGGGTGACCGCCAATCAGAATGGCAGACCCCGGCACAACCCCGCCCCCCAGCACACGATCCAGCTCATTAAAGCCACTACTGAAACGAGGCACTTCTTGCAGGCTGATATCGGAAAGAGCCTGTACTTTGCCTGATGTCTCACCTGCATAGCCGCTAAAGCGGTCAGATTTTGCTGTTTCTTTGCTGGAAATCAACCGCACTTCGCTGATGGTATTCCAAGACTTACATTCCCGACATTGCCCCATCCAACGGGAATATTCAGCCCCGCAATCATTACAAACATAAGCGGTTTTAGGTGCTTTTGCCATTTTTTATCCTTGAGTGACGAAATTTAGCAAATTCTATCAAAAAACTGTATGGATAAACAGATGAAAAATTTATTTTTTCGATCTGCATCGAAAAATTGACATTTGCCGGTCGCAAAGCAGGCAAAAAATTTGCACACTTGATTCGCCACAATTTGTTGGTGCAATTTATAAGGAATTTATATGCAAAAAATTGTACATCTTCGACCGCTTGGCATTCGCCAACTTCATCGGGCATTTACCCTCATTGAGTTGATGATCGTGATTGCGATTATTGCCATTCTTGCCACTATTGCGATCCCTTCCTATAACTCATACACCCAAAAGGCGGCGTTATCGGAGTTATTACAAGCATCTGCTTCGTATAAATCAGACGTTGAAGTCTGTATTTACAACAGTGGCGGGTTGGATAACTGCTCCGGTGGCACGAATGGGATTCAGGCGAATAAAACCAGCAGTAATACCACTAAATACCTAAATTCGATTGCGGTAACAAAAGGCGTGATTACAGTAACCGGCAAAGGCTCGCTGAATGGTTATAGCTACACCTTAACACCATCGTTCTCAAATAATACGATTAGCTGGGCGGCAAGTTGTAGCGGCAGTGATACCAGCCTATTTCCAGCTAATTTCTGTAGCACAACCACTACACCAAACGGCTAATTTGAGGTGAGGAAATCAAAATGGAGTATTCGGTAACCGACTTAAACAGCCAAAGGTTCATTGAGATTTCAGCAGAGCAGTGGCAGAAAAATTGCAATGAAAAACAGATTTTGTTGCGTTATTTAGCTGTTCCACTGCAAGAAACCGAAGAACAGCTTTGGCTAGGGATTGATGATATGCAAAACCTCAATGCCTGCGAGATTTTTGCGTTTATCTACCACAAACAGATTGAACCTGTTTTGATTTCCTCCGAAGAATTAAAATTTTTGCTCAATGCCCTTTCGCCTGAGCAGAGTAGCCAGCAGAGTGAAATTTATGAAGAAAATCCGCTTTATCCTTTTTCCGAGAATAACGAGCAGCCGGATAGAAATGATCCGATTATCCAAATTTTAGAGAATTTGTTTAAGTTCTGTTTGCAACAGAACGCTTCCGATATCCATCTTGAACCACAAAAAGAGACATTATTAATTCGATTAAGAATTGATGGCGTGCTACATATTTATAAAAGCTTGCCGAGTAGTTTATCCAGCCGTTTGATTTCACGGGTTAAATTATTGGCGAAGCTCGATATCAGCGAGACTCGCTTGCCACAAGACGGGCAATTTCATTTCAAAACACTGTTAGCTGAAACACTGGATTTCCGTGTTTCTACCTTGCCAACGCACTTCGGCGAAAAAGTGGTGCTACGGCTACAAAAAAATAAACCGACCCATTTTGATTTTTTAGATTTAGGCTTTAACCCGGCTCAGAAAGCCAATTTGCTGAATGCCCTCAGTCAGCCTCAAGGGTTGATTTTAGTAACTGGCCCGACTGGGAGCGGTAAAAGTATCACGCTTTACAGTGCATTAAGCCATTTAAACAGCAGTGAAAAGCATATTTTGACTGCCGAAGACCCGATTGAAATTGAGATTGAGGGAATTATCCAAACCCAAGTGAATCGAGGGATTAACTTAGATTTCAGCCAACTGTTAAGAACCTTTCTACGCCAAGATCCGGACATTATTATGCTCGGCGAAATTCGTGATGAAGAGAGTGCAGAAATGGCACTAAGGGCAGCACAAACCGGGCATTTGGTGCTTTCGACTTTGCACACCAATGATGCCCCTTCAGCGGTGGAACGGTTGCTACAGCTCGGCATAAAAGAGTATGAACTGAAAAATTCATTGCTACTCGTGATTGCTCAACGCCTGTTACGCCGAGTGTGTGTGAAATGCGGTGGGGCAGGCTGTGAGCATTGTTATCAAGGGTATAAAGGGCAAATTGGGGTATATCAACTCTTAAACCGATCTGCAAAAAATTTTGAAAAAAACACCGCTTGTTTGGATTTTAAAACCCTTGCCGACAGTGCAAAAGAAAAATTGGCGGAAGGAAAAACCAATCAGGCAGAAATTTTAAGGGTGCTAGGCAATGACGAAAATCTATGAATTTCATTGGAAAGCCCAGAGCCGATTCGGGCAGAAACAGCGTGGAAAGCGGTTGGCAACGAATCGAGAAATGTTGGAAAACCTTTTGCTGGCACAAGGTTATCAGCACATTCGGATTAGCCGAAATTTTGTGCTTTCAACGAACCCGAAAAAAGAAGAGGTGAACAGCCTGTTATCGCAACTGGCGTTGTTGGTTAATTCTGCCATTCCGTTAAAACAGGCATTGTCTATGTTGTTGCAAAACTGCCGAAATATCCAGCTTTATCAATGGCTTAATGAGCTGATTCAGCATATTGAAAGTGGCTATGCCTTTTCACAATCGTTGGAGAAATTGGGTAAATTTGTGACCAATCAAGAAATTCAACTAATCAAAATGGGCGAGCAAAGCGGAAAACTGGGCATTATGCTGACTAATTTAGCTGAAAGCCGAGCAAAATCGGAAAAATTGGCGAAAAAAGTGAAGAAAATCCTGTTCTACCCGGTGATAGTGTTGTTGATTTCGCTCACTTTATCTATCGGGCTATTGGTCTTGATTGTACCGCAGTTTGCCCAACTTTATGGCTCAAAAGACAAAACTTTACCCCTCATTACCGATATTTTATTTACCCTTTCCGAATGCTTGATTGAGCAAGGTTCAGTGTTGCTTGGCACGCTACTACTAGCGGTCATTTTTTACCTGTTTTTTGCAAAAAAGAGCAGGTTAGTCGCAAAGTGGAAAATGGCTCTATGGGCTAAAATGCCACTGTTTAGACGAATTATTGAGCAATCTCGCATTATCTTTTTCAGCCAAAACATTGCCTTAATGCTGAATGCCCATATTCCGCTTGATGTTACCTTGAGGTCGTTTTTATCCGAGAAAAATGATGACCCGATTTTACAGCAAGAAATTGGCACTATGCTTAATTTGTTACAACAAGGCTACAAATTTTCACAAGGGATCAACCCGAATGTGTTTGGGGCTGAGATGGCACAAATGCTTGAGGTTGGGGAGAAAAGTGGTAATGTGGCGAAAATGTGTGAGCATATTAGTGAGATGTACCAACAAAAATTAGATTACCAAATTGATATTTTGTCTCAGCTATTAGAACCGATGCTAATGTTGATAATGGGCGTGATTGTCGGCACTATTATTGTCGGGCTGTATTTACCGATTTTTGATATGGGTGCTTTGGTGGAGTAGTGATGTTAATACTGTTTTCCCTCTTCGCTGCGGTTTGGCTCAAGGCGGAGATCCCTCGATTTGCCATTAGAGTCAATCGCCAAATTTACCAAGAAACGATTTCATTGCTGAATATTGGCTTAACCGAACAACAGTTTTTGACTCAATCGTTGCTACAACCGAAACAGCCCCAATCGGCAAATCTATTTTTTCTCCTTTTCCCATTAATTATGCTTTGCTCGGAAAACCCGATTATCGGCACGATTTTTATTCTGCTCTGTTTTTTATCACTGTTAGATATGTGCTATTACCTAACGGATATTCGCTATCTTGTGCTTATTTTTTTGTTGGTGTTATGGGAGAGTTTAGCCGATTTCCAACACCAAACTTTTACCTTTACCCTTGTTTTTTGCCTGTTGATTGGCTGTGTATCACAGCTTGTGTTTAAAAAGGAGGCATTTGGCTACGGCGATATGTTGCTATTGGTTGCGTTATCCCCACTCTTTCGGCTCGAAAAAATGCTCTTATTGATATTAACCGCTTGCTTGCTAGGGATTGGATATTTCTTGGTTTATTGGATAATGAAAAAGCAGAAATTAGCAAAATTGGCGTTTATTCCGTTTATTAGCACAGCGATGTTGCTGGTGCTAATGCTTGAAAGCAGGGGGATTAATTACTAGAATTGAGTTGTTTTCATTTTGAGGAATTAATTTTTATGACTTACGTTGTAGGATTAACCGGTGGAATAGGTAGTGGCAAAACCACAGTGTCTGATTTATTTTCAGCTCTTGGGGTAGAAGTGATTGATGCTGATGTAGTGGCTCGCCAAGTCGTTGAACCAGGTACACCGCTTTTAGCCAAGATTGTAGAACACTTTGGCGAAGAGATTTTAACGGCAGAAAAAGCATTAGATCGCACTAAACTCCGTCAAATTGTGTTTAACAATGAACAGGAAAAAAACTGGCTCAATAATTTGCTTCACCCAGCCATTCGAGAAGAAATGGTAAAAAAATTGCAAGAATCGGCCGCTTGTTATGTGATTTGGGTTGTGCCACTACTAATTGAAAATAAACTCACCGAATACTGTGATCGCATATTGGTTATTGATGTTTCGCCTGAAATCC
The DNA here is from genome assembly GCA_900638155.1 of Mannheimia haemolytica. Lineage (NCBI taxonomy): Bacteria > Pseudomonadati > Pseudomonadota > Gammaproteobacteria > Pasteurellales > Pasteurellaceae > Mannheimia > Mannheimia haemolytica. The sequence continues at coordinate 1,717,308 of LR134495.1, read as the reverse complement.
AACTGGAAAGAGCAACCAAACGTGATAGCAGTAAAATTGAAACCATTAAAAATATTATGGCAGCCCAAGTCAGCCGAGAGGAAAGACTTAGCTATGCCGATGATGTGATTGAAAATAATCTACCGCTTGAAGAAGGTTTGGCGTTGCTTGAACAGCAGGTACAAACGTTACATAGAAACTATTTAGACTTAGCAAAATTAAAGGATACAGAATGCCGGAAACCATCGTAAATTGCCCGACTTGTGAAAAAGAAGTGGTGTGGAGTAAAGAAAGTAAATACCGCCCGTTTTGCAGTGAGCGTTGTCAGCTCATTGATTTAGGGGATTGGGCGGCGGAAAAGCATAGTATTGCGAGTGTGGAAGAAACACTGTTTAGTGAGGATTTGGAAAAGTATTGATTTATGCAAAATTAGCGGAGAAACGTTCCAGCTCTTGCCAAATATCATCGCTAAATTCTTGTTTCACCTTACGCTCTAATTCAGCAAGTTGTTGGATTAGGGCGTAAAGTTTTTGGTAAGTTAGTCGTTGAGCGATCTGGTTGTAAAAAGGTCTGCGGTTTTGCCATATCTTCAAGCGGTCAAATTCTGTTCGTAAATTACCGATAAAAAGCGGTTGTTCGCTGGAAATCACGGCAGTAGGGTTCCGTGTGATTTCGAGCAAAATCATCAACTCTTTTTGCACAATTCTTAATAAAACGACCACTTGTACTTCTTCATTTTGCAGATGGTGCAAAATGCGTTGAGCTCTTTGGATTTTCCCTTCAAATAACGCATCAATCCATTGAAAAGGGGTAAATTGGGCAGAGTGTTCAACCACTTCTTGGGCTTTTGTCAGCGTGATTTTTCCATCAGTCGCATTGAGTTGTAGCAGTTGTAATGCCTGTTTAAGAGCCAGTAGATTGCCTTCATAGCTATAACAAAGCAGTTGGGTTGCTTCATTTTCAATCTGCAAATTCATCGCTTTGGCTCGATGACTTACCCATTGCGGGAGCTTGCTAAGTTCCGGTGTTTGGCAGTTAATTTGCACGAGGTTTGGCTCAATTTGCGTGAACCAAGCCTGTTTTTCCATTGCTTTGGAAAATTTAGGTAAGTGCAGAATAAAGAGTAAGTCACTATGAATAAAGGCACAAAGCTCAGCCAGTTTTTTAAACTGTGTTGCTGTGGGGGACTCCGGAAAATTCAGTACCATAATTTGGCGTGCAAAAAACAATCCCATTGATTGAGCGGCTTCGAAAAGCTCTTCCCAGTTGGTGTCGTTTTTGATTTCAACTTCTTTTTTTTCATCAAAACCGTTGAGGCGGGCGGTGTGAATAATGGCATCTTTGGTTTCATTCACCAATAGAAGATCATTCCCTGTTAATAGATAAAAGGGCTGCAGGCCTTTGTTTAATGAAAGTTGAAGTGTTTCCGGAAAGATTTTTTGCATATAGATAAACAATGGGCGAAATATATTTCGCCCCTACAATGATTATTTTGAAAGTTCTTTTTTTAAGCCCGCCATTTTGATAATTAATTGGCGAGAGGCTTGCTCATACATATCTTTCATAATCATCTCTTTTTCAGCAGATTTTGCCAGTGCTGCACGAGAATCATCAAAGAATGTACGATGAACCGAAACTTCTAATGGGTATTGCCCTTTATTTGGAATATCGGCAATCGCATCAACCTTTAGTGTTAAGATTTTTTCTGCTTCACGGGCTTGTTTAAATACAGAAACCACCTTACTATCTGTTGAGGTTGAAACCAAACGTAGTTTTGCCACATTAGCAGAGCTTGGCACTAATTTTACATCGCTTAGTTGTAACTGATTGCGTAAAATTCGAGACATTTCACTGTGTTGATCTGCACTTTCAAAGGTTAATGTTCTGAGCGATTCAGGTAATACTTCATTGTTTTTAAAGTGCCAACCGCAGGCGGTAAGAGCAAAAACAGCAATGAGAGAGAGTTTTTTAATCATAATGAGATTTCCTTGTTTATTTTCCCTCTCCCCTTGTGGGAGAGGGACGGTTTTTTCTTCGTTTAGAAGAAAAAGCAGGGAGAGGGGAGTCTGTTTTTTGCAAAATTTTCCAAGAAAATAACCGCTTGTACCCTCTCTCTGATAAATATTTCTGCACGAAATATTTATCGGTCTCTCTCCCATAAAGGGAGAGAGTGTTTGTTACGCCTTAACCGCAAAGCTCAACATTTTAAATGGAACGTAGATTTCTTTTACAATCTGCTGACCATCTAAGAATTTAGCCACGTTTGGATCGGCTTTGGCGATGGCTTTAACTTCATCTTCCGTGGCTGTGGCTGAAACAGTAATTTTGCCACGCACTTTTCCGTTTACTTGTACCACCACCAATTTTTCGTCTTCCACCATAGCGGATTCATCGGCTTGTACCCAAGGGGCAAAATCAATAGTTTGCTCATTACCTAACATTTGCCATAACTCAAAGCAGATATGTGGCGTGATTGGGTAAAGCATACGCACCACCGCACTTAAAGCTTCTGCCATTACCGCTTTATCTTGCTCGGTTTCAAGCGGGGCTTTGGTGAGCTTGTTCATCAATTCCATCACCGCAGCAATCGCTGTATTGAAAGTTTGACGACGACCAATATCATCACTCACTTTCGCGATGGTTTTGTGTACATCACGGCGAAGTTCTTTTTGAGCTTTGTCTAAGGCATTCACGTCTAATGCAGCCGTTGCCGGATTTTGAGCATAGCTATACACTAAATTCCAAACACGACCTAAGAAACGTTTTGCCCCTTCAACGCCGGATTCTTGCCATTCTAATGTCATTTCCGCAGGGGAGGCAAACATCATAAACAAGCGAACCGTATCAGCACCGTATTTTTCCACCATTTCTTGTGGGTCGATACCGTTGTTTTTCGATTTCGACATTTTGGTCATACCGCTGTGAACCAGCTCACGCCCTTCAGGATCGGTTGCTTTGATGATACGACCTTTCTCATCACGTTCTAAGGTGACTTGTGTCGGGCTAACCCAAATACGCTCGTTAGTCGGGCTGGTGTAGTAGAACGCATCGGCAAGCACCATACCTTGACACAACAGTTTAGTCGCCGGCTCGTCCGAATTTAAAATGCCTGCATCACGCAATAATTTATGGAAGAAACGGAAGTAGAGCAAGTGCATTGTAGCGTGCTCAATACCGCCGATATATTGATCGACCGGTAGCCAGTAGTTCGCCTCGTCTGAATCTAACATTCCTTCGTGATATTGCGGGCAAGTATAGCGTGCGTAGTACCAAGAGGATTCCATAAAGGTATCGAAGGTATCGGTCTCACGCAATGCCGGTTTGCCGTTGTAAGTGGTTTTCGCCCATTCAGGATCCGCTTTAATCGGGCTTTGCACACCGTTCATTACCACATCTTCCGGTAGAATCACCGGCAAATCTTGTAATGGAACGGTAACAACTTCGCCTTCTTCTGTCGTCATCATTGGAATTGGAGCACCCCAATAACGTTGGCGAGAAACGCCCCAGTCACGCAGACGGAAGTTTACTTGGCGTTTACCTACGCTCATTGCTTCTAATTTATCGGCAATTGCATTGAAAGCTGCATCAAATTCTAAGCCGTCAAACTCGGCGGAGTTGATTAATTTACCGTGTTCGGTGTAAGCCGCTTTGCTGAAGTCCCACTCTGAACCATCAAGCGGTTGAATTACCTGATTAATTTGCAAATCGTATTTTTGTGCAAATTCAAAGTCACGCTCATCGTGAGCCGGAACCGCCATTACCGCACCTGTGCCGTAGTGCATTAACACGAAGTTAGCAACCCAAACCGGCACTTCTTTGCCTGTTAAGGGGTGAATGGCGAATAAGCCGGTTGCCATTCCTTTTTTCTCCATGGTGGCTAATTCTGCTTCTGCTACTTTGGTATTTTTCGCCTCACGAATAAATTCAGCCAATGCCGGATTATTTTGTGCAGCTAATTCTGCTAATGGGTGAGCAGCAGCAATCGCCACATAGCTTACGCCGAAGAAGGTATCCGGACGGGTAGTGTAAACCGGTAATTCTGCATTTGAACCGGCAATTTTAAAGGTGATTTCTACCCCTTCGGAACGACCGATCCAGTTGCGTTGCATGGTTTTTACTTGATCCGGCCATTGTGGGAGATTATCTAACTGAGTTAATAACTCTTCAGCATAGTCTGTGATTTTGATAAACCATTGCGGAATTTCACGCTGTTCCACTGGGGTGTCACAACGCCAGCAACAGCCTTCGTGTACTTGCTCGTTGGCAAGCACGGTTTCATCATTCGGACACCAGTTTACGGTTGAGGTTTTTTTATACACCAAGCCTTTTTTATAAAGCTCTGTGAAGAACCATTGCTCCCATTTGTAATATTCCGGACGGCAAGTGGTGACTTCACGATCCCAGTCATAAGAGAAGCCCAACATTTTAAGCTGACCTTTCATATATTCGATGTTTTCGTAAGTCCATTTTGCCGGTGCGGTATTATTTTTCACCGCAGCACCTTCCGCCGGTAAACCGAATGCGTCCCAACCCATTGGCTGTAATACATTTTTACCGATCATTCGCTGATAACGAGACACTACATCACCAATGGTGTAGTTACGCACGTGCCCCATATGTAGCTTACCTGACGGATAAGGCAACATTGAAAGGCAATAATATTTCTCTTTGGTAACGTCTTTAACTGCTTTAAAAACTTTATTTTCTGCCCAATAACGCTGAACCTTAGGTTCAATCTCACTTGGGTTATACTGCTGTTGCATAAAATTTAACCTTTAAATTTAACTGAAAAAATTGCCGATAGGATACCGCAAAAACGCCTTTTTTTGAATGGCAAGCGGTGGAATTTAGCTGGTTTTTTGCAAATTTTTGCTATTAGCCACATATTGACTCACAAGGTATTCCATCTCGATCTCTATCTAAGCTTTTTATGCCACATTGGCGTAAATAAAATTTAGCCTCAGCACAGTTATTCATTTCTGAACAATATCGTTTTCCCCCACATTGTAATGATGTTGCTGGCTTTTGAGTATTTCTAGAGTTTAGTTGTTTTGTGTTTGTCTTTGGTTTTACTTTAGTTTGTGAAGTAGATAATGTTTTGGCTGATTCTGGGTGATTTATTTTCTTAGAATAATTTTGTTTTTGATTATTTGAATTTAAGGGGATCTCTTTTGTAGATATAAGAACATCTTTCTCTTTTTCCTGATCGTTTATTAGAGATGAATTTTGAGCTGGTTTAGATGGTGTATCTATTGATTGCACTAATGATTGAGTTTGTGTAGAGCTCCCTTTTAAAGGTTCTTTGGAATCTCCACCAATACATTTAGATAGTCCGCTGGCAACGAAGAGTATTAGCATAAAGCCCCCTATATTGCCTGAACCTTTTATTTTTCTACGTCTTGCCATATAGCCTCCATAAACAAAAAAACCAACCCCATTTCTGAGATTGGTTTCATTTATTAATTATTAAGCTGCAATTACTTCCAAACCACCCATATAAGGTCTTAACACCTCAGGTACAGTAATAGAACCGTCCGCATTTTGGTAGTTTTCTAGCACAGCAACCAGTGTACGACCAACCGCTAAACCCGAGCCGTTTAAGGTGTGAACCAAGCGAGTTTTCTTGTCGCCTTTGGCTTTGCAGCGGGCAGACATTCGGCGGGCTTGGAAATCCCACATATTTGAGCAAGAAGAAATCTCACGATAAGTGTTTTGTGCCGGTAGCCACACTTCTAAGTCGTAGGTTTTTGCTGCACCAAAGCCCATATCACCTGTGCAGAGTAGCACTTTACGGTATGGCAAGCCTAAAAGTTGTAATACTTTCTCAGCGTGGCCGGTTAATTCTTCTAAGGCTTCCATTGATTTTTCAGGGGCGACAATTTGCACCATTTCCACTTTTTCAAATTGGTGCATACGAATTAAACCACGAGTATCACGCCCATAAGAACCGGCTTCCGCACGGAAACAAGGGGTGTGAGCGGTATAACGCAGTGGCAAGCTGTCTTCATCAATGATTTCATCACGCACTAAGTTTGTTACCGGCACTTCAGCGGTTGGAATTAAACCGAATGGGCGTTGCACCTCGTTTGGATCTTGTCCTGTTAATGGTTGGGTATGGAATAAATCCTCGCCAAATTTTGGTAGCTGACCTGTGCCATAAAGGGTATCGTGATTGACTAAAAATGGCACGTTAGTTTCCACATAGCCGTGTTGCTCGGTGTGTAGATCCAACATAAATTGAGATAATGCACGGTGTAAGCGGGCAAGTTTACCTTTCATCACTACAAAACGGCTGGCGGTTAATTTAACGCCGGCAGCAAAATCTAAACCGTTTAAGTTTTCGCCAAGGGTAACGTGATCTTGAACTTCAAAGTCAAATTGACGTGGTTCGCCCCAACGTAATACCTCTAAGTTCTCGCTGTCGTCTTTACCGAGTGGTACTTCGTCTGCCGGTAAGTTTGGTACAGAAAGCAATAACTCACGGATTTCTGACTGTACTTTATCCAATTCTACTTTTGCCGTGTCTAATTCATTGCCCATTGAATCTACTTCGGCTAATAAAGCTGAAATATCTTCGCCACGAGCTTTTGCCGCACCGATGTTTTTGGAGCGAGTGTTGCGTTCTGCTTGTAAGGTTTCGGTTTTAACTTGTAGCGTTTTACGCTGTTCTTCAAGGGTTTTTACTCGCTCTATATCTAAAATGAAATTACGTTTGATTTTAAGAGCTGCAGCAATGTCTTCTAAATTGGTACGAAGTAGGTTTTGGTCGATCATTTTATGTTCCTTAGTTTAAATTTGTTTTTCACTCTCTCTTTATGGGAGAGAGTAATTATTCATTTAGCCACGATTGGCATTTTTCATAATACGCTGTTTAGCCACTTGCCATTCACGGTCTTTAATATCTTCACGTTTATCGTGCAGTTTTTTACCTTTGGCTAAGCCGATTTTTACTTTCACCCACGCATTTTTCCAATACATTGAGGTGGCAACAATGGTATAACCTTCACGATTGACTTTACCGAACAGTGAGTCTAACTCACGTTTATTCAGTAAAAGTTTTCGGGTGCGGGTTGGGTCGCTGACAATATGAGTGGATGCCATATTCAAAGGCGTAATCATTGCCCCAAACAAGAAAGCTTCGCCATTGCGAAATATCACATAGCTATCGCTGATATTGCCTTTGCCGGCACGCAATGCTTTGACTTCCCAGCCTTGTAGCTCTAAGCCGGCTTCAATTTCATCTTCAATGAAATATTCGTGTCTGGCACGTTTATTTAATGCAATCGTATTTGATGCAACTTTAGGTTTTTTTGCCATAATTTTAAAAGTCTTATAAAAATTCCTTAAATTCTACCCTAAACAAGCTAAACAGTGAACAACCAAAGGGCGGAAAGGTTTACAAGCGGTCAAATTTGCTGAATTTTTTGCAAAAAACCAGAGAAAAATCACCGCTTGTAATTACTCAAACATATCCGCCAATAAAAATTGTAGCACTGAATCCATTCTGAGGTGTGGAATCGGTTGGTCGTAGGCAATTTGTTTGGGCTCGAATTGATCAAATTCAAAACGGTTAAATTGCCAGTAATGCTTATCCGGTAAACGGCTTGGCACTGTGCCGGGGTAGAGCGTGACTTGTTTTCTGTCGCTGGAACGAATCCCTCTTATCGCTTTAATAACTTTATCCTGCTGAGTCACTTTCACCGCATCGGTCGCTTGAATTGAGGAAATCGCTAAATAGCCGGTTTCAATGCCATCAAATTCCGCGTGTCTTCCACCTTCTTGTACTAATTGTCGCATTAGGCTTTCTAAATTTGGCACTTGGTCGCTGGTAATGTGATCCGCTTTTGTTGCGATAAACAGCAGTTTGTCAATATTTGATGAAAACAGGCGGTGGAATAGGGAACGATTGCCATAATGGAAATGTTTAAACAGTTGCTGTAACCCCAATTTCATTTCCATAAATTCATTGTAGCCATAATTTAACGGCGTAAGGCAGTCTGCCAGAATCACTTGGCGGTCAAATTGCGAGAAGTAATCTTCATAAAACGGCTTGACGATTTTTTTCTGGTAATGCTCATAGCGTTTTTTGAGAGTATGGAAAACACTGTTTCTGTCGCTTTGTTCCAATTTCTCCCAATCCGTTTCGCTTAAATCTAATAACGGAAAAAATTGGAAAACCGGTGCACCTTTGGCATTTTCGGTTGGTAGTACAAACCGCCCCGGTTGAATATATTGCATGCCTTGAGCTTTGCAGGCGAGCAAATAATCGGTGTATTGTTGGCTGAGTTCTGCCAGTAAATTTTCATCGGTTTTTGCAAAAAGATCGATTTTTTTAACCGCTTGTAACCAAGGCGTGGCAAGCTCTGCACGCTCATCTTTATGCACATTTTGTTGCGTTTGCGACCACTCTTTATAGGAAAGGGAGAGCAGGGGTAAATCTAGCAACCATTCGCCCGGGTAGTCGAAAATATCCAAATAAAGCGTGCCGGTTTCCTTAATATGACGCAGCAGAGAATGTTGCCGTTGGTAGCGAATTGCAAGGCGAATTTCGCTGATGCCGGTAGTTGAATTTGGCCAACAGGGTGGCTGGGCTTCAAAACATTGCCGGTTTTTGTCATATTCAAAACGAGGAATAGTTAAATCCCCTTGCTCAACGCGTTTTACCGATAGAATCTGCCCGTGGCGTGCCGGCGCAAACAGGTTTAAATGCGAATTACCACCTTTGTTGATATGCAAAAGCTGATCAACCAAGCTGGTAATAAACGCGGTTTTGCCACTACGGCTTAAGCCGGTAACGGCAAGACTTAAGTGGTTGTCGAGTCCACGCTGGACAAAGTTATTCAGTTTGTGGTGAATTTTTGAAAACATTTTGCAAAATTTATTGATAAAATAACCGCTTGATTATACAACGTTGCAGGGGCGTGTGAAATGGAAAACCAAAAACAAGCAGAAATCGAACTGAAAATAATGTTGGAACCGCAGAATGTGGCGTTAGTGGAAAACTACTTGAATCAAACCACTCCATTCCCTGTGCTTGCTCATCAAACGGAATTGTTAGGCAACACCTATTATGATACGCCGGCACAATTTTTTGCCTCACAAAAAATGGGGTTGCGAGTGCGTTCTGTGAATCAACAATATGAAATCACACTAAAAACGCAAGGGGAAATTGTAGGCGGTTTGCATATTCGCCCGGAATATAATTTAGCCTTACCCAATAGCCAGCCGGATTTTCAGACATTAGTGGAAAAATACAGGTTGCCGTTTGAAAATTCAAAGCAGATTGCAGAAAGCCTGCAAGCGACTTTCAGCACCGATTTCATCCGTAAAACTTGGTTGGTGAAAGTAGGGCAGTCTGAAATTGAGGTAGCGTTAGATCAGGGCATTATTAAAAATCATTTTGGTGAAGAGCCGATTTGTGAATTGGAATTTGAAATCAAGCAAGGAAATCTGAGCGATTTGTTTACCTTAGTTGAGGCAATGCCAAAAGCGGATGGGATGTGGTTGAGCAATTTAAGCAAAGCCCAGCGAGGTTATTTGCTCGGACAAGCGGTTAAATTTGAGCAAAAAATTGTAACCGCAATGGTGGGGGAAAATAGTGAAAAATTAGCTCAATTATTGGCTGATTTTATTCGTGTTGGCAATGAAAACTCAGAAGTGCTGGTACGTTTTAGTCAATCCTCTCAGCAAAAATTTAGCAGCTGGCAACAGGCGAGAGCCTTTGTGAAGAGTAAAGATTATTTGCTGCACAATTTAACCAATTTAAAAACAATGATTTAGCAAAAAGCCACAGAGGGTTACTCTGTGGCTTTTAAGTTATTTAGTGATTTCAAATGCTAAACCTTTGAACACTTGGTCTTTGATTTGCACTTCCAGTTTGTATTTTCCAATCGGATCGGTTTGGTCAAAACTCCAGCAACGGCTTACAGATTGGTTATTGTTGCTTTCTACTAAAGTCACAATAGTGTGGTTTTTATTATCAGCAGATGAATCAAATTGTGAGCCCGGTGAAACTAATGTTAGTGCTGCCGGGGCATAGAATGCTTCTACAATATTTACCTTGCCCTGTAGCGGAATATTGACACTTACCCAGCAGAGGCGATTTTGTTTTTTGCTGATAGAAAGCGTGTTGCCTTGGATGGGGCGGGCTACTTTGCCACTCATGTCAAACACTTGTAATGCAACTGCTGGCTTTCCCTCAAAAGGGATGGGTTTTACGACAGGTTTGTCTGCTGCGGCAGTGGCATAGCCGGCTGCCATGACTAGAGTAAGCAAGGTGCTTAATTTTTTCATTTTTGATTCTCCGATTGTGCGTGTTGTTGGCGTAATTTATTGGCAATGATTTGAATTGCCTCGCCGGCACTGATGCCTTGTGACATCAGTTGCTGAATTTCTTCTACGGCGGCTTGTTGCTGCTCGTGTGTCAGTGATAAAAGTGAATTATCCATATAATATGCCTTTTGTCTAACAAAATTGGGTAAAGTTCCAGTCAAAAAATGTAAAGAGGCGTTGCCATTGCTCATCAAGCGGTGCAATTATCTCGATTTTTTGCAAGGTTTCTGGGTGCTGAAATTGCAATTTATGAGCGTGTAGCATCAAACGACTTACGCCCGATCTCTCCGCCAAAGCACGGTTTTGGTGCAAATCGCCATATTTGCTGTCTCCCATAATCGGATGAAACAGGTGTTTCAGGTGGCGGCGAAGCTGGTGTTTCCGTCCGGTTTTAGGGCTAAGTTCAACCAAACTATAACGAGCGGTTTGGTGTTTGCCGACAGCGTAAGGCATTTCAACTGTTGCTAAGCCTTTATAATCAGTAATGGCTGCTTGTGCCTCTTTTTCTTGTGAAAATTTATCCGCAATTTTATCTAAAATCACTTTAAGCGGATAATCAATTTGTGCCGAACCTTGTAAATAGCCACGCACCACCGCCAAATAAGTTTTTTGTACTAGGTGTTGTTCAAACTGCTCGCTCATTATTCGGGCGGTTTCGCTGTTGAGAGCAAAAAGCAACACACCCGAGGTTGGGCGGTCAAGGCGGTGAATCGGAAAAACGTGTTGCCCGATTTGATCCCGCAGGGTTTGCATTGCAAACACCGTTTCGTGTTTATCTAACCAAGAACGATGCACCAACATTCCGGCAGGTTTGTTGATGGCGATAAGCGAGTTGTCTTGGTATAAAATATCTAAGGTCATAATACATTAAGTATAATTTATCAAATCTCTATGATGGCGCAAGCGTCCTCGCTTGTGCCAAATTTTGATTAATTAACCGTTAAAATTAGTACCAGCGTGGACGCTGGCACTATCAACGAATTTGTCAGATTAATAAAAGAACTGAGAGAGAAGTTAATCTTTCAACAACTGTTCCAAGCCTAATAGCGGTTCGCAAATCGCTTGTAAATAACCTTCGTTTTTCAATGCCTCTTCTAAATAAGGGGTGATTGCAAAATTGCGAGGTAAATCAGCATTTGCATCTAAAATGGCTCGCATTCTGGGAATAAAAATCCATTGTAGCCATTGGGTTGGGATTAAGGTTTCCACGCAGAAAGGTTGCTCATTGGCTAAGGCTTCAGGGCTTGGTGGTGTCGCCTCCCAAAGTTGATTAACTCTCAGGGAGATTTCTAAATCAGATAAATGCTGTATAACTTGTGATTTCATCTTAGTTTTGCTTGTGAAATGAGACTTTTTCGGGTAAAAATAAGGGCAGATTTTACCATTCAAACCGATTTCGCTCTAGGAATTTATATGCAAAATACCGTTCAAGATAACGCTCAACCAAACCAACCGACGATTTTACAAAAGATCGTACAAGATAAAGCCATTTGGGTGGCACAAAAAGAGCAAGCCTTTCCGTTAAGTGAATTTCAGCACAAAATTGTAAAAAGCGACCGTGATTTCTATGCGGCTCTTGCCAAAGGCACACACCAAGAACCGGTTTATATTTTAGAATGCAAAAAAGCCTCACCATCAAAAGGGTTAATTCGTGCTGAGTTCGATTTAGACAGTATTGCTCAAGTGTATAAAAATTATGCTTCGGTGATTTCGGTCTTAACCGATGAGCAATATTTCCAAGGTGATTTCCGTTATATCGATCAAGTTAAACGACAAACCACGCAGCCGATTTTGTGTAAAGATTTTATGATTTCGGCATACCAGGTTTACCTTGCCCGTTTTTATAATGCTGATGCGATTTTATTGATGTTGTCGGTAGTAAATGATAAAACCTACCGTGAGCTTGCCACACTGGCTCACGAGCTGGGAATGGGCGTTTTGACTGAAACCAGCACGGAGGCTGAATTTGAACGTGCCTTAGCCTTAGGGGCGAAGGTAATTGGCGTTAATAACCGTGATTTGCACACGCTCACGATTGATATGAACCGCATTGTGCGTTTGGTGGAAAAATATCAAGCCCAAATTCCGGCTGATGTCTGTTTGATTTCAGAATCGGGCATTAACGATCACCAGCAAGTGAAAAACATAAAGCCGTATGTCCACGCTTTTTTAATTGGTAGCAGTTTAATGGGAAGTGCGGATCTTAATAATGCGGTGCGGGCGGTGATTTTTGGTGAAAACAAAGTGTGTGGCTTAACCCGTGTGCAAGATGTGAAAGCAGTTTATGAGCAGGGGGCATTATATGGCGGTTTGATTTTTGCCGAGGGCTCGCCTCGCCAGCTTTCACTTCGCCAAGCCCAAGAATTGGTAGTGAATGCACCGTTGCGTTATGTGGGGGTGTTCCAAAATCAAGCTGTCGAATTTGTGGAAAAAATGGCAAAACAGCTTGAATTATTTGCGGTTCAATTACACGGTTCAGAAGATGAGCAATATATCGCGGAGTTGGCAGAAAAGCTGGGTAGCAAAACCCAAATCTGGAAAGCCATATCGGTTGATGTGGAGGCTGAAAACGTGGCATTTACCGATAATCCGCAGATTGCCCGTTATGTGCTAGACAGCAAAGTAGGCAATCAGCAAGGCGGCACAGGCAAAACCTTTAATTGGGCGTTGATTCCGGAGGTCTTAAAACAAAAAGCGTTATTGGCAGGTGGCATTGGCACTGAGAATATTGAGCAAGCCCTTGCTCAAGGCTGTGCCGGCTTAGATTTAAATTCCGGCGTAGAAAGTGCCAAAGGCGTAAAAGATTTGCAAAAATTGACCGCTTGTTTTAGCAAAATTATTCAAGCATAGGATTCAAAGCGATTGAAATTATGCTAGAATGAAGCGGTTTTAATCATAATTAACAATGAGGATTGTAAAATGGGTACTTTTGGTTATTCAATGCTAACGGTTGTAGGCGCACTTGGTATGATCGTTATTTTTGCCAGCAACATTTTCTAATATTGGTACTATTGAACTGGTGTGAAACACGGAAAATCTTGAGGTTTTCCGTGTTTTGTTTTTTAAGGGGATATGATGGGTAAACTGACTTTTGCGACACTTACATTTAATGATGCAGATACACCGGTGTCGGCGCAATTTGATGATATTTATTTTTCCACCCAAGATGGTTTGGCGGAAAGTTACTATGTGTTTCAAGAAGGTAACCAACTGTGGGAAAAGTGGCAATCTCACCCGAAAGAGGCTTTTGTTATTGCGGAAACCGGCTTTGGCACGGGCTTGAATTTTTTAGCCGTTGCTGACAAATTCCAACAATTTCGGGCAGCATTTCCGCAAAGTAAACTACAACGGCTCTATTTTATTTCATTTGAGAAATTTCCTCTGACGGCTAGCCAATTAGCTGATATTCACCAACGCTATCCGCAATTTGCAACATTATCTGAAAATTTAACCGCTTGTTGGCAGCCTCGCCAAATAGGTTGCCAACGTTATCATTTTGAGCAGGTTTATTTAGATTTATGGTTCGGTGAGATCGCTGAAAACTTACCCCAATTAGGCGATCTTTATAGCGGCACGATTGACGCTTGGTTTTTAGATGGCTTTTCGCCTGATAAGAACCCCGAAATGTGGAACGAACAGTTATATCGCCAAATGTTTCGATTAAGTGCGAATGGCGGTAGCTTTGCCACTTTTACCGCCTCAAGTATGGTCAGACGAGGGCTGGAAGCCGCAGGTTTTGCAGTGAAAAAACGCAAAGGATTTGGCAAAAAACGAGAAATGCTTTGGGGCGAGAAACCGTTAGATAGCCAAGTTTCCGAGCCTAATTACCCCTATTTTTATGCCAAAAATGAAACCGCTGATGACATTGCGATTATTGGTGGTGGAGTAGCGAGTTTCTTCGTTGCGTTATCGCTGTTAGAAAAAGGCAAGCAAGTTACGCTGTATTGTAAAGATGAAACCTTGGCAATGAATGCTTCAGGCAATTTACAAGGGGCGATTTATCCGCAGTTGAGTGATGATGACCAGCGAAATGTGCGATTTTATATTCATAGTTTTGATTATGCGTTGCAACGCTTACAACAACTGAAATCCAATATTGAGTTTGAGCATAATTTAAGTGGAGTAGTGCTTTATGCCTATAACGAGAAAACGGCTAAAAAGCTGGAAAAAATAGCGGAGCAGACGGCTGATGAGACCTTATTAAAATCTTGCTCAGCGGCAGAATTAAGCGACAAATTAGGCTTAAGCGTGCTAAACAAGGGAGCATTTATTCCACAAGGTGGTTGGCTTTCACCGGTACAACTTGTTAGAAATGGCTTTGCTTGGTTGGAGCAGAAAGGTTTGAAGATTGTATTGAATCACAAAGTTGAGAATTTAGCCTTTTCTAATAGAATGTGGCAATGGCAAGCAAAAGGAAAAACGGTTCGACACCAAGCGGTTGTGCTGGCAAATGGGCATACGTTGAATGAATTTAGCCAAGCAAATGGCATTCCGTTGTATCCGGTGCGAGGGCAAGTGAGCCAAATTCCGACTACAAGTCAATTACAAAAATTGAAGTGCGTGCTTTGTTATGATGGTTATTTAACGCCGATTTCTACTTCGGGCATACATTGCATTGGAGCAAGCCATATTCGGGATAATGCAGAAACCGAGTTTAGTTTATCGGAGCATTGGGAGAATATTGCAAAACTTCAGCAAAATGTAACCGCTTGTGAGTGGACGAAAGGAATTGATTTATCTGAAAATAAAGCCAAAGTCGGTATTCGTGCGGCGTTTCGTGATCGTGTACCGATGGTTGGGGCAGTGCATCATTTTGAGCAGCAAAAAAGCCAATACGCTAATTTATATAACCAACTAAGGCGGAAACAAGCGGTCGAAAATGCCGACATTTTTACCAATCTGTATATGGTAAACGGCTTATCTTCTCGAGGTTTGACGACAGCGCCACTTTTAGGTGAGTTGCTTGCGAGTTTGATTACAAATGAGCCTGTGCCAATGAGTGAAGATATTTGGCATAACCTTAGTCCAAATCGAGCTTGGATCCGAAAATTGCTGAAAGGTTCGACGGTCGCTTGATAAAACAAACCCCGAATTGATTTCGGGGTTTCGTTTCTTAACGGATAATACCACGGGTAGAACGTTTGAAGAATTGTTTAAAAATAGCAATTGCAGGTTCTGTTGCTGCAATTTGCTCAATTTCTACTAGGCACTCTTCCAATGTTTTTCCGCTGGAGTAAATCAGTTTATAGACTTTGCGAATAGCGTGCATAGTTGGTTTATCAAAGCCACGACGTTTTAACCCTTCAAAGTTAATACCAAATGGGCGTGCGTGGTTACCTTGTGCCATGACATAAGGCGGTACGTCTTGGCTGACCATTGAACCGCCTCCAAGCATAACGTGTGAACCAATCACAACGAATTGGTGAATGGCGGACATTCCTCCCACAATCACGAAATCATCTAGGGTAACGTGACCTGCCAGCGTACCATTATTGGCGATAATACAACGGTTACCGATAGAGCAGTCGTGTGCGATGTGGGTGTTGATCATAAATAAGTTATCATCACCGATTTTCGTCACGCCACCGCCTTGTACTGTACCTCGGTGAATAGTAACACTTTCACGAATACGGTTACGATTACCGATCACCACTTTGGTTGGTTCGCCTTGGTATTTTAGATCTTGATTAATTTCACCAATGCTGGCAAATTGGAAAATATGGTTATCTTCACCAATTTCAGTCATACCGTTAATGACAACATTTGAGTGAATTTTTGTTCTCGCCCCGATTTTGACATCTTTACCGATGACTGAAAATGGACCAATTTCAACGTGAGCGCCAATTTCAGCACCTTCTTCAATGATGGCAAGCGGGCTAATTTTTGCGGTTGAATCAATTAGACGCATAGTTTGTTCCCTCTAGTTTGGGCTTATATCGAATTATTTACGGCGAGCGCACATTAAATCTGCTTCACAGACTAATTTGCCATCAACGTATGCTTTACCGGTAAATTTAGTAATACCACGTACTTCTTTAAGAAATTCAACTTCAAGTTGAAGTTGATCACCCGGCACAACCGGTCGCTTAAAGCGAGCATTGTCAATTGCAGCAAAATAGTAGAGTTCGTCTTCACTTAACTTACCATAAGTGGCAACGGCTAATACGCCAGTTGCTTGAGCCATTGCTTCAAGAATCAATACTCCTGGGAAGATTGGTGCGCCAGGAAAATGCCCGGTAAAACAAGGTTCATTGAAGGTTACATTTTTAATGGCTTTTAACCATTTCCCTTCTTCATAATCGGTTACGCGATCAACTAACAGGAAAGGGTAGCGATGCGGTAACATATCCATAATTTCGGTTACTTCAATAATATTTGGCTCACGATTTTCAGTTGTCATTTCTGTCACTTTAAGACCTCTAATAAAATTAATCGTTAAAACGTTTTTCTAACGATTTTAAGCGTTTATTCATTTCATCAATATTCATTACAAGTGCTGCGGTTTTACGCCACTCTTTGTTAGTTTGTAATGGAATACCTGATGAGTAAATTCCTTTTTCTGTAATTGGGCGCATAACCATGCCCATACCGGTAATTATGGCACCATCACAGATTTCCATATGACCGTTGATAACACTTGCTCCACCAATTTGGCAAAAGCGACCAACTTTCAGACTGCCTGCCATAATGACGCCGCCGGCAACGGCAGTGCCAAAACCAATGTGTACATTATGGGCGATTTGGCAAAGGTTATCAATAATCACATTATCTTCGATTACGGTTGGATCTAATGCACCCCGGTCAATACAAGTGCAAGCACCAATTTCAACACGATTACCGATAATCACACCACCGGTTTGTGGGATTTTAATCCATTGCCCTTTGTCATTCGCATAGCCAAACCCATCACTCCCGATAACCGTTGAGGATTGAATCAAGCAATCAGCACCGATTTGTACATTGTGATATACCGAAACATTTGCCCAGAGTTGGGTTCTTGCCCCGATTTTACTGTTTTTTCCCACAAAACAGCCTGCACCGATCACGGCATCATCGCCCAATTCTACGCCACTTTCAATAACGGCATTTGCCCCTACCGATACGTTATTACCCAGTTTAGCTTCAGGTGAAATCACCGCACTTGGGTGGATTTCGCTCGCTGCTTTCGGAGTAGAATCCATATATTGAGCCAGTTGAGCATAAGCAACATACGGATTGGCAACGATGATAAGATTTTGATCTGCTCGGCAAAATTCCACATCTGCCGGGCTGACGATAATAGCTCCAGCATTGCAAGCGGTCAAATTTTCCCGATATTTTGCATTTGAGATAAAGGTAATTTGCGAGCTGTCGGCTTTATCTAAAGCAGCAATACTTTGAATAGCCAAATCGGCGTTACCCCTAAGAGTACCGCCGATATGCTCCGCTAAATCAATTAAACGGAAATTTGCCATTATTTTTTCGCTTCTTCTGGTTTAGTTTCTTCAGCTTTGGTTTCTTTTTCTGTAGCTGGTTGAGCTTCAGTTGCAGGTTTTTCTATTTTAATTTCCGGATGTTTTTTAACAATAGCATCAAGTACTGCTTCAGTAATATCTTTACCTTCATCTTCAGCATAAAGTGCTACTTGTGGTTGTAATACTAAAGTGTAACCTTTCGATTTTGCGATCTCTTTAATGGTTGCATTTACTTCATCAACCGCTTGTTTTTGCGCTTCTTGTGGGTTAATGCCACCATTTTCTTTATTTGCTTGTTCAATACGTTTTTGGAATTCATCTGCACGTTTCTGGAAGGCTTCTGCTTTTTTTGCAAAATCAGCTTCACGTTTTTGAATTGCTGTTACTTTAGCTTGGAATGCGTTTGCTTCTTTTTGAATCGCATTTTGACGTGCTTGAATCTCTTTTGAACGTAAGCGAGGTGCATCTTTCTCTAATGCTGCAACTTTTTTCTTGATAGAAGCTTCTACATTTTTTTGTTCATTTTGTAATTTTTGAGCATCTTCATTAATTTTATTGCGCTCAGCCGTTAAGGTTTTATTTTCATCTGCTAATTTTTTTTCATCAGCAGCAAATTTTTCTTGGCTTTCTTTCATGAATTTATCAAATTTTGCCGAAGCATCTAATAATACAGGGTGGTTTTGTAATACATAGCTTGGGTCTACAAAACCAATTGTATCTGCAGCATTTGCGATTCCTGTTGTAGCGGCTAAAGCTACCGCTAAGCCAGTCATTTTAAATAATTTTTTCATTTGTTTTCCTTGTATGAACAGTTTTGAAATAAGCGGCTAAGTTGCAAATTTTTTACATTTATTAACCGCTTGTGGTTAATTAGAATGAACTACCAATGTTGAACTGGAATTGTTCAATATCATCATTATCATATTTACGAATTGGTTTCGCATAAGAGAATGATAATGGCCCGATTGGAGACATCCATTGGAATGCAATACCGGCGGAAGCACGGAAACGTTTGAAATCACCATAGTCAGGCAAGTTCGTATATTCATCTTTCTTCCATTTTGTATTCCATGCACTTGCAGCATCAACAAAGAGAGAGGTTCTTACATTGTGCTGATATTTTTCGCTCACAAATGGCGTTGGTGTGATTAATTCCAAGCTTGCCGCAGCTAACGCATTACCACCGATAATATCATTATTCATGCTATCAAATTTGCCGGATTTTGTATTATAGTAAATCGCTTGAGGCCCTACTGCACCGTAAGAGAAACCTCTTAGTGTACCAATACCTCCGGCAGTATAAAGCTGATAGAACGGAACTTCTTTACCACCAAATCCATTAGTATAAGCAATGCTAGCTTTCGTTGAAATTACCCATTTGTGCTCACGGTTTAACGGGTAATAATTTCTAAAGTCTGCACTGACTCGGTAATATTTATTATCAGAGCCAGGAATTGTGATTTTACCGCCAATGTTTGCGGTAGTTCCTTCAGTCGGGAAATAGCCTCTATTCAAGCTGTTGTAGTTCCAACCGAGAGAAAAATCAAAATCGTCCGCTTTGATTTTTTTGTAATAATCGGCAGCTGGATCGAACTCAAAGTTCATTGATTTTACATATTTTTCTCGAGTATATTCTCGAGCCGCATTTTTTATTTTATCGTGTGTGTAACCTAAGCCTAAATAATAGGAGTTATTTTCATTAACAGGGAAGCCAAGAGTTCCGTTAATACCATAGGTTTGGCGCTTATATGACGCTACGGAATCATTGTCTGAGTTATCATAATCTTCATAGAAAATATTACCGCCTAAACTTACACCATCTTTAGTAAAGTAAGGTTCGGTATAGCCTAAGTTAACGCTGGTACCATAGTCATTACGGGTACCATTTAGACTGATAGTTGACCCCATGCCTAAGAAATTGTCTTGTTTAATTCCTGCTTGATAGCTGATACCGCTTTCCGTGCCGTAACCGATACCAAAGTTAATACTACCGGTATTGCGTTCTTTAATTTTATACACTACATCAACTTGATCGGCTGTACCTTCTACATTTGGCATTGACATATCAACACTTTCATAGAAACCGGTTCTTTCTAAACGAGCTTTACCTAGAGAAGCTTTGTTTGTGGAAAGCCAAGCACCTTCTTGTTGGCGCATTTCACGACGTAATGTTGAATCTGCAGTGACATCATTACCTTCAAAACGGATTTTACGAACATAAATACGACGACCGGCATCCACAACAAAACTGATTTTTACGGTTTTATTTTCTTCATTAAATTGAGGATAAATGTCTACTTTAGCTGAACCATAACCTGCGTCCCCTAAAATAGATTTAATTTCTTCCTCAATTTGAGTAAGGTTTGATTTACGGAATAATTGACCTGGTTTGAATTCTTTTAGTAGGGCGTTGAGCTTGCTATCCATATTGGCTGTATTGCCGATAATTCGCATTTCACTAATATTATACTGTGAGCCTTCATCTAATTTATAGGTTAATGCAACTTCCGTTTTATTATCATTGAATTGAACATCGGTATCTTGGATAGCAAATTTTGCATAGCCACGATTTAAATAGAAGTCTCTTAATGTTTCTAAGTCTTTTTGATAGGTGGTTTGTTCAAATTTGCTACTTTCAAAAATATTCCACCAAGAAACATCAGGCTGAATATCTAAGTTTTCTAATAATTTTTTATCAGAGAAGGCATTATTACCTTCAAACTTAATTGTTTTGGCTTTAGCGACTTCACCTTCATTAATCACTAATTTAATATTAACGCCACCCTCTGTGTTATGCACGACAGATGTGTCAATTTTGGCTTCATAACGACCGGTAGAGTGATAATGTTCAATTAGCCCTTCTTTAAAAGCCTCAAGTTTGGCAGCATCAAAAATTTCACCTTGGTTAATTAAGTTTGCTTTCAAATTTTGCTCTAAAGCATCTTTAGGAATCGCTTGGTTACCCTCGATCTCTACCTTGCCAATAATAGGTTTTTCTGCGACTTTGATTACAAGCGTATTGCCTTCTCGTGTTGCACGAACATCTGCAAAACGTTGTTGGCTGAATAGATGGCGGACGACATTAGATACATCAGTATCTGTCGCTGTTTGGCCTACTCTGACTGGAATAGATGAAATGATAGCTTCACCTGTTGTAGGTTGCACACCTTCAACACGAATGTCTTTTACTACGAAAGGTGCAGCAACTACACCGTTTGCAATTAAAAGAGAGGAAAGTAATAATTTTTTCATTGAAATTATCCTATGATCGTTTTGCAATATTATTAATAATATAGTTTAAATCCAAATTATGGATTTTGATGTATGGGTGCTTTTTGCAAAAAAGTCACCTTTTTTAACCGCTTGTTAAAAGTGAATTATATCGTTGGCAAAGGCGAATAACATTAGACTCAGCACGAATGCAAATCCAATTTGTTGGAATCTGAGTTGTACTTTTTCTGATAATGCTTTTCCACGAATTGCTTCAACAGCCAATAAAACAAGTTGCCCACCATCTAAGGGTAAAAGTGGAAATAAGTTCATTACCCCCAAATTGACACTGATTAGAGCCATAAAACTTAGGTAATAAACTAAGCCGATTTCAGCTGTTGCACCGGCTCCTTTTGCCATTGAAATTGGCCCACCTAAATTTTTAATGGACAAATCACCGCTTATTAAATTACCGATAAATTGGAGTATGGTTTGGGTAAGAGACCACACTTTTTCAATACTTTTATAAAATGCGGTAAGAATATCATATTTTAATTCGGTACGATATTTATCTGCAAGAGGCTCATAACTTGGTATTACTCCGATAATATAGCGTTCGTCTTTTTTTTCTGGTTGGACGACAAGGTCTTTAATCTGACCTCGTTGTTCAATTTTAAGTTCAATAGGTTTACCTGCTTGTACCAGTTCAACTAAATTGAACCAATTAAATGGCTGCTGGTTAATTTGAAGAATACGATCACCTGCTTGAATACCCACTTGGCTTGCAGGAGAATTTTCGACAATTTGTTTAATTTCAGCGGTGACTTTTGCACTTTTGGGGCGAATACCTAATGCGGTTAATGGATTTTCTTTCGCAGTGTCAATATTCCAGTTAGACAAATCGAGTTCATATTTTTGTGTTGAGTTGCCGTTGATATTTCCCTCTAACGGTACATTTTTATTGCCCACAAAACCAACTAGTGCTAAAGATGCACTTTCCCAATCTTGGATAGATTGATGACCGATTTTTGTAATTTCCAATTCGGTAGGAATTTTTGCTTGGGAGGCGATAGTGTTTGGTAAAATTTCCCCAATAACAGGTTTAACAGTTGGAATACCAGCAATAAAAACGACCCAGTATGCCAAAATCGCAAAAATAAAATTTGCAGCAGGACCGGCTATAATAATAAATGCACGTCGCAATACAGATTTTGTTTTAAGAGCTTGTTGAGCTGGAGCGTTGATATCCGTTTCACCATTCCACATTTGTACATAGCCGCCCAGAGGAATAAGTGAAAAAACAAATTCGGTTCCTTGTTTATCTTTTTTCTTAAATAAGACTTTACCAAATCCGATCGAAAAACGGATCACCTTCACCCCACATTTGCGAGCAGCCCAAAAGTGTCCATATTCGTGAACAAAAACCAGTACGCAAATTAAAATAAAAAATGCAATGATGGAAGTCATATTCTATAGTACAAAAAAGAAGAATGTGGCAAAAAATGGAACTGCAGCAGTTAAACTATCAATACGATCTAAAATACCACCGTGACCGGGGATAAGTTGGCTACTGTCTTTAATGCCTGCTTGGCGTTTAAACATACTTTCTGCAAGGTCGCCTAATACTGAAATAGCAACTGTTGCGATTGAAACTAAAATAAATGGCATTGTTGATAGTGCTTTGCCGAACACATTTGCAGGAGTAAGTTGTAAAAAGACAAAGGCAATCACGCCTGAGGTAAGGACACCGCCAATCACCCCCTCCCACGATTTACCCGGAGACACTTTTGGAGCAAGTTTACGTTTTCCAAAAGCTCTACCAACGAAATAAGCACCGGAATCAGCCCCCCAAACTAATAAGCAAACATAGAGGAATAAATAAGTACCTTGGTATGGATCAAGTGCATAATTATGGAAACGCAATGCGAGCGTGCCAATTAAAAACGGCACTAAGGTAGCAAGTCCAAATAGGAATTTAGCTGCAACAGATTTTTCCCACAGTTTTGCCGAGTTGGGGTAAGTTGCCACTAGGACAAGGGCAATTAACCACCAAATACAGCCAATAAAGAGGATAGGGGTAGTCTCATCAGTAATAAAACGGGTTGCTCGGATATAATCAGTATTCGCAACGATTGCAAAAAGTAATAAGCAGATTGTCACCATTGCCACAATTGCACGCGGCACAGGGCGTTTAAAGCCGGCAAATTGAGCCCATTCCCACATTGCTGCCACAACAATTGCCGATAACACTAAAGTTAAAGGAAGTGGTGAGAGCCAAAATATGGCAGCCAGCACGGCAATAATCATAATAATCGCTGAAAGTACACGTTCTTTAAGCATTGTATTTCCTTATTCTTTTTATATTAACAACCACCGAATCGGCGTTCACGTTGCTGATAAGCATAAATTGCATCACTAAAAGCCTCATCATTAAAATCAGGCCATAAAACCGGGCTAAAAAACAGCTCGGCATAAGCAATTTGCCATAATAGAAAATTGCTGATCCGCTGCTCGCCACTGGTTCGAATTAATAAATCCACTTGCGGCTGGTTTTCTGTCACTAAATGTTGTTGAAATAATGCGGGTGTAATCTGCTCCACAGCAAGTTGTTCAGATTTAACTTGTACTGCTAGTTGTTGAGCAGCTTGAACAATATCCCAGTAACCACCATAGTTGGCAGCAATGTTTAAGATTAACCCGGTATTGTTTTCGGTTAATTTTTCCGATTCGGCAATGCGTTTTTGTAAATTTTCGCTAAAGGCGGATTTATCGCCAATAATCTTTAAGCGAATATTATTTTTATGTAATTTTTTAACTTCAGAATCTAAAGCTTTCATAAACAGAGACATTAAAGCTGAAACTTCAGTTTCTGGTCTGCTCCAATTCTCACTGCTAAATGCGTAGAGGGTTAAAACTTGGATATGATGCTTTGCTGCAAAACTAACGGCAGAACGAACTGCCTTTACACCATTCTGATGACCAAAAATGCGTAATTTTCCTTTCTGCTTAGCCCATCTGCCATTGCCATCCATAATAATGGCAACGTGCTTAGGCATATTTTGAGGATCGAGGTTCACAGAATTTTACTCACTAAAATAATAAATTAAGCTAAAAATAGTCGTAACTATACCATAGGATAAGCCAGAGTGGAATTGACAAGCAATGTTTGCAAAGGTTTTATTTAACCAAAAAGCATTAAAGTGAGAGGCTTTAATGCTTAATTAGAAATATGAGGTTAAAAATTGTCTTTTTGCTGACGAAGTGCAATAAATTCGGCTAAATCGACCGCTTGCATAAACGGGTTCACCTGCATTTCCAAGCCAATAGTGGTTGGCAAAGTCGGTTTGTTTTGCGAACGTAAAAGATCAACCTGTTCTTGATATTCTGCCAATATACAGCTTGGAGGTAGAACTGCTTCGACAAATTTCAAATTACTTTGGGTGTATTCGTGAGCGGGGTAGACTTGAGTGGAATTAGGTAGTTGTTTAAAGCGTTGTAACGCATCAAATTGCGCTTGGTAATCCCTAGTAAAAACCCTGCCACAGCCACCAGAAAAAAGTGAATCCCCGCAGAATAGGTAATCATACCCAAACAAATAGCTAATATGCCCTGCAGTATGCCCCGCACTTTCAAGAATGTTTACGTCATAATCAAATAATTTAAGCTGTTGATCCGGTGATATAATAACGGTAGCAAATTTTGCGACTTCTTTCGGACCGTAAACCGGAATATTTGGGTAGCGTTTTGCTATGTTAGGCACACCATCAGTATGGTCGTGATGATTATGGGTAAGCAAGATAGCGGTCAAATTTAGCGAATTTTTTGCAATAAAATCAAATACAGGTTGTGATTCAGCCGGATCCACGATAATCAGATTGTTGTGTTGTTGGATTGCCCAAATGTAATTATCACTTAAGGCTGGAATTGGGGTAATCTGGAGCATCATTTTCTCCTGATAAATAGGGATTAAATAAAAAGGGTGGGGCGTTACCAGCAACCCTCGGCACACAGAAATTTCAACCCAGACTGCTTTCTTCCGAACCTGATCAAGTAAGCTGAACACCATTGCGAGGAACCAATAACGCCCCATCGAATTACGCAAGCTTGCGTAAGACCTCACATTATAGATAAATTTTAAAATAAGACAAGAACGAATTTGACAAGCGGTTATTTTATGTTAGAAATTTGCGTAAAATAACGCTTGATTCTTTAATTTTCAGGCAAAAATCATTGGCACTCAGGCTACATATTGTAGCGGATATAAATCTAATTTATCCATTAATTGGCGATCATGATCTTCTTCCGGATTTTCTGTAGTAAGTAATTTATCGCCATAGAAAATCGAATTTGCTCCAGCCATAAAACAGAGGGCTTGCATTGCTTCCGGCATAGTAGTTCTGCCAGCAGAAAGTCGGACAAAGCTTTGAGGCATAGTAATTCTTGCTACCGCAATGGTACGAACAAATTCTGTCCAGTCTAAATCTTCGGCATTGGTAAGCGGTGTACCTTCTACTTTAATCAACTGATTAATCGGTACGCTTTCAGGTTGAGGATCGAGGTTAGCGAGGCTTGCAATTAGGCCTGCTCGCTCGGGGCGGGTTTCGTTCATTCCCACAATACCGCCACAGCAAACTTTCAAGCCGGCATTGCGAACTTTACCTAAAGTGGCCATTCGATCTTCGTGATTGCGGGTATGTATAATTTTGTTATAACGTTCAGGATCGGTATCTAAATTATGGTTGTAGTAATCCAGCCCTGCTTGCTTTAATTCTTCTGCCATTCCCTCTTCAAGCATACCGAAAGTACCACAGGTTTCTAGCCCCAATGATTTCACCGCATTGATGATTTCTGAGACTACTTTAATATCTTTAGGCTTAGGTCCTCGCCACGCAGCCCCCATACAAAAGCGGCTTGCTCCACGCTCTTTGGCAATTTTAGCTTTTTCTACAATCGTCTCTACATCAAGCATTGTTTGCTTTTCTATGCCTGTATCATAGCGGGCAGATTGGGGGCAATATTCGCAATCTTCCGGACAGCCTCCTGTTTTAATTGAGAGTAACGTTGAAAGCTGGATCGCATTAGCATCAAAATTTTCACGATGAATTTGTGCCGCCCTAAACACTAAATCCATAAACGGTAAGTCAAACAGTTCTTCTACTTGGCATTTCCGCCAATATTGTGCCGTTGGGTGTGGGGTAAGCTCATCTTTGGCTTTCAGCCTTAATTGGAATGTTGTCATTATTTGTGCTTCTCCTTTATACAAAAGGACTAAACCTCATTCAAGGTTTAGTCCTAAACTAATTTTTTAGCGATTATAACTTATAATTACAACTTATAACTTCGGACCAGCAGCAATTAATGCTTTGCCTTCCTCGTTGGTCGCATATTTTTCAAAGTTTTTCACAAATCTGCCAGCTAAATCTTCTGCTTTAGCTTGCCATTGTGCTTTGTCTTCATAAGTGTTACGAGGGTCTAAAATGTGGGTTTCTACACCCGGTAACGCAGTTGGAATGGCTAAATTGAAGATTGGTAATGTACTCATTTCCGCTTTCTCAATTGAGCCGTCTAAGATGGCATCAATAATACCCCGTGTATCTTTAATCGAAATACGTTTACCTGTGCCGTTCCAACCGGTATTCACTAAATAGGCTTCCGCACCGGCTGCTTCCATACGTTTCACTAACACTTCAGCATATTGTGTCGGGTGGAGTGATAAGAACGCCGCACCGAAACAAGCAGAGAAAGTTGGGGTTGGCTCAGTAATACCACGCTCTGTACCTGCTAATTTTGCGGTAAAGCCTGATAAGAAGTAGTATTTAGTTTGTTCAGGCGTTAATTTAGACACCGGTGGCAATACGCCGAATGCATCTGCCGTTAAGAAAATCACTTTTTTAGCGTGTCCTGCTTTTGACGGCACGGCAATATTATCAATATGATAAATCGGATAGCTCACACGGGTATTTTCTGTTTTTGATTTATCATCAAAATCAATAGTGCCATCTTCACGCACCACCACGTTTTCTAATAACGCATCACGACGGATTGCACGGTAAATATCCGGCTCGTTTTCAATAGAAAGGTTGATGGTTTTCGCATAGCAACCACCTTCATAGTTAAATACGCCGTTTTCGTCCCAACCGTGTTCATCGTCACCAATCAATTTGCGTTTCGGATCGGTTGATAGTGTCGTTTTACCGGTTCCTGATAAACCAAAGAAAACCGCCACATCACCTTCTTCGCCCACATTGGCTGAACAGTGCATTGAAGCGACACCTTTTAATGGTAAGAAGTAGTTCATCATAGAGAACATACCTTTTTTCATCTCACCACCGTACCAAGTACCGCCAATGATCTGAACACCTTCTGTGATATTAAATGCCACAAAGTTTTCTGAATTTAAGCCTTGCTCTTTCCAGTTCGGGTTAGTTACTTGGGAACCGTTCATTACCACAAAATCCGGTTTGAAATCTTTTAATTCTTCTTCTGTAGGGCGAATAAACATATTTTTTACAAAGTGAGCTTGCCACGCAACTTGGGTAATAATACGCACATTGATGCGATGCTCAGGGCTTGCACCACAGAAAGCATCAATAATAAATAAACGCTTATTAGATAACTCATCGGTCACTAAGGTTTTTAAACTTTGCCAAGTAGATTGAGTCATCGGTTTATTATCATTTTTAGCTGCATCAGATGTCCACCAGACAGTATCTTTTGTCGTTTCATCTAATACGATATATTTATCTTTCGGCGAACGCCCCGTGAAAATGCCGGTATCTACCGCTACTGCGCCTAAATTTGTTAGGACGCCTTTTTCATAACCTTTAAGATCCGGTTTCATCTCTTCTTCAAACAGTTGCTCATAGCTCGGGTTACGCACGATTTCTTTTACATTTGTAATGCCTAAGTCTGCAAGTTCTTGTTCAATACGATTTAACATAGTGGTTACCTCATAATAGTTATAAATTTAAAACTGGACTGATTATACGAGAATTAAAAAATAAAAAATGTTACATACTTCAAATTTTTGACATTTAGTTTAAAAAAATCGCTTTAAAATACGCATTTGTTTGTTTTATATCAATTTTTCGAATACATTTAGCACTATCCATCGCCTGTTTAAATCACAAGCGGTAAGATTTTTAGAATTTTTTGCAAATTCAAGGTAAAATCAACCCGCTTAGTTCATTACTATTTCATATAAGAGAAAATAAATGCGTTTATTAATTACTTTTTTTGCTCTATTACTCGGCTTTTTTCAATATAGCTTTTGGTTTGGAAAAAATGGTTGGAGTGATTATCAAGAAGTGCAAGAAGAAATTGCTTTATTAAAAGTAGAAAACACAAAGCTTACTTCACGCAATAAACTAATT
Source organism: Mannheimia haemolytica (assembly GCA_900638155.1). NCBI lineage: Bacteria > Pseudomonadati > Pseudomonadota > Gammaproteobacteria > Pasteurellales > Pasteurellaceae > Mannheimia > Mannheimia haemolytica. The sequence continues at coordinate 1,688,960 of LR134495.1, read as the reverse complement.
GAAGCCGAAATTTACGATTTAAAGAACGGCGTAGATGCACTTGAAGAGAGAGCAAGACTTGAACGAGAAATGGTAAAAGAGAACGAGATGTTCTACCGAATTGTACCAAAAAACAAATAATACATAATTGATATATTATGAAGCGAAAAATTATTGCAGTAATTCCGGCGTCAGGAGTTGGTAGCCGGATGCAAGCAGAAAAACCAAAACAATATTTACTATTAAAGGGTAAGACTATCCTAGAACATACAGTGTCTATTTTTCTTGAACACCCTCATGTTGAAAAAGTGATTGTAGCGGTGGCAAGAAAAGACCCTTTTTATTCCACATTGGAACTCCTAAAATCCCCTAAGATCCAACTTGTTTTTGGAGGGGAAACGAGAGCAGATTCAGTGCTAAATGCCTTACAGGAAATCAACACTGAAAATGCTTGGGCATTAGTTCACGATGCGGCTCGCCCTTGCCTCAAGCGGTCAGATTTAGATAAACTTTTGCAAATTAACGATCCGCAAGGTGGCATTCTCGCCATTCCAGTGGTAGATACGATGAAAAGAGCAAACGGCACGAAAATCGCACACACAGAAGATCGCTCAACCTTATGGCACGCTTTAACCCCACAATTTTTTCCTGCTCAAGCATTAAAACAAGCATTATCCTCCGCTTTTGCCAATAAGCTTCAGGTAACAGACGAAGCATCTGCAATGGAGCTTGCAGGCTACCAGCCACAATTGGTTTCAGGTAGAAGTGATAATATCAAAATCACTCGCCCTGAAGATTTAGCCTTAGCGGAATTTTACCTTACACATAATTTGGAGAACTAAAATGATACGTATTGGACACGGTTTTGATGTTCACGCTTTTGGCGAAGATAGACCACTGATGATTGCTGGGGTTGAAGTGCCTTATCACACAGGCTTCATTGCGCATAGTGACGGAGATGTAGCGCTGCACGCTTTAACAGATGCGTTGCTTGGCGCAGCAGCTTTAGGTGATATCGGCAAATTATTCCCTGATACTGATATGCAATACAAAAATGCCGATAGTCGTGGTTTGTTGATTGAAGCTTACCGACAAGTGCAAGAATTGGGCTATCAAGTCGGTAACGTCGATGTAACCATTATTGCTCAAGCTCCGAAGATGCGACCACATATTGATAAAATGCGTCAGATTATCGCAGGCGATTTGGAATGCGATATTTCACAGGTAAATGTAAAAGCCACTACAACAGAAAAATTAGGGTTTACCGGGCGAGGTGAAGGCATAGCTTGTGAAGCCGTAGCATTGTTACTAAAAAGGGCATAGCTTAGAGAAGTGAGGAAGCGGTCTTATTTTCACTAGCCTTTTGGGGTGTTTAGCGAAAAATACGCAATTTTTTCGAGAAATATGACCGCTTGTATTGTTTTAAATTTGGCGGAAACTACCAGCTCCCTCCGGCTCCACCACCGCCTGATGAACCACCGCCGAAGCTGTCGCCACTGCCTCTGCTTCCGCCAAAACCACCACCGAAGCCTCCGCCAAATCCGCCTGAGCCACCACCAAAGCCACCTCCGAGACCACCGCCAAAGCCTCCACCTCTGCGTTGGCTTTCTCTTAGTATTTGTCCTAGTTGATCCATTGAACCAGGGCTAATATAGGTGCTGTTTCCTCGTGGGCGGAAAATCAGGAAAATCACAATGCCGGCAAACAAGAAAAAGAGTAAGCCGTCTATGTCATCAAATTCTTGCATTTCTTCGCCATAACTTGCATAAGGGGCATATTCCCCGTTAATGGCCGCCATAATGGCAGATAAGCCACGAGCGATACCGGCTGCATATTGCTCTTGTTTGAAGAATGGCGTGATGTCATTGCGGATAATGCTCGATGCAATCGCATCAGGCAATGCGCCTTCAAGTCCACGTCCGGTGGCGATAAAGAGTTTGCGATCATTTTTGGCAATTAATAACAGTACACCATTGTTTTCGTTGTTTTTGCTCCGCCCGATCCCCCATTTGTTAAACAAGGTGTGAGCATAGGTTGAAACTGCTTCGCCTTCCGTACTTGGGACGATTACGACGGCAATTTGCGAACTCGTTTTGGCACGGTTGGCAATTAAGGCATCTTCTAATGTCCGCCATTCTTGTTGGCTTAAGGTGTTTTTGGTGTAATCCGTAATGTAATAAAACGGATTTGGCGGTTCAGGGTAGGTTACCGCTGTGGCATTTAGGCTAAACAGAGCCAAGCACACCAATAACAAGCGGTTGAAAATAGATGGAAATTTGCAAAGGGATTTCATCATTTGACTACCACCTCGTTTGAAAGCTCGTTTTTATCATCAGCCTGATAAGGGAAATGGTGAGCGAGCGGAGCTTCTACCATTTTGATTGCATCGCAAATGGCTTGGGTGTAATCGCTCTTTTGGCAATCTAGGCACATAGTAGCATAGATTTTTTGCCAAAAATCATTATCGACTTTTTGATGAATGCCTTCATCGCCAATAATGGCAGCGTAGTGAGGTTTGAACGAAAGGTAGATCAACACACCGTTACGTTCAGCCGTTTCACGCATTTTTAATTCATCGAAAAGCTCGCTTGCTCGCAACATAGCGGCGTTGTCGGTTTTGCCGATTTTGGCTTTTCGTTCCACCACCACACGCAATTCGGCAGAGGTTTTTTGCTCTAAATCGGCAATCGCCTGTTCAATGCGTTGCGTATCTATCGGTAATTTGTTGGAGAGAAAAGAAAATAATCCCATTTGTTCCCCTTAAAAAGAAAGCAATAAGCACCGAATTTGAAAGAGCTTATTGCTTTTAATATGAATAAATTGAAACTAAAATTAGTTGAAGTTTACGGTTGGTGCTTTATCAGAACCTGCTTCAGATTTAAATTGCGGTTTTGCTTTAAAGCCCATAATCATTGCTGCTAATTTGGTTGGGAATTCACGCACTTGTTTGTTGTACTCTTTCACTTTTTCGTTAAAGTTATTGCGTTCAACGTTAATGCGATTTTCCGTGCCTTCTAATTGAGCTTGCAGATTTAAAAACGCTTCGTGAGCTTTTAATTCAGGGTATTTCTCAACTGAAACCAATAAGCGTGAAAGAGCAGAGTTTACGCCTTGTTGTGCTTCTTGGAATTTAGCCATTTGCTCTTCGGTGGCATTACTTGGGTCAATCGTTACCGCTGTTGCTTTTGCACGAGCTTCAATCACAGAGGTTAAGGTTTCTTTCTCAAAGTTAGCCTGACCTTTTACGGTATTCACTAAGTTTGGAATTAAATCCGCACGGCGTTGGTAAGCCGATTCAACATTTCCCCATACGGAGTTGATGTCTTCTTCTGCACGCATTAAATCGTTGTATTTTGTTAAAGAATAACCACCAACAGCAAGCACGGCGATCAGTAAAATCCAAAAAATCTTTTTCATTATGAAGTCCTATAAATAAAAGAGTGAAAAATTGGGAGCATTGTATCGGGAAAAATCGAATATAGCTAGCTTACTTACAAATTTTTTCATACTATGGGGCGTAGTTAAGATTTGTAAATTTTTGTTCAAAGTCAACCGCTTGTTGTTTGATTGTTGATAAGAGGAAAGCCAAATGCTCAAAGGAATTTTAGCTTCGCTTGCAGCCAATGTACTGTTTGGAGCAGTTTACTATTTTGCGATATTGCTTCGCCCGTTAGAGGGAGAGGCGATGTTCGGTTTTCGGATAGTGGTAGTCATTCCGTTTATTTTGCTCGCGATTATATTGTTTAAACAGCAATCGGCTTTTGCTGACCTTTTGCAAAAAATTCGACAAAATCCACCGCTTGCATTCGTCATTTTGCTTCTTGCACTCAACACCGGTGTACAGCTTTGGCTGTTTTTATGGGCACCGAATCACGGGCAAGCGTTACAGGTGTCGCTCGGTTACTTGCTTTTGCCGATTGTGGCGGTAGCATTAGGTAAAATAGTGTTCAAAGAGCATTTTACCCGCCTGAAATGGCTTTCTTTGCTTTTTGCGGTAATCGGTGTTGGCAGCAGTGTGTTTTTTAGCGGCACGATTTCGTGGGCGACTTGGGTAGCTGGGCTAGGCTACCCGCTTTATATTACCCTTCGCCGTTATTTTCAAATCAACACGTTAGCTACTTTTTTTGTGGAATTGTTATTGGTGTTACCCGTTGCACTTTATTACCTCAGCCAAGTAGAAATGACGCCAATCGTGGCTGAAAATCCGCAAATTTATTGCTACCTCGCATTGCTTGGTGTGGTAAGCGGTAGTGCCTTTATTCTCTACATTGCTTCCAGCAATTTATTACCGGTTAATGTGTTAGGCTTGCTAGGCTATGTTGAGCCACTGGTGATGTTGCTGATTTCTTTTGCCATCGGCGAAAAACTCGATGCCAATTCCTATATTTTGATGATCTGCCTGCTGATTTCAATTGGGTTACTGAGTTGGGATAGTTTTCGTAGAAAGGTGTGATAATTAAGGAAAAATAAACCGCTTGTAGAACAAGCGGTTTAAAGATTATTTGACCGATTTCAATAGACCGGCTTTTTTTGCTCGCTGATAGGCTTGCTTAAAAGCGATTAAACCCTCTTGTTTTAAACGAACGGAAACTGGAGGTTGTTGATTCATTTTAGATTTCCTTTTGGTGTAATTAAAATGAAACAATCTTGATTAACGCCCAAGGGATAAACCGCTTGGAAAGATTGCATAAAATCACTTCGTTGCACACACATACGCTGATACATTCGTTATCTATGTGATATAAAAAACGGAGCATTTCGCTCCGTTTTTTGTTCGTAAATTATTCCGCTTTTTGTTTGATAGCGGCATAGACTACGCCGGTGACTAATGAGCCGATGGCAATAGCAGCTAAGTACATTAACGGTTGTGAAACGAATGGAATCACGAATAAACCGCCGTGTGGGGCTTGTAAGGTAATGCCTAGTGCCATTGAAATTGCACCGGCGGTTGCACCGCCTAAGATTGAGCTGGCAATTACACGCACAGGGTCTGCCGCCACGAACGGTAATGCCCCTTCTGAAATAAAGCATAAACCTAACACGAATGAAGCTTTACCTGCATCACGTTGGTTAGTGTTGAATTTGCTGCGAGCAATCAGGGTCGCAATCGCCATACCAATTGGTGGAACCATACCTGCCGCCATCACCGCTGCCATTGGCATATATTGTTGTGAAGCAATTAAACCCACACCAAAGGTATAAGCCGCTTTATTCACCGGACCACCCATATCGGTACACATCATCGCACCGAGAATAATACCTAAAATAATTGCATTGGTTTGCCCCATTGTGTTTAACCATTCCACTAAGGCATCCATTAATGCTTTCACCGGTGGGTTGATGACATAAATCATCAGTAAGCCGACAATCGCTGAGCCTAAGAGTGGTAAAATCAAAATAGGTTTAAGTGAGGTTAAACTTGCCGGTAGCTGAATTGCACCATTTAAGAATTTTACGGTATAACCAGCTAAGAAACCGGCTACGATACCACCTAAAATCCCTGCTCCTGCGGTGGTGGCAAGCATACCGCCGATAAGACCGACTGCTAACCCCGGACGGTCTGCAATTGAGAACGCTACATAGCCAGCGAATACTGCAATCATTAAGTGGAATGCCGCACCGCCACCAATATCCATTAAGGCTTTCGGTAAACCACCTGCGATAGTTTCATCTTTGAAGGCTTCAATCCCGAACATAAATGAGATCGCGATTAATAAGCCACCTGCTACCACCAGCGGTAACATATGTGATACACCGGTCATCAAGTGTTTATATAACCCTTTTTTCTCAGAAGTTGGAGCTTCAGCATTATCCGCTTTTGCCACACCACCTTCGTAAATTTTCGCTTGAGCAAAGGCTTTTTCAAACTCTTGAGCAGTTTTCTTCAACGCTAAACCGGTTGAGGTGCGATACATCGGTTTGCCTTTGAATTTTTCCAAATCAACGTCAATATCGGCAGCCACGAAGACTAAATCTGCTGCAGCAACTTCTTCGGCAGAAATTGGATTACCTGCACCTACTTGACCACGGGTTTCAACCTTGATGTTCCAACCCTGTGCTTTGGCATAGTTTTCAATCGCCTCTGCAGACATAAAAGTATGAGCCACGCCAGTTGGGCAAGCGGTAACAGCAACGATATTTTTCACACCAGATGAAACCGTAGTGGTGGCGGTAGCATTTGCAAAAGTTTGTGCATTTTCGACCGCTTGTTTGAGACTGGCTTCAGGTTGAGCAAAGGCTTGTTCTAAGTCCAAAATTGCCCCTTGCTTGCCGGCAGCTTCTTGTGGAATTGCGTTATCGAATAACACCACAAAATCAGCTTGGTTTGCCGCCACAACATTGTGTCCTTGTTGCTTGGCAGCGGCAGATAACATTTCATTCACTAAGAAACGGCGTGCGTTGCCTAGTGTTTGAGGAAATACAAAAGAAATATTCATATTGGTTTGTTCCTTTGATTGAGGTTTAATGATTTTCTGAAATCACGGTAATATCGGTTTGTTTAATAATATCGTCTAACGCCGCACGGTCTGCGATCCCAACGTTACTTTGAGCAACGGCTAGGGCAGATGTGGCGGAGGCAAAACGCAAGGTTTGCTCTTTGCTCCAACCTTGAGATAAGCCGTAAATCAAGCCGGCAACCATTGAATCACCTGCACCTACCGTGCTAACTACGTTTTCACAACGTGGCGGACGAGCTTGTAATACGCCTTCTTGATTGAGCCAAAGAGAGCCTTTTTCGCCCATTGATATAATTACATTTTCAATACCACGGGAACGTAATTGTTCAGCTGCACTAATAATCTCTTCGATTGAGTTGAGTGAATGCCCGACCAGCACTTCCAGCTCTCGGCGGTTTGGTTTCACTAACCAAGGGTGAGCGGTTAAGCCAGCGGTGAGTGCCGCATTGCTGGTATCTAACACCACTTTTAAGCCTTGGCGGTGTAAAGATTCCAACCAAGAAGCAAATTTTTCCGGCGTTACACCACGAGGAAGCGAGCCACACACTGCAACTAAATCAAATTTGCTTTGCCATTGGCTGGATTGAATCACAAAATTATCCCAATCGTTTTCCGAAATTTCAAAGCCGAGGAAGTTCAGATCGGTCACATCGGCTTCGGTTTCGGTAATTTTAACGTTAATGCGAGTTTTGCCTTGAATACGGTAAAACTCATCAGTGAGATCGTTTTGTTTGAAAGCAGTAACGAAGTCGCCTTGATTCTCCTCGCCTAAAAAACCAGTTACAGAAAGTTTTGTGCCTAAGTCAGCTAAAACTTTAGCAACGTTAATACCTTTGCCGGCAGGGTATAAACCAAGAGTTTCTACGGTGTTCACTTCGCCGATTTCAATACGTTGAAGTTTGCCGACTAAATCAAAGGCGGGGTTGAGGGTAACGGTTGCAATACGCATAATGATTCCTCATTTATTCGCCTAAACCGGCTTCAATGGCAGCTCCGATAGCCGCTAGTGCTACTTCGACATCATCACCGGTTGCGACAAAGCGTAGCGTCGTGCCTTTGGTTACGCCAAGGGCAACAATTTTCATTAGGCTTTTGGCACTTACAAGCGGTGAATTTTTATCAACATTTTGCACTTCAATTTTGGCGTTGAATTTTTTTACTTCATTCACCAACACAGCACTTGGTCGAGCGTGTAAACCATGTTCGTTTTTGATTACAAAGGTGGCTTCTTTCGTATTGGCATCGGTAGCAGTCGCAGTTTCTTCCGCAGGAATTGCTGAAATAGCAATGCTTTCAATCGTATCCTCCACAGCCGGGACAAATGAAACACTTTCGCCTAAGCCGTTAATAATTGCTTGTTGTAATGCCTCAATCGCTTGTTGAGCGTCTTCGCCCTCTGCTACAAAGCGTAAACGATGCCCTTGGCTCGCCCCTAACGCTACCACTTTCATTGCACTTTTCGCACTTGCCGGTGCGGTGTTGCGGTCTAAATTTTCTACGCTGATTTTCGAGGAGAAAGGTTTTACGGTTTGTACTAACACCGCAGCAGGGCGAGCGTGTAAGCCGTTGTCGTTACGAATAGTGAATGTACCAATCACTTGGTTGCCACTCGCTTCGGCATTGGTTACAGGGGTTGAAGTTACGCTTTCGCCTTTTAATAAACCAAGCATTTGTTCCGCAGAGAAATGAGCAAACTGGCTTCTCACCTCTGATTTCAATAATTGAGCTAATAATGGTTGCAGAGCATTGTCGGTTTCTGCCACCGTTAATAGAGTTTGACCTTGCGTATTACGGGCAATAGCGACCCCGTTAGCTTGGTTACCTTTGGCGGAATCCACCACAAATAGATTATTGCCTAAATGTAATGCTTTGTTGGCAACCACATCGCTGATGAATGCTTGGGAAACATAGCCTTGCTCTTGTAGTTTGGCTGCGTTAATGGCTGATAAAGTGATAAGGCTTGAAGACTCTACATTCAAAGAAATCAGCTCTGGAGATAAGGTAGGAAGGTTTTTCTTACCGCTTAATACGGCAATAAATTCATCTAAATTTTGCGTTTTCGCTAATGTAGCTGCGGCATCTTCATCACTTAATACAGTGGTGAGTTGACGGAGTAAGGTTAAGTGTTCGTCCGATTTAGCCGCAATCCCGATAACTACATAAGCAGTGTTGCCTTCGCCCCATTCCACGCCTTGCGGAAGTTGGATAATTTGCACGCCGGTTTCTTTGACTAAATCACGGGTATCAAGCGTGCCGTGGGGAATAGCAATTCCGTTACCTAAAAAAGTAGAGGTTTGGGTTTCACGATTAAGCATACCGACTTCATAGCCGGCTGCTACATTGCCCTTGGCGACTAATTCGGCGGCAACAAAACGGATAACTTCTTCTTTGTTGCTTGCTGAACCATTTAAACGGATGTTTTTTGCCGATAAATTAAGCATTTTAGCTCCTTGGATTTAAAGTTGATTTTTAAACTGTAATGTTATGGTTAGTTTACTCTATATTTTGCTAAACCGTTATAGCCAACTAAAAATATCCATAAAAATGTTTCAAAATGTGATCTATGTCACAAAATTTAAGGTTTGATGATTTAAACTAAAGATTAAAACGATTTTATTTTGTGATTTAGCTCAAAAAATGGCGTAAATCCACTTCTTTTATTTCTATTTAGTGATAGAGTGAGAACTATTGAAATTTAAGTATTAAACGCTTTAAGCAAGGAGTGCCGATGCAAGACTATACTTATTCTGAAAAAGATGCTTCTTTTGTTGAGCGACTTTCTTCGGGTTCTTGTAATGATCCTTTCTCCTACCTAGGTATTCACCCTAGCAATAACGGCGTTATTATTAGGGTATTTCTTCCTTCTGCCATAGCTTGCCAAGTGATCGATTTAAACGGAAAGCCTGTGTCATCAATGCTAAAAATTGATGATAGAGGCTTTTTTATTGCAGAACTGATTGGTAAAAAAACAGATTTTTCTTACCGCTTGTTGGTGGAATACCCTGATTCAACGGTGGATATTGAAGACCCTTACCGTTTTAAAACCCACATTCAAGAGCTGGATAACTGGCTGTTTGCTGAGGGAAAACAACTTCGCCCGTACGAAAAATTAGGCGCACATTTAGTCACACAAAATGAAGTTGGGGGCGTGCATTTTAGCGTCTGGGCGCCGAACGCTCAGCGGGTTTCCGTGGTTGGGGATTTCAACCACTGGAACGGCTTGGTGCATTCAATGCGATTCCACCCCGATTCCGGCATTTGGGATATTTTCCTGCCGAATGTGAAAAAAGGGGTTTGCTATAAATTTGAAGTGTTGGATCGAAACGGCGTGCTACGGTTGAAATCCGACCCTTACGCCTTCGCCTCCCAATTCCGCCCAGAAACAGCCTCTATTGTTTCCGGCTTGCCAAGCATTGTGCCAGCCGAGAAAACCTGCCGTAATGCGAATGCTCCCGATAAACCGATTTCCATTTATGAAGTGCATTTAGGCTCTTGGCGACGCAATATTGAAAATAATTATTGGCTTAGCTATGAAGAGCTTGCCGATGAACTCATTCCTTATGTGAAAGATATGGGCTTTACCCATATTGAATTGCTGCCTATTTCCGAATTTCCGTTTGATGGCTCTTGGGGTTATCAAACCACCGGTATTTATTCGCCAACCAGCCGTTTTGGTACGCCTGAGGGCTTGAGCTACTTTATCCAAAAAGCTCACGATAAAGGCATTGGTGTGATTCTTGACTGGGTAGTGGGGCATTTTCCGGTAGATGAACACGGCTTGGTTTATTTTGACGGCACCCATCTCTACGAACATTCCGATCCGAAAGAGGGCTACCACAAAGATTGGAACACCTTAATTTTTAACTACGGCAGAAATGAGGTGAACAATTATTTGTCTGGTAATGCACTTTATTGGATCGAACGTTTTGGTATTGATGCGTTGCGGGTGGATGCGGTGGCATCAATGATTTATCGAGACTATTCACGTTCAGACGGTGAGTGGATTCCAAATAAATATGGCGGACGTGAGAACTTAGAGGCAATCGACTTCTTACGTCATACCAATAATATTTTGAGAGATGAAAGCCAAGGTGGTGCGAGCATTGCAGAGGAGTCTACCTCTTTTGCCGGCGTGTCGCACCCGACCGAACAAGACGGTTTAGGTTTTAATTACAAGTGGAACATGGGCTGGATGAACGACACTTTACGCTATATGCAGAAAGATCCGATTTACCGCCGCTATCACCACAATTTAATGACCTTTGGTATGACCTACCAATACAGCGAACAGTTTGTTCTACCGCTTTCACACGATGAAGTCGTTCACGGCAAAGGTTCATTACTGAATAAAATGCCGGGGGATTGCTGGCAAAAATTTGCGAACTTGCGAGCCTATTATGGCTATATGTGGGGCTATCCGGGCAAAAAATTACTCTTTATGGGCAATGAATTTGCACAAGGTAAAGAGTGGAATTTTGCCGAGAGCTTAGATTGGTATTTACTCGGGGAAGAAGGGGGCGAATGGCATAAAGGCGTGTTGGGTTGGGTAAAAGCCCTTAACCATTTATACACCCAAACCCCTGCACTGTTTGAGCAAGATTACAATCCTGAAGGTTTTGAGTGGTTAGTGGTGGACGATCACGATAATTCGGTGTTTGCTTTTGAGCGTAAAGCCAAAAATGGCGATTCGGTGATTGTGGTGAGTAATTTCACCCCGATTGTGCGTGAAAATTACCGTTTTGGAGTGAATGAATTATCGGAATATCAAGAAATTCTTAATTCTGATTTAGCTTGCTATTGCGGTAGTAATATCAGCAATGCAAACCGATTTGCCAGTGAGTTGGTCGCATCGCACGGTAAAGCCTACTCCTTGAGCATTACTTTGCCACCACTATCGACTATCTTCCTCAAAAGAGCCGCAGACAAAAAAACAAAACAAAACATAACTTAAAGAAACATAAAAAATAATATGCACTATTTTAGAGGTAAGCCTTTTCCTTTAGGCAGTAAACTTGATAGACAAGCGGGCGAATTTGGTACAAATTTTGCAATTTTTTCGCAAAATGCAACCGCTATTGAGTTATGTCTTTTTGATGAAAATCACCACGAAACCAGTATTCCGATGTTTTCTTCCGGAGATACTTGGCACATTTTTGTAGCAGGTGTACAGGCTGGTACAAAATATGGCTACAGGGTGAAAGGCATACAAGATGAACAAGCCGGTTTGTTATTTAATCCGCAAAAATTATTGACTGATCCTTACGCTAAAGCGATTGAAGGGAAGCCGGATTTAAGTAGTGCAGAGGCAGCCGCTTGGTATAAATGGAACGATGAGCGGGATAATGCCTCTCTTGCACCTAAGTCTATCGTGATTGATGAGCATTTTGATTGGGAAAATGATAGCCAGTTATTCACTCCTTGGGCAGAGACTATTATTTATGAAATGCAGGTGAAAGGTTTTAGTCAGCGGAACTTGCAGATTCCAAGCGACATTCGAGGCACTTTTGCCGGTTTGGCTCACCCTGTTTCGATAGAATATTTAAAAACCTTAGGAATAACCGCAGTAGAACTTCTACCTATCACTTACCATATTGATGAAACCCATTTGCAGAAACAGGGGCTTGTGAATTATTGGGGCTATAATGTATTAGGCAATTTTGCCGTTGAACCGAACTTAGCCGCAGATAAGCAAAATCCGCTCAAAGAGTTTAAACAGCTCGTAAAAACCTTACATCAAGCTCATATTGAAGTGATTCTGGATATTGTGTTTAACCACACGGCTGAAAGTGATAAAAGTGGGCCGATGCTGAGCTTTAGAGGCATTGACAATACAGCTTATTGGCTAGATAAAAAGGGCGAATACGAAAATTGGACAGGCTGTGGCAATACTTTAAATTTGAGCAATCCTTATATACTTCGATGGGCAATCGATTGCTTAACCTATTGGGTGGAGGAGTGCCATATTGATGGATTCCGCTTTGATCTTGCCTCAATTCTAGGTAGAACACCTAGTTTTTCTGAAAAAGCAGATTTTTTCACAGCGCTTAAAAGCCATTCTAAATTAACACATATTAAGTTGATTGCTGAGCCTTGGGATATTGGTGCAGAAGGTTATCAATTAGGGCAATTCCCTGAGCCTTTTTATCAGTGGAACGATCGTTATCGTGATGATATACGCCGTTTTTGGCTACAAAACCAAGGTGATTGGGGGCTTTTTGCACGGCGATTGGCCGGAAGTGATGATGTGTTTGCTAAATATTCTGTTTCAAAAAGTATCAATTTCATTACGGCACACGATGGGTTTACGTTACAAGATCTCACCAGCTATCAGCAAAAACATAATTGGGCAAATGGTGAACAAAACCGAGACGGGCATAACAGCAACTATAGCAATAACCACGGTGTTGAAGGGCAAACAGCTGATGAATTGGTAAAAAAACAGCGAGAAATCACCGCTTGTAGTTTGCTCTCTACTCTCTTTTTATCTGCAGGTGTGCCGATGCTTTTAGCCGGTGATGAAATCGGGCATAGCCAGCTGGGTAACAATAATAGTTACTGCCAAGATAATGAGATCACTTGGCTAGATTGGGAAAATATAAACCACACACGACTGGATTATGTTCGTAGTTTAATTCGGTTACGTAAAAAAATTGCTTTGCTTTCCCAGCAAAATAGTTGGTGGCACGAGGATTCAGTACAATGGCTGAATCCTACTGCTCAACCAATGAATATTGATGATTGGCATAATCAACATAATGGGCTTGCCGTTTTATTACAGCAAGAATGGCTGCTTTTATTCAATGCTAATCGACAACCTCAATCGTTTTTACTGCCACAAGGCAACTGGAAAGTTGTGTTGGAGCAGGCTCAAGGTACTTTGATGACAGACACGCAAGCGGTTACGCTCAATAATATGGGTGTATGCGTACTTCAAAAAAGTGATGTAATGTTCGCTAATAAATTGGAGACACAATATGCTTAACCAAGAATCAACGGCTCTTGTTGCAAGACAAGATTTAACCAACGATACCTTAGTATTAATTCTTGCAGGAGGACGAGGCTCCCGCCTATACGAATTAACCGATAAACGTGCAAAACCAGCAGTCTATTTCGGTGGAAGTCGCCGTATTATTGATTTTGCGTTATCAAATTGTATTAACTCGAATTTATTAAAAATCGGGGTGATTACCCAATATGCAGCACACTCTTTGTTGCGCCATTTACAACGTGGTTGGTCATTTTTACCTTATGAACGTAACCAATATATTGATATGTTACCGGCACGCCAACAGTTAGATGAAAACACTTGGTATCGTGGTACAGCGGATGCGGTGTATCAAAATATGGCGATGATGAAATCGCACTACAGACCAAAATATGTGGTGATTTTAGCAGGGGATCATATCTATAAAATGGACTACACCCAAATGTTGAAAGATCACGTCGATCAAGGGGCGAAATGTACTGTAGGCTGTATTGAAGTGCCTCGCTCGCAAGCAACAGAGTTTGGGGTAATGGCGGTGAATGAAAAACTAAAAGTGAAAGAGTTCGTAGAAAAACCGGCCGATCCACCTGCAATGCCGGGAAAACCGGATTCTTCGCTCGCATCAATGGGGATTTATGTATTTAATGCAGATTATCTCTATGAAATGCTGGAAAAAGAAGCCTCTACACCAGGAACCTCACATGATTTCGGTAAAGATATTATTCCAAAAGCAGTAGAGCAAGGTGTGCTATATGCCCACCCATTTGAACGTTCTTGTAAAGGGCGTAATGCCAGTGGGGCAATTTACTGGCGAGATGTTGGGACGATTGACAGCTACTGGGCTGCCCATATGGATTTAGTGTCTGAAGATCCGGAATTAGATTTATATGATGAATCTTGGCCGATTCACGGTCGTCCGCAACAAACCGCACCGGCACGTTTTTTCTATAATCGTGCACGGGCCAGAACCTTAGATAACTCTCTGATTGCCGGTGGTTGTGTGATTACCGATGCAGAAATCAGTAATTCGGTCTTATTTAACCGTGTTCACGTTGAAGCGGAGTCGGTGATTGAACACACAGTGATTTTACCGCAGGTGACTATCGGTAAAAATTGCGTGATTAAGCGCGCTGTGATTGACAGACATTGTGTAATTCCTGATGGCTTAGAAATTGGCGTAAATGCCGAAGAAGATGCGAAACGTTTTCGTGTCAGCAAAAATGGCATTGTATTAGTGACACAGTCAATGTTAGATAAATTAGCGGGAAAAGAAGCTAATTCGGATATTAAATATACAATTTAGTAAGAGATGATATAATGCTTCGAGTTTGTCATTTGAGGTCGCAGGCTCGAAGTATTGTTATGATTAAAGCGCTTCAAGCGGTCTTATTTTTCAACTATTTTACACATAGAAAACGGTTAAAAATGAAAGTTTTACATATTTGCTCTGAAATGTACCCTTTAATTAAAACAGGCGGTTTAGCTGATGTAATGGGGGCATTGCCATTTGCGCAACAGCAAGCTGGTAATGATGTCAGAGTGTTAATTCCTTATTACCCGAAAGTCGCGCAAACTTTAGGGGAAACGGTAGAAGTTGCTACTATCGGCACTTTTGCCGGAACAGTCTCTGTCCGATTTGCTTATTTTAATGGCTTAGGCGTTTACGTTATCGATGCGCCTCATTTATTTATGCGTGATGGTAACCCTTACCACGACAGCAATTATCAAGACTATCCGGATAACTATAAACGCTTTGCTTTATTAGGTTACATTGGGGCGCAATTAGCCCAAGGTTTGGATCATTGGTGGGGAACCGCTCAAGTTTTACACGCACACGATTGGCAAGCAGGGCTTGCTTGTGCCTATCTTAAAAGTTGGGGAAGCAATGTAAAAACGCTCTTCACTATTCATAATATTGCCTATATCGGGCGCTTTAATGCCTTCCATTTAGCAGAGCTTGGCTTACCTTGGGAATTTTTCCACGCCGAAGGCTTAGAATTTTACGGTGAAATTTCTTACCTCAAAGCAGGTTTGTATTTTGCTGATCGCATTACCACCGTTAGCCCAACCTACGCCCGTGAAATTACCGAAGAAATTGCCGGTGCAGGCTTGCATGGTTTACTGGCAACCCGTCAATATCAAGGCAGACTGCGTGGTATTTTAAACGGGGTAGATGCTGAAGTGTGGAATCCTGAAACGGATACGCATATTGTAGCGAATTACCGAGCGAACTATATGCACGGTAAAGCTAAAAACAAAGCGGAACTTCAACGAATTTTTGGTTTGCCGGAAGACAAAGAAGCATTGTTGATGGTAATGGTCACTCGCCTCACTGAACAGAAAGGGGCGGATTTCTTATTAGCGAACATTGATACACTAATGCAACATAATGTACAAATTATCGTGTTGGGCAGCGGTTCGCCTGATTTGGAAAATGCACTACGCTATTTCCAACACAAATACCCAAATCAAATTGGCATACGAATTGGCTATGATGAAGCTTTATCGCACCAAATTATTGCCGGTGGTGATCTGATTTTAGTGCCGAGTCGTTTCGAGCCGTGCGGATTAACTCAACTTTACGGGCTGAAATATGGCACTTTACCGCTGGTTCGCCGTACCGGTGGCTTAGCTGATACGGTGGTAGATAGCCATAAAGAGAGCATTGAAAACCGCAGTGCCACCGGATTTGTATTTGATTACCCAGATGCACCTGCGTTTTTAGAGGCAGCTATGCGGGCAATCAGCTTATGGCAGAAACAAAAATTGTGGTCGAGCGTTCGCCAGAATGCCCTTGCTCAAGATTTTGGTTGGGCAAAAGTGGCAGAACAGTACCAAAATTTATACCACGAAATTATTTAATTTGTATTCACAACATCATTTCAAGCGGTCGAATTTGCGGATTTTTTTGTAAAAACGACCGCTTGCAATATTAAAAATTAGGAGAATTTACTCAATGAGCAGGCAGTCATTAAGCCCAGAAATGATCAAAAATGTTAAAAATGCGATTTTGCACAAAATGGTGTTCGCTTTAGGAGTTGAACCCCGTGATGCCAGTAAGCGTAACTGGCTCAATGCAACCTTACGTGTAGTGCGTGATTTATCTACCGAAGATTGGCTGCAAACCCGCCGTAGTCAGGTTGCAAATGGTAGTCGCCGTGTTTATTACCTTTCAATGGAATTTTTAATGGGGCGTACGTTCAGTAACGCAATGATTTCTGAAGGTGTGTATGAGCTGATTGGCGCAGCGTTAAAAGAGCTAGGGCAAGATTTGGACGAAATTATCAATGAAGAGGGCGATCCGGGCTTAGGTAACGGTGGCTTAGGGCGTTTAGCCGCCTGCTATATGGACAGCCTTGCTACAATGAAAATTCCGGCAATCGGCTACGGTATTCAATATGAATACGGTATGTTCCGCCAAGAAATCCGCAACGGGGAGCAAATTGAGCAACCTGATGAATGGTTAGAGAATGAATTTGTATGGCCATATCTACGTTCAAGTAAGCGTTTCCCGGTACGCTTTGGCGGTAAAACTTGGCGTGAGGGTAAAAAAGTAGTATGGCAGCCGGAAGAAGAAATTACCGCTCAAGCTCACGACCAACTGATCCCGGGCTTTGAGACCACCTCAACTAACAGCTTACGTTTATGGTCTGCACACGCATCGGGTAGAGGGTTTGGCTTATCTGATTTTAACCGTGGCGATTATTTTGCAGCAATGGTTAAACAAAACAGCTCGGAAAACGTCTCTCGTGTGCTTTATCCGGACGATTCTACTTATAACGGTCGTGAATTACGCTTACGCCAAGAGTATTTCCTTTGCTCGGCATCTGTACAAGATATTATCCGCCGCCACGAAGCGGAGTTCGGCTCTTGTGTGAATTTAGCTGACAAAGTGGCAATTCACCTAAATGATACTCATCCAACCCTTGCTGTGCCTGAGTTAATGCGTATTTTAATTGACGAAAAAGGCTATGACTGGGAACAAGCGTGGGCGATGACTCGTAAAATTTTCTTCTACACCAATCACACTTTGATGAGTGAAGCGTTAGAAACTTGGCCGGTAGAAATGTTAGCCCGTGTGCTACCACGCCATTTAGAGATTATTTTCGACATTAACGAATATTTCTTAGAGGAAGTGCGTAGCCAATTCCCGGAAGATCACGATTTGATTTCTCGTGTTTCCTTAATTGATGAACAAGGCGATCGCCGTGTGCGTATGGCGTGGCTTGCGGTAGTCGCCTCAGCGAAAGTAAATGGTGTGGCGAAAATTCACTCGGATTTAATGGTTGAATCTATTTTTGCCGATTTTGCCCGTATTTACCCAAATCGTTTTACTAATGTGACTAATGGGGTGACACCTCGCCGCTGGATCAAAATTGCCAACCCAGGGCTTGCTAATATTTTAGATAAATGTATCGGCAATAAGTGGCTGACTGATTTAAGTGAATTGGAAAAATTCAACGTGTTTGTTGATGATGCTGATGTGCAAGCACAGGTGGCAGCGGTGAAAGTAGAAAACAAACGTCGCTTAGCCAAATATGTCGAAGAAACTCAGGGAATTAAACTTAATCCTGAAGCGATTTTTGATGTACAAGTTAAGCGTATTCACAAGTATAAACGCCAGCAAATGAACGTGTTGCATATCATCACGCTTTATAACCGCATCTTGAAAAACCCGACTGCTGATTGGACACCTCGTGTGTTTATCTTCGCAGGGAAAGCGGCAAGTGCTTATTATGCAGCGAAAAAAGTGATTCGTTTGATTAATGATGTGGCAAATGTGGTGAATAATGACCCTCGCATTAATGATTTAATTAAGGTGGTGTTTATTCCGAACTACGGTGTTTCATTAGCACAAATGATTATTCCGGCAGCTGATGTTTCAGAGCAAATTTCCTTAGCGGGTACAGAGGCCTCCGGAACCTCTAATATGAAATTTACCCTCAATGGTGCTTTAACCATTGGTACATTAGACGGTGCGAATGTCGAAATTTTAGATCACGTTGGTAAAGAGAACATCTTTATTTTCGGTAATGAAGTAGAGCAGGTGGAAGAGCTTCGCCGCAACGGTTACTCACCGTATCACTACTACGAAAAAGACAGCGAATTGAATGAGGCAATTTCACAAATTCTAAACGGTAAATTCTCACCGGAAGATCCGTATCGCTATCAAGATTTGATCTTAAATTCAGGTGACTACTACCAAGCCTGTGCCGATTATCGTAGCTATGTGGAGGCTCAAGAAAAAGTGGCTCAAGCCTATCGTAACAAGAAAGCTTGGACACGTTCAGCCATCATCAATATTGCCAATATGGGCTATTTCTCCTCAGACCGCTCGGTGATGGATTATGCGAAAAATATTTGGCATATCGAACCGATGAGCGAAGAACAATTAAAAGGCGATTCTACAATGGGCAGTATTATTGAAAGTTCAAATAAACTGTTGAATTTAAAATAATGATTTAGAGAAAACGGTAAGAGTAATCTTACCGTTTTTGTTTTAGTCAGGGATTTTGCAAATTTCTACTAAAAATTAACCGCTTGTCAATTTGCCTTCTCCACCGCCGTGAGCATTCCCCTCAGTAAATTCAGCTCATTAGTTTCCAGTTCGGCACGTTGGTATAAACGGCGGAGTTTTAGCATCACGGAATCATTGCGGATAAAACCCAATTCGGTATATAGGCGTTCGGTGTGAGCGAAGAAATGCTCTAAGGCTTGAGCGGTTGGGTAATCCTTATCTGCTGCAAGCGGTTGTTTTTGGCTGGAATTTTGCAAATAAGCCATTCGGATTTCATAACTTGCGAGCTGTACTGCCATTGCTAAATTCAGAGAGCCATAATCAGGATTGGTCGGAAAATTCAAATGGTATTGGCATTTCAATAATTCTTCGTTGGTTAGTCCCACTCGTTCACGTCCAAATACAATCGCCACTTTGCCAAGATTGGCTCGATTTACCACTAATTCACCACAGTCTCTTGGTTCAATCAGGGTATTTTGCAAATGGCGAAGTCTGGCACTGGTGCCGATCACCAGTTGGCAATCGGCAATCGCTTCATCAAAAGTAGCGTAGCATTGAGCGTTATCCAACACATCTTTTGCCCCAGCGGCAAGTGCCTCGGCTTGCTCATCAAGCGGTTGTTTTGGGGCGACTAATCGCAAATGGGTTAAGCCCATCGTTTTCATTGCTCGGGCTGCGGAACCGATATTTGCCGGGAGTGAAGTTTCAACAAGAATGATCTGAATTTGGTCGAGAATTTGCATTGGTTTTGTTTCTTTTTTGTTAAATTTAGCCAGCCAATAGTGTAGCAAAAATTCGGTTTGCTTAAAATTTTAAAAAATGTGAAATAATCGGTTTAATTGAGCATAATTTTTTACCTATTTGTTTTATTTAGTGGTAAATTTAGAACGTTTTTAATCACAACAACCATACAGGAGTCTTTATGCTTATTGGTGTACCAAGAGAACTGTTAGACGGTGAAACTCGAGTGGCGGCAACGCCAAAAACCGTTGAGCAGATCAAAAAACTTGGCTTTGACGTACTTGTGGAACAAGACGCAGGTTTTAAAGCCAGTTTTGAAGACAACGCATTTTTAACTGCAGGTGCAAATATCGGCACACAACAAGAAGTTTGGAATGCAGACATTATTTTTAAAGTGAATGCGCCGACAGAGGCTGAAATTGAGTTAATCAAAGAAGGGGCAACCTTAGTCAGCTTTATTTGGCCGGCACAAAATCCACAATTAATGGAAAAATTGCAGTCTAAGAAAATTAATGTGCTGGCAATGGACGCTGTTCCTCGTATTTCTCGTGCGCAAGCCCTCGATGCGTTAAGTTCGATGGCAAATATTTCGGGTTACCGTGCGGTGATAGAGGCGGCAAACGCTTTTGGTAGCTTCTTTACCGGGCAAATTACCGCAGCAGGTAAAGTGCCACCGGCAAAAGTGTTGGTTATTGGTGCTGGTGTTGCAGGTCTTGCAGCAATCGGGGCGGCAAATAGCCTGGGGGCGATTGTGCGTGCGTTTGACTCTCGTCCTGAAGTGAAAGAACAAGTTAAATCAATGGGGGCAGATTTCCTCGAAATTGATTTTGAAGAAGAAGGTGGCTCAGGTGACGGCTATGCGAAAGTGATGTCGGAAGAGTTTAACCGCCGTGCAATGGCGTTATATGCCGAGCAAGCCAAAGAAGTGGATATTATTATTACCACCGCTGCCATTCCGGGCAAACCTGCTCCTCGTTTAATCACTAAAGAGATGGTTGATTCAATGAAACCGGGTTCAGTGATTGTTGATTTAGCCGCTGCAACCGGTGGTAACTGTGAATACACTAAAGCCGGTGAGCTTGTGGTGACCGATAATCAAGTGAAAGTGATTGGTTATACCGATTTCCCTGCACGTTTACCAACGCAATCTTCGCAACTTTACGGCACTAACTTGGTGAATTTACTTAAACTGTTAGCACCAAATAAAGATGGTCAAATTGAGATTAATTTTGATGATGTGGTGTTGCGTGGCGTAACGGTGGTGCGTGACGGCGAATTGACTTGGCCGGCTCCGCCGATTCAAGTATCTGCCCAACCGCAAAAACAAGCAGCCGCTCCACAAGCGGTCAAAAAAGAGGAAAAACCTGCAGACCCTCGAGTGAAATATGGCGTGATGGCCGCCGCAGGAGTGCTGTTCCTATGGCTTGCATCTGTGGCTCCGGCAGCATTTTTATCGCACTTTACCGTATTTGTTCTCGCTTGTGTGGTAGGGTATTATGTGGTTTGGAACGTCAGCCACGCACTACATACCCCATTGATGGCAGTAACAAATGCGATTTCAGGGATTATCATCGTAGGGGCGGTATTACAAATTGCCCAACCGACCGGTAATTTCTTTATTGATATTTTGGCATTTATTGCGATTTTGGTTGCCAGCATCAATATTTTTGGTGGCTTTAAAGTAACGCAACGTATGCTTGCAATGTTTAGAAAAGGTTAAGGAGAAACGAAACTATGTCTTTTGGATTTGTGACTGCTGCGTACATTATTGCAGCTATTCTCTTTATTATGAGCTTAGCCGGTCTTTCTAAACACGAAACCGCCAAAGCAGGTTGTTGGTATGGGATTGTGGGTATGGCGATTGCTTTAGTGGCAACCATTTTCGGCCCGCAATCACATGGCACGATTTGGATCTTAATCGCAATGGCAATCGGTGGATTCATCGGGGTGAAAAAAGCCCTAAAAGTAGAAATGACCGAAATGCCTGAATTAGTGGCAATTCTACACAGCTTTGTCGGTTTAGCGGCGGTATTGGTTGGCTTTAACAGCTATGGACTTCATACCAATGCATTAATGCCGGCAAATTTAGATGAAGCGGCACAAGCGGCATTTTTAGCGGAACAAGCCACTCTTGCCAATATCCACAACGTGGAAGTGTTCTTAGGTATTTTCATTGGAGCGGTGACATTCTCTGGTTCATTGGTTGCTTTTGGTAAACTAAGCGGTAAATTATTTGGTCGTAAAGTTTCTTCTGCGGCACTGAATATTCCACACAAACACAAATGGAACTTAGCTGCCATAATCGTTTCTGTCTTTTTGATGATCGTGTTTTTAAATAATCCGCACAATATCTTCCCTGTGCTGATTATGACAATTATTGCGTTAGTCTTCGGCTGGCACTTAGTTTCTTCTATTGGTGGGGCGGATATGCCGGTTGTAGTTTCAATGCTGAACTCTTATTCAGGTTGGGCAGCCGCAGCGGCAGGCTTTATGCTAAGCAACGATTTATTAATCGTAACAGGTGCGTTAGTAGGTTCTTCAGGTGCAATTCTTTCTTACATTATGTGTAAAGCAATGAACCGCTCATTCATTAGCGTGATTGCAGGCGGGTTCGGCAATGAAGTTCAGTCTGGCAAAGGTGACGAAGAGTACGGTGAACACCGTGAAACGACAGCCGAAGAAGTGGCAGAAATGCTAAAAAATGCAAGCTCTGTGATCATTACGCCGGGATATGGTATGGCGGTGGCCCAAGCTCAGTATCCGGTGGCGGAAATTACAGCAAAATTGCGTGAAAAAGGCGTGAATGTGCGTTTTGGTATTCACCCTGTGGCAGGTCGTTTACCGGGGCATATGAACGTATTATTAGCGGAAGCAAAAGTGCCTTATGATGTCGTGCTGGAGATGGACGAAATCAATGATGATTTTGAAGAAACCGATGTAGTATTAGTAATCGGTGCAAACGACACCGTAAACCCGGCGGCATTAGACGACCCATCAAGCCCTATTGCCGGAATGCCGGTGCTTGAGGTATGGAAAGCACAAAATGTTATCGTCTTCAAACGTTCAATGGCAGTAGGCTACGCCGGTGTGCAAAACCCACTGTTCTTTAAAGAAAATACCCAAATGCTATTTGGTGATGCAAAAGAACGTGTTGATGATATTTTACGAGCGTTAAATTAAATTTAAATAAAAAAGCGAACATAAGTTCGCTTTTTTGTGCTTAGGCTAACATAAATTGTTAATTTTTTACTCTAATACCATCAATCCAGGAAGAGTCGCAAAACTCTGCGATTTTACGGTATCATGGAAATCATCTAAGTAGGCTAGGGTAGCATCGGCTTCTCGAATAGCGCCATAAAGGGTGCTATATAGCCCTTGCTGAGTTATTTTTCTTGCCACCACATACCCCCTATCTAAATATGGTTTAACCGCCCAATAAGGTAGTGCAGCAATGCCTCGCCGACTTGCTACTAGCTGAATAATAGCAATAGTTAACTCACTATTACGCCGAGTAACTTTGATGCCAGCAGGGCTTAATATTTTTCGCAGTAAATCTAGCATATCATCAGGTACTGGATAGGTAATTAATGTCTCATCTTTAAAATCTTCAGCTTCCCATACATCTTTTGTGGCAAGAGGGTGATCTTTAGAGCAAATAGCTACCATTTCATATGAAAAGAGTGGTTTGTATATAATACCAGCGTTATCTTCCTCTTCAGCGACAATTGCCAGATCTGCACGATGGCTTAATAGCAAACCAACCGTATCAGTATGGAAACCCGATACGATATCTAATTCAACTAGAGGCCAATGTTGACGGAAAGTATCCATTGCCGGCATTAGCCAATCAAAACAGGTATGGCATTCTACTGCAACACGTACCTCTCCGACTTCTCCTTGTTTCACTCGGGCTAAATCTAATTCAGCCTCAATGACTTTGGGCAAAATATCGTAGGCCAACTTAATTAAACGTTCGCCAGCTGGTGTAAAGCGAATAGGGGAGCTTTTTCGCTCAAATAGCGTAAGATCATACTGTTCTTCCAGTAATTTTATTTGGTGTGAAAGTGCGGATTGTGTTAAATGGACACGCTTTGCTGCAAGAGATACGCTACCGCTCTCTTTTAATGCGATTAATGTCCGCAAATGGCGGATTTCAAGAAAAATCGGTTTCATAATTTATTCATCTAAAAGTGAAAAAAGATGAAAATAATTATAACAAACAAGCGGTCAAATTCTGCAAAAAATTTGCAAAATCCAACCGCTTGTATAGAGCAGTGGCGAATTATTGGGTTAATTGAACTAAAATGCGGCGAACAGGCTCTGCTGCACCCCATAATAATTGGTCACCTACGGTAAATGCAGCTAAGTATTCTCCACCCATCGCTAATTTACGCAAGCGACCAACCGGCACGCTCAATGTACCGGTCACTTTCGCCGGGGTTAATTCACGCAATGTGGTTTCTTTGTCGTTTGGAATTACTTTCACCCATTCATTGTGGGCAGCAATAATTTGCTCGATTTCCGCTAACGGAATATCTTTTTTCAGCTTAATTGTGAATGCTTGGCTGTGGCAGCGTAATGCTCCAATACGCACGCATAAACCATCAACTGGAATTGGGCTATCGCTTAAACCTAAAATTTTATTAGTTTCTGCATAACCTTTCCACTCTTCTTTAGTTTGCCCGGTTTCCGGTAATAATTTATCAATCCAAGGAATTAAGCTACCGCCCAATGCCGCACCGAAGTTCTCGGTTGGGAAGTCTTCCGCACGCATTTTAGCAGTAACTTTACGTTCAATCTCTAAAATAGAAGAGGCAGGATTTGCTAATTCAGCTTTTACGCTATCTTCTAATTCACCCATTTGAGAAAGCAATTCACGCATATTTTTCGCACCGGCACCGGAAGCGGCTTGGTAAGTTGCTACAGAAACCCACTCGACCAAATCTTTCTCAAATAAACCACCGATAGCCATTAGCATTAGGCTTACGGTACAGTTTCCGCCTACAAATGTTTTAATACCGTTTTTTAAGCCTTCTGAAATCACGTGTTGGTTCACCGGGTCTAATACGATAATAGCATCGTCTTTCATACGTAATGCAGAAGCAGCATCAATCCAATAGCCGTTCCAGCCGGTTTCTTTTAATTTTGGATAGACTTCGTTTGTGTAATCGCCGCCTTGGCAAGTCACGATAATGTCTAGTTTTTTTAATTCTTCAATGTCAAAGGCGTTTTTTAATTCGCCAGCATCTTTCCCGCCAAAAACAGGGGCTTTTTGACCCGCTTGTGAAGTAGTGAAAAAAACAGGGTTGATATTGGCGAAGTTATTTTCTTCAACCATACGATCCATTAAGACCGAACCGACCATACCACGCCAACCGATAAAACCTACATTTTGCATTGTGTTTGCTCCTAAAAATGATGTTATAAAGATTGTGAATAAATACAGGATTTTAGTGCAAAAATCAATGTTTTTTATTGATTTGCAAAGTTTTGACAAAATTTAACCGCTATTGTTAAAATAAAACATCGATTATGGTGTATTTTTGGAAATAAATAGAATCTTATAAATAGGGAAATGCTCACAATTTATGCATTCCAATTGTGGTCTAATCAATAAATTTTGCCGATATATCGATAGGAAGTAGATGTAATTACCTAAAGTTTGATCTAGGTTAGTTAAATGGGAGGTTTTTAACTATTATTTCTAATACTTTTATTTTAAGCTTTACAGTAATGAATGAGTTTATTTTACATTTTACAAAGGAACATTCTATGTCTAAGTTAAACAAATTATTATCGAGAAAAACATCGCGTAAAATTATTCCTGAGCAAGTTAATTTTGACATTAACTTGCCTATCTATATCCCGCTGTTTTTATCAGATAAGACAGCGAAAATTCAAGCAGTATGGGAGTTAGAACAAGAAAATGGTGAGCGTGATGCTGGCGCTGTAAAGCGAAATCGTATTCAGTTTAGATACTTGCCAGAAGGGGTACATAAATTAACATTAATTGTTGGTACGCCTTTATTATCAAAAGGAAGTAAGGTTTATCAATGCTTAATTAAAGTTAATAAATAATATTAACTTTATGTTGTGATCGTATTTATGTGTATATTGTAAAACAGAAACCATTTTAAAAATAACAAACACACTGGTGAGGGTAGTTTAAAAGAAATCAAAGATAAATTACGTCAACATAGTAATTTAGAAAGAAGTATAATATATTATTTATACAATATTTTTAAAATTTTGATTTTACCACTACATTTATTTATGTTTATTTTTATGAAATAATAAAAAGCCTTGAAATATTTATTTTCAAGGCTTTTTTACTATATCTATAATACTATAGAATTTTAATTTGGTGCTCTGGGCGAGACTTGAACTCGCACGGACTACGTCCACCACCCCCTCAAGATGGCGTGTCTACCAATTCCACCACCAGAGCTTATATTCTATTTTGTAACGATTATTGAGGGATATCGTTATTTTCGGTTTTTACCGGTTCTGCTTGTTTTTGTTCTACTTGGCTTAAATCTTCAAATTGGCTTTTTGGTGCTACGCTGTGAGAGCTTAAATTGCCAATCACTAAACTAATTGCGAAGAAAATCGTTGCAAGTAGAGCAGTTGTTCTTGATAAAAAGTTTGCTGATCCTGCTGAACCGAACACTGTTGCTGAGGCCCCGGCTCCGAAAGAAGCACCTGCATCAGCACCTTTACCTTGTTGCATTAATACAAATGCAATCAATAATACGGCAACCACAAGATAAACAATAGTGAGTACATTAATTAACATTAATTTATTCTCTTGTATTCTTTATGCGAAATTTGCAATGGCGTGCATAATATAGAATTTACGCCCGTTTGACAAGTGCCAAACAGCAATTTTTACCTGCTTGATTTAATTTTCAGCAGTTTGTGTTCGCTTTTTAAAATAACGAGGTTTATTGCTGCTTGCAAGCGGTGTGATTTTCGCTAAATTTTGCAACACTTGGCGGTTTGGGCTTTGCAATAAATGCGGTAGTTGTTGGTTTAGCTCAAACATAAATTGCTGATAGCTGGTCTCTTTTTTGCTGATTTGATTCAGTTGCATTTCCCAATGAGCGGTCATATCTGGCTGGGTAGCAGAGTCGGGAAGTGCTTGAATCAGTGTTCTGCCAGCTTCCGTACTGTGGATATTTTTCCCTTTGCGGATTAAAAAACCACGCTTAAATAGCAATTCGATAATGCCGGCTCGGGTTGCCTCCGTGCCTAAACCATCGGTTTCACGCAAGATTTTTTTCAATTCTTTATCTTGTACAAAACGGGCGATCCCGGTTATCGCTGAAAGCAAACTGCGGTCAGTAAAGTGGCGGGGCGGTTGTGTTTTTTTGCTGACAATTTCCCCTTTTTCACAATGGAGGATTTGCCCTTTTTTGACAATCGGTAGTAGTGGCTCTGCATCGTCAAGGCTATCTTCTTTACCGAGTAATGCTCGCCAGCCGGCAATCACAAGGTTGCGTGCTTGAGCGACAAAACTACCACCTGCAATTTCAAGTCCGATTTTACTTTTGCGATATTCCGCATCAGGACAGAATTGCATTAGATATTGGCGTGCGATGAGTTGATAGACTCTTTTTTCATTTTCGGTCAAATGTACAGTCCCTTGCCGAGCGGTTGGAATAATCGCGTGGTGGGCTTCCACCTCTTTATCATTCCAGCAACGATTGCGAATAGCGGGATCAACCACTTCAGGCTTTTGTTGATATTCGGGTAAATGATGAGCAATCGCTGCCATCACTTTAAATCTGTCGTTAAAATGTTCGGTCGGCAAATACCGATTATCAGAACGAGGGTAGGTAATCAGTTTGTGGGTTTCATACAGCTTTTGGCAAATATCCAACACCGCTTGGGCGGATAGCCCATATCTGCCGGCTGCGTCCATTTGTAATGCTGACAGAGAATAAGGCAACGGTGCGGTTTCTTTCTCAATTTTATTTTGATATTCGGTGACGATTGCCGGCTGGTCGGTAATCCGTTTTACCACGTTTTCCGCCAACGGGCGAGACAGGACACGCCCATCTTCATCTTGATAATCTTCACAGGCTTTGCTTGGTTGCCACTGAGCTTTAAATCGCTCTTGGGTTTCCGGCACGATAATCTGTGCCAACACCTCAAAATAATCCTTTGGCACGAAATACTCGATCTCCAGATCTCGGCGGACAATCAGCCCTAACACCGGTGTTTGCACTCGTCCGACTGATAATACGCCTTTATAGCCTGCCCAACGCCCCTGTAGAGTGTAAGCACGGGTCATATTGATACCATATAGCCAATCTGCTCTGGCTCGGGCGAGAGCAGAGGTTGCAAGCGGTATAAAATCACTGTTTTTTTGCAATTTTTCAATAGCTCTGCTCACAGCAGTCGGGTTGAGATCGCTCACTAAACAACGCTGAATTTGGCTTTTGCGTTCAGCAGATAAATTCAGATAGCCAAAAACTTCATCAACCAGTAGTTGTCCTTCTCGATCCGGGTCACCGGCATTGACTAAAATATCGGCTTTTTTAATCAGCCTTTCCACTACTTTAAACTGCTTGAGCGTTTCTTTTTTGGGAATCAATTTCCATTGTTCAGGCACAATTGGCAAATGTTCCATTCGCCATATTTTAAAACGCTCATCATAGGCATCGGGTTCAGCCTGTTCCAATAAATGACCGATACACCAAGTAACAGTGTCGTGTTCGCCGCATTGGATAAAGCCATCTCCTTTGGTATGGGGTTTTGGTAACACATCGGCAATCGCTCGGGCAAGGCTGGGTTTTTCGGCAACAAATAAACGCATAATCGTAAATTATTTAAGAAAATGAACCGCTTGTGGGCTGACAAGCAGTCACAAAAAGCAGGGCTTTTTGAACGTTGGCTTGCCAACGGCGGCGAAGCTGTGAACAATCCTTATAAGGATTGTGAATAAAAAAGGTTGTTATTTTGCAATTAATTCAAACCTTGTTCAGATAAAATCATCTGACATTGAACAGGCGGTGTTGGTAGCACTTTGGCTTTTGGTGTGCTTGAGGCTTCTTTCGGTTCAAACCACGAGTAAAGCTCTTCACCACAGCCGTCACCGGCAGGCACCGGGGCTTGATTTTCACAACTTGCAGCATCAGCAGGGCAGGTTAAACGAACGTGGAAATGGGAGTCGTGTCCGTACCACGGGCGAATTTTGCGTAACCAAGCACGATCACTGCCTGCGGTTTGGCAGAGTTTCACTTTAATGGCAGGGTTCACAAAAATGCGATCCACTCGATGATCGGTTGCCGCAAGTTTGACTAAATCAGTATGATGTTGATTCCAGAGAGAATCATCAACCCGTTCGGTACTGCGGTTTACCATAATGGTGGCAAGTCCTGCCGGGTTGCGGGCGGTTTCATCGTCCATAGGCCCAAACTTAAACCAAATATCAGCATCCAGCCCGGTTTGGTGGGAGGCGTGACCGGAAGAAAAACGCCCACCGGCAGGCATTCCCATATCGCCGATTAAAATAGTCGGCACACCGGCAGCTTTGGTTTTTTTACCTAAGTTAGTGAGATAATCCAGCAGTTGTGGGTGTCCGTAATAGCGGTTACGAGCCGAGCGGATCACTTGGTAGCCCTCGCCTTTTAATGCAAGTGGTTGTGCCCCAATAATACAGCCGTTACTATAACCGCCGATAGGTTGAGCTTTGCCCTGAACCGGAGTTTTGATTTTCTCCCATTGCGTTGCATTCAGTGCGGTAGAAGTAAAAGCAAGGCTTGAGACTAAAAGTGTTTTTAATAATTTCATTTTTCCAATTATGTAGGGGCGAAATATTTTTCGCCATGCTTATATGATCTGTATTTAAGGGCGAAAAATATTTCGCCCCTACATTATGTGTTTAACGGCATTGAGCCTTAAATCTTAGCAGGTGGTCGAGTAGTACAATCGCCATCATCGCTTCTGCAATCGGCACGGCACGAATACCTACACAAGGGTCGTGTCTGCCTTTGGTGATCACTTCAACCGCTTCGTTATTTTTGTTTACACTTCTGCCGGGAATGGTAATGCTTGAGGTCGGTTTTAACGCAATATGAGCGATAATCGGCTGACCGGAG
Organism: Mannheimia haemolytica; assembly: GCA_900638155.1. Classification (NCBI taxonomy): domain Bacteria; kingdom Pseudomonadati; phylum Pseudomonadota; class Gammaproteobacteria; order Pasteurellales; family Pasteurellaceae; genus Mannheimia; species Mannheimia haemolytica. Next base: position 1,659,173 of record LR134495.1, on the reverse strand, counting down.
CTAATGCCACCTAAAATCCCGCCTGCGTGGTTAGAGAGAAACCCTTGTGGTGTCATTTCATCACGATGCTGGCTACCACGTTGTTCCACAACTGCAAAACCATCGCCAATTTCCACCGCTTTCACAGCGTTGATTGACATTAAGGCGTGTGCAAGGTCGGCATCTAAGCGGTCAAACACCGGTTCACCTAACCCCACCGGCACACGTTCTGCAATCACGGTTAATTTTGCCCCCACCGAATCGCCCTCTTTTTTAAGCTCACGAATTAAGGCATCAAATCCTTCAATCGCAACAGGATCCGGGCAGAAGAATGGATTATTATTGACTGCATTCCAATCAATTTGTTCAATATTTTCAACGGTTTTCGGGTCAATTTTAATATTACCGATTTGTGAGAGGTAGCCGCGCACTTCAATACCAAATTGCTCACGCAGATATTTTTTTGCAATCGCACCGGCAGCAACCCTCATTGCAGTTTCCCGAGCGGAAGAACGCCCGCCGCCACGGTAATCACGAATGCCGTATTTTTGCTGATAGGTATAATCAGCGTGCCCCGGACGGAATTTTTCGGCAATGTTACCATAATCTTGTGAGCGTTGGTCGCCGTTTTTAATGATTAAACCAATGCTTGTTCCCGTTGTTTTACCTTCAAATACGCCCGATAAAATTTGCACTTCGTCATCTTCACGGCGAGGCGTGGTGTAGCGTGAGGTACCGGGCTTACGGCGGTCTAAATCTGGCTGTAAATCCGCTTCGCTTAACTCCATATTTGGCGGTACGCCATCTACGATACAACCGAGTGCGATGCCGTGTGATTCACCGAAAGTGGTTACTTTAAATAATTGTCCGATGCTGTTGCCTGCCATTATTATTCCTTATCTTTTTTGTTGTTTGTTGAATTAAACTCAAAGCGTTTTGAGTCAATTTTAAGTTCTTCTTGTGTATCGTTATTTTTGATAAACACATCTAATTGGTTAAATGCAATATCAATATTGTTTTCATTAAATAGTTGATGGATGCGACTATTTAATGCATCAATGGTTGGATTTCGATCTGAAATATCGTTTACATAGGCTCGTAATTCATGATCAAGTGTACTTGCCCCAAATGTTAAGAAATATGCTCTAGGGCTAGGATCTTTTAATACTTTTGGGTTTTCTTCTGCGACTTGTAGCAGCAAGCGTTTTACTAATTCTAAATCAGAGCCGTAAGCTACTCCAACTTTAACAATAATTCGGGTTGCTGTACTGCTTAAGGCCCAGTTTACTAACCGTTCAGTTACAAAAGCTTTATTCGGCACAATTACTTCTTTTCCATCAAAATCAACTAAAGTTGTAGCACGAATTCGAATTTTTGAAACAGTTCCGCTAAATGTGCCGATTGTAATGGTATCACCAATACGCATTGGGCGTTCAAATAAGATGATAATGCCAGAAACAAAGTTTGCAAAGATTTCTTGCATACCAAACCCCAAACCAACTGAAAGGGCTGTAAAGAGCCATTGTAGTTTGGTCCAAGACATGCCTAATGTTGCAAAAGCAAATATTGCACCTAAAGCTACAATTAAGTAAGTCAAGAGTGTAGTAATTGTATAGGGAGTACCTTGGGATAATTTTACATGAGAGAAAATTAATGCTTCTAACAATCCCCCTAGGTTGCGTACAAGTACGACTGCCACCACAATGATAATGATTGCAGTGAGTAAGTTAAGCAAAGTGATAGACTCCATGATGATACCGGATTCCGTGGTTACACTTTGTTGCCATAAAGTAACGCCATCTAAATAGAGAGCAACGGTGATTAAATCTGACCATACCCAATAGAGCAGCACGAATAAGGCAATCCAAAGAATGAAATCCGTCAATTTCATCATCTGATTTTTTACTTCACTGACGGCAATAGAATCTTCTTTTAATTCAAAAGGAATATCTATTTCTCCCGAGTTCTCACCGCTTTGTTCTGCTTTCGCCTTGGCTTTTGCTTCAGCAGCTTCTCGTTTTTCTTGTAAACGTCTGTAAGCCAGACGGCGTGATGAAATAGAGAATGCTCGATAGAGAATATTACGAATAATAATCCAAGTAATGATCGCAAAATAAGAATCTACTAAATGCTCAATGATCACCAGTGCAGTATAGTAATAGCCCAATGCAATCAGAATGATAAGAATGATAGGGGCAAGCAGTAGCACTAATTTAACAATAGTGAGTAAAATACTTTTAGATTCTTTTTTCTCTTCTGTTGTGACATTCTCATAGGTGGAAATAGCTTGCCTAAATGCCGGTACAATCATCCAAATCATTAATATAAGGACAAAAATAGTCATTGTTTGTCCAAGCATGTCGTAAGATATTCCCATCTCTAAGTTTGTAAAAATAGAGGTGTTCAGTAATAAAGCAATGATCCATACCGAACGTTTTAAAATATTACGGAAGATTTCATTACTTTTTTGTGGCATATTAAAGTGAATATGTCCTATGCCGTGAGGACGTAGCATCGCCACTAAAAAGGCAAAATACAGCCAATAAATTGCCATTTTTAATCCCCAAGTCCAGACTTCCTGAGGATTTTCAAATGAAATATAAGTGATAGCAATAAATCCGGCTAAGAACATTAGTGTACTTGGCAGGCAAAGCACTAATGTCCAAAAAATAGCAAGAGGGGTGTTCCATTGGCTATCTGTGGCGACAATTTTTAGTCGATTATTAATTTGGTGTAATTTTTGTTTAATTTTATCTTTTTGGCGGTTAATAAAGATGGCTAATAGCAATAAAATTCCGACTAAAATACCTGCAGGTAATAAATTATCCCGCCAATTTGAAAAATTGAGTTTTTTTCCAATATCAATAAATTGATAGTGGGTAATATCGACAAATTTACTAAACCATTCAAGATCAATGGGGTTGTTACTTTTAACCCAGAAGCTTTGCTGTTGCAGTTTTTGCTGTAACGCATCACTAATGGTTTGCACTTGTTGTTGGTTTAGTTCAATATTGATTAATAAATTGAGCTGATTATTTAATGATTTAATCATCTCAGTTAAAGTGTCAGAACGTTCCTGTAAAATTTTACTAAGTTGTTCTTTCTCTTTACTCGTAAAGGTTGTTTTTTCATCTTGCTCTATACGGCTAATATAAGCATTTATGTCCGCAAAAGAATCTTTGAATTCAGTAATATCAAAAACACGTACGCGTAAATCTGCAATTTGTTTTGATAATCCGGAAATCATTTCATCTTGCGGTAATGATTGCTTTTGTTTATTAATAATACGCGAAAGCACCAGCGTACCTTGTAGAGAACTGATTTGTTCTTCAATATTACGTTGGGTTTGCTGCAAGTTATCCAGCACACTTTTGATCCGCAGATTATCTTGTGATAACTGTGTCATATCTTTGGTCTGTTTTAGCAACTCTTGTGTAACTTTGGTATTTATATCCAATTCACGCAAGATAACCGGGTTCGTCGTTGCACTATTTTGCTGATTTTGAACCGCTTGTGCTTGATCTAGCTTGTTCTGAGACTCTTCTACAATTTTATTGTTGATAGCAGTCTGCAGGTTTGCAATTTCTGCTTGTAGATTTTGCTGCTCTTGCTTTTTTTCATCTAATTGAGCAGAGTAAAGCGCAGATAAATCCTCGCTACCACCAAGTAATATTTGATTGTAAGTGTTTTTTAATTCTATTAATTCTAATTCTACTTCTAACTTGGTCTGTAGTTCATTTTTAATATTAGCTGCTGAAAGTTGGCTATTAATTTCCTGTTTACGTTTAACCATCTCGGTTAAAGCCGCTTGAGCCTTATCCGGTGCGGTATTTTGTGCAACTAAATTATTATTAATAATGCTTAAATCGTGTTGTACTGTTTCAAGCTGAGATTGTGTAGAGGTTAACTCTTTTTGTAAATCTGTTGTCGGTTTTTGTGTTAAATTATCGACACTTGCGATAGTCACTTCTTTTAATTTTTCAAGATTATGTTGGCTTGTTTTTAATGCTTTTTGGGAATCTTGAATAGATTTATTCAATGCCTGATTGTCTACTTTTTGTTTATCAATTTGGGCTAAGAATGCAAGCGTATCTTCAAGTGTTTGAACCAATGCTTTATTATTCGCATCGGCTTGATCTAATTTTTTTGCGCTATCTAACTGCGTTTGCACCGCCTGTTGGGTCGGCAACTCAGCTAATGTATAACTACTTAGCATTAAGCCTAAACTAAGCACAAATGTTTTTAAAATCGGTCTAAACATAGATTTCCTTTAATTCGTTGTGTGTTAAATCTTGTTGTAATTGTGTTCTTGAGAGTTTAATTGAGCCTTGTTTTTGGTATTTGTCTATATCCAGTAAATAATAAGCAACAGGCTGTTTGAATCTTTCTAATTTATCAGACAGCCAAATTTTTAATTTATGGAGTTCATTTTTTGAATCAGATTGCTTGAATTGTAAGAACGCCACTGGTCGATGTCCAAACTGCGGATCTTCAATCGGCAACACGATAATCTGTTCGACAAGCTGAGAACGAAAAATCAGTTGTTCAATTTCCTCAGGTTGGATATTTTCCCCTCCTGAAATAAACATATTATCCAATCGTCCTTTTATTACAAGCTGTTTTTTGTGATTCCATTCACCACGATCTTTAGTGGCAAACCAGCCTTGTGTGTTTATAAGCGGTCGAATTTGCCCATTTTTTTGCCAATAGCCTAAACCGAGTGATTTGCCTTTTACCCAAATTTCACCATTTTCTAATTTTAGTTCCCGATGTTTTAACGGAAAACCAACACTGTTTAAATCATTTTCTACTGCACAAATGGTTGATGCCATCTCGGTCATTCCGTAGCCTGAAAAGGTAGTCATCCCAGATTGTTGTGCTTGAGCAATCAATTCGGCTGGAAGCATAGACCCACCCAGTAAACATTTTTGGCTGACTACAGAATCTAATTGGCTTAAATAGCGTTGTAATTGGGTGGGGACTAAAGAAAGATGGCTCGCTTTTTGTGCAGACAGAAAAAAATCGCTTTTATCTTCATAGATATAGAGGGTTGCACCTTTGAATAGCCAACGCCAAATAATGCCCTGCCCTGAAACGTGAAACAGAGGCAAGCTCAATAGCCAAGCGTTCGACTGCTCAAATGCCATTAATTCACACACTCCCTCGGCGCTATAGAGATGAGCCGCTATAGAATGCACCACTGCTTTAGGTTTACCGCTTGAGCCTGAGGTTAGGGTTAGGGTAGCTGGTTTTTCAAAATCAATCGTAGGGAAGAAGGCATTACAAGCGGTCGTTTTTGCTGAAAATTTTGCAAAGTCGGCATCATTAATAATGAGATCAACACCATTGTCATCTAAGACTGCTTGTCGTTGACTTGCTGTTTGAGCAGGGTTAAGCATTAGAATCTTAGCTCCCAAAGCAAGGCTAGCACAATAAGTGAGCAAGCCAATGAGCCGGTGAGAACCACAATAGGCAATCAAACTGTGCGGAGTAGCGCCTTGTTGTTGCAACACGAAAATAGCTTGTGAAATCAACTGATTCAAACTGTGCCAAGTGATGTTTGATGGAAGGTGGTTAAGATAGTCTGATGTTCCTTTTTCCCAAATAATCGCCAGATTTTGGGCTGAATGAGCAGCCCAAAATTGGGTAGGAAAGCGAGTAGAATTGATGAGCATTTCAATTAATTAGACAAAAAGCGCTTGAATGCGTTCGATTAACTGGCTTGGTACCTTCATGGATTCCATTACACCTTTGAGAATAAGTCCCTTGCGTGCGGTATTATTATTTGTAATTACCCAAAATGGTGAATCTGGGATCTGCTTGGCTTTTACTCCACTCCCAGTAGCTAAAATTTCATCTTCACTTTGCGAAAAGTAGATACGTTCATTACCACGCACTTTTTCTGTTGCTTTAGCAAAAGCCTCCGGATTTGCTCGGTATAATGCAGCTAATAGCATGGTAAAACGCACTACATTTTTATTTTCGTTCATAAAATGCTCGGAATTTAAAATGTTTTCCAATTTTTCAACGGTCTTTTCGGCATTGGATTCATTTTTTTTTGTAGCACGAGAAGGCGTTTTGACCAGCTCTTTAAGCTCGTTGATCATATGTTCTTGCACTAAAACAAAAGGCTGAGGCGATTGTGGCAGGCGTAATAGACGGCGTAATATATCTGACGCAGTTTCACCAATAGATTGTGTACGGCTTGCAATATACTGATATAATTCATCATCAATTTCGATTCGTTTCATCGGGATCCTCAAATATCTTCGGGTATTAAATGCGTTAATAGTGCTTGCTATTATACGCATTTCTATTGTTTTTTATAGAGGATTATCGCTGAAAATTTATATGAACAATGACATTTATATGACAGAAAAATCGCAGTTAAACTTTAATTACCAACCTTCGAATAATCATTCTGATGCTCAGACAATGATCTTCTTACATGGATTGTTTGGAGATTTAAATAACCTAGGAGCAATAGCAAAAGCGTTCGCAGAACGTTACTCCATTTTAATGGTTGATCTCAGAAATCACGGGCGATCTTTTCATTCAGACGAAATGAATTATGCTTTGATTGCACAAGATTTAGCACAATTACTCACAGAATTAAATATCCAAAATGCTATTGTGGTTGGGCATTCAATGGGTGGAAAAAGTGCGATGGCATTGGCTGCATTTGCTCCTGAACTGGTGGAGAAAGTAGTAGTGATTGATATTGCCCCGGTCACTTATACCCAAAATCGGCATCAGCAGGTTATGGCAGCCTTATTTGCGGTGAAAGAAGCTAAACCCCAGAATCGTCAGCAAGCTAAAGCGATAATGGCTGAATATATTCGAGATGAAGGCGTGCAACAGTTTATGTTGAAATCTTTTGATGCCCAAAGCGAGCAATCTTTCCGTTTTAATTTACAGGCGCTAAAAGATAATTATCAGAATGTGATGGGGTGGCAGCAGGTATTTGTGGATAAACCGACCTTGTTTATTAAAGGTGCATTATCGGATTATATTCAAGCAGAGCATACACAGACGATTTTGGCACAATTTCCACAAGCTAAATCTTTCATTGTGGCAAATGCTGATCACTGGGTTCACGCAGAAAAAACAGAAACTGTTGTGAGAGCAATCAATAAATTTTTAGAAAAATAAGGGAGAAAAATGCAAAGAGATACATTATTTTCTGCCCCGATTGAGAAATTGGGCGATTTTACTTTTGATGAATCGGTTGCTGAAGTGTTTCCGGATATGATCCAACGCTCCGTGCCGGGCTATTCCAATATTATTACTGCGATTGGAATGCTGGCGGAGCGTTTTGTCACAGATAATTCAAATGTTTATGATTTAGGTTGTTCACGAGGCGCAGGGATTTTATCTATTCGCCGTAATGTGAATGCGAAGAATGTGCAGATTATCGGGGTGGATAATTCTCAGCCAATGGTTGAGCGTTGTAAAACCCATTTAAGTGCTTATCACTCTGATATCCCAGTGACGATTTTACTTGATGATATTCGCCACATTGAAATTAAAAATGCTTCAATGGTGGTACTTAATTTCACCTTGCAATTTTTACCAAGAGAAGATCGCCTAGCATTATTACAGAAGATTTATCAAGGATTAAATGCCAATGGCATTTTAGTGTTATCGGAAAAATTTACCTTTGAGAGTGAGGAAATGAACGAGTTGTTGATCGACCTTCATCACACATTCAAACGAGCAAACGGCTACAGTGAATTGGAAGTCAGCCAAAAGCGTAATGCTTTGGAAAATGTGATGCGAACAGATAGTATTGAAACCCATAAAAAACGTCTGCAAGAAGCTGGTTTTACACAAGTTGAACTTTGGTTTCAATGCTTTAATTTTGGATCAATGGTGGCAATTAAAGCCTAACAAGCGGCGATATTTGTAAAATTTCTTGCAAATTCTTGATAAAAAGCAACCGCTTGCATTCTATCTATTTCTTTATAATAAAAGTCAGTTAGAATCAGTTATAATGCACCACTACTTATTTAGGAGGAAAAAGGTATGGCAACGATAAAAGATGTCGCAAAATATGCTGGTGTATCGACTACAACGGTTTCTCACGTTATAAACAAAACCCGCTTTGTAGCAGAGGACACTACAAAAGCAGTTTGGGAGGCTATTAAAGCGCTGAACTATTCTCCTAGTGCTGTAGCTCGAAGTTTGAAAATTAATACGACTAAATCTATCGGTATGATCATTACAACCAGCGAATCACCGTTTTTCGCTGAAATTGTGTTAGCGGTAGAGGAATTTTGCTATAGCAAAGGATATTCACTATTTTTGTGCAATACTCAAAACAAACTTGAGAAAATTCAAAATCATTTAGATATGCTCATCAAAAAACGGGTTGATGGCATTTTGGTGATGTGCTCCGAATATACAGCTAATTCATTTGATATCTTTGAAAACAGCAATATCCCAATAGTGATTATGGATTGGGGACGAAGTGATGAACGCAGTGATATTATTTTAGATCACGGTGTGGAAGGTGGTTATATTGCTACCCAGCATTTAATTGAAAACGGGCATCAAGATATTGCGGTAATTACCGGTAATTTAGATAAAGAAATTGCCAGAACTCGGTTCGAAGGTTTTAAAAAGGCGTTATCTGAGGCAGGGTTATCGGTTCGTGAAGAATGGGTTCAAGAAGGCGATTTTGAACCGGAGGGGGGCTATGAGTGTATGAATAATTTGCTTAAGAGCAGTGAAAAATTACCAACCGCGGTTTTTTGTTTTAATGACTCAATGGCACTAGGGGCAATTTCAGCTATTACCGAAAAAGGGCTGAATGTGCCGCAAGATATTTCAGTGATCGGGTATGATAACGTGCATAGCTCACGCTTTTATGCACCGCCTCTTACGACAATCCATCAGTCAAAATCTCGCTTAGGCTCGGCAGCATTAGAATTATTATTAGAACGTATTGAAGATAACGAAAACGCAAAAGAGCCTAAAGTATTAGAGTTCTTTCCTGAATTGGTCAAACGTAAATCGGTTCGGAATTTAAACATTAAGGAGTAATATGGAAACGTTGATTGAATTTTTTAGTAGCTATGGTTATTGGGCTGTTTTTCTTGTGCTACTTGCCTGTGGTTTCGGTGTGCCGATTCCTGAAGATATTACGTTAGTATCCGGTGGTGTTATTTCAGGATTAGGCTACACCAATGTGCATTGGATGCTGGTTGTCAGTATGTTAGGAGTATTAGTTGGTGATAGTACAATGTATTGGCTAGGCAGAACCTACGGCGAAAAAATTCTCAAATTTCCATTAATCAGGAATGTTGCGACACCTGAACGTTTTGCAACCGTGCAAGAACGTTTTGAAAAACAAGGATGGAAACTACTTTTTATGGCTCGTTTCTTACCTGGCTTGCGCGCGGTGGTTTACTTAGTTTCAGGTATTACCAGAAAAGTCAGCTTCGTAAAATTTTTATTAGTTGATTTCTGTGCCGCTATTATCTCTGTGCCAATTTGGGTTTATTTAGGCGACTATGGGGCATCTAATTTGGATTGGCTAAAAGAACAAGTAGCTAATGGGCAGCACCTCATTTTTGCCATTTTAGGCATTGTTATTCTATTTTTAGGCTGGAAATGGTATAAAAATAAAAAGCAGTATAAAAAGTGAAACAAAAGACGAGCATTTCATCTTAAAAAGATATAATAGCAAAACAGTTGGTAAGAATAATTATAAATATCCATTACCAACTGTTTTTTTGAACTATATTTTAACTTAAAAAATTAGGTTTAACTGTGTCACTTTTTCTTGAAGAAGAACGAAATAACAGTAAGTACTAAAAAGACAAAAAAGAGAATTTTGGCAATTTCAGTAGCACTTCCAGCAATACCTCCAAATCCTAATAGCGCTGCGATTATAGCGATGACAAAAAACACGACTGCATAATGTAACATAGTTATACTCCTTACTGTGTAATAAACTGATTAAAAAACTAACATAGTTAATGTATGATTGCAAGGCATGTACTATATTAATCTTGATTAATCCGACTTGAAATGGCACTTTGCTGGTTCTTATATTTTGCATCTTTTCGCGCATTATAGGGTTTTGCAGCATCACCACTTAAAATCTCAAAGCTTAATGCGCCAATTGCCATATTAGGGCGTAAAGCTAGGGGTAATTTTCCAGCATTAAAAAATTCCAATACAATTTTGCCTTCCCAACCCGGATCGATTCTGTGGGCGGTAACGTGTACCATTAAGCCTAATCTAGCAAGTGACGAACGACCATCTAACCATCCAACGATATTGGCTGGTAAGGAAACCGATTCAAGGGTTGTTGCGAGTGCAAGGTCACCGGGATGAAGGAAAAATGCTTCATCATCACCGATGATAATTTCATCACTCATCACTTTATTTAACTGAGCGGCAACTTCTTCTCGAGGGCCACTTAAATCAATATAGGGCGTTTTATGTTCACGAAATACACGAAACGAATTACCTAAACGCACATCTGCAGTGGCGCCAGAAATTTTATCGTCTGAAGGTCGAGGCGTTATGGCAATAATACCTTCATCTAAGTAACGTTTAATATCTGTATCACATAAACGCATATTTAGCTCCTATTTAAGTAATTGCTTAATTTGTGCTTTAAGAATATCAATAGCAATACGGTTTTTGCCACCTTTTGGCACAATAATATCAGCATATTGTTTAGAGGGTTCGATAAATTGTAAGAACATTGGGCGAACGGTTTTGCGATATTGACTAATCACTGATTCCATCGAACGCCCACGTTCTACCATATCACGTTGTAAGCGGCGGATAAAGCAGATATCCAGAGGAGCATCTACGAAAATAGAAACATTAATTTCATTGCGAATATTCTCATCCGTCAGTAATAAAATACCTTCTAAAATAATGATTTTCTTTGGTTCAAAGTGCTTTGTGGTCGTTTTACGATTATGTTCGGTATAGTCATATTCCGGAATTTCAATCGCATTACCTTGTTTTAATTGGCGTAAATGTTCAACCAATAAATGATGATCCATTGAATTAGGGTGATCGTAATTGGTTTTAATCCGTTCTTCCATTGTTAGATGAGATTGATCTCTATAATAAGCATCTTCGGAAATAATACCGATATTATCTGTTCCCAATTCATTTTTGAGTTCTTTATAGATGGTTGAGGCAATCAGGCTCTTACCTGAGGCAGATGCGCCGGCAATCGCAATGACAACGCAAGATGAAGTCTGGCTAGTATCAGTCATAAAAAATTTCCTATTCAGTCAAAAGAGTATTCGATAAATTATACCGAAGTTTTGCAAAATTTTCTGTATAATTGACCGCTTGTTATGCGATTTTGGAGAAAAAATGGATATTTTCATTCAAGGATTTATAGTGTGTTTTGGCTTAATTGTCTCTATTGGCGCACAAAATGCCTTTTTATTAAAGCAAGGGATTTTAAAACAACACATATTTTGGATTGCATTGCTCTGTTTTTTAGGTGATGTATTTTTAATGACGATAGGTGTGCTAGGCTTAGGCACGTTAATTGCGGAATTGCCTGTTGTAAGTTTCATTATTTCGCTTTTAGGGGCCATTTTTCTATTAAGCTACGGTAGCCGTTCATTTATCAGCGTATTTAAAAGTGGTGAATACCTTGTGGCAAGTGGAGAGAATGCAACGAGCTTAAAAAAGGCTTTACTGATTACCTTTGCGATTACATTCTTAAATCCTCACGTTTATATTGATACGGTTGTGATTGTAGGTAGTATCGGTGGGAAATTAGATTTTAATGGTAAAATATACTTTTTAGCAGGTGCATTACTTTGCTCATTTATTTGGTTTTTTGGTATAGGTTATGGAGCAGGCTTACTTTCTCCTTATTTTGCAAAACGAAGAACTTGGCAAATTTTAGATGTTATTACCGGGCTAATTATGTACTTTATCGCTTTTAGTTTACTGATTTATACTTATCAGCTTGCTCTGCAAATTTTCTAGTGGAGTTTAAATTTTTTCATTGATGAATGGCGGGCTTTTTTGCTATATTAGTAGCAATGTTTGCACTATAAAAAGTGCTTATTTTTGAATAATTTTATTTTAACGGATTCTTTTATGTTTAAAAAATTTTTAGGATTATTTTCAAACGATCTTTCTATCGATCTCGGGACAGCAAATACACTGGTTTATGTTAAAGGGCAAGGTATTGTGCTAGATGAACCCTCAGTGGTTGCTGTACGTCAAGATCGTATGGGATCGCTAAAAAGTATTGCGGCGGTAGGCTCACATGCAAAATTAATGCTAGGCCGTACACCAAAAAGCATAATGGCGATTCGTCCAATGAAAGATGGTGTCATTGCGGATTTTTTTGTAACAGAAAAAATGTTGCAACACTTTATTAAACAAGTACATAGTAATAACTTTATGCGCCCAAGCCCTCGTGTATTAGTGTGCGTGCCAGCAGGTGCAACACAAGTGGAACGCCGTGCAATTAAAGAATCTGCAATTGGAGCAGGAGCGCGTGAAGTCTATTTAATTGAAGAGCCAATGGCGGCTGCAATCGGTGCAGGTTTGCCGGTTCACGAAGCAATGGGGTCAATGGTAATTGACATTGGTGGTGGTACAACCGAAGTGGCAGTGCTTTCTTTAAACGGCATTGTGTATTCGACTTCTGTGCGTATTGGTGGTGATAAGTTAGATGAAGCTATTATTGCTTATGTACGTCGTCATTTTGGTTCTGCTATTGGTGAAGCAACGGCAGAGCGAATTAAACAAGAAATTGCTAGTGCTAAGATTGAATCCGATGATGATGTTAAAACAATGGAAGTACACGGACACAATTTAGCTGAAGGCGCTCCTCGTACTTTCGAGCTTAACTCAAGACATGTATTAGAAGCAATTGAACAACCATTAAATGGTATTGTAGAGGCAGTTAAATCAGTCTTAGAGCAATGCCCACCTGAATTGGCAGCAGACATTTTTGAGCGCGGTATGGTGTTAACAGGAGGTGGTGCATTATTACATAATTTAGATCGTTTACTTTCTGATTCAACTGGCGTGCAAGTCGTAGTAGCAGAAGATCCATTAACTTGTGTAGCTCGTGGTGGTGGTAAAGCATTAGAAATGATCGATATGCACGGTGGTGATGTATTTAGTATTGATGATTAATACATTTCCCTTAGCAGCTGTTTAAATGGAAGTTGGCAATGGATTGATTCTATTGTCAATTTTCGTTATAGATTCCCAATAAATTCACATATATTTCTCTAATGAAACCTATTTTTGCTAAAGCCCCTTCTTTAGGGATGCGCCTGATTATCGCAGTGATATTTTCTATTATGCTGATTATTTCCGATGGGCGTAGTTCTTTAATGATTCAAGCGCGTAATCTATTGGAAACCGCAGTAAGTGGATTATATTATTTTGCTAATACACCCCGTTCAATTTTAGATGGGGTAAGTGGCAATTTTATTGATAATAATAAATTACAGCTTGAGAATAATTTATTAAAAGAGCAGCTGAGAGAAAAAAGTGCCGATTTATTATTGCTTGATCAGCTAAAGGTTGAAAATCAGCGTTTAAGATTGTTATTGAGTTCTCCGCTTCGCCAAGATGAGTATAAAAAAATTGCTGAAGTATTAGCTGCTGAGATGGATGCTTATCGTCAGCAAGTAGTGATTAATCAAGGGCGTTTAGACGGTGCTTTTGTCGGGCAACCTATTATTGATGAAAGAGGTGTTGTTGGACAAGTTATTTCTGTAGGGGAAAAATCTAGCCGTGTTTTATTGCTCTCTGATATTACTCATGCTATTCCTGTTCAAGTGCTACGCAATGATGTACGCGGCATTGCCAGTGGTACAGGGGTGAATAATGAATTAGTCATTGATAACTTGCCTCGTTCTATTGATGTGGTAAAAGGTGATGTGCTGGTTACCTCTGGCTTAGGGGGGCGTTTCCCTGAGGGATATCCAGTGGCGATTGTAGAAACGGTTGAAAATGATACCAAAAGTCAATTTGCCAGAATTGTTGCTCGTCCGTTAGCCTCATTTGATCGCTTACGTTACTTATTACTGCTTTGGCCGACAGCGGAAGAGAAAAACTACTCCCAAAGCTTGTCGCCAGCGCAAGTACGTGAAGTTGTTGAAGAAAGACGTAATAGCGTGAATCCATTTGAACGTTTAAAACAGATGTCTAACAAGAAAACCGAAGTGCAGCTAGAGGCAAAAGAAGAACAAATAGAGAATGATGAGATAAATGAGAATCCGGCAGCACAACCAGAAGCGGAAAATGAACAAAATTATCATACGGAAGAGGGCGCGGAATAATGAGAACAAACCCGATTTTTCAGATCCTAGTGATAATTGCGATTTTTGTAATCGCCTTTGTACTTGAGATTATGCCTTGGCCGGTAGGATTCCAAGGGCTACGCCCTACTTGGGTCGTTTTGGTGTTAATTTATTGGGCGCTAGCATTACCTGATAAAATGAGTGTGGGGACAGCTTTTGTTGCTGGTATCGTCTGGGATCTGATTCTTGGCTCGATTTTAGGCATCCATGCCTTAGTGTTATCGGTGGCGATTTATTTTGTTGCGAAATACCATCTGATTCTGCGAAACTTATCGCTATGGCTACAAAGCCTATTAGTAATGGCATATATTGTGCTGATCCGTTTCTTTATTTTCGTGATTGAATACATTTTACACAGTGCCGAATTTAATTCACAGGAATTGTTAGGTGCTGTAATCAGTGGTGTGCTTTGGCCTTGGATTTTCTTATTAATGCGCCATATTCGCCGCCAATTACGTTTACGCTAAGAGGTTGAAATGAGCAGTTTGTCTTTTGATTTTAGTGAGGATTTTCGACCGCTTGCAGCCAAAATGCGACCTCGCAACTTGGCTGAATATGTCGGGCAATCTCATTTAATTGGTGAAGGCAAACCGTTACGCAGAGCGATTGAAGCCGGGCATAGCCATTCAATGATTTTTTGGGGGCCACCCGGCACCGGAAAAACGACCCTAGCTGAAATTATCGCCCATCATCTTGATGCGGAAGTGGAACGTATTTCCGCTGTGACCAGCGGTGTAAAAGAGATCCGAGAAGCGATTGAACAAGCCAAATTAAACCGCCAAGCCGGCAGACGAACGCTCCTTTTTGTGGATGAAGTTCACCGCTTTAACAAAAGTCAGCAAGATGCGTTTTTGCCGCATATTGAAGACGGCACTATTATTTTTATTGGGGCAACCACCGAAAATCCGTCTTTTGAGCTGAATAACGCACTGCTTTCCCGAGCCAGAATTTATATTTTAAAGCCGTTACAAGCGGTCGAAATTTTAAAAATTTTGCAAATGGCGATAGCCGATGCCGAACGTGGTTTAGGCAATGAAACTTTGGTGCTTGAAGATGATGTACTGGCATTGCTTGCTGATTATGTTAATGGCGATGCCCGTTTTGCCTTGAATTGCTTGGAATTAATGGTGGATATGGCTCAAGATTCGGCTCAAGGAAAAGTTCTAAATAAAACGCTATTGACCGAAGTGTTAGGCGAACGACAAGCCCGTTTTGATAAGGGCGGTGATCGTTACTATGATCTCATTTCTGCTTTACACAAATCCATTCGAGGCTCATCAGCCGATGGAGCATTATACTGGTATGCCCGAATTTTAACTGCCGGTGGTGATCCGCTTTATGTGGCAAGAAGGCTGCTTGCGATTGCCTCTGAAGATATTGGTAATGCCGACCCTCGAGCAATGCAAATTGCGATTGCCGCGTGGGATTGCTTTACCCGAGTAGGGGCTTATGAAGGTGAAAGAGCGATTGCCCAAGCGATCATTTATTTGGCAGTTGCACCGAAAAGTAATGCAGTCTATCAAGCCTTCAATGAAGCAAAACGCCTTGCTAAAGAAGCAAAAGACTACGATGTGCCGGTGCATTTACGTAATGCTCCCACTCAATTAATGAAATCCTTAGGCTATGGCGAAGAGTATCGCTATGCCCACAATGAGCCAAACGCTTATGCCGCCGGGGAGAATTATTTCCCGCCTGAGTTGAAAGATACCGAATTCTATTTCCCGAGTGAGCGGGGAATGGAAAAACAGATTAAAGAAAAAATGGCCTGGCTGAAAGCACAAGATCAAGCCAGCCCGATTCAACGTTATAAATAAGTGCGACAAGCGGTCGAAATCAGCAAAAAATTTGCAAATTTTCCTTAAAAAAGGACCGCTTGTTTCATATCTTTGAGAACCAATATGTTTGATATTTTATTTCCTGCCTGGCTTGCCGGCGTTTTGTTAGCTTTTATCACCGCACCTCTAGGGGCTTTTGTGGTGTGGCGAAAAATGGCGTATTTCGGCGATACCCTTTCTCATTCTGCATTGCTCGGCGTAGCATTAGGGATTTTTTTAGAACTCGATCCGTATCTTGCCGTGATTGGAATGACTATTATCCTTGCACTCTTGCTAGTTTGGCTGGAGCAAAAAACCAATTATTCGGTGGATACGGTGCTGGGGATTATCGCCCACACCAGTCTTTCTCTCGGGGTGATCACCATTAGTTTGTTGGATAATGTGCGAGTGGATTTGATGTCTTACTTATTCGGCGATTTACTGGCGATTAATTTTTCTGATGTGGTGTTTATCGGCATTGGTGCAGCCTTGATTTGTCTGATTTTAATGGTGTTTTGGAGGCGGTTGTTGTCGATTACCATCAGCCCGGAACTTGCTCAAATTGAAGGCTTAAATGTGGCTCGTTTACGTTTATTGCTGATGATTTTAACCGCATTAACCATCGCATTAAGTATGAAATTTGTCGGAGCGTTAATTATTACCTCACTACTGATTATTCCGTCTGCCACGGCAAGACGCTTTGCTAAAACGCCTGAAAAAATGGTGTTGATTGCGATTTTCTTCAGTATTATTGCAGTCAGTGGCGGTTTATTGTTATCCGGTTGGAAAGATACACCGGCAGGGCCTTCGGTAGTCATCTGTGCCGGCTTGATTTTTCTCTTATCGCTATTCAAAAAAGAATACCATTAAACGGCATAATGTATGAAAATAAAGCATAAGATTTTTATGTAAAGAGCATTGAATTTTCTAATCAATCTGTTTAAATGTAACAATTATTTTTTGTTGTAAATTATTTGGTTTTAAGAAGCAAATTATGTGTCAATTACTTGGAATGAATTGTAATACGCCAACCGATATTACTTTTTCTTTTGATGGATTTCGCCGTCGGGGTGGGCTGACGGATCACCATACTGATGGCTTTGGAATTGCCTTTTTTGAAGGCAAAGGGGTACGGGTTTTTCGTGATAACCGCCCGGGGGCATCATCGCCGATGGCAGAAGCAATCAGCCAATATCAAATTAAATCGCTCAATGTTATTGCACATATTCGTAAAGCTACACGTGGTGATGTGAATTTGGAAAATACCCACCCCTTTATTCGTGAATTATGGGGCGAAAACTGGGTTTTTGCCCATAACGGCACAGTGGAAGGTGTAGGCGTCTGCGAAGAGTGCCACTACCAACCGATTGGTACAACCGATTCTGAAGCGGCATTTTGCCGTATTGTGTCGGAATTAAAAGAGATGCACCCGGCTAAGCCGAGCGAGAAAGAAATTTTTAATGCGGTGGTGCAAATTACCTCAAGAATTGCAGAACACGGGGTGTTTAACTTTGTTTTATCCAACGGTCATTGGATGATTGCCCGTTGTACGACCAATCTGCACTATGTTTGCCGCAAAGCTCCGTTTGGTAAAGCATTGCGTGATGATGATGTGTCGATTGATTTTAGCCAATATACCAAAATTACCGATAAAGTGACGATTATTACCACCCAGCCACTTACCAAAAATGAAAACTGGACCAAAATGAAAAACGGTGGCTATGTTTTCTTCAAAGACGGCGATGTAGTATATGAAATTGAAGGCACATTGCCGGAAGCTAAGCCCCACGTTTAATCACTAAAAAAACCTAGCTTCAGCTAGGTTTTTTCTTAGTTTTCACGCTTAACAATAAAATTAGCCAACTCTTTTAATGCGGTGGTATCAAAAGGCAACTGTTCCAGCGAATACAAAGCAGTTTGATAAAGCATTTCGGCTTTTTGTTTTGCACCGTCTAAGCCTAACAGTTTCGGATAGGTGCTTTTATTTAAGTGTTCATCTGAACCTACTGTTTTGCCGATTTTATCGGTTTCGCCAACCACGTCTAAAATATCATCTTGCACCTGAAAGGCTAAGCCAATCGCTTTGGCATAGTTTACAAGCGGTTGTTTTATAGTTAAATTTTGCGAATGTTCGGAAAGGTTTAATCCCATCATCACGGATGACAGGATCAACGCCCCGGTTTTGTTACGATGAATTAATTCAAGCTCTTCCAAGCTCACCGCTTTATTTTCCGCAATCAAATCCAAACTTTGCCCCAAGCACATTCCTTTTGCACCAGAGGCAGTTGCTAATTCCTTCACTTGAGCCACTTTTTCTCGGTCGGTTAAATGTGGATCGGTTGCCAACAATTCAAATGCAAAACTTTGTAACGCATCGCCGGCTAAAATGGCGGTGGCTTCGTCAAAAGCAATATGGCAGGTTGGTTTACCACGGCGTAATGTATCATCGTCCATTGCCGGTAAATCATCGTGAACCAGCGAATAAGCGTGAATAGCTTCCATTGCTGCCGCACTATGATCTAATTTCTCCAACGGCACACCAAGCATTCTGCCGGTAGCATAGATTAAAAACGGTCGCACCCGTTTACCACCCAGCAATACAGCATAAGTCATTGCTTCTACTAAAGGCGAACCAATGCTATCTGTCGAGTTTAATTTTTCTGCGAGAAAATGGTTAATCCGTTGTTGCAAGTGAGTCAGATCGGTTGCTAATAGATAGCTCATGGTGATTATTCTCTTTCGTAATCGCTAAGTGGGGCTGTGTCGTTTTTATTTAATAAGATTTGAATACGTTGCTCGGCTTTTTGTA
Organism: Mannheimia haemolytica; assembly: GCA_900638155.1. Lineage (NCBI taxonomy): Bacteria > Pseudomonadati > Pseudomonadota > Gammaproteobacteria > Pasteurellales > Pasteurellaceae > Mannheimia > Mannheimia haemolytica. The sequence goes on along the minus strand of LR134495.1, from coordinate 1,640,244 downwards.
ATCGCTCTTGCCCTTGTTGCACTAATTTGATTGCAGTTTCAAATTCGTTGAGGGCATCTTCAAGCGGTAAATCGCCGGATTCCAAATGGGTAACGATTGCTTCTAATTCTTTAAGTGTGCTTTCAAAATCTTGAGAGGGTTTCTTTGCCATTGCTACTGACCTATTGCTGTAAAGGTTGCTCAAGTTTACCGTTCTCACAAGGGATTTGCAAATTCCTTTTACTTTTCGACCGCTTGCAGGTATTGTTATCCTATTTCCAAATGGAGGATTTTCTATGCAAGTTACCGAACTCAATATTTACCCGATAAAATCAACTCAAGCTATTCAAGTTTCACAGGCATTTGTTGAACCGAAAGGATTAAATTTTGACCGTGAATTTATGCTAACCGAGCCTAACGGCAAATTTATTACTGCCCGTAAAGATCCGGAATTATACCGTTTAGCGGCTTTCCCGATTGCGACAGGGGTAATGATCACCCATACAAGCGGTCAAAAATGCGTTGCACTTTACCAAGATTTTGTGGAAGAGCAGAGTAGTGAAGTATGGGGAACACATTTTAATGCCAAAGTGGCGGCAGAAGCGGTCAATCAATGGCTGAGTGAAATTTTTGGTAGGGCTGTGCAACTACGTTGGCTTGGCTCGCAAAGCCAACGCATTGTTGCGAATTTTGCCGAGCACCCAATGAGTTTTGCCGATAGCAACCCAGTGAGTTTGATGTCTCTAAAATCACTTGAGCAAGTGCAGCATTGGTCGCCGATTCCACTCGAAATGGCACGTTTTCGCCCGAATATTGTGATTGATGGCAATTCTGCTTTTGAAGAAGAACAGTGGCAACAAGTTCAAATTGGCGAAGTGCTATTTACCAAAGCGGCATTATGCACCCGCTGCATTTTGATTACACGGGATTTAACCACACTAGAATTAGACCCAAAATCAGAGCCGTTTAGAACTTTAAAAGAAAAACATTGTGATGAAAAAGGTAAACCGGTGTTCGGTATTCACCTTGTACCACAAAACAGTGGCGTGATCAGAGTAGGGGATAAGCTGATTGTGCGGTCTTAGAAAAAGCCCCTTCTTTTATTAGAGGGGGCAGCAAGAACGTCTATTTTAAAAATAATGCCGCTGCACCGCGTGTACCGCCGGAGTCGCCATGAATCGCTTTTTTGATGACCGGCACTTTCGCCGAACGCATTAAATGTTTTGGTAACGCTTTTGGTAGAGCTTGGTAGATATAATCGAAGTTGGATAAACCACCGCCGAATACAATCATATCCGGATCTAAAATCGTAATCAGGTTGCCGATGCTGATTGCCATTAATTCGATATATTTTTCGACAAATTCCACTACTTTGGTTTCTTGTTGGTAGAAACGCTCGATAATCTCTTTAGCTGAGACTTTCTCTCCCACTAAATCATTAAACAGTAGCTCAAAACCTCGCCCTGAAATATAGGTGTCTAAACAGGCTTTGTTACCACAGCCACATTCGTAAATCGGGGCTTTATCCCAGCCGAGCAATTTGAGCGCGTGGTAGTTAAGTTGCATATGCCCGACTTCGCCCGCCATTCCGATTCTGCCTGAATGAATTTTACCGTCAAACACAAACCCACCACCAAAACCGGTGCCTATAATCAGCCCTAACACAGTTGAATAAGGTTTATTACTTTCGTCCCACGCTTCAGACAGGGCAAAGCAGTTAGCATCGTTTTCGGCACGCACTTCACGCCCTAAACATTCGGCTAAATCTTTCAGAATCGTTTTGCCGTCAGCCACTCGAATATTGGTAATTTCCGCAATGCCGGTTTCACGGTTTACAAAGCCCGGAATACCCAGCCCGACAGTGCCTTTTTCGCCAAATTTTGTATCGGCAGTCTCAACCAGCGTTTTAATTGCTGTCAGCCAATCTTGATAATTTGTCTGCGGTGTCGGCACACGTTCGCTGTGTAGTTTTTCTAGTTTTTCATTAAAAGCGGCTAATTCAATTTTTGTGCCGCCCACATCTAAGCCATAATAAATTGCCATAATTACGCTCTCTTATGAAATAAATTGAAAGGATTTCTTCTTTCCAACCAAGGCACGAACCATACAAATAATGCCAAATTGGTTAGAAACGCAATTAAACTACTGGTGAATAAATCAATCGGGTAGTGCATACCTAAACGCAAGCGGCTAATCAGCATTAACGCTGCCCAACTGATTGCAAAAAAATGAGCCAAAACGACCGCTTGTCCTCGCATATTGCGGCAGAAACCTACCACCAATAATAGCCAAGAAACCGCAAAAATAGTGTGGCCTGATGGGAAAGAATAGCCCACTTCTTTGGCTTGGTGAGCGGTAACGAAATTTTGATTTGCACCGATTTTTTCCATTACGGCAAGCCCACGTTGCTCGCGTGTTAATTGATAAAAATCGTCTGTTTTCTCTTGGAAAAGAGCAGTGACAAATGGACGAGGCTCTTGAAAGGTCGATTTCATCGCTGTTTTGATTGCTTGAGTAGCTACCATTGAAGCGACACACACGGTAATCACAAAAATTAAAGAGTAGCGTTTGCGAACTACCCACGCCAGTAACAAGGCGAAAACTACACAGGTGATGATGGCATAGGGCACAGAGCCGGTTTCAGTGATTAAATATAAAAAGTAGTCGAAATCAAATTCAGCGTATTGAATAGCCAGAGACCAGTGCCAATTTGCCAGCCAAGTCACCACAGGAATGAGCAACATTGCAAGGGTATAAAGAGAGAATTTTTTAAACATAGAAAGTCCTATAAAAAACCGCTTGAATACAAGCGGTTGAATTTAAACATATTTTTGCAATTAGATCGCTTTAGTTGCTTTTGGCAAGCTGATTTTTTTCTCTTCGCTTTGGCGGTAAAGCACTAAAATATGCCCGATGGTTTGCACTTCAGCCGCTTTAGTTTCACGTAGAATGGCATCAACAATTAATTGTTTGGTTTCACGATCCGCTCCGGCGACTTTGACTTTAATCAGTTCGTGGTGGTCTAAGGCGTTATCGATTTCAGCCAGTACGCCTTCGGTTAAGCCGTTACCTCCCAACATCACGACCGGGCTTAAATGATGTGCTAAGCCTTTTAAGTATTGTTTTTGTTTGGTTGTTAATGTAATTGACATTCTTTTTCCGTTAATTTGTTTTGTTGATAAAATTTGGCGTAGAAAATAGCACAAAAACCATTATTTTTAAAGTAAAATGCAACGAATAGCAGAAAAACACACGACAAAAAGAGAGAAGGATAAACTATGCCGACATTAAGTGTTGCAATGATTGTTAAAAATGAAGCTCAAGATTTACGGGCTTGCCTTGAAACGGTAAAAGATTGGGTAGATGAAATTGTGATTTTAGATAGTGGCAGTACCGATGAAACGCCACAAATTGCCGCTGAATATAACGCAAAGTTCTACACTAACACCGATTGGCAAGGCTTTGGTAAACAGCGTCAGTTAGCTCAACAATATGTAACCGGTGATTATGTGCTTTGGCTTGATGCAGATGAGCGAGTGACAGCCGAACTGAAGCAATCTATTTTACAAGCGGTCAAAAATGATGAAAAAAATACCGTTTATCAAATCAGCCGCTTAAGCGAAGTCTTTGGCAAACAAATCCGTCATTCCGGTTGGTATCCGGATTATGTGGTGAGATTATACCGCACGGAATTTGCCAAATATGGCGATGAATTGGTGCACGAAAAAGTGCATTATCCAAAAGAGGCAAAAATCCAAAAACTACAAGGCGATTTGCTACATTTTACCTATAAAGATATTCATCACTATTTGGTGAAATCGGCAAGTTACGCTAAAGCGTGGGCAATCCAACGGGCAAATGCAGGCAAAACAGCCAGCTTATTTGATGGTGTGACCCACGCTATTGGTTGTTTTGTGAAAATGTATCTATTAAAAGCCGGTTTTTTAGACGGCAAGCAAGGATTTTTATTGGCGGTCCTTTCGGCACATTCTACTTTCGTAAAATATGCGGATTTGTGGAATCGTACTCGGAAATAATGCTTTTCAGCACTCTCTCCCCCTAGTGGGAGAGAGACAGGTAAAATTGCATACAGCAATTTTATCAGAGAGAGGGGGTATTCCACATTCTCCGAATAAACGGCACTATGGTTTTTAACGCCTCAGAAATAGAAATTAAGGTTAAATTCATTTGTGAGGCTTTGTCTGACGGCGGGCAAAATGCAATGTGTTTATCCGCATCATTAATCGGTTTCCAACGGCGTGGAATGGCAGAAAGTCGGCTCGGGTAGAAACCGATGGTTGGAATATTTAACGCCCCACTAATATGTAACGGGCCGGTTGAGCCGGCAATAAATAAATCTGCACACGCAAGCGAATGCGTAAAATCTTGTAATCCCTCATTTTTATCATATACCACCACATTGTGGTGATTGATTTGTTGAGCTAACTGGCGGGCTTTTTCGCTTTCGCCTTTCCCGGCGGTCAGTACCACATAGCAATCAAATTCTGCCAAAATACCTCGAATTAACTCTGCATACTGTTCGATTGATAAATTATTTGCCGAACCACCGGTTGAACTATGCACAAACACCCACTTTTTAGCAGTGGTAATATTGAGTTGTTCACATAATTTTGCTTTTTGTGCTTGGACGGTTTGCTGTTCAACGCTTAAGTATGGTGTGTGCGGTTCAACAATCGGTATATTATGTTTGCTTAAAAAGGCACGGGCTAAATCCAAATTATACTCGGATTCTGCTTTTGCTGACTGAGAACGGCGTTGAGTTAAACGGTGGTTATATAAAAATTGGAATAATTTAGTTGCCGGAGCGAGGCGGTATTTAATCCCACTTTGCCACGTGAGCTTGGCATTATACCAGTCTGAAACAAAGCAAATAACCGCATCGAACTGTTCATTTTTAACCGCTTGTAAAATACGGTTAAATTCATTTTTATCTTTTTTATTCGCGGTATCAATAATTAATTTATCAATAGAAGGGCAAAGCTCGGCAAGTGGAGCAGTATAACTTGGCACAAGAGCGGTAATTTCCACATTTGGCATTGATTGCTTTAACATAGCAAATGCCGGAAAGCAGACCATAAAGTCCCCAATTTTATCATTACGGATTACGAGTAGTTTTTTCATTCTGATTTTCTCTATTGCTTTTAGGTTTTCAGTAAATTACAAGCGGTCAAATTTCACAAAAAATTTGCATATCATCGGGCTAAATTTTAGATGAATTTTTACCACTTTTCAGCTAGAATATTTTGCTTGAACGTAAGCGTTTGCGTTTGAATCTTTTTACTTTCAAAATTTATAGGAATTCGTATGTCAGCAACAATTTTAGAAGCTTTACCTTTAGGGCAGAAAGTGGGTATCGCCTTTTCAGGCGGTTTAGATACCTCAGCAGCACTGTTATGGATGCGTAAAAAAGGGGCAGTGCCTTATGCGTACACCGCAAATTTAGGTCAGCCGGATGAAGATGATTACAACGCAATTCCGAAAAAAGCGATGGAATATGGGGCTGAAAATGCACGATTAATCGACTGTCGCCAACAATTAGCTCACGAAGGCATTGCCGCAATTCAATGCGGTGCTTTCCATATTTCAACCGGCGGTATTCCGTATTTCAACACCACGCCACTTGGTCGTGCGGTAACCGGCACAATGTTGGTTGCGGCAATGAAAGAAGATGATGTGAATATCTGGGGCGATGGTTCAACCTTTAAAGGTAACGATATTGAGCGTTTCTATCGTTACGGCTTATTAACCAATCCAAAATTAAAAATTTATAAGCCGTGGTTAGACCAACTGTTCATTGATGAATTGGGTGGTCGCTTGGAAATGTCTAAATTCTTAATCGAAAACGGTTTTGACTATAAAATGTCGGTGGAAAAAGCCTACTCTACAGACTCTAATATGTTAGGTGCAACCCACGAAGCGAAAGATTTAGAAGAATTAAGCACCGGTATGAAGATCGTAAAACCGATTATGGGCGTGGCATTCTGGGACGAATCAGTTGAAATTAAAGCGGAAACTGTTTCTGTTACCTTTGAAGAAGGTGTGCCGGTGGCGTTAAACGGTAAACGTATTGATGATGCCGTTGAATTAATTATGGAGGCGAACCGCATTGGTGGTCGTCACGGTTTGGGAATGTCAGACCAAATCGAAAACCGTATTATTGAAGCGAAATCTCGTGGTATTTATGAAGCACCGGGAATGGCATTATTACACATCGCTTACGAGCGTTTAGTTACCGGTATTCATAACGAAGATACGATTGAGCAATATCGCATTAACGGCTTACGTTTAGGGCGTTTATTGTATCAAGGCCGCTGGTTTGACCCGCAAGCCTTAATGTTGCGTGAAACAGCTCAACGTTGGGTGGCAAAAGCAATTACCGGTACAGTAACTCTTGAGTTACGTCGTGGTAACGATTTTACTATTCTTAACACCGAATCACCGAACTTAACATATGAAGCGGAACGTTTAAGTATGGAAAAAGTAGAAGATGCGCCGTTTACACCGGCAGATCGTATCGGTCAATTAACAATGCGTAACTTAGATATTGTGGATACCCGTGGTAAATTAGCAGTTTACACCGATGCAGGTTTATTGGCGGCTAATAATAGCGTGATTCCACAGCTTGGAAAAAAATAATCTGTTGATCTCCATTCTGATAACTTTTAGAATTTAGCCTAAAAGCTGCCCCAAAGTTAATGCTTTGGGGCTTTTATTTTCAAAGTATGATGATGAAATTAGTTGAAATTTTTACAGACGGTTCTTGTTTAGGCAACCCCGGCAAAGGGGGGATTGGTATTTTGCTGCGTTATAACGGGTACGAAAAAACCGTGAGCAAAGGCTATTTTCAAACCACCAATAACCGAATGGAATTGCGGGCGGTGATTGAGGCTTTAGCAATGCTAAAAGAGCCTTGTAAGGTGCAACTCAATAGTGACAGCCAATATATGAAAAACGGGATCCAAAAATGGATTTTTAACTGGAAGAAAAATGACTGGAAAACCAGCGATAAAAAGCCAGTTAAAAATAAAGATTTATGGGTTGCTTTAGACCAAGAAATTCAACGCCACCAAATTGAATGGAGTTGGGTGAAAGGGCATTCAGGACATCGTGAAAATGAGATTTGCGATGAGCTGGCTAAACAAGGGGCAAATAATCCAACGTTGGACGATGTTGGTTATATTGCAGACTAGGTTTTACAAGCAGTCGGATTGTGTAAATTTTTTACCAAATTTAACCGCTTGTATTTGCATAAAGCACTTATTTTTAGCGAAATAGTGCTACGCAAACGTTTTCTTTTTTTGTAGAATAGGAGAGCTTTACGCTTTAAGGTGTGTTATGGTTGATTTAATTGTTATCGGAATCATTGCTTTTTCAGTGCTTATCAGTTTATGGCGAGGTTTTACCAATGAAGCATTATCGCTACTTGGTTGGGTAATCGCCTTTTTTGTGGCAAGCTCGTTTTATCCTTATTTAAGCGGTTATCTCACACAAATTAATTCGGTTTATTTGCAAAATTCAGAATTTTTACGCAATGGTATTGCAGCGGCGATTCTGTTCATTTTGACTTTAATTGTTTGTGGTGTGATCAACGGTTTATTAGGCAAAGTGATTGATTTGAGCGGAATGTCTATCACCGACCGTATTTTAGGCGGTGCTTTTGGGGCATTGCGTGGTATTTTAATTGTGTCGGCTATTTTATTTTTCTTAGATACCTTTACCCAAGCAAGCCAAACGGAATTATGGAAATCATCGCTATTAATTCCGCATTTTGACTTTATTGTGAAGTGGTTCTTTGAACAGTTACAAGCAAATTCCAGTTTTTTAAACACGACTAAATAAAGAGGTTTTTCTATATGTGCGGCATTGTCGGTATTATTGGGAACTCGCCGGTAAATCAGGCGATTTATGATGGTTTAACATTACTTCAACACCGAGGACAAGATGCCGCAGGTATCGTCACCATAGACGATGAAAATCGTTTCCGCTTACGCAAAGCTAACGGCTTAGTCAGCGATGTTTTCCAGCAAGAGCATATGGTGAGATTACAAGGTAATGTTGGAATTGGTCACGTTCGCTACCCAACAGCAGGTAGCTCAAGTGTGTCTGAAGCCCAGCCATTTTATGTTAATTCACCTTTCGGCATTACCTTAGTTCACAACGGTAATTTAACCAATAATGCGGAACTTAAAGAGCGTTTATACAACGAAGCCCGTCGTCACGTAAATACCAATTCCGATTCTGAATCCCTTCTTAATATTTTTGCTTACTTTTTAGATCTCTATTCCACTCAGCATTTAAGTCCAGATAATATCTTTGAAACGGTTCGTAAAACCAATGATAGCATTCGTGGTGCTTATGCTTGCATTGCGATGATTATCGGACACGGTATGGTTGCCTTCCGTGATCCATTCGGCATTCGTCCGTTAGTGTTGGGAAAACGTGAAATCGAGGGTAAAACCGAATATATGTTTGCCTCAGAAAGTGTAGCTCTTGATGTGGTCGGCTTTGAGTTTGTGCGAGATGTACTGCCGGGTGAGGCGATTTATATTACCTTTGACGGTCAGCTACATTCGCAAATCTGTGCCGATAATCCAAAATTAAATCCTTGCATTTTTGAATATGTCTATTTTGCCCGTCCCGATTCCGTCATTGATGGCGTTTCTGTATATTCTGCACGAGTACATATGGGGGAGTTATTGGGTGAGAAAATTAAACGTGAATGGGGACGAATTATCGATGATATTGATGTGGTGATCCCGATCCCTGAAACGTCAAATGATATTGCGGTACGCATTGCTAATATGTTGTATAAACCGTATCGTCAAGGGTTTGTTAAAAACCGCTATGTAGCTCGAACCTTTATTATGCCGGGGCAGGCACAGCGTAAAAGCTCGGTTCGCCGTAAATTAAATGCGATTGCCTCGGAGTTTAAAGGGAAAAGCGTGTTATTGGTTGATGATTCTATTGTACGAGGCACAACTTCCGAACAAATCGTGGAAATGGCACGGGCTGCCGGCGCAAAACGGGTTTATTTTGCTTCTGCCGCACCGGAAATTCGTTATCCGAATGTGTATGGCATTGATATGCCGACTTGTGAGGAATTAGTTGCTTATGATCGTTCGGTGGAAGAAGTGGCAGAGATGATTGGGGTGGATAAATTGATTTTCCAAGACCTTGAAGCACTTTATAAGTCTATTCAACTGGAAAATCCGACTATTCATCGCTTTGATGACTCTGTATTTACAGGAGAATATATTACAGGTGATGTAGATAAATGTTATTTAGACAGTATAGCAAGATCTCGAAACGATAAAGCAAAAGCAGAGGCGGCAAAACAAGCCACCAATTTAGAAATTCATAACGAAAGATAAAAGAAACTCGCAGTGAAAACTGCGAGTTTTTGTTATTAGCCTTTCTTAGTAATGGCATTTTTCATACTTTGATAAATCTCTTTATATCTAGGCTTGAATGCGTCACATTTTTCTTGATCTACATTGGCTTTCTGGTGATTTAATTGAGAATGCAATAGATGGAAATACTCTGTAGAGGGATTATCATTTTGCATCAGTTTCTGATTTTCCTCTCCGAGCAACTCTTTTAGAAGCTGATATTCAAAATATTGCATCGTTAAATTTTCAGCCAGATTCCAATTTGCGTAGATTTGCTGGTAACCGGGTTTAGCTAACTCAGGATAGATACATTGCTCAATATTATTGAGCTGGCGTATCAAAATTCTGACATCTATTTCTGAGATTTTATATTTAGGCTCAGTTGAAGCGGTTATATTTTGCAAATTATTTGCAAGCACGGCGCTCGGTAGAAGTAAGAATATGGCAGATAGTTTTTTTAACATAGTTACCTTGTATTAATTTAATACCCAAACACGGCCATAATGTTTCATTAAGCCGGCAACGTGCCCGGCTTTATCACCAATGCCTTGATATAAATCGAAGTGATGACCTTTCACTGCACCGCCAACATCAAGAGCCACCATTAAACGCATTTCGTGTTTGCCGGTCCAATTTCCTTTGCTATCAATCAACGGCATTTCGACTAACAACACGCTACCTGATGGCACAATGCTACGATCTGATGCAACAGAGGCAAGCGGTACTAACGGCACACCGGCAGAGCCTTTTACCTGACCGGTAGGATCGTTTTTAAAGAAAACATACGATGGATTGCGTTCTAATAAGCCCTGTACGCGACCAGGATTACGTTGCCCCCAATCACGAATGGCTTGTACTGACATTTTCTCTTTCGGAATTTCGCCATCTTCTACTAATAAACGCCCAACGCTGGCATATTTAAAGCCATTTTGCCCTGCATAAGCAAAATAGTTTAAGCGACCATCACCAAAGTCAACGTAACCGCTACCTTGAACACCTAATAAGAAGTTATCGAGCATTGAATTACTATAAGCCAGTTCTAAGCCCTGACCTTGCAATGCTCCTGCGTAAATTTCCGCCCGTGAAAAACGTTTGCTAGACGGCATCGCATAAATCGGGTGTTGGTATTGCCCCTGAGGCGTTCTACGGGCTTTGATAACCGGCGAGTAATACCCTGTCATTAACACATTCTGATAGCCATCTTCGCCACGCATTAAACGAGTACTAATACCATATTTTGCTAAATCATTAATATTACCGCCCGATGAGATCCAACGACTGATTTTTCCGTAAGCGATAGCATAAGAATCTGCCAAGCTACTATAGGCTCTGACATTAGAAAGCTGCTGTAAAAAGTCTCGTTGATTAACAGGAGCGGCATTTAATCCTAAACGTCCAGCTTGAAAATGTGTGCCATAAGGCATAAAGTGACGACCATTATATTTTGCTCCAAATTTAGCTTTTTCAGCATCATAAGAGGTTGTTTTGCCTTTTTGGCCTGAAGACGAACACGCCACTAATACCGTTGCAATCGCTACCACGCTAGCTGCCGCAATAGCTTTTTTATATGCTTTCCAATTCATCGAATATCCTTGTATCGTAAAGAAAATGTAAAAAATAAACAGAAGAATAGCAAAAATAGCGACAAAATAAAACTAGAATATAATTTGATTGTTTTTACAACAATAAGCGTATTTTTATACTATATCTGTTGTAAATTGCAGCACTTGGAGCGATTTTTTATAATTTTACTTGTCATTATGCCAAATTGATATATTATAGCCACATCAGACGCGGGGTGGAGCAGCTTGGTAGCTCGTCGGGCTCATAACCCGAAGGTCGTTGGTTCAAATCCAGCCCCCGCAACCACATTTCAAACCCTCGATAGTTGAATATCGAGGGTTTTTCTTTTTATTTGCAAAAAAACTACAAAAAATAACCGCTTGTTGATTCTAAAAGCTTCCTCTTACTTTCATTTATAGCTACACTCCCATTTACTTTTATGCTTTCTTTTAATAATTATGAGCAATATTTTAACTGTTACCCAACTCAACTATTCCGTCCGCCATTTGCTCGAAATGGAAATAAGCCATATTTGGCTAACCGGCGAAATCTCCAATTTCAGCCAGCCGGTTTCAGGGCATTGGTATCTCACTTTAAAAGATGACAAAGCACAAGTGCGTTGTGCGATGTTCAAAATGAAAAATGTAAGAGTGAATTTTCGCCCGCAAAACGGTATGCAGGTGCTGGTGCGGGCAAGTGTTACACTCTATGAGCCACGAGGTGACTATCAGCTCATTATTGAAAGTATGCAACCGGCGGGAGAGGGCTTATTGCAACAACAATTTGAGCAACTTAAAGCAAAACTTTCAGCTCAAGGCTTATTTGCTCAAGAGCATAAAAAGCCAATTCCTACTTTTGTTAAAACCATTGGTATTATTACCTCCTCAAGCGGAGCCGCATTACAAGATATTTTACATATTTTGCAACGACGAGATCCGAGCTTATCAGTGGTTATTTACCCGGCTCTCGTGCAAGGTAAAGAAGCGGCTCAAGACATTGTGAATATGATTGAACTGGCAAACCGTCGTAATGAGTGTGATGTATTAATTGTCGGGCGAGGTGGCGGTTCATTAGAGGATTTATGGTGTTTCAACGAAGAGAGTGTCGCTTATGCCATTTATCATTCCCGAATTCCGATTATCAGTGCTGTTGGACACGAAATTGACGTTACCATTGCTGATTTTGTTGCAGATTTGCGCGCACCAACGCCTTCGGCTGCTGCGGAATTAGTCAGCAGAGATCAAAATGAATTGAAACGCCAATTACAACATCAGTTTGATAAAGTGAATTTAGCCTTTGATCGAGTTTGGAACCATAAATTTAACCGTTTCCAACAACTCACCTTACGCCTGAATGCTCAGCATCCAAGCAAACAAATTCAATCGCAACAGCAACGTTTTGATTATATGGAATACCGCCTCGAGCAGGCAATTTATGCACTTGTTGCAGCTAAAAAGCAGGTGGGGAAAGAGCTAAATGTCCGTTTAATTCACCAACATCCGCAAAAGCAGATTGAACGCCAATCCCAAATGCTTAAGCAATTGGAGCTGAAACTCCATTGGCAAATGGAGCAGCAACTCAGCAAAAAACAGCAAAAATGGAAAAACATTACGCAACGGTTTGAACGCAACCCGCTACCTTATCAACTTTATCAGCAACAAACGATGGTGGCAAAAATGTCGCAACGCTTGGCTTATTCTATCGAAAAAATAATGCTGAAAGAGCAGCAACATTTTCAAGAGTTATGCACTAAACTTGATGGACTTAGCCCATTGAAAATCTTGACCAGAGGCTACTCAATTACCCAAACTAAAGACGGTAAAACGCTTACTTCAACAGAAAATATTGAACGTGGTGAGGCTATTATCACCCAACTAAAAACAGGAAAAATAATAAGTCAAGTAGTGGATTTTTTGTAGGGGAAATTTTGAACGCCACCAATTTTTAAAATTATTTATAGTAAAATCAGTAGGTTAAATATTTATAAACAGGGTTGTTCACTTAGTTATCCACAGATGATGTGCATAACTATTTTTGTAAAAATGAATCGAGTGCTGATTTTTAAATCAACCGATTTTAAAAGGCATTTTTACGCTTGCGCAAGCGGTTATATTTCCCTATAATCTTGCAAAAATTAAGCCAGTGTGGCGAAATCGGTAGACGCAGCGGATTCAAAATCTTATGCGTAAACTGATAGGACATACAGGCGATTGAATAAAAAGCACTCTTAGCCTGAGTGATGAAATTGGTAGACATGACGGATTCAAAATCCGTTGGTGAATAACCGTGTCGGTTCGAGTCCGACCTCAGGCACCATTTGAATCACACTTGTAGTTTCTCTCTTTCAAATAATCAATTCAAATACACCGTATTAATGGCCAATACTCCTTAACCCTTGTTAAGAGAGTAAATTATGAAACCATTACAAAACGGTACAAACAAACCTTTTACCATTACTATTGCTTCAACTAAAGGTGGCTCTGCCAAGAGTACGAATGCTGCTAACATTGGTGCATTCTGTGCAGAACACGGTCTAAGAACCCTTCTTATTGATACCGATACCCAACCCACATTAAGCTCTTATTATGAGTTGGAATATCAAGCTCCCGGTGGAACTTACGAATTTCTGCATTTTAAAGATGTAGATCCTACCCACATTATTTCTAGAACGACTATCCCAAATCTTGACTTGATCCAGTCTAATGACCCGTCAAATAAAATCAGCCCAATGCTGAGAGATTCACCTGACGGTGCATTACGTTTTAGTTTACTGCTCCAGAAAATTGAAGGTTATGATGTCATCATTATTGACACTCGTGGTACCAGAGATATTACTGTCGATATGTCTGTATTGGCAGCAGATGTTTTATTCTGTCCTATTCTTCCCCACATTTTATCTGCTAAGGAGTTTATTCGTGGCACGATTGGAATGTATCAAGACCTCGAAACCTTTACGGCATTTGGCTTTACCCTACCACCGCTGAAAGCGATGATTAACTGTGTTGATCACACTAAAGATGTCAAATTGGTTTCCGACTACCTTCATACTCTCTTCCAAAATGAGTTTGATGAAAACAAAACATTGCTGGAATTTTCGGTACCTGACCGCGTGGCATATCGTGAAGCGGCAACTTTTTCAAAACCGGTCTATCGTCAGAGCCAAGCTGAATATGAAACGATCAGTCAGCTTTGTGCGTTACTGATGCCACAGTTTGCAAACTCTCACTTCTCAGCATAGAGGGAGAATGTATGTCTAGCTTAAATAAATCACTTGTACAGCCGCATTCTATAGAGGCTGAATTTTCAGTAATCGGTGGATTACTCTTGGATAATGAACTCTTTGATGAAGTGAGTAGCAAAATCAATGAGGGGGATTTTTATAATTTTACTCACCGTCTACTGTTTAAGCATATTTCCGAATTGATTGAAGCCGGTAAACCAGCAGATATATTGACATTGGATCAATACCTTACCCAGAAAAAAGTGATCGAGGATTTGGGCGGATTTGCTTATCTTGCAGAAATAGTCAAAAACACTCCATCTACAGCTAATATCCACGCTTATACGGATATCGTTCTCTTATATAGTAAACAGCGACAGCTTTTAAAACTGGGGCAGTTTATTGTTGATCAGACACAGAGTGCGAAAACGCCAGATAAGTTTGAAGCTGTTGTTGATGACATTGAGAAAAAAATTACTGAGTTTAGCCTATCAGATAATACAAAATCTGCAGCAGATTTAAGTGATATTTTTGCCAATATGCTCTCTCGTATGGAACTCTCGGCTAAAAATGGAGATCCTGTGACAGGTACTCCAACTGGTATTCAAGGTATTGACGAAGCGACAACAGGTGGACAGCCAGGCGATTTAATCGTGATTGGTGCCCGCCCTTCTATGGGAAAAACCGCATTTTCTCAAACTATCGCTTACCATACACTTAAAAAATTCGAGTCGGCTCCTGTGTTCTATCACAGCATGGAAATGCCGGCAGATCAGATTTTACAACGTTTTCTAGCTATGCGTGCCAGAGTGGGATTGCAAAATATTAGACAGGCAGACAGTTTGGATGATGAGGAATGGTCAAAACTAACCTCAGCAATGGGCTATATCCTAGAACATTGGAAAAATCGTTTAGTTATTGATGATGAAGGTAGTCTCACGCCTCAAAAATTACGCACTAAAGTTCGACAAAATGCTCGTAAATATGGCAAACCGGCAGCTATTTTCATTGATTACATTCAGTTAATGCAAACCTCGCAACGTTATGAAAATCGCAATTTAGAAATTGCCAACATCTCTCGTTCACTCAAATTACTGGCAAAAGAGATGGATTGTCCGGTTTATGCCCTCTCTCAGCTGAACCGGTCTGTGGAACAACGTGCCAATAAACGCCCGATCAACTCTGATTTACGGGAATCCGGCTCACTTGAGCAAGATGCCGATGTCATTTTATTCATCTACCGAGATGAAGTTTATGATGCGGATTCTCCGTTTAAAGGCACTGCTGAAATCATTATCGGCAAGCAAAGAAACGGACCACTTACTTCCGTAATGACGAATTTCAGAAGTGAATTTGCCCTATTTGAAAACAGAACAAACACAACGCATTAGGATAGATTATGACAAAAGATGAAAAAAGACTGGCAGCGATAGCAAAAGGATTAAATGTTTCACCTATTTCAAATACGGCTCCATCCTACCAAACAGCCACACCAACGCATTACAGTAGCGATGTTGAATATATTACAGTAACGCTGGATAAGTTGCGTCCGTATGAGCATAACCCTCGGAAAACCCGTAACCCTAACTTTGAGATGATCAAAGAGTCTATTCGTCGTCGAGGGTTAGATCATAAGCCGAATATCACCCGTCGTCCGGGAGAAGATTTCTATATTATCGCTGACGGTGGTAATACTCGTATTCAGGCACTCAAGGAGCTCTTTACCGAGACCAAAGATCCAAAATTTTGGTCCATCAGTTGTCAATATAAACCTTGGCAAGGTGATACTGCCGACAGTGTCGAAGCTGAACTCAATTTACTTATCGGGCATTTGATTGAAAATGATACCCGTGCGGATTTGTCATTTATTGAAAAAGCATTGGGGATTTTGCAGGCGAAGGAGTATTACGAGAAAAAATTAGGTAAGTCTCTTTCTTCGAGAGAGTTATCTTCTGAGTTAGAAAATGATGGATATATTATCTCTCATGCTCTCATTCTTAAAATGGAACGTTGTGTTAATTACTTATATCCACATATACCAGAAGTTCTTTTTAGTGGTCTTGGTCATACACAGATCGATAAACTATTAGCTATTCGTAATAATGCTGAAGAGGTATGGGCAGCCCATCAATTTGATACTGATGTTACTTTTGAATCGCTCTGGTCAGAAAATTTATCCAAATTTAATGAGGCTACACCATTTCAAGCAAAAGAATTCCAAAGTGAATTGATTACGGCAATGGTTGAAGCTTTAGAGGGTAAAGTGAGTTTTGAAACACTTTATCTGGATATTGACTTAGATGAACAAAAATTCAAAAAAATAGCGGCTAAACAACAAGAAATTGATAATTTAGTTGAAAAAACAGTCGATCAAATCAATACCAGACAGGAACAACAAACTGCAAAATCTGAACCTCTCATCAAAAATGAAAATAAAGCCGTTACTCCCCAAAAAGCTCAACATATTATTGATGAGGTAATTGATGATAACGAAAGTGATGATGAGCAGAATAACGCTATTACTGATTTATCTCAGCTTGGCTCTTCATTGCTCGATAACCAAGATAATCAAGAAGATTATCTATCCCAAATTGCCCATAACTTTGGACTCACTCCGGGAATGAGTATTCAAGAACAGCGAGAGCAACGAGCTGAAGCGAATGGACTGACTTTTGCTTGTGAAGGTCGCCAACCGGTTGAAGATATTTGGTTGATTCACCCCGCACGTCAATATCGCTCAGAGGCCTACTCACTGGCCTTAGATATTGCCGAAAGTATGGGCATTGACCATCTGGTTGAACATATTGTGAAACAACCAGTGGATTACACTTATGCAATGAAACCGGCAGATACTGAACTTTCACCGTCTGCTTTAACACTCTACTCATTCCTCTCAATGTTACAGACTGCTGAACATAAAGATGAAAATAGCTGTGTCTTAGATTCCAAATTCCTGTTTGAGCTTGATGATCTTACCTTAGTCAAAATTTTCCGTCTCATTCGGGTCAGTCGCCATATTCGCCAACAAGGAGGAGAAAATGATTAAGCCGATTACCGTAAATGAAGCATTGATTGGTAACGCCCTGCTCAATATTAAAGAGGGAAATATCCATCCTTGTCTAAAAATGGGATTTTCTGAGGAGCAACTAAAAGCGATCAATAATCTCAGTATTGATGAAATTATGGATATTAGCAACTCCGTTGTCTCTTTTGCTAAGGTGGAGATTAATCACGAAACCTTTTGGAAATTACTGGCTATTGCACAAGCCAATACTCAACAGCGACAAATTATTGACCGAGCATTATTGCTCGGAGCCTCTATTGAAATGTTGCACCAGTATTTTGGTTTATCAACCTCTGAAGTCTCGGCTCGCCGTCAATTACTCGGTATCGAAGAAAAAATGGGACGAAAAGCGGCAGCAAGTGATGAAGAATCTACCCATATTTGGGAAATTTGGCAAAGATACAAACAACGAATGGAAATCCTAGATTCACAAGAAGGATTAGAGCTTCTGTGTCTGATTGCTGAGGAAGGCAATATGAATCTAACGGTTGTTTGGAAACTGGTTTCCGAATGGTATTCAAAACATAAGTAAAAAATAAATGCCCCGAAGTTGGAGCTTTGGGGCATTCGATATTGAGTCTTGTATCTCTATCTTATGAATTACAAGGACTTTGCAGAAGTCCCGTGCATTATAGCCATAGGAGAGAGAATAGCAAGAGAAAAACTCTTTTATCCTGGTGGAGAGAAACAATGTTTAGCAGCACGAATAAGCCAACAGAGCATGGATTGCTATTTTTTGGCAACCAACACGAAACAGTCCCTACTCGATTATTACAAGATCCCTGCCTTACACCAAGAGCAAAGTTTGCTTGGCAGCTCATTAAGTGCAATGTTCAAGCCTTTCAAGGAGGATTATTTCCCTCTTATGAGACGCTCAGCAAAATGTTATCCGATAGACCTTATGCGGAGGCTAAATTATCGGAAAAAGTCGTGACTCAAACACTCTATTTACTCCGTCTTACTCGCTGGCTTACTTTATGTGAAACAGTGCGTGATGAGCGAGGTTATGTACAAGGTAATGTTTATATCCTACATGATGAACCTGTGCCAATTTTAGATGCAATTCAATTAAATAGCGACTATCTCTCTTTTTTAGATAAATGCACCAAACATAAAGATAGCCTTATTAATGGTGTGGCAAATCATATTGTTGAAAGTCTAATAACAGACAAAACCAAATGGCACTATGTCTCTCATTTAGACTGTTTACAAAGTCGTTATCAGATATACCAGCAACAGCAGCTGGTGAAAGATAAACAGCCATCGCAAACAGAACAAGAATTAAGCAAAATTCAACAAAACATCCTAACTTCCACTATGGAAGTTAGGGATTTTGATGAGGAAGTCAGGAAAAAATCCTCTAAAAACCAGACTTCCAATAAGGGAGTTAGGGCTAAAAATGAAGATAAGTCATTGATTTTAGACTTACTTCCATTAGGGAAGTCAGATGTACAGTACCGTACTTTATATATTAATAAGTACTGTACTGGGGAACCGAGCGAAATTACTTGGCCACAAGAAATCCCATTAACTTCACTTGAACAAAAACTTACTGCACAGGCAATGAAGGGATTAGACCTCGGTTTATGCCAAGCTATTTTGTTGGAAGCACAACAACGCATTATTCAAAAGCAGGATGTGAAAAAACCGAAAGGTTATCTCTATACGCTTATCCAGCGGGCGAAGCAGGGTGAATTTAAACCCTACTATTTTGAATTAGGAAAAAATCTTCCCTCACAGAATCAGGCTAACAATAATTCTGCTCATTCTATACAAAAACTGACTGAGCAGCCTACTGAGAAACCGGTCTTAACTTCAGCAGACAGAGAGCAAATGGCTAGTCGTATGCAGAAGTTTAGAGCTGAATTACTTTTACAATAAGATTAAAAAACAATCACTGTTAAGGGGCTTAATAGTGAGTGAAAAATAATCAGTGTGTACCAGGTACACAATGGATAAAAAATAAACAGCGTAGGCAGTGTCTGCAAAGATTAAAAAACAGACAATGGAAAGCCCCTTTCCAAAGACTAAAAAATAATCAAATAAACAAGGAGCATATATGACCACTCAATTAGATCCTCAACTTGGTCCACTTCGTAGTGAGATCACTTTTACGTTACATACCCAATATGCCCATAAATTATGGGTGGGGCGACCAATGATTCGTAATGAGGAAGGCAAAGTAACTCAATCCTCCATTATCAGCGTACCAAATTGCTTTGCAATGCTAACCCAAATTCAACGGGCTGCATCAGAAGATGATCCTTATGCTGACGATTATCTGATTCAATTTGAAGAAAGTGTGATCAATTATCGGAAGGAAATCCAAAAGCTCACCAACGACATTGTCACGCTCTACGCCAAAATGTTGCCGGAGGGAATTTCTATTGAACGCTGTGCCAATATTTCCCCGATTTCTTACCCGATTTATGTTAATTCACAGCTAGGGTATCAATTACTCTACTTACTTGGTGATTTTGATAGCCTTTGCCGTTCAGTAATGACGGCAGCTCATATTGCGATTATCAATCGTGCAGAAGCTCAAGATTGGATTGAAGCTGGTGCAAGGTTAATCCGGAAATGTTTTGGGATCGTTGAGCGTTATAAGAGTTCAGGAATCACTCGTCGGGACTATCAAGAAAAGAATGCTCGCTATCAAGCTGCGATAAAACGAATGGGCTATACACTCTCAGATGCTGTACTTACCGGTGAGCATCGTGCTGAGTTTGCTCCCTTCATCAAGCAAAACACTACTGTTGAAGAAGAGCAATCCGTAGAAACCCATATCACGGCACAGACAAATGAATCTCAAAAATAAGGAGTGATATGAACCTCATCTCTGATGAAATTTATCGGCAATTAGTCAAAGATTCTGGGCTGAATACTTCTCTGAAACAGCTATTTAGCCATTTTGACACTGGCTCAGACTATGAACTTTTGCAAGAACAGTTCACTCAAGCTCGGGCTTATTTTATGGCTGCACAGGATAGTATGGTGCAGTCTGTGCGGCAGGATCTTTCACCTTTGGCTGTTTATATGATTAAGGATAAGGCCTCATCCTCAGGCGGTACATTTTTACGCTGGCGTAGTATGCAAAATGCCAGAACCGGTGGCACAGTTTGGCAGCCGATTGTAGATGATAAGTCTGTCCCAGTGGAGGTGAGGAAAAAAGTTGTCGCAGTAGAAAAAGACAGGATTTTGATTAATATGCAGATTTCGGTGTTTAATCATATTTTGCGACAGTTGGCAGATTGTGCTGAAAAGTTGAAAGAGGTAGATAATGCCGTTGCGAAATCAGACTTAAATTCGTAGTAAATTTATATATAATAACTCCTATATTGGTTGTGTGTAAACGCCAACCACGGTGGGCTGACGTGGTAAAACAAACAGTCCGTTAATTAGGACATATTCAAGTTTGTAATACCTGAAAAAGTGCAGTTTGTAAATCCTGCATTAAAAGGCCTTTTAAAGGTAAGGGTACAAGCCCCTTACCTTCACGAAGAAAAAGCCTTTACAACGGAGGAATAAGTGATTGCACACGTAAAAATGAAAAATTCACTCTAACCAAATTTTAATTAAATACTTTTTTCTTAGGCTGAATCAAGTTTAATAGAACTAACTTAATTTATTGAAGGAGTAAATACGATGGCAGGAATCAATAAAGTGATTATTGTCGGTAATCTTGGCAACGATCCTGAAATGCGGACTATGCCTAATGGTGAAGCAGTTGCTAATATTAGTGTGGCAACTTCTGAAAGTTGGACGGATAAAAATACCGGAGAACGTCGAGAAGTCACTGAATGGCATCGTATCGTTTTTTATCGCCGTTATGCTGAAATTTGTGGTCAGTACCTACGTAAAGGCTCTAAAATTTATATCGAAGGAAAATTACGGACACGTAAGTGGCAAGACCAAAACGGGCAAGAGCGTTATACAACCGAAATCCAAGGTGAACTATTACAAATGTTAGATAGCCGTAATGCTACAAATAGCGTAGATGGACAACAATCTAACTATCAAGCTATGAGCCAATCTCCAAAAGCAACACATCCACAAGATTTACCAATGGATAACTTTGATGATGATATTCCGTTCTGAGTTACATATAATTTAAAACTGTAAAATAAAACCCATATAAATATAGAGAACCCTTTATTTTAAAAGGGTTCTCTTTTTTTACATTAATTTCGACACAACATCTTTAATTTGATAGTATTTATATATGATATTTTTGTAAATTAAATGAATATGTATAGATTAGAAACAGTCCTTTTTTTCAAATGGAGAACGTTTTCCTATATTGGTTAATGTTAAAACTGGTATTCCTGATTTTTATTCAACCTTATGGGTAACTGTGGAACTACGTAATCAATCCGCAGTAAACACAATTAGAAATAAGCTGGGAACTATACAGTGGATAATGAATTGGGAAAAACAGAATAATCTTGTTATTAGTGATCTAATTCATAACAAAGTACTCTTAACAGAAAACCAATTAGAATCTCTTATTCGGCATATGAGAATAAATGTAAAAAAGCAAAAGAATGTAATCAATACAAAAAAAGTGTGTTAATGAAAGGTAGGACTCAATTTATTGATATTTATTCTGCCGTATCTCTTAGTCATCAATATAATAGACTAACAACGCTTTCAGAATACATATTATTTCTATCAAGCTGCGGCAAGTTGGATGATGTTTGTAACCGCATACGGCGGTTTGATTGAATTTGGCAAGGTGCAAAAAGGCGATTTTGTTGTATTGGGCGGAGCGACCAGCTCGGTAGGCATTGCCGCCATTCAAATCGCCAAAATGCAAGGGGCAAACGTGATTGCTCTGTCTCGCACGCACGCCAAAGGCGATGTGCTTTTACAGAAAGGGGCGGATTTTGTGATTGCCACCAAAGAAGATGACGTTACGGCTAAATTACTAGAAATTACAAACGGCAAAGGCGTGAATTTAGTGTTCGACCCTGTGGGTGGCAAAGAAGCAGCAAAAATTATCAACGCAATGACACAAGACGGCAAATACATCATCTACGGTGCATTAAGCCACGATGATATCGCCGTGCCTGTGTTCCCAATTTTAGGCAAACACTTAACCGTGCGAGGCTATGAATTGTTTGAAATCACTACCGTACCAGAAAAACTCGCTCAAGCGAAAAAATTCGTGTTTGACGGCTTAGCAAGCTGTCAATTAAAACCAGAAATTGACAAAGTTTTTGCTTTTGATGAAATGGCGGAAGCTCACCGTTATATGGAAAGCAATGCACAGATTGGGAAGATTTTGGTAAAGGTTTGATTGTTTTAAGGTAAATATGCCGTCTGAAAAATAAGTTTCAGACGGCACATCGTTATTTTACCTGCCGATTAAGCCACCACACTAGCGAGAGCATCACAGGCACTTCCACCAGCACACCGACCACCGTTGCCAATGCCGCCCCCGAGTGCAAACCGAACAAAGAAATTGCCACCGCCAATTCAAAAAAATTACTCGTGCCAATCAAGCACGCAGGGGCGGAAATTTCGTGTGGTAATTTGAGCTATTTTGCCAAAACGTGAGCCAAGGCAAAAATGCCGTAAGTCTGTGCCAGCAAGGGAATGGCAATCAGCAAAATAATCAAGGGATTGGCAATAATGGTTTGGGTTTGAAAGGCAAACAGCAACACCACCGTCAAAATCAAACCCATAATGGAAAAAGGTTTCAGGCTGCCTGAAAAATATTCCGCTATTCTTTTTCTTTAATACCTTGAATAATCTGACACTTATCAACCGTTTTATTTTCACAACCCACAAATTGCATTAAAAAAGTTTTAACTTGTTGTAGTTCTGTGATTTGTTCGTCCAAATATGCCAAATGTTGCTCGGCAAGTGCATTGATTTCATTGCATTGTTTGTTAGGCGTTTGTTGTAATTGCAACAGCGTTTTGATGTTACTTAAAGAAAGACCGATATTACGGCAAGTTTTAATAAAGCGTAATTGTTCTAACTGATTTTCATCAAACACACGATAGCCGTTTTGTTGATGTGTAGGGGCGATTAAGCCTTGTTTTTCATAATAACGAATGGTTTCCAAATGTACGCCTGTTTGTTCACTGGCTTGTTTTATTTTAAAAAATTTTGACATTTTGGCTTGACCCTGTAATGACTACGGGGTTTATAGTATAGCAAATTTCATCTTAAAACAGGAGCAAAAAATGGCGTGTCAAAATTGTTGTGGTTCAAATCAGCCCATTCATCAATCGCCCAAGTACAAAAAAGCCTTGTGGATTGTCTTGATATTAAATTTATCAATGTTTTTTGTGGAAATTGTGATGGGGGTTAAATCGGGTTCAACTTCGCTGTTGTCAGACAGTTTGGATTTCTTGGGCGACAGTGCCAATTATTTGATAAGTTTGATTGTTTTGCCAATGGCGTTAAGTTACCGAGCCAAAGCATCTATGGTTAAGGGGCTAACGATGGGCGGTTTTGGTTTATTTATTTTAATGACGACCATTTATCGTGTGTTTTATGGGGAAATGCCCAGTTATTCTGAAATGAGCATTGTGGGATTTTTGGCGTTATTGGTCAATGTGTCGGCATTGTTGATATTATTAAAATTTCGTGATGGCGACAGCAATGTCCGCAGTGTGTGGGTGTGTTCCCGAAACGATGCGATTGGTAATGTGGCGGTAATTTTGGCGGGTATGGCAGTTTATTTTTTTCAATCAAAATATCCTGATTTAATTGTGGCGTTTGTTTTGGCATTTTTGGCATTACAAGCCAGTCAAGAAATCACCAAAAGGGCTTGGGCGGAATTAAAAGTCAGTTAATTTAAAACACCGTTTGGATTGATGTTCAAGCGGTGTTTTTATTTTTAAATTTTGCAAAATAACTTTCAGGCTGCCTGAAAAACCTACACCCCTTTATTCCCCAGCGATTTTCGGTTTATCCACCACACCAGCGAGAGCATCACAGGCACTTCCACCAGCACACCGACCACCGTTGCCAATGCCGCCCCAGAATGCAAACCGAACAAAGAAATTGCCACCGCCACCGCCAATTCAAAAAAATTACTCGTGCCAATCAAGCACGCAGGGGCGGAAATTTCGTGTGGTAATTTGAGCCATTTTGCCAAAACGTGAGCCAAGGCAAAAATGCCGTAAGTCTGTGCCAGCAGGGGAATAGCAATCAGCAGAATAATCAAAGGGTTGGCAATAATGGTTTGGGCTTGAAAGGCGAATAGCAACACCACCGTCAAAATCAAGCCCATCACGGAAAAGGGTTTTAGGCTGCCTGAAAATTGTGCCACCGATTTACCCGATTTTTGTAAATAAGAGCGGGTAAGCCAGCCTGCCAGCAAGGGCAACAGCACATACAAAACCGTGCTTAAAATCAAGGTATTCCACGGAATTTCTATGTCGCTTACGCCGAGCAATACGCCTGCAATCGGAGCATACGCCACAATCATAATCAAATCATTGACCGAAACCTGCACCAAAGTGTAATTGGGGTCGCCTTTGACCAGTTGCGACCACACAAACACCATTGCCGTACACGGTGCCACACCCAGCAAAATCATGCCGGCAATGTATTCTTGTGCCGACTGTGCGTCCACCCAACCTGCAAAAAACACCCGAAAAAACAACCAGCCGAACACCGCCATCGTAAACGGCTTGACCAACCAGTTGATAAATAAGGTTAAAAATAAGCCCTTTGGTTTTTTGCCCACGTCTTTGATTGCCGACCAATCAATCTGAATCATCATCGGATAAATCATCAGCCAAATCAGTATCGCCACAGGCAAATTCACATGAGCCACTTCCAAAGATGCAACCCATTGAAATACATTGGGCAACCAAACACCCAAAACCACGCCCAGCACAATCGCCAACGCCACCCAAAGGCTTAAAAAACGTTCAAACAACCCCATGATTTACTCCTTATGATTAATAATTTCGCCGTCTTCTTTGACAAACGGGATCGCAAAAGGCGGTAAAAATGCCAAAACTGTTTCGGACGGACGGCATAATTTCACGCCTTTTTCGCTCACCACAATCGGACGATTGATTAAAATCGGTTCACAAAGCATGGCGGAAATGAGTTCGTCATCGCTTAACTTTTCGTTTTGCAAACCAAGCGTTTCATACGGCACTACATTCGTCCTAAGTAACTGGCGGGGCGTGATGCCCATGCGTTTGATTAAATTACGCAAAATCGTTTCACTTGGCGGATTTTTCAAATATTCAATCACTTGTGGCTCAATACCAGCGTGGCGGATGAGTGCCAGCACATTGCGTGAAGTACCGCAGTTTGGGTTGTGATAAATGGTAATGTTCATAGTTACTCCAATCTTTCAAGAAATATAGAAATATTTGGCAATAATTTTTCAGGCTGCCTGAAAATCACTGGCAAGATTCGCCTGTTTGAGAACAGCAGTTTTGGGTCAGAAAATGGGTCAATGCCATCATCAAATCCAGCTCGGCAAAATAACGCATGTGCCGTCCTTCCTGCACCACACGCACAAGCCCCGAATGCAACAGGCTTTTTAGATGAAAAGACACATTATTCGGGGCAAGGTTAAGCTGTTTTGCCAAGTCGCCAGCAATCATGCCAGTACTGCCTGCGGCGGTAAGTTGTTGAAAAATCGCCAGTCTTATCGGAGAAGACAGGCTCTCAAAGAGTTTGCTTGCTTGTATCGTATTCATAGGCGTAATTATAACAAGAAATTTCAATATTTCAAGTATGATTGAAATGTTTTTTAATTGTCCGAAGCCACCTTTCCAAATCCAAAAAACCACTTCCCATTTTTCGCTATTCTTATCCTAATTTCAATACATTAAAATACGCTCATTCCATTTCATAAATAAGGTAAAAAAATGACCAAACAAATTCAATTTACAAAAACAGGTTCGCCTGATGTCCTGCAAATCGTTGATGTACAAATCCCCGCCCCCAAATCGGGCGAAGTGCAAATCCAAATGCACGCTTTGGGGCTAAAGGCAAAAATCATAATCACATCATTTAAGTACACTTACACCAGCGTGTAATTGGGGTCGCCTTTGACCAGTTGAGACCAAACAAAAACCATTGCCGTACAAGGCGCCACCCCAAGCAAAATCATACCTGCAATGTACTCGCCTGCCGATTGTTCATCTACCCAGCCAGCAAAAAACACCTTAAAAAACAACCAGCCCACAAGTGCCATCGTAAAAGGCTGTTATCAAGCTATGGCATTCATCTGCTTTGATGGTGGTTAAAAATCGCCCAAGCCTTTTAAGATAGGGCAGTCGGGATTGTCATCGCCCCCGCAGGCATCGCTCCACACTTGCAGGGTGTGTTGCATTGATTTTAATTCTTTGATTTTATTGGATAAAAAATCAATATGACTGGCGGTGAGCGTTTTGACCTGAGCACTTGTGCGGTGTGGATTGTCTTGCAGTGCCAAAAGCTCGCCAATCTGTGCAAGCGAAAAACCGACGCTGCGGGCTTTGGCGATGAATTTTAGCCGAGCGATGTCATTGGAATTATAAATCCGATAACCTGCTTCACTGCGTGATGGGTTAATTAATAAGCCTGCTTTTTCATAATCACGGATTTGTTTGACGGAAAGTTGGGTAGATTTAGACGCTTGTCCGATGTTCATTGTTGCTCCTTATTGAGTGGTGTGTAAAAAAATGTTATCAAGTAAAAACAACCCTTGACCCTAACGCAAGGTTAGGGTTTATGATGCACACATCAAAACAAAAAAGCAATGCTTTTAATCGCTTAAAAGCACTTTGTTTTGATAATCCACTTTAACTTAACATTCGGAGAAACTGTTATGAACGCTGATTTTGTTCAAAACCGACACGCCCATTGCGGCTGCCAGTCTTGCACGGGGCAAAACTGCCGTCCGGACTGCCAATGCCAAAACGGCAAGCCCTGCATTTGTGATGACTGCACTTGCAACGGCTGTGCGTGTGAATCGTAAAACCAAATAGTGAAATGGACATTGGGCGAATCTGTCATTTGCCCAATGTTATCAATGCCCATTTTGACAAGGAGAATCCAATGACATTCATCAAAAACCGTGCCGTACATCTTGTCGCTGCCGCTGTTGTTTTGGCGACTTCAACCGCTTTTGCCGACGGCAAAAACGAAGTGCCGACGCACTCGATGGCGTGCGACAATAACTACACCCAAACCACCCACGACTGCCCAAATAACCAAAACGGGCACGCAGCGGTGAACCACGCCAATATGAACCACTCTGCTATGGCGATGGATACTCAAAATGCTCCGCCCCATACCCAAGCCTATCTTGCAATGATGAACAAGATGGGCGATGAGATGAGCAAAGCGGGCAATCTTGCCGATGCTGATACCGCTTTTGCCAAAGGTATGATTCCGCACCATATCGGAGCAGTTGAGATGGCAAAAGTACAGCTTGAATTTGGCAAAGACGAAACAATGAGAAAACTTGCCCAAGCGATTATTGATGGACAACAAAGTGAAATCGACCTGATGAACGCTTGGCTGGCGGGTAAAGACACCGCAACCCAAAACCCGCAAGCCCCGCACGCCAAGGCCTATGCCGCAGGCAAGGCGCACCACGAGGCGATGATGGCGGCAATCAATGAGCCAAACCCTGATGTTGCCTTTGCCAAAGCAATGATTCCGCATCATCAAGGGGCGGTCGAGATGGCAAAAGTGCAATTACAGTTCGGCAAAGACGAAAAAATGAAAAAGCTCGCTCAAGACATCATCAAAGCCCAAGAACCTGAAATCAAGCTGATGCAAGACTGGTTAAAACAGTAGGGGCAATAAGGCAAAAACACCGCTTTTGATAAAGCGGTGCTTTTGAGGTCGTCTGAAAACAGGTTTAAGGCTTTTTCAGACGGCATTTGGGGTTTTCAGGCAACCTTTAAAACAAGCCCCAAGGAAATGATGATGCCGACTTGTCGGACACATCGGCAAGCGATGTTCTGAACCTTCTGCTTTTTCAGACGGCATCGGTATTTGCAGGCAGCCTGAAAAAAACCGTCATTCTGACCGGCCCAATCCGTACCTACTTTTTTGGTAAACGACCGGTGATGACCCTATGAACCCAACAGGAGAAATTGTGATGAAGCAAGAAACACACAAACCGCCCAAACACCACGAGTGCCGACACGGACACGGACAGCACCGCCCTGTGCAGACACCGTCCGATGCAGCGGCTGCTTCGGGCTACACCTGCCCGATGCATCCGGAAATCCGGCAAGACCGCCCCGGCAACTGCCCTCTTTGCGGTATGGCATTGGAGCCGCTGATGCCTGAATTGGACGACGACAATCCGGAGCTGCGTGATTTTTCCCGACGCTTTTGGTACACGCTGCCCCTGACGGCGGCAGTGCTGGTGCTGGCGATGTTCGGCGAGCGTCTGAACCTGATTGATATGGCCGCACAAAGCTGGGTAGAGCTGGTGCTGTCGCTGCCGATCGTGCTGTGGGCGGGGCTGCCGTTTTTCTCACGGGGTTGGCAGTCGCTGGCAAACCGTAGTCCCAATATGTGGACGCTGATTGCACTGGGAACGGGTGCAGCCTTCGTTTACAGCGTTGTTGCCACCGCTGCACCCGGCATCTTTCCGGCATCGTTTGTATCGATGGGGCGGGTCGGCGTGTATTTTGAGGCGGCGGCCGTCATCATCTCGCTGACCTTGCTCGGCCAGATGCTCGAACTCAAAGCCCGGTCGCAGACTTCGGCGGCAATCAAGACCCTGCTCGGACTGGCGCCCAAAACCGCACGGCGTATCGACCCGGGCGGTGCTGAAGAAGATGTGCCGCTCAGCCACATCCACATCGGCGACCTTCTGCGTGTGCGCCCCGGCGAAAAAGTGCCTGTCGATGGCGTGGTGGTTGAGGGCGCAAGCTCGGTAGATGAATCGATGCTGACCGGCGAGCCGCTGCCGGTGCGCAAAGCCACCGGCGACAAAGTCATCGGCGCCACGCTCAACACCGGCGGTGCGCTCGTCATCCGCTCCGAGCGCATCGGTTCGGAAACCGTGCTTTCGCAGATTGTCCAGATGGTGGCCCAGGCGCAGCGCTCCAAAGCACCGATGCAGCGTATGGCCGACGGGGTGGCAGGCTATTTCGTACTGGCGGTTGTCGCCGTCGCCGTTGCCACTTTCTTTGTCTGGGGCGTGTTCGGCCCGCAACCGTCTTGGGTGTTCGGGTTGATCAACGCCGTTGCGGTCTTGATTATCGCCTGCCCCTGTGCACTGGGACTGGCCACGCCGATGTCGGTGATGGTCGCCACAGGACGCGGGGCAGGCAGGGGCATATTGTTCCGTGATGCCGCCGCTATCGAAAACTTGCGGCGAGTAGACACTTTGGTGATTGATAAAACCGGCACACTCACCGAAGGCCGACCCGCCTTTGACCGTGCCGTTGCGGCAGCAGGCTTTTCCGCCGAAGAAGTGCTGCGTTTGGCCGCCAGCTTGGATCAGGGCAGCGAACACCCGCTGGCCGACGCCATTGTGCAGGCCGCACGGGCACAACAGCTGAAGCTGAGCAAACCCGAACAGTTTGATTCAGGCAGCGGCATCGGCGTGAGCGGCGTGGTTGAAGGGCGTGCGCTGGCACTAGGCAACACGGCGTTTATGCAGCAGAACGGGCTTAGCGTCGAACCACTGTTCGAGCAGGCCGAATCCCTGCGCAGTGAAGGTGCCAGCGTGATATATCTGGCTGCGGACGGACATCTTGCGGGACTGCTTGCCGTCTCCGATCCTGTAAAAGACAGCACCCCCGAAGCATTGGCCTCGCTCAAAGCAGCCGGCCTGCGCATCATTATGGCAACCGGCGACGGATTGACCACGGCAAACGCCGTGGGCGCAAAACTGGGCATCAACGAAGTGCACGGTGAAGTCAAGCCCGCCGACAAACTGGCACTGATCGAGCGGCTTCAGAACGAAGGGCGGGTGGTCGCAATGGCAGGCGACGGCATCAACGATGCCCCCGCACTGGCCAAAGCCGATGTCGGCATCGCAATGGGTACCGGCACCGATGTGGCAATGAGCAGTGCACAAATCACGCTGGTCAAAGGCGATTTGCGGGGTATTGCCACCGCACGCAAATTGTCTGAGGCCACCGTGCGCAATATGAAGGAAAACCTGTTATTTGCCTTCTTATACAACGGCCTGGGGGTTCCCGTTGCCGCCGGCGTGCTGTACCCCTTTACCGGCTGGCTGCTCTCGCCGATGATTGCCGCACTGGCGATGAGCCTAAGCTCGGCATCCGTGGTCGGCAACGCTCTGCGGCTGAACAACAGCAGGCTATGAGCGTAAAGAAACGGCAAGAAAACTTTACCCGGCGCCCACAAAAAAGCCCTTGACCCTAACGTAGGGTAAGGGCTTACACTGAGCCCAAGTTTTCAAAAAACCGTTTCACCCAAACCTTTAAGGAGACCGACGATGAACACCCTAAGCAAACTGGCAAAAAACAAAAAAGCCCTGTTGGTATTGGCGGCTGCCGCCTTCGCCGTCATCGCCTTTGCCAAGCCCGCACTTTTGCCCTTCGCCCTGTTGATGCTCTGCCCCCTGATGCACCTGTTTATGCACGGCGGACACGGCAGCCACGGCACGCACAATGCCAAAACCGAAGCGGTGAAGATAACACACCGCCCCAATCTTGACACAGGAGACAAATAATGGATCGCAGAAAATTTTTACTCTACGGCATCGGCATCGGTGCGGCGGGCGCGTCTTGGTATGCCTTGTCGCGCTTCGGAATGAACGGGCAGCCTATGGATATGGGCGGCCAAGGGCACCAAATGGCGTCCGGCACGATGGGCGGTATGGGCAATATGCAGGGAACGGGAAAACTGATGCCGTCTGAAATGATGCCTTCGGGCCAGCCGCTTAAAGATTTGCCTAGGCTTGCCAACGCTTCATCGCAGGCGGGCGTGTTTCAGGCAGCCATTACGGCCGCGCCGGTGAAAATCACAATGGCGGGCGGCAAAGAAACCGAGTTTTGGGCGTATAACGGGCAGCTGCCCGGGCCGCAGATTGAAGTGTACGAGGGCGATACGGTGGAAATCACCGTAACCAACCGCCTGCCGCAGCCCACCACCGTGCACTGGCACGGGCTGGATGTGCCCAACGACGCCGACGGTAACCCACAAGACCCGATAGAGCCGGGGCAGAGCAAAACCTACCGCTTCACCCTGCCCGAGGGCAGCGCCGGCACTTACTGGTATCACCCGCACCCGCACAATTATGTTTCCGAGCAGGTCTACAAAGGGCTGGCCGGTACGCTCATCGTCAAAGCCAAAAACGATGTGCTCGCCCACAGCGAACAGCACTGGCTGATTTCCAACTTGCGCCTGAATGAAGACGGCAGCATTCCGCCCAACACAATGCTCGACTGGATGAACGGGCGTGAAGGCGAATTCGTGCTGATTAACGGGCAATACCGCCCGAAAATCAAGCTCTCCGGCAACGAGCGCCTGCGTATCTGGAACGCCACCAGCGCCCGCTACCTGCGCCTGAAAATCAAAGGTGTGCAGTGGATTGTGGTCGGCACCGACGGCGGCCTCTTGGAAAAACCGCTTGCCCCCGCCGACGAGCTGTTTTTAGCCCCCGCCGAGCGGGTGGAAGTGTTCGCCGTCGGTCAGGCGCAGACCACGGCCGAACTCACCAGCCTGTACTACGACCGCCGCAAAATGATGGTGCAGGAAAAAGCCGCCGACCTGAACCTGGGCGAAGTGCAATTCACCCCCGCCGATGCCGCCCTGCCTGCCGCCTTGCGCACACTGCCTGCGCTGCCTGCGCCTGTGGTCAAGCGTGAAGTGGTGTTCAGCGAACAAATGAAGCCGATGCAAAACACGCAAAGCCAAGGCGGTATGCAGGGAATGGATCACGGCGCAATGGCGGGTGAAATGGCGGGCGCGATGCAAAACACCATTCCCCAAGATATGGTAGGCGTGTTTTTGGTCAACGGTAAAACCTTCGATATGAAGCGCGTGGACTTTGTCGGCAACGAAGGCGATGTCGAAGAATGGACGCTGGCCAACCAAAGCCATATGGATCACCCCTTCCACCTGCACGGCACGCAGTTTGAAGTGCTGCAAACCAGCCTGAACGGCAACACCGCCCCCGCGCCTTACCGCGCCCGCAAAGACACGGTCAACCTGCGCCCGGGCGAAACCGCCGTCATCCGCTTTATCCAAGGAAACAAGGGTCTCAAAATGTTCCACTGCCATATCTTGGAACACGAAAATCTGGGAATGATGGCAATGTTGCAAGTGAAATAAACCCCGAACCGCTTTTTCAGACGGCCTTGCTTGATTAAGCCTGCCTGAAAAATCCCCAAACCACTTAACCCACGACGAGGCAAAACAATGAACAAATCCTTTTTTGGCAAAACCTTGGCCCTATCAGCCGTCTTGGCAAGCGTGGCAGGCGTAGGCTGGATGCTCGCCAACCCCGCCCCCGCAGAGGCCAAACCCGTACTGGAAGTGTACAAAAGCCCAAGTTGCGGCTGCTGCGGCGAATGGGTCAAGCATATGCAGGACAACGGTTTTAGCGTGAAAATCCACGACACCGGCAACAGCCAAATCCGCACACAAATGGGCATATCGCCCAAATACGGCTCCTGCCACACCGCCGTGATTGACGGCTACGCCGTCGAAGGGCACACGCCCGCATCAGAAGTCAAACGCCTGCTTGCCGAACGCCCCGACGCCGTCGGCATCGCCGTGCCCGCAATGCCCATTGGCTCGCCGGGAATGGACGGTGAAGCGTACGGCGGCCGAAAAGACCCCTACGATGTGCTGCTGCTGGGCAAAAACGGCACGCACAGCGTGTACCAAAGTTATCCTTGAACGCTCGGCAAAAAAACCAGCCTGAAAACGCTCATCGGTTTTCAGGCTGAATTTTTCTCATCAAAGCGTCAAAAACCGCTGTTTTTTACCACCGATAAGTGCTTCTTGCGGTAAAAAACAGCGGTAAAACGGCAAATTGTGTTTTTTAAGACGGCCTTCTTAAATTAAACCTGCCTGAATTAACCCTGCCTGAAAAAACCGCCAAAAAACTTTGTCAGCCCTTATCCTCACCGCTCTCCGCCAAGCCTTTTAAAATCGGGCAGTCGGGGGCGTTGTCGCCGGTGCAGGCGTCGCTCCACGCCTGCAAGGTGGCTTTCATCTGTGTCAGTTCTTCGATTTTCTGGGTCAAAAATTCAATGTGCATATTTGCCAACGCTTTGACTTCACAGCTTTTGCGGTGTGGATTGTCTTTCAGTGCCAAAAGCTCGCCAATTTGGGCAAGCGAAAAGCCCACGCCCCTTGCTTTGGCGATGAATTTTAGGCGGTCAAGCGTATCATTGCCATAAATACGATAGCCTGATGCACTGCGTGAAGTGTTTGATAACAAACCGACTTTTTCATAATCACGGATTTGCTTGATGGACAGCCCTGTGGCTTTGGACGCTTGACCGATGTTCATTGTTGCTCCTTGTTTTGGCGTTTGTAAAAAATTGTCAATCCGCAAAAATAATCCTTGACCCTAACGCAAGGTTAGGTTTTATGATACGCTCATCAAAACAAAAAAGCAATGTTTTTAGTGGCTTAAAAACGGTTTTTGTTTTGATAATCAACCTTTAATTTGGAGAATTGTTATGAACGACATCATCAAAAACCCAAACGCCCACTGCGGTTGCCAATCTTGCACAGGGCAAAATTGCAATCCAAAATGCAACTGCCAAAATGGCGAGCTGTGCATTTGTCAAAACTGCACTTGTGGCGATTGTGATTGCAAGTAATTGATTAACTAAAAACATTGGGCGGGCTTAGGTTTGCCCAATGTTTGCCAAATCCCATTTTGATAAGGAAAACTATAATGAAAATGTTTAAAAACCGTGCCGTGCATTGGGACTAAACCGTGCCGAGATGATGTATCGGGAAGGGGCGTATGTGATTGACCCTGTGTTCCCTGCGACTTTGGGTTATGCAGGGGCAGGCGTGGTCGTGGCAGTGGGCGATGACGCTGGCGAATTTCAAATCGGCGACAAAGTGAGCGTCTGATCTGCACCCCAAAAGTTGGACTAAAAACCAACTGATTAAGGTGCAGATTTTTTATGACGAAATCCCTCTATTTTTATAGTTAGATACCACTATTCCACTTTAAACATCCCCATCATACCGAGATTTTCATGTTCTAAAATATGGCAATGGTACATTTTCAACCCAGTATGTCCTTGCTTAAAGCGAATAATCACTTTTTCATAAGGGCGTAAATTAACCACATCTTTTAACGCTCTGCCTTCTGGCTTAAAGGTTTTACCGTTTAACGTATGTTGAATTACTTCAAATTGAGTGCCGTGTAAATGGAATGGATGATCCATATGGCTTTCATTGAAGATTTCCCACTGTTCCACTTCATTCAATTTGGTAACAAAATCAATACGGTTCATATCAAAGGTTTGACCGTTGATTAAGAACATACCATTCATCATTGGTGGAATAGGGTTGTCCGTTAGTGTTGTAGTAGCGTGATGTGTACCGTGATTCATCATTGGCATATTCGTATGGTTCATCATTTTTTCACTAAAGCGAATTTGGCGAACCTGCTTTGGCTCATCCCAGTTAGGCAAGGACCTTAAGCTTTCAGGTAACTGAACAGGTTCTGATTTCACCTGAATTGTGGCTAAAGTGAGATCTTTAGGCTGTTCTTGAACCATCATCTTACGGCGATCATAATAACCGCTTTGTAAATTGACTGTTCCTTGCGTTTCACCCACCATAATCACTTCAACGCGTTCGGCTGGTGTAAGTAGCAGTTCATCAACAGGCGAGCGAGGTTTTTCAAGTAAACCACCTTCGGTACCCACCACAATCCATTTCACCCCTGGAATGTTTAAACGAAAATAACGAGCGCTAGTGGCATTCCAAAGACGGATTCGTTCATTCGTTTTCACTTGAATCTGGGGCTGATATTGACCGTTGATTAACACAAATTCACCCTCACGACCGTTCATCCAATCTAACATCGTGTTTGCTGGAATGGTGCCATCGGCATTTAAACGCAGATCGGAAATCACCCAATGTTGTTCAGGAAGGTGTGCAAGCGGATCATTTTTCGCTTTAACAACGAAAGTGCCTGCTAAGCCTTTATAGACTTGTTCGGAAACATGGTCATGTGGATGAGGGTGGTACCAATATGTCCCAGCACTGCCTTGAGGTAGCGTAAAGCGATAGACTTTTTTCCCTTGCGGTTCAACCATATCCATCGGGTTACCATCCGCCTCATTTGGTACATCTAAGCCGTGCCAATGTACTGTTGAGGGTTGTGGTAGGTGATTGATAAATTCAATTTCTACGGTATCTCCTT
The DNA here is from genome assembly GCA_900638155.1 of Mannheimia haemolytica. NCBI lineage: Bacteria > Pseudomonadati > Pseudomonadota > Gammaproteobacteria > Pasteurellales > Pasteurellaceae > Mannheimia > Mannheimia haemolytica. The sequence continues at coordinate 1,604,686 of LR134495.1, read as the reverse complement.
CAAATACTTCAATTTGTGGCCCTGGTAGTTGTCCGTTATAAGCCCAAAATTCCGTTTCTTTATTGTCTGCGAGGCGAATTTTAATTGGCTCTGCTTTTAAAGTGGCTTTGAACAGTCCAGCTTGAGTCGATTGATTAGCAAGTTTTGGTAATATCCCATTAAGCGATAAACCTGAAGGCATTGCCTCAGTTGGCATTAGGCCAGTAGGTACTGAATGCATCATCGCCATATTGCCATGTTGTGCGTGGTTCATCATATTCGCGAGGCTATAAAGCGAGCTACTGGCTAAGCTAATTCCAATTCCATAACGTAAAAAATCTCGACGTTTCATTCTTTCCCCCCCTATTGGTTATAGGATTTAAACACTTCACTTTCACCGTTTTTCTTAATCAAAACAACATCATAAGGATCTTTGCGTCCGCCGTATGCTTCACCGTCCATACCTGGTGAACCAATTGGCATTCCCGGTGCAGACAAGCCTATTGCATCGGGTTTTTCTGCGAGTAAACGTTTGATATCCTCAGCAGGTACATGTCCTTCAATCACATAGCCATCAATCACGGCTGTGTGGCAAGAAGCATGTTCATATTTAATGTTAAAGCGCTTATGAGCATCATAATTGCCTGTTTCGTTGACTTTAACCTCAAAACCGTTTTTCTGCATATAGCTGATCCATTCATTACAACAGCCACAAGTCGGGCTTTTCCACACTTCCATAGAAAGTGTTTGTGCTTGAGCAAAAGCGGTTATGCCTAAACTTAAAAGCAACAATGAGCGGGTGAATTTATGTAATTTCATAAGATGTCCTTATTTTTTATTGAGATTGAATGGACATCATTTTAAAGCTTAACCTAGGGTTAAGGTCAAGTAATCTGAAAAAATTCTATCATTTGAAAATTTTTCTCAAAATCCTACTGCTTGTAGTAGAGATATGCCAACGTACCATCCACTATTATTTTTTAAAATGTGATCAGAATTATTATTTATGATGTTCTGAATGACCACCTTGAGTATTCGGCATATTCATATTAGGGTTCATTTCTTGATGCATCTTCATCATTTCTTCAGGCGTTATTTCGCCCGTCATCATTTGGTTGTGCATTTCTGTTATTTGTTTAGCATCCATTTGCATTGAATGAGTCATTGCTGGTGTAGTGGGTTGATAGCCTGCTGAAATAGGATCTGCCATGCCAAAGATCATAGCAAAGTGACTCACAAATAAGAAAATCACAAGATAAACCGCATGTAATTTAATTTTTGCACTATCCACGAGATTTTTATGAATAACTTTTAATTCCATGAGTAAAATAATAAAAATAGGAAAGGTAGCTAATAATAGTGATGCAATTGATGCGATATCTACCCAACCACGCCATTCAGTAATAGTCGGTACGATAAAACGCTTACAAACCGACCGTATTGACTTACTCTATCAACACCGTGTTGATCCCAATGTGCCGATTGAAGAGGTGGCTGGCGCTATTAAAGATTTAATGAAACAAGGCAAAGTTTTGAATTGGGGCTTGTCGGAAGCAGGCGAGAAAACCATTCGCAAGGCACACGCTATTCAGCCTTTAACCGCCGTACAAAGCGAATACTCGTTGTTTTTCCGTGGTCGTGAAAAAGATGTCATTCTCGTTTGTGAAGAATTAGGGATTGGGTTTGTGCCTTGGTCGCCGCTGGCAATGGGAGCATTGGCTGGTTATGTGGACGAGAACAGCCGTTTTGAGGCTGATCCAAGCAAAGATTTGCGTGGTATTATCCCACGCTTTACACCAGAAGCGATGCAACAAAATGTGAAGTTAATCCAGCTTGTGCAAAAATGGGCAAAACGCAAACTTTGTACGCCTGCACAGCTTTCTTTGGCCTGGCTAATGGCACAGAAAGCGTTTATCGCGCCAATTCCTGGGACGAGCAAAGCCCGTCATTTGTTGGATAATTTAGGCGCAGACGATGTGAAATTTACCGAAGAAGAATTGGCGCAATTCCGCCAAGAATTAGAAGCCATTGAAATTGTCGGCTTGCGTTTGCCTGAAGCAATTTTGAATTTTTCAGAAGCGAAATAGTTTTCAGATACCTGAAAAAGTCGTAAATAAAAATTCTTTCTTACAGCGGTCGTTTTCATAAAATCCTTTGAAAAACGATCGCACTTTTTCTTGAATATGTAGCAAGATTAGTGGAAGATTTATCGAAATTGAAAGATATTGGGAAAAGGGTAAAACTGGAATCAGACAGATGATTAGGCAAAACGCTATAGTCAATAAGTGTAAAAATGGCATAATCAACTCAATGAATTTATGGACAAATATTATCTGTTTGGTATTTTATAGTAAGTACATTGTGTAAAAATAAAATCTGAAATTTAGTCTTTTTATACTTTATTTTTACGTACTCATACTTCAATCTGGGAAACTTAATATTTAATTAATTGATTTAAAAGAATTTTATAATTTACATTCCTAAGTGATATAGAAACAACCGTTTTGAATTACATATAACTTGAATTTGTCAAAATAAGCAAGCAAATAATAGGAAAGAGTCTTTTAAAACCAGTCTTACGTCGGGCCTACGTAACAAAATAAGTGGCCACCACAATTATGTTAACTATTTCCCTCTTACAAAAGCATTTGTCTTTAATTTCACCATTTTTCCATCAGAATTCTTAAACCAATTATTTATGCCCATAATCTGTTTTTCAGTTAATGTTAGCTTTCTTCTGAGCTGATTTAATGTGTCTTGTATAAAATTTAAGTCATTCTCTGGATTATGCTGAATAAATGATTGAAGCCAATATTCAGCAGCATAAACAGCTTGTAAGTTTTGGTATGTATACAAAGGATATGCCTCACCATACATAATCACTCTTATGTAACTTTCATCTTTTTGAGATATTTGCCCTGTAAGTTCATAGTTATGATAGATTTCATTTAACTTTTGAGATTTTATAATCGAGGTTAAATGCGATAGTTTTTCAAATCTTAAGGTCAGGTATGCATTAACAGCATTATTGTCCAAATAATTATGTACTTCGTCATCGTGTATGGATGTGAAATTATCTTGCTCAACATCTACTTGCTTATCCGTTTTATCATTTGTTGTTGGCTCATGAAGTAAACATCCCTTTGTGATATCAACTATTTTCTCTTTAGGATTGACTACATTCTGACCGTTCTTATTTTGAGCACAAGACGGTCCTGAAAAAGAGATATTGCCAAGTTCATTTTGAACAACAATAGCTTTGCCTGATGTAATCATTCTACTGCAAAATTGACATTTCACTGTATCAGTAAAATCAATCCTAATTTTTTTCCACATAACATATCTCTCCATATAGTGAGTAATAAAAATACTTCTTAACTCTCTTCATTGATGAAATAATTGCAAAAATAACTTTGATAGAGGATAAATATATGAATTTCCCTCCAACTCGATGGAAAATATTACACCAGTATCAAACTGAGCTAGAGCTCTGGGTTGAACAAGCCACAGAAGAGCATATCAAGCAATACTTGACTGAAATTCACGGATGTGTATACCCAGATGACTGGGAAAATGTGCGTATATCCCATATGTCATCTCAAACTCATATTTTCCATAGCTGTGAACATTGCCTAGAACTTATCTCTGCGATATTAACAATCTCACAACTAAGCAGACCCGATCTAAATGGTCTACTGTGTGACAGAAAGCTATAATATTTTTTCTCTTTGTAAGTAAAAGAGTTTTAAGTAGATTTTAACCGCACTTTTGCAAAAAATGAACGCAGATAACCCGCTTGTAAGGAGAATTCTATGCGTTACATCAAATATAGTTTATTTCTTGTTTCTACAATGCTAATTTCAGGCTGTGCTGAACTCTCAGCAATTAACGATAAGGTTGGGGATTGGGCCGGGCAAATGAATCAGACGCTCTATGGCTCTAAAGACGGCTCTGTTGAACAGCATAATGGGCGACAAGTTTATACTAAAACCCGAAATGGTAAGTACGTTTATCAAGATTCCGGCACATTGCAGTTGAAGCGGAATATTGATGATGTATTCCTGAAAGTTCGTCGGGAATTTGGCTTCCGCCCAACGAATGCTGATAGTGACTCCCGTAAAGTTTATCATACGGTACAAGGTACTTTTTACCATGTTTCCGGCTATTTTGAATCTGATGTAGATACTGATGGGGTACACTTAGGTGAAAACTACTTGGAAGTTATCATTGAAAAAGGCAGTAAAAATCAGGTGAATGTTGAATGGAAAGCAACTGGTAGTGCTAGATGGCTCGATAGTGCAAAACAGCGTTTACTTAATACATTAAAATAATAACTCATATTGCTCCTAGAACCTCTTCCCAGTGGAAACACTGGGATTTTTTATGTCCTTATTTCTCAAATTATTACATCCTACGAGACAATAAGTCGTTGAATGCTATTTAATCAGCACATTACTATTTGCCTATCTGTATTCATTTTAGGAAATAATATGAAATTATTTATTTGTGAAAAGCCATCTCAAGCTCGAGATCTTGCCGGCGTATTGGGTGCTACTTCAAAAGGTGAAGGCTTGCTGGCGACTGCGGATAAATCTATTATTGTCACTTGGGGGTTCGGGCATCTCGTTGAGCAATATCAGCCGGAAGATTATGATGAAGCGTGGAAACGCTGGGCATTTGAAACATTACCCATTATTCCTGCTCAGTGGAAAATGACACCGAAAAAAGAGTCTAAGAAGCAATATTCTGTTGTAATAGGGCTTATCAAAAAAGCAACCTCCGTGGTCATTGCGACCGATGCTGATCGAGAAGGTGAGATGATTGCTCGTGAGCTGTTAGATTTAGCTGGATACCGAGGTCAAATCCAACGTTGCTGGCTATCAGCTCTGGATGATGCCAGTATTCGAAAGGCTCTTCAAACACTCAAATCAGGTAAAGAAACCGAGGCTCTTTACTACGCCGGTATGGGACGTAGCCGCTCGGACTGGTTGATTGGAATGAACTTCTCCCGTTTATTTACCTTAATGGCTCAAGCAAAAGGCTATTCCGGTAAGCCATTGAGCGTTGGTCGAGTACAAAGTCCAACATTAACTCTTGTGGTTAATCGAGATAGAGAAATTGCTAATTTCGTGCCTAAATCTCATTATGCGTTAGCGGTTCAGCTGACAACAACCTCTGGTGAAACTTTCGTTGCCGGGCTTGCAGTACCTGAACAGTATTTGGATGAGTCCGGACTTTGCCTTGATAGTCGTGTCATACAACAAGCCGAAGCTCAAATTAAACAAACAGGCTTAGCCAAAGTGGTGACGGTTGAAACTAAACGAGAGAAAAAATCTCCACCGTTACTCTACGCATTAAGTGATTTACAAGGCGAATGTAACCGCTTGTTTGGCTTTGGGGCTCAGCAGGTGTTGGATATCGCACAATCCCTTTACGAAGAGCATAAAATCACGACTTATCCCCGTACAGACTGTGGTTATCTGCCAGAATCACAATTTTCTGATGTTCCTAACGTAATCCGCTCATTAGTTGCCTCTGATTCAGGGCTACAAACTCTCTTGCCTAAATTAAATTTGCGACAAAAAAGTCGGGCGTGGGACGATAAAAAAATTACCGCTCACCACGGTATTATCCCAACCATTAAAAAAGCTGATTTAAGTAAATTGAGTGAGGAGGAAATGAAGGTCTATGATCTCATTCGCCGCCGATATCTTGCTCAATTCTTACCGCACTTGGAAATGGATAAAACCGTTGCCACTCTGCAATCTAGTGGGCACACTCTGGTTGCTCGGGGAAATGTCATCGTTGCTCAAGGCTGGCGTATCTTGTTTGGCAAAAATGTGGATGAGGAAACTGGTAATGATGATGAGAAACAAGGATTACCTGTATTGACTAAAAATCAGCAATGCAATGTCACTCATTCTGAAGTCCGAACATTGCAAACTAAACCTCCCGCACACTATACAGAGGGGACATTACTCGATGCAATGAAAAATGCCGCTCGCTTTGTGACTGACCCAAGACTCAAACAACGCTTACGTGAAACGGAAGGTTTAGGCACAGAAGCAACCCGTGCCGGATTAATTCAAGGCCTAATTGACAAAGGATTTCTCCTTAAGAAGAAAAAATCACTGGTTGCCTCAGCAGAAGCCGTTGCCTTAATTGATAGTTTGCCGGACTTACTGAAAAATCCCGGTTTAACGGCATTATGGGAACAAGCCCTCAATCAGATTGCCGAAGGTAGTATGACACTTGATGCATTTATGCAAAAGCAAGAAGCATTTGTAAAACAACTTATCGGCAGTTGTATGCAACAGGGAATGTCACTTGGGAATATTGAAATCCGAAAATGTTCAGAATGTGGTAAGCCAATGAGAAAAATCAATCACGCTAAGGGAACATTCTGGGGATGTACTGGTTATCCAGATTGCCAACATAAAGAGGCTGATAAAAAGGTAAAATCAGCTTCAAATAAATCTGCTAAGAAAAGTAGTAATTTAAATGTACTCGATCAACTGAATAAATTAAGAAGCCAGTTATAAATTCAAGTAGATTATGGTATTATCAAGGAACAAAGAACCCGTTTTGTAGATTGTCGGTTATCAATCTACACCAGCCAAAATGTCTCCCAGCATTCTGAGAGGGAACTCCACTTTGTGGGAATGCCAACTAAACATTAAATGGATAATGCCAGCCACATTAGTCTGTTGTAATTGTCTAAATCGTGATTGCAACGTCATAATATTACCCGATTGGGGGGATTATGACGTTGCAATTACTGCTAACTATTCTGAGCCTGAGCCCACAGGTGAATAAAGGGTGCCGTTTGTGTCCTCGATGATGCCACAGATATGCCGATTAAAGACCACAAGGTAATCGGGTAAATTACGAACGAAAATATCAACATTGTCACGAAGGTGCTGCTATTTTCAATATAGTAACTTATATTGGTCTAACTTAAATTTCATTTATTCTTCAAAAGTACAACACCGTTGGTAAGTGATTTATCAACGGTGTTGTCATTTCCAATTCTCTAAAATCAAAATTCAATTCTCAATTAACTTTATGATTCAATATGGCTAAATTATCCTCAATTTAAGACGCTGTATATAACAGCACTTAATAAGTCGCATAACTCCTGAGAAGCGACGGCTATCCTTAGAGGTAGTTGAGTTATTGCCAAAATGTCTCCCAGCATTCTGAAAGGGAACTCTGTAAATTTGCAGGAATGCCAACTCAATCCCTATCATTTCAGTGAATATTCATTGAGATTCCATTTTACTTCCACCTTGCGGGGAACATTTTTCCCGTGTTGGGTAAGGATGTTTCTCCGCTTTTTTACATTTGGAGAAACAAACTATGACAACTCAAACTTCTACTCAAAAAAATTACTTCAATCTACATACTACCGGCATTGGCTATTTAAACGATATTCGTTTAGTAGAGCATAAAAAAGGAAATCCTTTTTATGCTTGTCGTGTTGCAGCTCTTGTTGGCGAATCTGACTCACCAGAGTACAGATATTTTGATATGAATGTAGTCGGTAAAGAAACCGAAACACTCATCAAAAAATGCCAAAAAGCGGTCTCTGAAGAGAAAAAAGTGCTTGTATCATTTGTAATGGCTGATTTGTGGTTCGATACTTTCACTTATTCAAGTGACAGTAAATATCACAAAAAAGGCGATACTGGAGTGTCTCTTAAAGGTCGCTTAATCCGCATCAAAATGATTAAAATTGATGGGGAAATCGTCTATCAAGAAAAACCAAAAGCAGATGAGCAATCTGAGTAATTTTACCCAAGCCCGACAATTTATGTTGGGCTTTACTTTATGTCCCGTAGGGAAACACTCCCTGCGGTGTGTTTTCCTTTATTTTACAATTTTAGGAGAAACACGATGAACTCACTTCAACAATTTGTCAAAACATTATCACCAACAGTCCTTAATGGTCGCCATTTTGATGGTATTGTTGGCGATGTTGTCTTTGTTCAGAACGGCTATGGTAAATGGCTTGATCAAGGCTTTACTATTATTGGTTTTGACAAAAGCATAGAGGAAAAGGATTGGATTTACCTAGATTGGGATTGCTATTGGTTCGGAAAAAATCCGGCACAGGTAATCCCTGAAAAATCTTGGGCTCAACGTTCTTGGCTTGCTAGAGCGTATTCAATCTCTCTTGAACGTTTTAATTCGTTAGGCTTAGAGCGTGAATATAACATTGTGTCTGATTGGGATAACCCCATTTATGGTACAGATATTCAGTTAATTGAACATTCCAAGGAGTTTTTCCGTTGGACTGAAGCCGATGATAGAGGGATTTTCTTAGTTCACAACGAGATGGCTTTTCATTTCTTCAAAAAAGAAATTAAAGCCTCATCGGAACCGGAATACTATCAACCTATTGAGACATTCTGGAAAGATGCTACGGTGGTATTGAACATAGAAGATCTAGATATGTTAGAGCGAGTAGGATTAGAGCAAACTAATACACCTGCTTTAGCAAAATTAACTACGTTTGTACAGGCTGCTCGCAACGAAATTTCCAATGGTAATATCGTATTCTATCGAGCATTTTAACATCTAATACAAAGAGGATTATTATATGAATCGACAAGGTATTTATATCAACGGTAAACAAGTCTTTGACTCTAAAGGCAAAGAGATCAACAGCGTTCAAATCATTAATAGTACAGTGCAAACAGTTGTTGGGATAAATAAAGGTTATATCTCAATGGCTGCCGGCAATAATGTATTAATTGTTGATGGACAAACAATTGCATTAGAACCCTCTCCGACTATCAACATTGAAGTATTTGGCAATGTAACCAACCTCAATGCAGGTTCAGAAAATGTTCGTGTAACAGGCGATGCCAAATCTGTTTCAACTGTCAGTGGTGATGTCACAGTGGATGGTAATGTAACCTCGAATGTGAAAACTGTGAGTGGTGACATTCATTGTAAATCTATTTTAGGTAAAATTAACACAGTGAGCGGTGATATTTATCGCTAATATTGACTATACACCCTATCGGGAAACATTCTCGGTAGGTATGTTTCCCCACTTTTTATTTAAAACTTGGAGAAACATAATGGAAGATTCCTTTTTTGACTTTGATGATATCTCTTGCTATTTAGGACAATGGGAAGCCATCTTAGAAGAATATAGCGATATTGTCAGTATTGAAGACTTTTGGCTTGTTGCCAAAGAATTTGAAACTGTACCACATTTCGGTAATCTGTATCAGGAGCTTGTCATCTCTCGCTTAATTCAACGATTCTGTACTGAATTAGATATTGAGCAAGATTCAGATTTAGTTGAATTTGACTACTATATCAATGCAATAGACACGCATTTTTACATTAATCGCCAAAGAATCTGTGATATAGATGATTGGAATGAAATGTTAGACAAGATTCGTAAAGAAATGACGCCGGCTAAATTAGCTGCCTAATTTTTTGCAAATTTTTACTAAAAACGACTCTTGCCGCAGTCTTAGTCCACCCACTTGGGGAAATACTCCCCTAATGGGTGACATTTCCCCGTATTTTATTTAGGAGAAATGTATGACGTTTGAACTTGGTCGAGTATGTACAACTCGTGCTGTTGCTGAATGTTTCAATCAAAATGCCTTGGTTGAATTGCTTAATCGTTACTGTTATGGTGATTGGGGCAATTTGTGTGAGGAAGATAAATTAGCGAATCAGGAAGCAATGAAATACGGAGGGAGAATTGTAGCTCGCTACGATGTAGATGATGAAAGTCTTTATATCATCACAGAAGCTGATCGTAGCTGTACAACAATCTTATTTTCTTATGAATACTAAGGAGAAATCCGATTAACACAGCACATTATTGTGTTTTCAAACGCCGTCTAATGATGGCGTTTTTTTATTCTCTCAATCAACAACAGAATAAATCATTCAAAATCAGCAATGACTTCGCCATAGTTGGTCTAGATTCCTTTCATACTTGGAGAGATTAAATGAAAACAAAAATATCCTTAATGACTGTTTTTATGCTTGGCTTAAGTGGTTGTGTTCATCAACAGGATACAGCTCAAAATAGTGATGAAATCACACCTATGCCTGATTCATTGCTAACACCTCAAATGCAACAATTACCTCCACAAGACCGTATCGTGTCCAAAGATATTTACCAAGAACAGACTACCTCGAATACCGAAGTGGTACGTGACGGACGCTACACCTTAATCAGTATTGCTCCGGAGGAAGGTCAAAAATATCTGCTTGAACAAGTCGTATCAGTCAAAGTCTCCAATCCTAAAAATCGTTTTACTGCGAATGTCCAGCAAGGTTTGCGTTCTACATTAACTAATACGGGTTTAGATTTGTGTTATCCACCTATCGGAGAACAAGGTAATGCGGTTCAAACACTTTTTACCCGACCTCTTCCAAAAGTTCATTACCAATTCGGTCCGATGAAATTATATGAAGCTCTACAAATGATTGCAGGTCCCGCTTATGAACTAACTCTTAATGATATATCCCGTACGATTTGCTTTAAAGCTCGGGAAAGTTCATTCCAAAACCCTCATAAACCTGCTGTTGCCGTTACAACGACAACAATTAAAACCGAGGTCATTGAGGAATAATGAGGGAAATATCAATGAAGTTTAATTTATGCCGTAAAGCTATACCGTTGGCAGTACTACCTCTTTTATTGTCCTTTGCATTACCTACTCTGGCTCAAAATATGCAAACAGAGACCGTAAGTAGCTCACAATCGACTTTGCAGAAACAAAGCCAACATCAACAATCACAATTAAGTGATAGCCTAAAACAGGCTAAAGAATGGGGATTGACCGTTGAAGAATGGAGTCGTTATACCGAATTAATGAAAGGTGAGCGAGGTATGTGGTCGCCAAATCTAGATCCGTTAACTGCTTTAGGTATCGAAGCACGAACTGCTGAGGAAAGGGAAAAATATGCTCGTATGTTGGCGAAAAAATATTATGAACGAGTGTCAAAAGAACTTGATTTTGACAAAGTTTATCGTCAGGAGTTTGAGAAACTTTATCCGAATGAGCTACCTTTTGAGGTTGAACCACATATTTCTCAATCGGTAGGTCGTGTGGTTTATTTTACCCGTTTTGATAACTGCGATTCTTGTAAAAGTGATCTTGGGAAAATCCTCTCTTACGCAAATAATCAAACACCTCTCGATATTTATATTGTTGGGCAAAACATCTCCGATAATGATATTCGTAAATGGGCTGCCGACAATAATATTGACCCAATAAAAGTCAGTAAAAGATTGATTACCCTTAACCACGATAAAGGCTATTGGCTGAGATATTCGTTAGGAAAAATGCCCGCTGCTTACCAAATCAAACAGGATGGTGAATGGACATCACTCGTGTATTAGTCATTGTTGCAGTCTTTCTTTCCAACATTAGCATTTCTCAGGCAAAGCCCTTCAATGGATTTGGTTCTGAAATTGACAGCTATATTCGTATGGCTGCTCAACGTTATCAGGTGAGTGAAGCAATGCTACGAGGTTTTGTCAAAATGGAAGATGGCTGGTATGGCAACATTTCACCAACAGGAGCAACCGGTGTTGGGCAGTTTACTATGGGAACCTGGAACTGGCTATCTGAAACAGAGAGGGGAAAGCAACTTGGTATGAAGTTGATTACAGCCAAAAATCGGGGTTCTTACGCCGATCCCCGTCGAGATAAATATACGAATACCTTAGCAACGGCATTATTGGCACGTTGGCATATTGAGCAATTTCAACTCCGTAATATCCCTATTACTGATGAGAATTTATATATGGCTCATAATATCGGCTTAGATGGGCTGCATCGAGCAATGATGGGGAAAGCTACTAAAGAAGACATTTTAAATATGCGTCGTAATGGAATGAAAAGTTGGATGACGGTAAGAGACTTTCTCAATTACCAAAAAGGACGTTTTTTAGCACATAAGCAAGAAGCCAATTTTATGACTGTCTCCAAGCAAGGGCATATTCATACCGGAGTTGCAGCTTTCGTTTATCCCACAAGCCAAATGGGAAAATCGGTCAAATGGGTTGAGCCGGATAATAAAATGATTTGGGTTGAACCTAAAAATGCAATGGTTTGGGTAGAACCCCAAAATACTCTTCAGAGGTAAAAATGCAAAACAAGGTAAAAGTATTATTGTTTAGTTTATATGTGTCCCATTTCTCTTGGGCTGATTTAACCGTGATTGCTGATTTCGGTGGTGAAAGTGCGGTACGTTTTTATGAATCTTTGCAACCGGAACACGATGAAAATGCACCAAACTATCCGAATTCCATTTCAGCCTCAGTGAGTGAGGCTGATATTTTACCCATTGTTTCCCATAAACTATCTCCCGGGACTATTAAAGAAAAACCATTTGATTTAACCGGAATGCAAGCCATTTTCTTAATTGGAGCAGATAATACCTCAGCTCAGTGGTTACAACAAAATCGAGAGAAGTTGATCACGTTGAATGCAACAGGGCTTGTAGTGAATGTACAAACACTCTCCGAACTTAATCAATTACGAGACATTGTACCGGAACTGAGAATATTACCAACTCCCGGAGATGACCTTGCAGAGCGAATTGGTATTGCACATTACCCTGTCTTAATCACTGAAAGCGGAGTTTCACAATAATGTCTGCTAAACATACCTTAGAGGCGTGGTTACGACCTCCTGTTGAATTTTTTCCGGCAGCGGTTCACGCTTCTTGTGCCTTTGTCAGTGCTGCAGCTCCTTGGTCTTTGGCACTCCATCCAAGTATCGGTTACAGTATTGCAGCTGGTTTTGGAGCATTGAGCTTTTATCGGGCAAAACAAGGTTGGCAAATTGTGCGTTACCATCGCAACCTGAAACGTTTGCCTAATTATTCAATGACAAGCAAGCAAATTCCGGTCAGTAATAAGTATCTGTTTGTCGGTAAGGGATTTGAATGGAAACCTATTCACACTCAACGGTTACACGATTGTTTTTCGGATAACGGTTCAAAATATCTGGAGCCTTCTAAGCTATTTAAAATGGCTCGTGAGTATGAAAAACGACACGAAAATTGGCTAACACATCTTACCTCAAAGGATAGCCGGTGGAATCTGGTTAGACCTCTGCCACCTGTTGAGGGTATTCCTGCTATCCATGGAATTGAGCCGGATGAGGTTGATGTCGTTCAATCCGTTAGCTCTCGGGTTGGGCATACGGTAGTATTCGGTACAACACGTGTCGGTAAAACTCGTTTAGCTGAGGTCTTTGTTACCCAGGATATCCACCGAGGTAAAACTGCTGATGAGCGTGAAGTGGTAGTCTTCTTTGATCCGAAAGGCGATGCCGATATGCTCAAACGAATGTATGCGGAGGCAAAACGAGCGGGGCGAGAAGATGAGTTTTATGTTTTCCATCTAGGTTATCCCGAAATTTCTGCCCGTTATAACCCAGTAGGACGCTTTAATCGTATTTCGGAAGTCGCTGGGCGTATTTCAGGACAGCTAAGTGGAGCGGGTAACTCGGCGGCATTTAAAGAGTTCGCTTGGCGATTTGTCAATATCGTCGCACGTGCATTAGTTGAATTGGGAAATCGCCCAAACTATGTTCAAATTTCCCAGTTTGTACAAAATATTGATTCATTATTCCTTGATTATGCGGAAAAATTCATTCGTAAAACCGATCCAAAAATTTGGGAAAATTTAGCAACCATCGCCGCTGGACTGGATGAAAAAGCACTTCCTTTCGGAATGAAAGACCGTCCGCTGATTTTTGTGATCAACAAGTACATTGCTGAAAGTGCAGTCTTTGACCCAATTCTACAAGGACTTGCCAGTGCTGTACGCTATGACCGTACCTATTTCGATAAAATTGTTGCCTCATTGTTGCCGTTATTGGAAAAATTAACGACAGGGAAAATTTCTGAGCTGTTATCCCCGGATTATGCTGATATTTTGGATGAACGTCCGATTTTTGACTGGGAATCCATTATTCGTAAACGAGGAATCGTTTATATTGGTTTAGATGCTCTCTCTGATGCGACAGTTGCGGCCGCTGTAGGAAACAGTATGTTTGCTGACTTAGTCTCAATGGCAGGTCATTTATATAAATTTGGGACAAATGACGGATTACCGGGAGCATTCAAAGAAAAATCCAAACCAGTGAAAATTAATCTTCATTGTGATGAATTTAATGAATTGATGGGTGATGAATTTATCCCTCTCATCAACAAAGGCGGTGGTGCTGGAATACAAGTAACTGCTTATACACAAACACTCTCCGACATTGAAGCTCGTATCGGCAGTAAACCGAAAGCGGGACAAACCTTAGGTAACTTCAATACACTCTATATGCTGAGGGTAAAAGAACCGGCTACGGCAGAATTACTCACAAAACAGTTACACGAAGTGACGATTAAACGTAGCACGGTCACGTCCAGTACAACTGACTCCAGTAATCCTGACGATGATAAGGCGTTTAGCTCCAATACCGGACAGCGTATCAGCGAAAGTACCGTTCCTATGTTGGTTCCGGCCAACATTACCAATTTACCAAAAGGACAAGCATTCGCTTTAATGGACGGTAGTAAATTATGGAAAATTCGAATGCCGTTACCTGCTGTCGATAAAGATGATATGATGCCTCAATCTTTACGAGAGCTGACAGATTATATGCGTAAAAACTATCACGTTGTTGAAAATTGGTGGCAACCGGCATTTACAGAATATACGCCGTCCCGAGACATTGCAGAAGCATTTGAAGCGATGTCGGAGCCTCAATATAAAACACAGATAGACCATCAAGTAGATAATTTCGGCATAGATGAACCTTACGATATTGATGAAGAGGAAAATGATGAGTAGTGCCAAAATGAGAGAGGAAAAAAGAACCAATCTATTAGATTTACCAAATAAATACCGTAATTTTAATGGGGAGTTTTCAGCTTCCTGTGGCTTAGATAATGCAGAAGAACTCCTGATTCATAGTCAATCCTATTTTATTGAATGGTTTGAACAAGGTTATTCCTTCCATCAGTTTGCCGAAAAATTCGCAGATCAAGGGCTTTCGTTATGGTCTGCCGATGAAGTATCTATGCGTCACTCGGATAAATCCAAAGATATTTTCGCTTTTTATCTTGCTTTTGATAATAATCCTTCCGGCTATATCCTTGTCCAGTGCCAGCTCGATAGAGAGGATAGTTTGCAATGAGTGAAGAAACTAAAGCTCGCCGAAAATCAGGTTTAATCAACCTGATTTTTGGAAAAATAAATATGTCGCTTGCTGCAATTGCAGTATCTCTCATATTCAGCATTATTTTAGAGTGGATAGGCATTGCTTTCTGGTGGCCGCAAGAAGGGCATTTGCATAGCCAAACGATGATGCTCAATGAGATGCAATGGCTATCGGATGACTTTTCTCAAAGCCTGTTTGCCAAGTCTTCTACTGCTTTTGCAACATCAATTATTGAAAACGTGTATAACTGGTTATTCGTTTATACGGGTGTTAAGGAGTGGTTAACTTCACCGGGTAATGGTAGTATGGAACAGTGGGTACATCACTACGGCAGAGCCTATATTGAATCTGTTATTTATGTGGTGATCACCTTTATTATTCGCCTCATTATTATTGTTTTTACCAGCCCACTCTTTTTATTGACTGCACTTTCCGGTTTAACCGAAGGACTGTCATTACGAGATATACGAAAATTTGGTGCCGGGCGGGAATCAGCCTACCTATACCATCACGCTAGACGTTATATTATGCCAATGATGGTCACAGCTTGGGTGCTTTATTTATCTATCCCGTTTTCAATTCATCCGAACATCATTTTAGTCCCAGCAGCCTGTTTGTTTGGTTTATCCATCTGTATAACTGCGGCGAGTTTCAAGAAATTCTTGTAAATTTCATAAGCCCTTAGCAATATGCGGGGGCTTATTCTTCTGTTGTTGCCTCTGTATCTTCATTTTCTGACTCAGTATCCCAATCAGAATCCTCCCAGTCTTCGACTTCCCAATATTGTGGATATTCATCATCTTCAATGATTTGTTCAGAAATTTGTTCAGAGGTATTCCAAATAGGAAATTCCCCGTACTCATCCAATTGTAACTCTATCTTTTTTCGCTCATCATCGCCTAGAAATTGCCAATAATTACAGATTAACTTTCCTCTTAAACTTAATTCCCAAAGACCTCCGTAATTATATTGAGCATTTTCTGCATGGCAAATATTCCCCACTTTCTGTGCTGAAGGAAGAGAATGGGCAACATATGGGAAAACTACAAGGAACAGTGCTAGATATCTCATCTGGTATCTCATCGTAAAGCGTGAAGATTTCGGTGTTGATACTACTTAATTGACTAGCTTAAACATAGAATAATATCTTTCTCACCATTTACTATTTTGTGCAATTTCTCTTCTGAACGGTAACAGAGTTTTCCATTAAATTTTAGGATCGCTTTTGGCACTCTTAACCTGAAGTAAAACTAAAAATAGAGGTGCACTATGTCTATTTCAACATCTTTAAGGAAAGGTATTGTTGTCCTTGTTACCTTATCTTGCTTGCCAGCACTTGCTTCAACAGAACAAGAGCAATTAGCCCAGGCAATTAAGCAACTGGAAGCGGCAAAATTATCACTTCAACGAGCAGAAAAAGTAGCTAAAGCCTCGCCTAAAACACGAGAATACTTTAACTATTCTGCTATTCACAGTGATATTGAAACCGTCAAAAAAGGAATTCAACAATATATCAATCCAAGCCGAGCATTACCTCGTGATCCGAATGTACTACGTACATTAAGTGATGATTATAGCAAATTACGGGGGCAGTGATGTCTTACTCCCCTGCGAATGCGTTTTCTGTTGCCAGCGGTATCGACCCTTTTAGATTGAAAATCATGATCGCCATTATTTTTCTTTCATTACTGCTCTTAGCCGTCGCTTGGGCATTGAATAGTGGTTATAAGGGATTTTCATTTAGAGATAAAAGTCCTTTTTCACTTTTAGTTTTATTTCTCAAAGGAGTGGCACTGTTAGCTTGTGTTACTTATTTCTTTATCTATTAGATTCGAGGTCTATTATGAACCGCATTAAATCTCTTACGAAACATCTGCATAGTCGTTATTTGGCTGTAATGCTCTTCTTCTGGGGTTCCCTCCAAAATGCATTTGCAGCCGGTCCTGATGCTTCCAAAATCCCAGACTTCCAAATTCCAGGCGTGGATAGTAATACCAAAGATCCAATGGAAATTATTTGGATTGTTCTGAAAGGTCTTGTCACTCTCGGAGCTGTTATTTTAGCAGCCGTAGCCATTTTGACAGTTGTTAAAGCATTGATTGGCATCTATAACGAAGCTACATCTGAAAATGGTAAAAAAGGTTGGGGACACTTTATTCTCGCCTTAATTATCGGCTTTATTGTGATTTTCTTCTGCTTGTGGTTAGTCAAACTTGCAGTCGGACTCTTCTAATTAAAATGTCTAGGAGACCAATATGTCAGAACAAGATACAACCATTCCTTTTCTTCCCACCCGCCTTAATCGTGAAGCTACCGTTTACGGTGGGATGACAGTTAGTGAGTTCGGCATATCTGCCGGATTAGGATTTATGTTAGGTCTGATTGTTGGTCTCTTCTTGTGGATATTAACTGATTTTTGGCTTCTTATTCCGGCAATGGCAATGTTGCTCTGCATCGCAACTGTCTTAATCGGAAAAGGTATTGTCGCTGCGGTTAAACGAGGAAAACCAGAGGCTTATTTAAATAGATTAGTTGAAAAGAAAATGGATGACCTCTTTAACGGTCATAAGTTTATAAAACGAGAAGGGTTTTGGTCTATTCGCCGATATAGAAGGAAATAACAAATGAGCCAGTTAAAAAGCCAATTACACGAAAAAGATAAACATATCAAAACGACTCGAATTTTTGCCTTCCTGTTTTTCATTATTATTTTGGTACTGGCAGGCGTAATCTATACTTTCCCAAGTCGCCTTACGATATACAACCCACCAGATCTGCGTGCTGGGAGCCAACGAGCTTGGTGGGAAATTCCTAAACCAACAATTTATGCATTCTCCTATCAAATTTTCCAGCAAATGAATCGGTGGATGACAAATGGCGAAGAGGATTATGAGAAAAATATCACCACCCTCAAACCATTTTTAACACCACACTGTGAAGCATTTTTACGACAAGATTATAAAGATCGTCTGCGTAACAATGAACTACGCAGCCGAACCCGTATGGTGTATGAAATTACCGGTAGAGGATATAGTGAAGATAAAGTTACCATATTCAGTGAAGATAGTTGGGCTGTCAATCTTGATTTAAGTGTGGATGAACATTTCCAAGGACAGCCGGTAAAACGAGTTTATATTCGTTTTCCTATCAGTATTGTGAGAATGGATGTCGATTCTGCTCAAAACCCTTGGGGATTAGGGTTTAATTGCTATCACTCCATTCCAAAACTCTTAGAAGGTGTTGAGCCAAAAACAGAGGAGAAAAAATAATGAAACGTCTACCAATTTTGCTCGTCTCTTTGCTTATAGGCTTCTCTGGGAGTAGCTTGGCTGATGTATTGATGAAATGGGAAAGAAAACCACTTCCTGTTGCGTTACAAGTGGAAAAAGAACGAATTATTTTTGTCGATAAAAATGTCAAGGTTGGTTATCCGGCAGAACTGGACGGTAAGCTACGAATTCAATCTACCGGTGGAGCCGTCTATTTAAAAGCATTAGAAACATTTCCCTCCACTCGCATAGAATTCCGTGATGTTACAACCGGTGAAATTTTTCTATTTGATTTAACAGCAGCTTCGAAAGTCGCTAATCCTGAAGAGGCAATTCGAGTGGTTTTTGACGGTACGGTAGAAAAACAATCTTTTTCAAGCAATAGAGATGATGAAAGCTCTGATCTGCCTATTGCGAATAGCCGTCCTCAGCTTCCAGTACCTGCCGCATTGACCCGTTATGCAGCACAATCACTTTATGCTCCACTACGTACAGTTGAACCTTTAGATGGTGTGCGTCGTGTGGCACATCGTCTACCTAAAAAAATTACCAAGCTGCTACCGGCTTATTCAATAGAAGCAACACCTTTAATTAGCTGGCAGTTAGACGAATATGTAGTTACCGCTATTCGTTTGCAAAATAAGGGTAACACTCAAATTACGCTTGACCCTCGAGAGCTTCAAGGACAATTTTATGCAGCGACTTTCCAGCATAATTGGCTTGGGGGGTACGGAGAAAATGAAGATACCACAACCCTGTATTTAGTGACCGAAGGCTATGCTAATAACGCATTAATTCCGGAAACCCGTCCAGTCAAACTAGTCAGTAAAAAAGTGAAAAGAACAACAAAAGTTGAAACTAAACCGGCTCAATCGGCGAAGTAGGAGGAAAGGCAATGAAAGCGAATAAAGCCTTATTTGTCATACTGGGCATTGTATTTATCTTAGTCGGTGGAATTGTCTATGCCTTATTTGGACGTAGTGAGTCAGTTCCACAACCGACACAACAGGAAATTTTAGATATTTCCATTAAAGATTTAACACCTGAACAAGTCAGAACAATGGGTATTCAAGGTGATACGCCGATTGATACGCTGCGTACCCTTGTGACAACCGTTAAATCCAATGAGCGTCGTATGGATGAGTTAATTGATGAAAATCGCCAACTCAAACAGAAAGAAGATTTAGTGAATGGTCGTATCAATGATGCGGTAAATAATGAAACCCGAAAACTGCAAGAGCAGATTGCAGATTTGAAAATGCAATTATTTGATATGGCGACTCTCGTTAATAACAAACCAACAACACAAGAGTCTACCCCTCAGGTAGAGGCTCAGCCTAATACGGTACCGAATAAAGGATTTGGAACAGCAGGAGATAAATTACCTATCGGTGGTGCAACTATGTCCAACGTGGATACCAGTGGAATGTATTGGGTAGAACCAAGCGATCAGATTAGTTTGGATGCAAGTGGAAAACCTGTGTCAGGCAATACAGTAGCAACTAAATTTGGCTTTCCGAAAGATTTTAATGGAGGACAATCTGCAGGAAATAACGAAAAGAAAGGTCTGCCGTTTTTCCCGGAAACAGATACTGTGACAAGCTCACAAGGAACGGCTGGAAACGCACGTGGTAAAAACCAGATGACATCAGTATATACCATACCAAGTAATTCAACATTCCTTGATTCAGTTGCAATGACGGGACTCATCGGACGTATCCCGATTGATAATCGAGTATCGGATGCTTATCCGTTCAAAGTACTTATTGGTCGAGAAAATCTCATTGCTAATGGTATTGAATTACCTGATGTAGACGGAGCAATTGTATCAGGTACTGCTACTGGCGACTGGACACTATCCTGTGTTAGAGGCAGTGTAAAAAGTATGACTTTTGTGTTCAATGATGGACGTATTGTGAGTACCTCTAATAAAGGGAATGGCGAAGAGATTGGCTGGTTATCAGATAGTTCGGGTATCCCTTGTGTTCCAGGAGAGCGGAAAACCAATGCCCCAGAATATTTGGGAACGAATTTCTTTTTGGCTGCTGCAAGTGCTGCTGCCCAAGGATTCTCACAGTCACAAACAACCACTGTTGTTGATGGAAGTAGTGTTGTTGGAGCTGTTACCGGCGATCAGGGTAAGTTCATCTTAGGACAAGCTATCGGAGGCGGCTTAAAAGAATCTGCTGACTGGTTTAGAAAACGTTTTGCTGAAAACTTTGATGCTGTATATGTGCCACCGGGTCATCGTGTCTCTATTCATATCGAGAAAGAGATTGAAATCGATTACAACGCCCAAGGTCGTAAAGTGAAATATGGCTCAAAATTAACGAATTCACAACTGGATTAGAAGGAACAAACGATGAAACATTTATTTTGCATAATGATAAGTGCCTTATTGATAACAGGTTGCACAACATCAACAGAAGAATTATTACCTACTAACGGCAGTACGATGCGGGATATTTGGGATAAAGGAGCGAGTAATAACGATCTACACTTATACCGTTCACAACAAGGGCGAACACTTGACCCTGTCGATTATATTCCTAATAGTGAGCAACGAGCCTATACCCGTACGGCAGAAAATGAAATTAATAACTTGTTCCCTCGTTTACCTAATCCGGATCTGATTATGTATGTGTACCCACATCAAACTCGTTCCGGAGAGCCTCTCAGTATTCCAGGATATTCTACAGTACTACCTTTCTATGGACGAGTTCAATATGCTCAGCCGGGTGATAGAACAAGAGGGCTTTAATCATGTCTTTTTTAAGTGAGGTATTTTCCTCTTTCAAACCGACTAAAGCAGGGGTTATATCAAGTGAACCAAATGAAAATACCGGTGAGTCTGACATCATTCAAAATAAAATGAGTGAGGTAAATAACGAGGTTCAACAATTAAAACGCAGTGGAAAACTCACCCAGTCACAGCATCACCGTCGGTTATACTCACAAGAGCCCTCCTTTATCGATCATCTACCTTGGGGAGAATATTTGAATGAGCACGGTGTGATACTCCTTGATGATGCCCGTAGTGTTGGGGCAGTATTTGATATTAAGCCGATTGGTACTGCTGGCCGTAGTATTGAATTTTTAAGTCGGATACGTAATCTTGTCAAAGATGCCTTGCAAGACAGCTTTGATGAATTGGATGTAAATCCGTACGTTGTTCAATTTTATTGCCAAGACAGCGATGATTTACAGCCTTATATTGAACAGCTACGAAATTATATCTCGCCTATCGCTAAAAATAGTGCATTTAGCGAAGAATGGTTACGGGTACAAGCCAAGCATTTCAAGGATATCGGTAAACCAGAGGGGCTTTTTATTGATGAGCGAGTGACAAATACAGCTTGGTCTGGTCGTATACGTAGTACCAAAATGGTGATCTATCGGTATGTTGATAAATCCAATGACACTAATGAAAATCTGATTGTCGAGCAGCTGAACAATGCTTGTTCTCGCATAAATGGAGCTCTAACAACTGCTGGATTACAATTGCAGCGACTGGATGGCGAACAATTTCGTCAATGGCTGTTACGTTGGTTTAATCCCAATCCTTCTATTAATTTTGAGGGGTTAAGCAACAATGATTGCTACCATCTTTTTGGTAAACAAACCTCAAATGACGGGCTTCCAGAATTAGCGTTTAACGATTTCAGTGAAGATTTATTTTATTCTCAACCGAAAAATGAAGGCAACTATTGGTATTTTGATGACCAACCGCACGAAGTTGTTGTAGTCAATAATTTGAGGAAACAACCGGAAGTGGGGTTGATGACTGGCGAGATTACTCGTGGGCGTAATATCAATGCATTATTTGACTTGTTGCCGGAATCAACCATTATGGCAATTACCATCGTCATCCATCCACAGGATAAGTTGGAGGCACATTTAGAAAAAATTAGTAGTCGAGCGGTAGGTGAAAATTTTGAGTCGAAATACCTAAAAGAAGACTGTCAAACTGTACAGTCTTATCTTAAAGAGGGGCATAAACTCTATCAAGCAGCTATTGCATTTTACGTTCGAGGTAAGGATGAAAAGGAGCTACGTACCCGTTCTCGCCAGTTGAGAACGATTCTGCTCAGTAACAACCTAGAACCCGTGAAGGAAAATGCAGAAATTGCCCCACTTAACAGCTATTTGCGTTGGCTACCAATGAATTTTAATCCGCAGATGGATGCCAAATCACATTACTACACGAAGTACTATTTTGTACAACATTTGGCAAACTTATTACCTATCTTTGGCCGAGATACCGGGACTGGGAATCCGGGGATCACTTACTTTAATCGAGGAGGAGCACCATTTAATTTCGACCCATTTAACCGTAAAGACAGAACCAAAAATGCTCACAAGCTATTATTAGGTCCAACCGGTTCGGGAAAATCAGCTACGTTATGTGGGCAATTATGTCAGGCTATGGCCGTTTATCGCCCACGGACTTTTGTTGTTGAGGCAGGAAATTCATTTGGTTTATTAGCGGACTATGCAGAACGTTTCGGACTGACTGTAAATCGCATTACGTTAGCTCCAAACAGCGGCATTGTCTTACCACTCTTTTCAGAAGCACATCGTCTATTGGATATGGAATTAAACCCGGAAGATGTGCCGGAAGACATTGAGGATAACGATGACACTGATGATGAAGGTGATATGCAACGAGATTTATTGGCCGAAATGGAGCTGACGGCACGTTTGATGATCACCGGAGGTGAAAAGAAAGAAGATGAAAAAATGAGCCGTGCTGATCGTGCTGCTATTCGTCGTGCCATTTTAAATGCAGCTCGCCAAACCAAATCTGAAGGCAGACAAACGCTGACTGAAGATATTAAAAATGCTTTGGAAGCATTAAGTCATGATGAGCATACTCGTGAAGAACGGCGTACCCGTTTAGCAGAAATGGCAGAATCATTAGAAATGTTTTGTACCGGTGTAAATGGGCAATTTTTTAATCGAGAGGGGGCAATTTGGCCGGAGGCTGATCTAACCTTAGTTGATTTAGCTATGTTTGCCCGGGAAGGCTATGAAGCAGAGTTGGCCATTTCCTATATTTCACTCATTAACCATATCAACAGTCTTGGTGAAAAATACCAACACAGTGATCGGATGATTCTGAATGTAACAGATGAATCACACATTATCACGGCCAACCCATTATTAGCTAAATTCCTAGTTAAAGGCTCAAAAATGTGGCGTAAACTAGGGATTTGGCTATGGCTTGCTACTCAAAATATGGATGACTTCCCGAATGAAGCGGCGAAATTACTCTCAATGGTCGAATGGTGGGAATTGTTGAATGTGTCTGCCAGTGAAATTGATGAAATCAATCGTTTCCGGAAACTGTCAGAGGCCCAGAAAACGATGTTGTTATCTGCCAAAAAATCAGATCGTAAATATACCGAGGGCGTGGTATTAGCAACGAATATGGAAGCTCTATTCCGAGTTGTACCGCCTAGCTTATTTTTAGCTTTAGGAATGACTGAAAAACATGAAAAAGCAGAACGTAAGCAACTGATGATGCAGCACGGCTATACCGAACTCGATGCAGCTTTAGAGGTTGCAGCTCGGATTGATAAAGCAAGAGGAATACACTAATGAATAAACAACATTACCGTTTATTTAATGCAGGCCCACAAAAATCCTCATTAGGAGTTGTATCTCCAGCGGTAGAAACTCAATTGCTTGGATTTTGTGAACAAATTCGCCAACTCATCGGCGTTGGGAAACAGATTACCTTATTCCCTCATCGTGTCGTGCAAAATCACTGGGCTATCGAACTTTCTGGTGAGCAGGGTTCTGTTCACTTATTACTTAATGTGACGGGGCGTTCTTTGCTACCAACTTCCAATAACAGTGAATGGTCAGCTCGTTTAATTATTGAAATAGCTGATCATGTGGATGCTTATTGGTTTTCGGCATTCCTTACTCAGTATCTCGGTTTGAAAAGTAATCTTTTACCCTTATCCACATCAATTGCGGATAACTCTGTGTATAACGAGGTAATAGATAATAATGAAGTCTGATACAACAAAGCCTAAAATGACAAGGGTTATTACTGTATTAAAAATAACCTTGATGATCATCGGTATTATTTTATTACTACTCGTTGTTGGCTGGTTGGCAATGACCTATTTTCCTTCCACAAATTTTCAAGCGTGGTTCTATGAAACCCGCTATGCCTGGTTGGGATGGCGATTTGTTTTATATGTAGCTATTTGGCTATTGATGGTACAACTTAATCGAAAAGGGCAAATGCCATTAAAAGCCAGGTTAATGATTTTATCTGTCATCCCAATTATTGAGGGACTTAATTTACTGTATCTACTTTAAGGAGGATGAGATGACCTTTACCGTAGATAGTTACTTAGAATACTTTCTTACCTTACTGGCTTGGATCATCAACAACAATATTTTCGCTGTATTGGTTCAAACAGGGTTGTTTGTTCTGCCTCTCATTTTTGTCTTAATCAGTACGTGGATGGAAGTCAAAAAACAAGGTGAGGACGAAGGTAATAAAGGGGATTTACTTATTACTTGGCTCAGCCTCAAATTTTACCCGGCGATGTTTGTCGTTGTATTGGTCTTAGCTCCAATGATACCGATCAACCTGAATAATATTGAGTTGAATGTAGAACGTTCTAAAGCCTGTGGTTATCGTGTTCCAACTGCACCAGAGGATAGTGGTTATAACCAAATGAACTCTGAATTGGGTGATCAACAAGCGAGAGTCCCTATCTGGTGGGGATTATTTCATCAAATCAACAAAGGGGTAACACACGCCTTAACAGCTTCAATTCCCTGCAAACCGGATTTACGTCAAGTTCGTTTTGAAGTTCAACACGAGAAAATCAATAATCCAGCATTATTGACAGAGGTTCGCTTATTTGTACAACAATGCTATGTACCGGCACGTCAGAAAATTCAAAATAGCCAACTTTCATTGAGCCCAGCACAGGTTCGTGAGACTAGCTGGTTAGGTGGCCGTATTTTGATTGCAAATAGCGAGCTTTATCCCCGTTATCGAGCCCAACAACCTCATAGTCTATTTCCCTATAATGCTTCTCGGGATAATGGATTGCCGAATAATGGAGAGGGTGGTTTTCCAAATTGTGCAGAGTGGTGGGATACGGCGAATAATGGTTTAAAAGATCGTTTATTAGATGATGTAAAACAGAACTTCTCTGCAAAAGTGATTGATTTTTTCAGCAGTAAAGAAAATTCCGATGAATCCATACTTCGTACCGTATTACGAGCTGAGAATATGGATATTTCGAGAGGGAAAGTTTATCCCGGGTATGGGGGAAATTTAGACAGATCATTTACAAATGAAGTGACTAAAACAGCTTCAATGTTTGGTCTGTCATTAGGCAGTATCGGAGCATTCCCTGCTTTTGATTCGATGCGGCAAGCATTACCGATGGTGCATTCATTTGCATTAATGGCATTGATTATTCTCACGCCTTTAATTATGGTTATGAGTGGTTATTCGTTAAAAACATTGGTTACGCTAACTTTTGTGAATTTCGCATTAGTTACACTCACATTTTGGTGGGAACTAGCTAGATGGCTTGACTCTTGGTTGCTGTCGGTCCTCTATGATTCAGGCACACATAGCAGAATAAACCCTTATTTCCTTGAAAATACACAAGACGATATTATTGTGAATTTTGTGATGGGTTCTATGTTCTTGGTCTTACCAGCGATTTGGCTAGGCAGTATGTCTTGGGTAGGAGTAAAAATGGGAGAGTTTGCAAGTCATTTAACTACTGGTTCTAGAGACTCTAAAACAGCGGGTTCCAAGATAGGGAAATAATCTAACAACTGAATAATAGAGTGGTATATACCACTCTATTTACTTTTACTCATCAACACGGTAATTACCTAGATATATACCTGGTCCATCATACCCATATTGATATTCATCATCTTCTTGTTCTTCATCATCAGAAAAAAGTGATTTTAAATCTGTATCTTTAGACGATATTTCTGAATTAGCCATATCTTTATATTCACTATACAAAGAAATATGCTTATAAGCCCATATTCTGAGAATAAAGAAACCCAAGATAAATAGAGGCAATCCTGCAAAAATTACCGCAAAAACGACCACTTGTTGAATAGGCTTAGGTAAAAATGCAGTATTCTGTTTGATAAATTTAACTGGGTTAGCGAGCTGCTTTCCGAAATCGATAAATTTCATAGCTCCTCCAATTATTCTAATTAGCTGATTTTCAGCTCAGTATGATAATTAATTAAAGTTGTATATTCAAATTTATGATCTAATTTATAACCGTTTTTATGTGCAGTGATATATTCACTCACATATTTCTTAAATTCACGAACAATTCTACGCTCATTACCTTGGATATTCAACAATTCTGATTTGTTTTTGAGCTGAACGGTATCTGTTTTTAAATAGCTTTTATCTGTCAGTAGAATGGCTTTTGAGAAATCAATTCCTTTAAATTTGCCGTATTCCTGAGGATTAGGTATCGTTTTAATTCCAACTCCTTCTCTTTCAGGTAAATTAGAACGCAATGGTAGGGCAAAATCTAAATTTTTAACTCTAACTAATAGAACACAGTATGGGCGAGTCTCTTTAAGCAAAATTTCTTTCAGATGTGGAGCGACATCAAGGTAAAACTGCTCAGATAAGTATCTAAGTTCAATATTTTGTGTTGTAATATCCATTTTATATCCTAAGCAAAACCCCTTAAATCTTACGACTTAAGGGGCCTCATCTACCGAGCTTTGTATTTTTTAACGTGGGCCGGCTCTGGCACCACAATAGTTCATCTACCGAGCTTTGTATTTTTTAACGTGGGCTGGCTCTAGCACCACATCTATATAATAGAGTATGGGGGATGAAAAATCAAGCCATTCCCCCATATTATTGAATTATCGCATTACAAGGTATTCATTAAATGAACATCAAACTTATAATAGATTTTTTTGTAAGGATCACAATCTACAGAGCCAATGCTTGGTTGATCATTATCACGGCTAATCGTTGCTCCAGGCTCAATAAACTCTTTTGAGTTACCATTTGGTTGAACAAACCCAACTACATACTTCAAACCATCATTTTTCAGTTCTAATGCATACGTGGTAAAACCTGATCCTCTAGCGATAATTGAGCCATCGTTGGTCACCGCTTTTTTGATTGGGTTTTTGAAGATAGTTTTATCATACGAATACTCGTAATCATTTCCTACCCGTTTAACTGTGAGAGGTTTACCTTCTGTGCTGGTACAAGAAAATACCACATTTTTATCCGTTGCAAATGCTGAAGTTGTACAAAGTGTAAGTACAGTAATACCTAATAATTTACGCATAAATGTAACTCCTTATGAGGTTAATTTTTACCAAGAATATAGTCAGCTTCCTGATTCCGGCGACGTGCATTGATGCCATTATTATCAACTTGGCGATTTCTGATTGCAGTAGCTAAAGCATTCATATCACCACTTTGAGCTGATCTTCTGGCTGCATCAAGTACGCTTTTTGTTTTAGCAAGTGAACCATAATTATATGCATAAGACACTAAAACAGCTTGAGCGTTCGGCGGTAACGCATTCCAATTTGAATCTCCAAGCTCTTTTCTCACATTATTTGCGAAGATAGCTGTTCGGCGGGCCAAATCACGCTCTGCATCTTCTTTGGTAATGACCGTATCTTTGGTTACTTTTACGATCGTACCATCAGCTCGGGTAATTGTATCGGAACCATATCCTACTCGATGAGCATTTACATCCCATTGAGCCTTAGAGATAAAGCCTTCAAAATTACGTAGTAATCCTGTTGCTTGATCCATCGTTGAACCGCTGATTTGTGCGAGTGATGGGAAATTTCCACCTACACCTGAACCACCTCGATTTGGCAGATTAGGTATGAGAGCAGCTACATTCGGAATATTCGGGATACTCAATGCAATATTTCTACGAGAGAGGTTAATATTAGAGCCTGCCTCTAAATCAGTTAATGCAACATTACCGTTTTCAAGTCCTTGAACACGTTTATCCAGACTGTCTTGAGATAAACTATGAGCACCAGCAAGAGCTTCTCGTTCGGATTTGCTTTGCAAAATCACCGAAGCCGTATTGCCGGTGATCATTTTTTGCATATCCATTTCTAGTTTTACTTGGGAAATTTCACGGTCAATAATATTGAGTACTCTTTCCAGTTCTACTTGTGCATCCGCATTTTGAGCGACATTTGGCTCACGCATACCAGCTAAGACTGCTCGCCGAGCCAGGAGCATTTTTTCCATTATCTTACTAGTCGCAATTTCTGCAGATAAGCGTTGGCTTAATACCTCAACATCAGGATCATCTCGAAGACTCTCAATAAGCCCTCTTGTTACTGGTACAGTAGTTGAACTCAAATCAGCTAACAATTCAGCCTTAGGCACATCCATATTCAGTACATTCTCTAATTTGACAATAGTACGAACATGTTCTTCCTCAATTTCCGGACTCAAGCCTACACCGGCTTTTGAGCTGGTTTTAGTGCCACAATCCTCTTTACAAGTCGAAATAGATTGTTCACCAATAATCTTAGTTAAAAAATCGGCTGCTGTTTGTGGATTATCCCAAGTTTGGCAAAGATTCCCATCACAGCTTGAACCTGAAATTGTACTGGTATCTAAGGCATTACGTTTGTTCAGTAAATTAAACCCAGCTTTGACAACATCGCCAACAACATTGATAGCTTCTTGGTTTTCCCCACCTTTTTTCTGACCTCCTATCCAAACTCGCCCATCTTTCCCTTTTTTATCTTCCAGGTCTTTTTGAGCTTGTTTTGCATCAGGTTGAGAGGAGGTAATTTGCTTATAGCTTTCTAAATCAGCTGCTTGCCCCCATTTTCCTCCCAGTGTATGATCTGCTAAAACTTTGGACATTTCTTCACAACTGGTTTTAAGACGGTTGAAATCCAGCTTACCTTGGTACATACCATTTGTGAGTAAATCGTAGAGTTGAGGGTTGGCCCGTTGCAATACCATTGCAGGCATACTTGCAACCGCACCTTTCGCTGAATCAATGACATTCCCCATTAAATCTTTAAAGCCGTCTTTGAGACCGTTTAAATCATTTTTAATGGTCGTTTTAATATCAAAATTACCACAGGTTAAATTCGCTTTCCAACCAATTCCTAAATCAACAACTTTGGTATTACCACGACTAGGTGGAGCCATATAACCCATTCCACCGCCGATTTGGTAAAAAACACGGTCTGAAATAATCGAATCCGACTTACTAAATTCCAGTTTATCCGTAATCGAATCGGCATAAGATAGTCCTGATACACTTGATAATAATGCTGTCGTGATCCGTAAGTGGGATTTTTTGAAGTTAAAGTGAGATTTCATTATTGCTCCCAATGTTATTAGTGTGACCAATCAATACTGTAAAGGAATGTTTGCCCACGGCGTTTGCAACAACTATAAGGTCGCCATAATGCCCAAGCATAATCACCTTGATTTGAAATTTGAGAAGAATAGGTATCTGTTTGCCCTCCATTAGGAAAAACAGAGCAGGTATTTGACATTTGAGGGTAAAGTATTTGCCATTTATGTGTTCTTGCTTGTCCCTCTTCGACCGGTCCTGGAGGCCATTCTCCTGCACCACCTGTTTTGGCTGCTGGGAAATAAATGTGTGGCTGAGCTGTTCGGCTCACAATGTCTGCCACTCTCTGCACAATGGTCGCAGAGGCTTTATAATCGTGTGCTTGGGTTACCCAACCGGAACGTGGGTAAATATTTCCCCAGCTATCGCCTACACGGCCAACTTCCCGCATTCCCGGAGTCAGAGCTTCCGGGTAAAACATTTCCGGCATATTTTCACGCCAGGCAAAAAAATCCAGCCCACTCAAAAAGTAAGGCATAAATGGCGTAGTTTGAGTTTTACAATAGTACCCCGTATTTCCTAATAATTGACCGATAGCTCCTTGTGGGTGTCCAAACGCATCCGCATTTTTGAAAGTGAGTTGAGAGTATTGGCGTTGTGGAGAACGGTATTCTCCACCTTTTACACCAGGATTGAGAGCTTGTAATTCTGTCCATGGCGTTTGCCCATCGTGGTTATAAGATGAAACAACCATTTCAGGTAAATAATGCTTAATTTTGGTTGATGTGCGAACCTTACATCCAAAGTAGGTACAAAATAACCAAAAACAGGTTCCAACAACTTTATATTCCAAACAGCTTGTTGAGGCACTTGATGCAGCAATGGAAGCGGTATTCAATGAGGCTCTGGCTGGTTGAGGATATAAGGTTGTTGGGACAGCTAAACTGGCAGAGATCAGTATCGTAAGAAACGTTTTTTTCATTTTGATTCACCTTGTTGTTTAACCCATTTATGCCATTCATCTAATGCTTTCTGTACGTCAGTCGTACCATAAATCACACTCGGAGAAGATTGTGGATTATCAAAAAACACCGCAGGTACTTTCTTAATGCCATTTTGCCATCCACTGATCACGCCTTGATAAGCGTCTTTTAATTGTTGCTCTTGGGCTTTCCAATCTGCTGAATTAAAGAATGCACGCATTTCTTGTTCGGCAATCTCTGGTGATTTACTGAGGTTTCGACTGATTGACTCTTCAAAATTCTCTACTTGGTCAAGATAATAAATCTGGGAAGCAAGTTGTGAATTTTGAATAGGGTACATCTTTGTGGTATAGACGATGATATTGGGTTGTGCTTGTGCAAGGGGCGAAAACACACCTGTTACTATACTGCAATATCCCAGAAATCTACTTACTTTCATCACGCTCTCCTCCCGAACAAATAAGCAGAAAATTAGCGAGATTTTTATGTTGAGGATAGGAAAAACTCTTTTCAAAAAAGAGATATTTTTTGAACAAAAAAACGGTTGATTTTATTGGAGGAATTCGTATGATATTAAGCATTAAGACGCTGTAGATACAGCCCTTAAAAGTCGCATAACTCTTGAAAAGCGGCGGCTATCCTTAGAGGTAGTTGAGTTATTTACCCAAAATGTCTCCCAGCATTCTGAAAGGGAACTCTGCAAATTTGCAGGAATGCTACCTACACACCTACCTTCCGAGGGATATTTCAATTCCCTTGGAATTGCGATCTCCTGAGGAATTTTATTCACTTAACTTTTAGGAGAACTCGCTATGAGTCAACAAACCGCAGGATGGGATGTTATCCCGTTTGAATCATCCAAAACCGTAAAACCTTCTCTTTTTTGGAAACTTGGCAACAAGCTAGGTAATATTTTTGTTTCAGCGAAACATAAAGCCAAAAGCAAGTATGTTGAAGTCACCAAAGGCATCAATCAACGGATTGCTGAAGAAGATGAAATGCGAGCCTTAGAACTGCAAATGTGCTTAGACGAACAAGCAGCCGAATATGAACAGGAAATTTCCCGCATTAAGCGTAAGATGTTTTTCTGGACTTTGTTGGCTGCCATTATTGCCTTTGTATGTGGTATGGCTGCCGTTTTTGGTACTCAGCTCTCTTTAATCTAATTTAACTCACCCATCGGGGAAATGTTGTTTCCCTTAAGGGGAATGCATTTCCCCTTATTCTGGAGAAATGTATGTTAGTTCATATTAGACTTTCCTGTATTGGAGATGTTTTACCAACTAAACTTAATGAATGGACATCAGAGCATCAAGCCTTACAGCAAGAAATTAGTCATAGAGCTTTAGAAGCGTGGCAAAATCGAGATAAGGACATCAAAAGCGTGCGATTTATGCAACAAATGCCGTCTCGGCAAGGACTTAATTTTCGCTTTCTGAGTGTGTCCGAGCAGAACGGCAAGCTAATTGTTAGTCGAGCATAGGCAACTTCATATTCACATCCTATTCTTATACCTCACAAGGGGAGGCATTATCCCCAGAGGGAAGTAATGTTTCCCTTTTATTTTTTAGGAGAAACATTATGGCTCGTAAAAAAATTCAATATACCGAAACAGATTTGCACTTATACAGTGTACTTTGGAATTTACGCCATGCACATGATCTATTCAGTGTGAAATTAGAGCGTGAGACCAAGTTTGGCAAAGCATTTTCTGTTTTTTCTCGCTTTGATGTCTGCCCGTCTTATGGCGAGGTTGATATTACTTACCTTGTTGTTAAAGCAGGAATTCGCAAAACCCTGAGAGGGTTTGCTTATGTTGGTGGAAACGGGTTTAGTCATAGTCGTCATTTGATGAGTACATTTATGTATCTTGTCAGAGAAATCTTGGTTGAACACAATTGGATTTCGGAAACAGAACTCTATGATCAACCTATATCCGTTTATAAATTCAGAGCGATTAACTTCGATAAGTGGTAATCAATCTTTCACCCTTTCGGGAAACACAATTTCCGGAAAAGGGTAATGTGTTTCCCTCTAATTTTAGGAGAAGCGCAATGTCTGGCTCAGTCTTAAACACTTATTTTAAACACGCTCTTGTTAAAGCTGGTTTTCCTAATTGCTTAAACATTGAGTATTCACTTTCTCATTGTCAAGGCGATGGCGTAGCATTCTACGGTAGGCTTAATACGGAGACGTTAATTAATCTTTTCAACAAGCTAAATCCTCAGAAACGCACACAAAAAATGTTTTCTAATCTGCTGAATCACATTGAATCTTGGGAGCCTCACTATGGCGTGGATTTTGAAATCATACGAAATAGTTTTGGGTACCGCTATTCGCATTGTAATACGATGGAGCTTTCTGTTAGAACAGCAGATGATTTGGCATTTTTCTATGATCGTGATGCCCGAAAAGAGTGGTATTTCCCTACATCAAAAGTGGAAAAATACAAAGCCCTGTGGGATGGATTTATTCAAGATTTAGGTCAGTATATTAAAGATACTTCCTGTGCCTTAGAATCGAATGGCTATCAGATTATTGAGGCCTCACCGTATCAGACGGAAACTATTTTCAAATTTAACACGGAAAACTATCTGATAGAACTTAAACGTAAATCCTCTGAATTTTATTCAGAGTCTGTTGATTGGCTATGTGGTGATGTCTGCGATTTTGAGGCAATGATAGAGGAAATCCTACAAGGGAAACTTTGCTATGCTGATTTTGTAGCAACCGTTACTGATAAGGAAAGTGGCATTCAACTAGGTAGCGATGAAATTACAGGCGTAAGCTATTCGCCGACAGACCATTCATTGAGTGGTTATCGACAAGAGCTTATTAGTAATGCTATAGCTTCTGCTCGTAGTAATGCCGCACGTTTTGCCTACTTGCATGCCTGATTTGTAGGTTTTTTATTTCAATTTGACCGCTTATCGAGATTGTTTTTTACCCTGTGGGGAAATATTTTCCCTATAGGTAAGATGTTTCTCCACTTTTTTCTTTTGGAGAAACATTATGAAACACGATTTAGATTTACTCAAATACATCTGGGATAACCGCAATTTAAATAATAAAGCCTACCAATACCTATTTCACATTTGTATAGAGCCAATGAGAAAAGGAGATTGGAATCGTTATACAATTTGGCTGAATAACAACGGTAATTTAGTTAATATTTCTGCTGTTGTATATGAAATTGTGAGCTCTCAACAGTTAAAAGATGATATTAAACTTTGGCAGGATATGCAGTTTCATTGTCGCCCAGTAAAAGTTGAAACAACAGGTTTTATTTCATTTCTATTACATCAGTTTTTCAATGGAATCACCCATGTTTTGCTGGAGCAGGGAATGATTACGGAAACAGAAGCTGCGGAAAAAAGTTATCACTTTATTGCTGCTAATAGCTTTCAACGTTTACTTTAATGGATCTGAAATAATGTAACTTTGTATTACCAAAGTAATTTTCGATATGAGGATTATGTTTAACTTGAATCAATACTGATTAACAAATTATCTGTAGTTACTGCATTATAGGCAGTTCTACTGGTTTTGATGAACCTAGAAAAACTATCTCTGTTGAGATTTTAAACCACCCATCGGGGAAACTAGTGCCCGATAAGGGTAATAGTGTTTCCCCATTTTCTACCTGAACTTTGGAGAAACACTAATGAACACTCAAACTAAATTTGATTTATACCAACATATCACAGACCGAATTGTTGCAGCACTGGAACAGGGGACTGCACCATGGTTAAAACCGTGGAGTCATCCAGAATGTAATATGGCATTACCTCGTAATGCGGTCTCTAACCGATTGTATTCTGGTATCAACACACTATTACTCTGGATTGCTACCGCAGAATACGGTTACAAACAGAGTAAGTGGATTACAGCAAAAAAAGCTAACGAGCTCGGCGGATATATCCGTAAAGGTGAAAAAGCTACTGTTGTAATGAACTACCGTCCTGATAAGAGAGAAAAACTTGATGAGGAGGGAAATATTGTGTATGACGAGGAAGGTAATCCAGAAATTGAACAACACTTTTTCATTAAGAAGCACAATCTGTTCAATCTAGACCAGTGTGAAAATTTACCCGAGGAACTGTACGATCCTATATCAGAACCTAAACAGCCTACATCGGATCCAAACCAATACGAGATTTTTGCTGATATTCGGCAGATTATCAAAGGAATGGATTTACACGTGGAAATGAAACCGAGTAATCGGGCATATTATCAACCCAGTGCAGATTTAGTTGTAATGCCGGAAATAAAACAGTTTGAAAATGCTCAAGCGTTTCATAGTGTGTTATTGCACGAAATGACTCATGCAACTGGTGCTGCTAAAAGGCTCGATCGTGAGGGTATTACCTCCGGAAAAGCAAAATTTGGAAACAAAGTCTATGCTTTTGAGGAGTTGGTTGCCGAAATGGGGGGAGCATTTTTGTGTGCCTACCTTGGATTTGATACGGTACCTCAAAATGCGGCATATATTGAAAGTTGGATAAGAGTTATAAAAGAAGATAAACGGGCTATTGTCCGGGCTTCTGGTAAAGCTCGTGAAGCTTGTCAATATATGTTAGATGCATTAAATATCTCACAGCTGGCTGATAAAAACGAGGTCTTTGAAGAAGCAGC
The DNA here is from genome assembly GCA_900638155.1 of Mannheimia haemolytica. Lineage (NCBI taxonomy): Bacteria > Pseudomonadati > Pseudomonadota > Gammaproteobacteria > Pasteurellales > Pasteurellaceae > Mannheimia > Mannheimia haemolytica. The sequence goes on along the minus strand of LR134495.1, from coordinate 1,569,254 downwards.
TTAACTCTTTGCTGAAAGGTACTTTCAACACAATCTTTCATAGTAATACATAATCCTTTAGGAATTATGTATCGATTATCTTTTAACCCTTGGGGTACATTGCCTCAAGGCAAGTGTACCCCTACTTTATTTAGGAGTACATTATGCCAAACTGGTGTGAAAATAAACTACAAATTTTTTGCGATTGTATCCAAGCTAAACAAATTATTCCTAAGCTTTTCAGAAAAACTGAAAGTGATAAATGGTGTTTAGACTTTGAATTACTCGTTCCAATGCCAGAATCAATCTGCATTGAATCAAGTAGTCTTGGTGATAGAGCAATGGAATTTCTAAAAATTTCACCAAATAGACGTTTAACACGCCCTCTACTCAAAAAGTATATCTATGGGTCCGAAATTGATCGGATATATGCTAAGGCAAAGCATCATCGCTGGGATGTAGGTCATTTTATCAACTGGTTGATAAAACGTCCTGAACAACAAAGTATATTATGGCTAAACCTCGCATTAGGCCAGCAATATCTGTCTAACCTAGCTCAACATGGTTACAAAGATTGGTATGACTGGTCAAATGAACAGTGGGGCTGTAAATGGAATGTATGTTCAGATAGCTGTCAAGTTAGCTTTAATGATAATGGATCTATTAATTGCCTATTTGATACGCCATGGGGACCACCTGATGGTTGGTTCCAAGCACTTTGTACTGCCTTTCCTGACATTGAGTTTATACTTTCATTTTTTGAGCCGGGAATGTGGTTTGCGGGCAAATATATCGCAAATCTTGATGGCTCATACTGCAATATTTACATAGATGATAGGGGTATTCGCAGTTTTGCTGAGGAAGTCTTTAATGAAGAATTTGAAGATGAGTTCGAAGAGAAACTTGAATAGCCTTAATTAATTTTTCCACCCTAGGGGTAATTCCCTAGGGGGATTACTCCGTAAACTTTAAGGAGTAGTCTAATGGAAAACTTTGAAAAGCAATTTATCAGCTTATTTCAACGTATCGCACCACATTATCGACGTTCAGAAGTGTTTTATGATTTTATTACACTCTCTGCACTTGATATGTACCTAGTAACGTATCGAGATCAAGCAGAACCTAATTTGCGAGAACGCTTTGCTCATGCTAAGGCACGATATTCAGATTCTGAGTTTACTCAATTAGCAGAATTGTTAGCTGTTACGGTGAATGCTTTAACACAAAAACGCTATGATTTCTTAGGCTCAGTATTTATGAATCTCAATCTTGGTGATGGTTATAGAGGGCAATACTTTACACCATCTCACATCGCAGATCTAATGGCGAAAGTTACACTACAGGACTGTGATAGAATCATCTCACAACAGGGATTTGTTACTTTATCAGAACCAACTTGTGGTTCGGGTGTAATGGTGATTGGTTGTGTTAATGCGATGTTTGATGCGAAATACAATCCCCAACAACAACTTTGGGTTCATTGTCAAGATGTTGATTTTACAGCTGCCATGATGTGTTATATCCAGCTATCGTTATTACATATTCCTGCTTGTATTGTAGTTGGTGATACGCTATTGAATGAAACAAAAATTCAAATGTATACGCTGGCTCATTTGATGGGAAATTGGTCTCATAAACTGGAGCAACAAATTGCACCACTTGTAAATAGCACTACTGAGAAAGGCTGTGGTAACAATATAGAAAAATCAGTGATAGTGGAAGATTTATCTCAAATCTCAATTTTAGATGAAATTGATGATAATGAGCTAATATTTTACTAACAAATAATAGCCGCCTTAGAAATAAGGTGGCTAAATTATTTTATATCAGCAACTGAATTTTCAATAAATATTTGACTATTGATACCAACCGATATTGCCGACAGCATTTACTACCTTAATTTAACTCTGTGAATTGTGTCAATAGCATTTAAAGTCTATATTCTCCTAGCATTAGTGTAAATTGATACAAAAACTATTTAAAAATATTTGAGAGTTTTTAGATAACTTAACAGAAATATATTTATACACTACAAAATATATTCCAAGCTCACCCTAAATGGCAAAAGGATAAAGGAGTCCTTAAGGGCAAAGGATAACCCCTAAAGGGTGAAAGGTAACCTTTCCAAGGGGAAAGGTCTTGCCCAAAAGGGCAAAGGGCTAAACGGCTTTCATTTAACACAAAATTGATACTTTTCGGTCTCTTTCAATGCAATCAATTTTCAAGAAAATTTTTGGTAAACACACATCTCAAAGTGCGGTCAAATCTGACACTGTTTTCTCTATTGAGCAAGATGACGATGGTTGGCTATATCCCCAAAATGCTACTCAATTACTGAATACGGAATTACGTCAAAAGTATCTTGGACTACTTTGGCAACAGGTATCAATGAACCGTCAAATGTTCGAGACATTTTATCAGCAACCAATAGAACGTTACGCTGAAATGGTTCAACTATTGCCAGCTTCAGAATCACATCATCATTCTCATATTGGTGGAATGCTCGATCACGGTTTGGAAGTTATTGCTTTTTCAGCTAAAGCTCGCCAGAGTTATATTTTGCCACCGAATGTGGCTCCCGAAGAACAGTCAAAGCAGCGAGACGCTTGGACTGCCGCAGCAATTTATCTTGCATTAGTTCACGATATTGGCAAAGTTGTAGTAGATATTGAAATCACACTCAAAGATGGCTCACGTTGGTTTGCTTGGAATGGAGAACCTCCTGAACCGTATAAATTCAAATACATCAAAGGTCGAGACTACCATCTTCATCCTGTGATAGGCAGCTTCTTTGCAAATCAGATTATTCCCAAATCTGCATTTGATTGGCTGGCACAGTATCCAGAAGTCATTTCTTCTCTGATGTATGCAATGTCCGGACATAATGATAAAGCTGGGCTTTTATCTGAAATCGTGCAAAAAGCTGATCAGTATAGTGTTACCCTCGCACTCGGTGGCGATGTAAATAAACTGGTTCAACGTCCTGTCAATTCTCTGTCAAAGCAGCTTGTCTTGGCACTACGTTATTTACTGGAACAGAAAATCAAGTTAAATACTCCGAAAGGCCCTGCAGACGGTTGGTTTACCGAGGAAGGATTGTGGCTTGTTAGCAAAACTGCCGCTGATAATATACGAACTTACTTACTAGGGCAGGGGATTTCCGTGCCTAAGGATAATCCAAAGTTATTTGATGAAATGCAATCTCTCGGTATCGTAGAAGAATCTCCTTCTGGTGGGGCGATTTGGAGTTGCCGTATTCAAGCTGATTCAGGTTGGACACCGGCAAACGTCTTTACATTATTGAGAATTAAACCTGAAGTGGCTTGGGAGAATATTAATGATCGCCCAAATTATTTTTCCGGGAAAGTTAAAATAGTCGAGCAGATAATGGAAGATAGCAATATGGAAAATCATCCTCCATTAGTTGATGAAAGCACTAAACTTGTTACATTAGAGAATGTTCAACCAGAGACTATTATTACCTCTAAGGAAGTTGAAATATCTCAGGTAGAGGCAAGCTCAGATAATGCACCGTTCTCAGAAATCATCATAAATGATGAAAATGATTTAACCTCTTTTGTGCTGGATATGTTTGCACCTACGGAAAGCTCTGAGCCAAGCCTTGCTGATATTTCAATTGGTAAGGGACAGGAAATTGCAACGATGCCATCCAAACAAGAAGTACAGGATAAACCTACCACTAAAAAGCTCAACGTAACACAAAGTGCAGTAGAAACGCCCGAAACATTAACACTATCAGAGCTACAGTCACAGAATAAGGAGAACTCAATTACAGGAGATAACTTTGTAAATTGGCTCAAATCAGGTATTGCGACCAACAAATTTGCAATTAACAAGCCTACTGCCAAGCTCCATATTGTTGAAGACCACCTGTTTTTAGTTACCCCCGTTATTTTTGAAATGTATTTGCAGGAGAGTGGTCTGCCTTATGATAAGGAAATGATAAATAGTCTTCAGTATGATTTCCAAGGGCTAGGAATCCATTTACCTAAGAATACGACAATAAACGGTAAGCCAGATACCATCAATTTTTGGAAATGTGATGTAATTGGTCCGAGAAAGACTTCCTCTTTAACTGGATATTTGATAAAAAATACACATCTCTTCTTTGGGGATAAGACACTATTAAATAATCACTGTTTAACTTTACAGAAAGAGGAAACTTAAAATGACGACATCTATCTCTTTTGATTCGCTACTAGACCGATTTTTTTTTCTATCGTTACTATCTTCGCCCTGATACTAAGCGGAGCTATAATAATGTAATCCGAATTATCAAAAGACGTTACCCAAAGTTAAATGCAAATGAGATTACCACTGATATGCTAATTGAATGGCGTAATCAAATTGTTGGCGATAAAATCAAAGCTGTAACATGGAATAATTATGTCAGACATTTAAAATCGTTATATAACTTTGGTCTATCGCAAGGGGTACTCAATATAAATCAAAATCCATTTAATCAGTTATTTATTCGTGAATCAAAAAGAAGAAAGAAAACTTATTCAACCGAACAATTACATAAAATAGACCACATACTCAATAATAACATTCTATTACCTGATTTTCTAAAACCAAGTTGGTTTATTCTTGCGATTATTATGACATTGAGATGTACAGGCATTCGGCGAGGACAATTAGTGAAACTGAAAATTGGTGATGTAAATCTTTCCAACAGGACGATTTATATTTCGCCAGAAATCAATAAAAATCATGATTACCATATCGTACCGATTTCAGATTCACTTTATCTTCATATAGAAAGGCTTATTACAGAGTTAAAAATCAGAAAACAAACAGATAATTGCCAATTGTTCAATCTCAATTTATTTTCTCGATGCTCTCGAAGAAGAGGACAGCCAATGAGCCAAAATCAGCTTACGCATATATTTCGGCATATTTCTGACTTGGTCGGTTTTACTTCATCACCACATAGATTTCGACATACGGTTGCAACTCAATTAATGAAGAAGCCCGAAAATGTTTATGTGGTTCAGAAACTTCTAGGGCATAAGGATATCAGCGTAACACTAGGTTATATTGAGCACGATGTGGAAATGTTGAGAGAGACAGTGAATTTACTCTGATAAAAGAAAAATGGGAGAATATAATTTCTCCCACTTTTTTTCTATAAATAAATAATTTCTGTTTTATCTTCTAAATGAACTGATTTTATACCAATAATTTTGTCACCCTTAGGAAAATTATTCATGGTCCTAAGATTCAGTAAAGATTGTGGAATAAATAAGTGATCGTCATTTATCAATGTGAGAGCAAAGACTCTGGTTTTAGTTCTAAGAGCTTTATCAAAAGAAAGGTTTAAATAAATTGCACCCGATGACAAAGTTATCTCTGGATTAATTAAAAAATCGGGGCTGACGTAGACTAGCATACTTACTAATCTACGTCAGTCCCTTATTTTATCTATGTAGCATCATTTCTACAACGAATTGACATGTTTTCTTAGCATTTCAGGATCATTGTGAATATATGTTAGAGTTACAGTGAGATCTTTATGTCCAAGTAATTGCTTCACTGCATAGATATCCCCTGATTGCTTTAGGACTTCTGTTGCAGTTGTATGTCGGAATCGATGTGAAGTTACTGTAAATCCTATAAATTCAGAAATATGGCGAAAAAAATGAACTAGTTGTCCTTCTGTCATTTTCTTATTTCTTGATGTAGTAACTAATGAAAAGCGATTAATGTTAAATAACTGCTCATCTGAACTAGTGCTTCTAGCTCTTGATTCTAATATCAATCTTTTTAGGTATGGATATAATTTATCTGAAATTGGAATTTCATGGTGTTCATGATTCTTATTGGTTTCAGCTCTTATATTTATAATTTTGCTTGTCATATCGATATCAGAAATTTTTAGCTGTAATAGCTGGGATTGTCTGATAGCTGTATATTTTAAAGTGTAGATTAAAGCTTTAGTAAAATAAGCAGGTTGTAAATAATGAGGTAATTTCTCCTCATTTTCCAAAGAGATTTCTAAAAAATGGATTTGCCTTTCTGTTAGTAGTTTTTTCTTTGGCTTATCAGGTCTTACCATAAGGCCTTTAAATAAATTTTTAGGGTACTCAAATAGCTCATTATCTATAGCATAATTAAAAATAGCTTTAAGATGTCTGATATAACTATTCCAAGTAATTGGGCTCATTTTATTGAGGTAATACTTTCTCCATTCTAATAAGTCAAGCTTAGATATTTGTTCAGGTTCTTTATCTGGATAAAATTTAACAATCTGCGCTATTACATTTTGATAAGAACGTATAGTGGCAGGTCTATGATTCCGTTCTAAGAAAAATAAATGCAATAATTGTTCAAAACTCATACAAAACCTCATTTAGATAAGCGATCTTCAAATAGCACTCAATTTAATGTAGACTAGATCTCCTTGAATTAGCCTTGATCTTTTAAGTTAAAGTTAATTCAATTTAAGTTAAATTTAACTTAAATTTAAAATAAAGTCAATGAGGTAATATGAAAGAATGGTATACTCTTAAAGAGCTTTTAGATGTAGGAGGGCTCCCTTCAACACCACAAGGTATAATCTTATATGCTAAAAAAGATAAATGGCGTAGACGGCGTGTCTCTGGAGTGAAAGGTAATGTTTTTGAATACTACGTGTATGATATGCCAGAATCTGTACAAACTAGTTTAGGAGTAACTAAGGAAACTTTGGCATTGAAACAGGAATTGATAGATGATATTCAAAAAGAAAATGAAAAATTTCTAAATCAAATACTTTCTGATATAAAAAATGTTTTGCTCAATAGTGGGGTATTGAGAATTAGAGAAAGATTAAGCATTACTAAAGAAGAAGAAATTTTATTAAGCTATTATAGAAATAGCTCAGAACAAGATAAAACGACAATTCTTCATATGGTAGAAAGACTATCTAGAGCATCTAAAAATTAGATGTAAATCCCTTAATACTATTAATGATAAAGCTCTGTATATCGCTAGAATAAATTTAGAATATTTTCCCCTATGTATTCATAAGATAGTAAGATATGCTTCAAAATAAGCTAAAAGATATTTTTTAATATATTTCTAAGCAAGTAAGCCTTTCTTAGGTACTATATAGATTTTGATATACCGCTGTTACTCAATTAATGAAGAAACCGGAAAATATCTATGTCATTCAGAAATTGTCAATGCATAACGATATTAGTATTAAGCTCTGATATATTGAGTATGACATAGAAATGTTGAGAGAGTTTATTATTAGAGAGGATATCGCCCTTCTATACTTCATACTTATGGGATTATATCCTCTGTATTTCGTAAATATAAACCGTGAATACGTCCATTATGATGATCAAAGTTATTCTTTATAAGATCGTAAAATGAGCTATCATTATGTTCATAATGCCTAAATATGGCATAGGAAACCAAATCAGCTAATAAATTAATCTTGATGACTTTGAGTCAAGAAACAGCGGAGCTTCTGAGAAGTTCCTGAGCTTCCCATAAGTATGATCACTATCCTTAAATGTTCTTGCAAGTGCCTTAATTGACTTCTCCGTTGATGATTTATCAAAGATTGAGCTCCTTTGAGTATTGCCTTGATAATGCAAATGCCCAAGATTGTGAATTTACTCTGATAAAATAAAAATGGGAGAATATAATTTCTCTTATTCTTTTTTCTATAAGTAGATGATTTCTGTTTTATCTTCTAAATGAACTGATTTTATACCAATAATTTTGTTACCCTTAGGGAAATCATTCATGGTCCTAAGATTCAGTAAAGATTGTGGAATAAATAAGTGATTGTCATTTATCAATGTGAGAGCAAAGACTCTGGTTTTAGTTCTAAGAGCTTTATCAAAAGAAAGGTTTAAATAAATTGCACCTGATGACAAAGTTATCTCTGGATTAATTAAAAAATCTATAGAACTTAAAACAGACAACTTTTGGAATGTTGTGCCATCATTTTTTATATAAACCTTATTTAGGTCTATTTGTTTTAATAAGGCAAGATTAAAAAATTCACTCGCACCGGGTTCATAATATATTCCGCACAAGTGCATAAAATTGCTTCTTTGAAAGATAACGGATGTACTTTCTTTTTCAGTACTATATATCATTTCTTTACTAAGAAAATGATCTTTGAAAAAGATTGCGGCATTTCTTATATGCTCTAAATTATACTCAAATTTTTTCAAGTCATTAATGCTTAGTTTTTTGTATCCAGTAAATTTATTAGTCATATTTGCTTCTTTCATAAAGTATTAAGCCCACAATTAAGTGGGCCTAAATGTTGGTTTATTCTGGTGTCTGCCACCGCTAGGCCTTTACATCCTAGATTAGTATCAGAGTTTTCTGGTGCCTGCCACCGCTAGGCCTTTACATCCTAGATTAATATCAGATTGACGATGAGCCAACAACTCATTGCGTTATTAAGGTAACGCCACCTTGACAATCAGATTATAATGATTATCTCCTAAAGTCAAGCTAGTATATATTATATTTGTAATCTAACCTGTAAAAAATATACTATAAAATCATTATCAGGCTTTACAAACTTGAAAGAATGTGTAAGATCAGGATCGTCTGGAATTCGGACAGAAAATCCTAGTGGATGTATTGGCTGGATACATCGTAGTAAGTGTGTATTTGCGAATATTATTTGAACAGTTCTACGCACTTGATTCAAAATCCGCCGCCCATAAAGCGTGTCGGTTCGAGTCCGACCACTGGCACCACTCTAATATCTTTTCTTATTTACTATTAAGAATTTCTCTATTATCTTCCTATATCAATTTTTCTCAAAATATTGTATTTATAAACCCGTATAGATGGGAACTTTAGCCATTTATGTGAGAAATGGGGCAATAATAAATCTGTCAATAAGTTACTTATTAATCGAATGAAAAGTGGATTTATTAATTAATAGGGAACACTTCCAAGTAATAAGTGTTCCCTATTATTTTGAGTAAGGTAGGGGCGCTTTATATGAGTAGCTTTTTATTTCATCGAAATGCGGTGTATGGAACCCATGAGCTACTTAAGTCAATACTTTGATTAGAACGGAATATCATCATCAAAATTGTTCATTGCCGGTTCAGGCTGTGGTGCCGGTTTAGATTGCGGTGCAGCACTTTGAGTTTGGTTGTAGCCATAATTGCTGTTGCCTTGATTGTAACTATTACCCGCAGGAGCAGAATTTCCCCAACCGCCTGGCTGACCGCCCATATCGTTACCTTGACGGCTGCCGAGCATTTGTAATACATCGCCTTGAATTTCGGTAGTGTAACGATCTTGCCCGTTTTGGTCTTGCCATTTACGGGTGCGTAGGCGACCTTCTACATAAACTTGCGAACCTTTACGCAAATATTGTCCGCATACTTCTGCTTGACGGCGGTAGAAAACAATGCGATGCCACTCGGTTACTTCACGGCGTTCACCGGTGTTTTTATCTGTCCAGCTTTCTGAAGTTGCTACACTAATATTTGCAACCGCTTCGCCATTTGGCATTGTACGCATTTCCGGGTCGTTACCTAAATTACCGACAATAATAACTTTATTGATACCAGCCATAAAATCCTCTGTTTGCTAAATTAAACTAAAATTTACCAAGTATTCTACCTCAAAATCCAAAAGATGAACACCAAAAAACTGATATTTTGTACAGTTTTATTAAAATATGCGATAATGATCGAAAATTGAGAAAATAGCACTGGACATTAAAAATATGCAACATATCGATATTCGCGGAGCAAGAACGCACAACCTAAAAAACATCAACTTAACTTTGCCGAGAGATAAATTCATTGTAATTACCGGTCTTTCCGGCTCGGGCAAATCGTCTCTTGCATTTGATACGCTTTATGCGGAAGGGCAACGCCGTTATGTGGAATCGCTTTCTGCATACGCCCGCCAATTTCTCTCCTTAATGGAAAAGCCTGATGTGGATCATATTGAAGGACTTTCCCCAGCGATTTCGATTGAGCAAAAATCGACCTCTCATAACCCACGTTCGACCGTAGGAACGGTAACCGAAATTCACGACTATTTACGTTTATTGTTTGCTCGAGTAGGCGAGCCTCGTTGCCCTGATCACGATGTGCCGTTAGCTGCTCAAACCATTTCGCAGATGGTAGATAGAGTATTGGAAGAGCCGGAAGGCAAACGATTGATGTTGCTTGCTCCTGTGGTGAAAGAGCGTAAAGGCGAACACGTAAAATTATTGGAAAATTTGACTGCTAGTGGCTATTTGCGGGCTAGAATTGACGGTGAAATTTGCGATTTATCCGACCCGCCGGCATTAGAATTGCAGAAAAAACACACCATTGAAGTGGTGGTGGATCGCTTTAAAGTCAGGGCTGATCTCGCCACCCGTTTGGCGGAATCGTTTGAAACAGCGTTAGATTTATCCGGCTCTACTGCGATTATTGCGGATATGGATGACCCGAATGCAGAAGAAATTGTGTTTTCGTCCAGCTTTGCTTGTCCGCATTGTGGTTACTCTTTACACGAATTAGAACCACGCCTTTTCTCGTTTAATAACCCTGCCGGGGCTTGCCCGACTTGCGATGGCTTGGGCGTTGAGCAGTTTTTTGATGCAAAAAAAGTGGTGCAAAATGAAGAGGTTTCATTAGCTGCCGGGGCGATCAAAGGCTGGGATCGCCGTAGTTTCTACTATTTTGGTCTATTAAAAGCCGTTGCCGAGCATTATGGTTTTGATTTAGAAACGCCATTCGGGCAGCTACCGAAAAAATACCAAAACATTATTTTAAACGGCACTAAAGAAGAGATTGAGTTTGTTTATGTCAATGACCGAGGCGATAAGGTCAAACGTAAACACGCCTTTGAAGGGGTGTTGAATAATATGGCTCGCCGCTATAAAGAAACCGAATCAAACTCGGTGCGTGAAGAGTTGGCGAAGTATATTAATAATCGTCCTTGTATGGATTGTGAAGGCTCACGGTTACGCCGTGAAGCCCGTTATGTATTCTTAGATCAAACCAATTTGCCGATGGTTTCGGAAAAAAGTATCGGCGAGGCATTAACCTTTTTTGAAGAGCTGAAATTAGCCGGTCAGAAAGAAAAAATTGCCGAGAAAATCCTCAAAGAAATTCGTGAACGGCTACAGTTTTTGGTGAATGTTGGCTTGAATTATCTTTCGCTTTCCCGCTCGGCAGAAACTCTTTCTGGTGGCGAGGCTCAGCGGATTCGCCTTGCCAGCCAAATTGGTGCGGGTTTAGTAGGGGTAATGTATGTGCTGGATGAGCCTTCTATCGGCTTGCACCAACGAGACAATGAACGCCTATTGAATACTTTGGTGCATTTACGCAATTTAGGCAATACCGTGATTGTGGTTGAACACGATGAAGATGCGATCCGAGCCGCAGATCATATTGTGGATATCGGCCCGGGAGCCGGTGTACACGGCGGGCAAGTTATTGCACAAGGTACGGCGGCTGAAATTATGCAAATTGAGGAATCCATTACCGGACAATTCCTCTCTGGCAAACAAAAAATTGATATTCCGGCTCAACGTGTGCCTTATGATCCAACTAAATTGCTCACCTTATCGGGTGCAAGCGGTAATAATTTGAAAAAAGTGAAATTAGAGATTCCGGTTGGTTTATTTACTTGTATCACAGGGGTATCAGGTTCGGGCAAATCAACCTTAATTAATGACACCTTATTCCCTCTGGCACAGAATGCGTTAAACCGAGCGGAAAACAGCGATGTTGCCCCTTATGAATCGATTGACGGCTTGTCCCATTTTGACAAAGTAATCGATATTGACCAAAGCCCGATTGGGCGAACGCCTCGCTCAAATCCGGCAACTTACACCGGATTATTTACGCCAATCCGTGAACTTTTTGCCGGCACGCAAGAAGCTCGAGCCAGAGGGTATAACGTAGGGCGGTTCAGCTTTAATGTACGGGGCGGACGTTGCGAAGCCTGCCAAGGTGATGGCGTGATTAAAGTTGAAATGCACTTCTTGCCTGATGTGTATGTGCCTTGCGATCACTGTAAAGGCAAACGCTATAACCGTGAAACCTTGGAAATTCGCTACAAAGGCAAAACCATTCACCAAGTGTTAGAGATGACGGTGGAAGAGGCGCGAGAGTTTTTTGCCCCTGTGCCGATGATTGCCCGCAAGTTGCAAACCTTGATGGACGTAGGGTTATCTTATATCCGTTTAGGGCAATCTTCCACCACGCTCTCAGGCGGTGAAGCCCAACGGGTGAAATTAGCTACCGAGCTTTCCAAACGAGACACCGGCAAAACGCTCTATATTTTAGATGAACCGACCACCGGCTTGCATTTTGCCGATATTAAACAGTTACTCGGCGTGCTACATCGCCTGCGTGATCAAGGCAATACCATTGTGGTGATCGAACATAATTTAGATGTGATTAAAACCGCAGATTGGATTGTCGATCTCGGACCTGAAGGTGGCAGCGGAGGCGGTGAAATTATTGCCACCGGTACACCGGAAGAAGTGGCAAAAGACAAACGCTCTCACACAGCACGCTTCTTAAAAGAGATTTTGGCTAAAGGTTAACGTTCAACACAAGCGGTCATATTTTCGGAAAATGTTGCAATTTGCAAAAAGTTGGAAAATATGACCGCTTGTTTTATATCTGGAGTTATTCCTAGTTAGCCTGTCTGATTTTGTCGAAGGCAGATTCAAGATCGCTACTGAATTGAATTTGCTGGATTTCGTTTACCGTTTTTTGTGAGCGGACTAGCATTCTCATTGGCTGAAATTGCACATTACAGAGATGAAGTTGTTGATGTGGCAACATATGTTGTACAAAACGGGTGAGGGCGTGAATACCACCGGCGTCTAATACCGTCACGGCATCGCATTGCAGCACAATATGTTTAATTTGCTGATCGGTATGTACGGTTTTATTGTGTAAATCGGCAAAGAGATTATCAGCGGCAGCAAAAAATAACGGGCCACTGATACGATAAACCAATACATTATCCAAATCGGTTGGGTGAGCCATTTCAAAGGATTTCGTCATTTCTGCAATAGTACGGATAAATAGCAGGCTTGCCAGTAACACCCCTACCGTAATAGCAATCACCATATCAAATAATACCGTGAGGGTAATGCAAGTTAGTAAAACCGCAATTTCATTTTTACCTGAACGGCGGGTAAGTTGAATGATTTGTGGAATATCTGCCATATTCCAAGCTACCACCAATAATAGTGCAGCCATTGAGGAAAGGGGCAAATAGGAAAGTGCTTTAGCCAAAAAGAGTAGGGCGAATAAAACTAATAAGGCGTGAACCACACTAGAAATAGGGGAAACTGCCCCGGAACGAACATTGGCAGCCGATCTCGCAATCGCTGCTGTGGCGGTAATTCCCCCTAAAAATGGCGAGGCAATATTACCTAAGCCCTGGGCTAATAGTTCGTTGTTAGAGTGGTGCTTGGTATCGGTCATATTATCGCACACTACCGCACATAATAACGATTCGATAGCCCCAAGCATTGCCATTGAAAAGGCAGCCGGTAATAAGGCTTGAATGGTGGTTAAGTTCCAATCTATCCGATTTCCTTCCGCATTCGGGAGATTCCAAGGTAATACAAATTCAGGTAATACGCTTGGAATACCATACCCTGTGGTGCCGTCAGAGAGTGTGTAGTGGAATGCTGAGCCGATGGTAGCAACGTTTTGTCCGAAATGCATCAGCAATAATGATAACAGCGTGCCGATAAAGACAGCGGGTAAATGCCCGGGAATGGGTAGTCGTAGCTTATGCCAACGGGTTAAAACCAACAATGTTACGATACCCACTAAGCTATCAGCCCAACTTAGGGTCGGCAATGCTGAGAAAATAGCCTCTAGCTTGCCAAGATAGTGTTCGGGCATTTTTTCAATGCTTAAACCCAGAAAATCTTTGATTTGTAAGGTAGCAATTACAATGCCGATACCACAGGTAAAACCCAGTGTGACAGGTAGTGGAATATACTCAATTAACCGTCCTAATCGGAGTAATGCCATCAATACTAAAATTCCTCCGGAAAGCATTGTTGCCATGAGTAATCCACTTAATCCAAACTGCTGCGTGACGGGGTATAGAATCACCACAAAAGCGGCTGTCGGGCCTGAAATGTTAAATCTGGAACCGCCTGTCAGGGCAATCACAATCCCGGCAACAATCGCCGTATATAAACCGTGCTGTGGTGGTACACCGCTGGCAATCGCCAATGCCATAGATAACGGAATAGCAATAACGCCAACTGTTAAGCCTGAAATGATATCCCTGATTAAATGTTGTTTGCCATAACCTGCATTAAGCGCATCTTTTAATGCACTAAAAGGCTTGACTGCAAGGAAAGCATTTTTAGTTAAAAACCATTTATTTAACATAGAATGTTTGAGTGAAGAGAATGTTTCGCTTATTTTACTGCAATGAATAAAATTAAATTTGAGCTAACGCAAGAAAAAGTAGGAAAGACGAAATATGTTGGAGACAAGCGGTTGTTTTAGGCGAAAAATTTGCAAATACAAATAATTAGCTGATTTTATTTTGAAAATAGCGTAAAATGCCACTTTAATTTGTACTACTATAGTAGTGCATTTGTGTGATTTCATTAACTATAATAAACAAATGGACAGTCTTATTCATTTTTTGAGTGCCTTTTTAACTAATATCACTTGGATTGGGGCGTTAGAGCTGGGCTTAATTTATGCCCTTGTTGCCCTTGGGGTATTAATTTCTTATAAAATTCTGGATTTTCCGGATCTGACTGCAGACGGCAGTTTCCCTTTAGGTGGTGCGGTGTGTGTGATCAGCATTTTAAATCAAGTTGATCCTTGGCTGGCAACTTTATACGGCACGCTTGCCGGAGCAGTAGCCGGTATGGTTACTGCAAGTTTGCATATCGGCTTTAAAATTGAGAAATTGCTAGCCAGTATTTTAATGATGATCGCACTCTATTCAATTAATCTACGCATTATGGGAATGCCGAATATTGCTATTTTAGGCGAAACCACGATTTACGATGTAATGCCGATTGAAAGCG
The DNA here is from genome assembly GCA_900638155.1 of Mannheimia haemolytica. Taxonomy (NCBI): domain Bacteria; kingdom Pseudomonadati; phylum Pseudomonadota; class Gammaproteobacteria; order Pasteurellales; family Pasteurellaceae; genus Mannheimia; species Mannheimia haemolytica. Next base: position 1,554,238 of record LR134495.1, on the reverse strand, counting down.
ATCTACAGTTAGCCTTAGTACGATTAGTGATGGCATTGCTGGTTGTTATTATCGTAAAAGGTTTGTTTGACCTCTTTTTCGCCACTGAAATCGGTTTGGCGGTGCGGGCAACAGGTACTAATAGCCGAATGGCGAAAGCACAGGGTATTGCGATTAATAAAATGACGATTTTAGGTATGGCGATTTCCAATGCCTTAATTGCGCTAGGCGGTGCTTTGTATGTACAAAGCAACGGTGGTGTTGATATTTCGATTGGGGTAGGAACTATCGTGATTGGCTTGGCGGCGGTGATTATCGGTGAGGCGATTTTTTCGGTAAAACGGATTATTTGGCTTACCTTTGCGGTGATTATCGGCTCAATTCTTTATCGTTTCTTCATCGCTCTTGCCCTAAATAATGAAACCTTAAACGGCATTGGTTTTGGACCACAGGATCTGAATTTAATTACAGCGTTATTGGTGGTGATTGTATTAGCGGTTCCTCGAATTAAACACAAATTGCTCGGTAAGCGAGGTTAATATGATTGAACTCAATAACTTATTTATTACCTTCAATAAAGGAACTGCGATTGAAAACCCTGTGCTGAGAGGCTTATCCCTAAAAGTTGAGCAAGGCGAATTTGTGTCGGTAATTGGTAGCAATGGGGCAGGTAAATCGACAATGCTCAATGCAATTAGTGGTGATTGTTTGGTTGATAGTGGCGATATTATTATCCAAGGCAATAAAGTCAATAGCAGTACAACGTGGCAACGGGCAAATCAAGTCGCCCGAGTTTTCCAAGACCCGATGGCAGGCACCTGTGAAAGCTTGACGATTGAAGAAAATATGGCACTTGCTTACCAACGTGGACGTAAACGTGGGTTGGGCTTTGCGATTAAACGCCAAATGCGAGAGTTATTTAAAGACAAACTTGCTCTGTTAGGGCTGGGTTTGGAAAATCGGCTTACTGATCAAATGGGGCGTTTATCAGGTGGGCAACGCCAAGCGGTAAGTTTACTGATGGCATCACTTCAGCCATCTAATATTTTATTATTAGATGAACACACGGCAGCACTGGATCCGAAAACCACCGATTTTGTGCTGGAACTCACCAATAAAATTGTAAGAGAACAAAAACTTACCACACTAATGGTAACTCACTCAATGCGACAAGCTCTTGATTATGGTGATAGAACCGTGATGTTGCACCAAGGGCAAGTGGCGTTTGATGTTTCGGGGGAGCAACGGCAAAAAATGGACGTGCCGGATCTGTTACAACTTTTCCAACAAAGTCGCCACGAGCAGTTGAGTGACGATGGATTATTACTCGGCAATTAATTTTGCGATCTGCATCGAAAAAATGAATTTCTCCTTTTGTTTTTGGCTGTCAAATTTTAAATAATAAGCCCAAAAGGAGGTATTCAATGTTAAGTATTTTCAAAACGCCGGTAGAGAAAGAAACGCTAGACGATTGGGCTAAAATTTCGGTAGATGTAGCGAAAGTTGCGATTTTGGCTGTGCCTGTGGTAATCTATGGCAATGAATCAATTTTTTTGAAGATTTGTAACCTTATTTTTCTTGGGGTGAGTATTTATAGTGGTTTAAGTATTGCCAGAAAGTTAAGGATACTGATAAAAGGAGCAGCATAATGGAAGGAAATTTAGGATTAACAGCAGGTTTGGCAATCATTGCTTTGTTTATGCTAGGTTGCCTTTATATGGTGAATAAAATCTCCAAAAATCAATAATATTCAACTTTTCACAAGCGGTTGTTTTTGTAAAATATTTTGCAAATTCGACCGCTTGCCTGTTTTTAAATGACAAAATACGACGATAAAATTCAGCACGCATTTAGCGACAATGGGCTGCTTAGCCAAAATATCAGTGGATTTCGCCCACGCCAAGCACAGCTTGAAATGGCTCAAGCGGTCGCAAAAGCGGTAAAATTTGCGACACCTGTGGTGGTAGAGGCGGGGACCGGCACAGGCAAAACCTTTGCTTATCTGGTGCCGGCACTACTTTCAGGCAAGAAAACCATTCTTTCGACCGGTTCTAAAAACCTGCAAGATCAACTTTTCAACCGAGATCTTCCCACTATTCAAAAAGCCCTAAAATACAAAGGCAAAATTGCGTTACTCAAAGGACGGGCGAACTATTTGTGTTTAGAGCGTTTAGATCAAGTGACCGCAATGGGTGTATTGGGGGATAAATCCGTTCTTGCCGATTTGAAAAAAGTCAGCAAATGGCAAAATTCCACTAAAACAGGGGATTTAAGTGAATGTATTACCATTGCCGAAGATAGCCCGATTATACCGCAGTTAGTCAGCACCACCGAGAGTTGCTTAGGCTCGGATTGCCCGCATTTTAAAGATTGTTATGTGGTACAAGCCCGCCGTAAAGCAATGGATGCGGATGTAGTCGTGGTAAACCATCACCTATTTTGTGCCGATATGGCAGTAAAAGAGACCGGTTTTGGTGAGTTGATCCCTGAAGCTGAACTGGTGATTTTTGATGAAGCCCACCAACTGCCGGATATTGCCAGCCAATATTTTGGGCAATCGCTTTCTTCCCGCCAATTATTTGATATTTGTAAGGATACCAATATTGTTTACCGCACCGAACTCAAAGATCTGGCTCAATTAGGCAAAGCAGCTGATCACTTGACGAAAGTGGTACAAGATTTCCGATTATTGATGGGCGGAGAAGGTCAGATTCGTGGCAATTTGCGAGAGTTATTTCGCGATAAAAAAGTGGTTGATGGCTTGGTAAAAGTGGCTGAAAATATTGACTTTTTGAGTGAAGTGGTAAAAAAATCGCTGGGTCGGTCGGAAACCTTGGATAAAATTTTCGAGCGGTTGGCAGAAGTCAAAATTCAACTTAAAAAATTAATGGATACCGGTGTGACCGGCTATTGTTATTGGTATGAGGCGAATGGGCGATCCTTTGGGCTGCATATTACGCCGCTTACGGTGGCAGATAAATTTGGCGAGCAGTTGAAGAACCAGCAAATTGGTTGGGTGTTTACCTCAGCCACACTCGAAGTTGGTGGCAAATTCGATCATTTTTGCCAACGGCTAGGCATCGAAAATGCGGAGCAGTTGGTGTTACAAAGCCCGTTTGATTACCAAAATCAATCTTTACTCTGTGTGCCTCGCTACTTGCCGGATACTAATAAATCCAATACCTTAACTGCTCTCGGGCAATTATTAAAACCGGTGATTGAAGCAAATAAAGGACGTTGTTTCTTGCTTTGTACTTCCTATTATATGATGCGGGGTTTAGCCGACTTTTTACGCGAACACAGTTCGCTAAATGTATTGTTGCAAGGCGAAACCAGCAAAAGCCGGTTATTGGAAAAATTTGTGAAAGAAGATCACAGCGTATTGGTGGCAACCCAAAGTTTTTGGGAGGGGATTGATGTGCGGGGCGATGATTTATCGTTGGTGATTATTGATAAATTGCCTTTCACTTCACCAGACGAACCGTTACTCAAAGCCCGAATGGAAGATTGTAAAATACAGGGCGGCGATCCGTTTAACGATATTCAAATTCCGGAAGCGGTGATTACCCTCAAACAAGGCGTAGGGCGTTTAATTCGTGATGTGACCGATAGAGGTGTAGTGATTATTTGCGATTCCCGTTTGGTGATGCGAAATTATGGGCAAACTTTCTTGAAAAGTTTACCGCCGTCTAGACGCACCAGAGATTTGGGGAATGTTATTCAATTTTTGAAACAAAAATAGGGTTACAAGCGGTCAGATTTCTGCAGATTTTTGCAAAAAAACGGATAAAAATAACCGCTTGTTGAGGAGTTATATGTTGTCTACATTGCTGCGTATGGTTGCTTCTTTGGCATTGTTATTTGTGATGCTTTATTTAGGCAAGTTAATCGTTTATCTATTCCCCATCGGGATCCCGGATAGTATTTTAGGTATGCTTATCTTATTCGGCTGCTTGGTTATCGGCATTGTTAAAGTGGAATGGGTGATACCGAGCGCGAAACCGCTCACACGTTATATGACACTATTTTTCCTGCCGATTTGTGTCGAACTCATCGAACATCTTGAGCTGTTACGCCAAAATCTGAACACTTTTGTATTGGCAACGGCATTAAGCACCTTAGTTTCTGTGGTCGCGATTGGCGTGTTTGCACAGTGGATTTTTCATTACAAGAGAGGGTAAAATGAACTATCTTTACACTGTGTTGACGGTAATCATGTTTATTGCCGGTTTGAAAATCAGCCAAAAACTCAAGAGCAGTTTTCTGAACCCTTTCTTAATTGCACTCGCTTTGCTAATTGGTGTATTACTGATTTTTAATATCCCTTACCAAGACTATTATCAAGGTAATTCCCCCTTGAATAACTTACTTGGCGTTTCTGTTGTGGCACTTGCTTACCCTTTTTATGAACAATTACCCCATATCCGTAAAAAATGGCGGCAGATTGTCGTGATTTTGCTGTTTAGTACTATCATTACGATGATAACTGGGCTTGGGTTTTCATTATTATTTGGGGCAAGCCAAGAGATCTTAGCCGCCATTTTGCCTAAATCGGTATCAATGCCAATGGCAATTATTATTACGAATGAAATTAATGGAAATGTTGCAATCGCAGCGGTTGGGGTGATGATCGCAGGCTTAGTGGGATCTATTTTAGGCTTTACGCTTCTGCGCCTGGCAAAAGTAAGAAATGTGATGGCGATTGGGTTAAGTATGGGAGCTGCTTCCCACGCATTAGGCACGGCAAGATGCTTAGAGCATAGTATGAAAGCCGGTAGCTATAGTTCTATCGCATTAGTGGCTTGTGGTGTGCTGTCTTCTATATTTGCACCTTTAATATTTAACGTTATCGTCACGTTATGTTACTAAAAACAGTGAAATCTCAAACCTTATTTGGTAACTGGCTGAAATCAAGGTACAATACCGTGATTTTTCAATGAAAATAGAGAATTATGCAAGAACAAATAACACAAGAAAAAGATCTTTCTACGCTTAAAACCTTTAAGCGTTTATGGCCGACTATCAGCCCGTTTAAAGTAGGTCTGATTACAGGTGCTGTCGCTTTAGTATTAAATGCATTAGTGGATTCTAGTCTTATCTATCTCCTCAAACCCTTGCTAGATGAAGGCTTTGGGCAAGCTAATAATGATTTTCTGAAATTGATGGCGGTGCTTGTAGTAGTTTTTATTTTAGTGCGCGGTATTACCAATTATATTGCTAGTTACTGTTTAGCTTGGGTGTCAGGCAAGGTGGTAATGACATTACGCCGCCATATTTTTCAACATTTAATGTATATGCCGGTAAGCTATTTTGATAACAACCCGACCGGGCGTTTGCTCTCACGAGTGACTTACGATACCGAAATGGTGGCAAGTTCTGCTTCTCATTCTTTAGTGACTATTGTGCGAGAAGGGGCTTATCTGCTGTCATTGTTTGTGGTGATGATCTATACCAGTTGGCAGCTTTCTATTGTGTTATTTGTGATGGCTCCTATCATTGGGGTACTGATCAGTTTCGTTTCAAAATATTTTCGTCAATTAAGTCGCAATATCCAAAGTTCAATGGGGGAGCTTACTGTCACGACAGAACAAATGCTTAAAGGGCATAAGGTTGTACTTTCCTTTGGTGGGCAGGAAATTGAGAAAGCGCGTTTTGATCGAGTCAGTAATGATATGCGTCGTAAAGGGATGAAAGTCGTTTCTGCTGATGGCATTTCTGATGGTGTGGTACAGCTTATCGCCTCTTTTGCGTTATCTGCTGTGCTTTATGTTGCGACCTTCCCCGAGGTGATGAGTGAGAATTTAACCGCAGGTTCATTCACAGTAGTGTTTTCTTCGATGATGGCAATGTTACGTCCTCTAAAATCACTCACCAATGTGAACTCGCAATTCCAACGTGGAATGGCAGCCTGCCAAACGTTATTTGAATTTCTAGATTTAAAAACTGAAAAAGATCACGGCTTAATCTCCGTTGCTAAAGCTGAAGGCAATGTGGAATTTAAAAAGGTAAGCTTTAGTTATGAAGGTAAAGAGGAAAAAGCACTCGATAATATTTCTTTCACCATTCCTAAAGGCAAAACAGTAGCATTGGTTGGGCGTTCCGGCTCGGGTAAATCAACTATTGCCAATTTGCTTACCCGTTTTTATGATGTGACTGACGGTCAAATTTTGCTTGATGGAATTAACATTCAAGATTACCGCTTAAAAAACTTAAGAGAACAATGTTCAGTGGTTTCGCAGCAGGTGCATTTATTTAACGACACTGTTGCCAACAATATAGCCTATGCGGCCACCGATAAATACACTCGAGAAGAAATTATTGCCGCTGCAAAAGCTGCACACGCAATGGAATTTATCGAAAAACTGGAAAATGGTTTAGACACGGTGATCGGTGAAAACGGAGCAAGTCTTTCTGGTGGGCAACGCCAACGCTTGGCAATCGCTCGTGCATTACTGCGAAATTCTCCTGTGCTTGTGCTGGATGAAGCTACCTCTGCATTAGATACGGAGTCAGAAAGAGCGATCCAATCTGCACTTGAAGTGCTACAGAAAGATCGTACGGTGTTGGTCATAGCACACCGGTTATCAACGATTGAAAAAGCCGATGAAATTTTGGTGGTCGATCACGGAAATATCATCGAGCGTGGCAGCCATACGGAATTGTTAGCACAAGGTGGGGCTTATAAACAACTCCATAGTTTACAATTCGGAGCCTAATTTGTAGGGGAGAAATATGTTTCTCCCCAATTAATGATAAAAACAGGGCGAAAGATTTTTCGCCCCTACAATAATATTTAGACACTATGAAAAAACTGACAAAACTTTTATCTCTCAGTGCTTTGCTGGTTTTAACTGCCTGTAATTCGGTGTTAAATGCACCAACAGAGGTGCAACAACCAACAGTACAAATTCCGCATAACGATCCACAATGGCAGCAGCATTTAGCGAAACTGAGCCAAATTCAAGGCTATACTGCAACGGGGCAATTTGGCTATATTTCGCCTGAAGAGCGTTTTTCTTCTCATTTCAACTGGCGTTATACCAACCCAACCCAATTTGGGTTAGAACTTTCCTCTAATCTCTCGACTAAATCGCTAAAATTAGAGCGTAATAAACGAGGCTTAACTGTTTCAGACAGTGAGGGTAATAGCCGTTCTGATCGTGATATTGATGCGTTAATGCAAGAGATTATTGGTGTTTCGTTTCCTATCGATCAATTTGCCTATTGGGTAAAAGGCTTGCCTGAAAAAGATGGCAACTATATTGTGAATGAAAAACGCCAGCTGTCGCAATTTAGTTATCCGCTTAATGGCACGCTTTGGAAAGCAAGCTATGTGGAGTATCACGAAGATCGTGTACCAAACTTACCGAAGCTGATTGTGCTTGAAAACGGCACTCAAACATTGAAGATCCGCATTGAAAAATGGGCGTATTAATGAAGAAAGTCACCTTACCCAGCCCGGCAAAATTAAATCTGTTTTTATACATTACCAATAAGCGGGCAGACGGTTATCACGAGCTACAAACGCTGTTTCAGTTTTTAGATTTTGGCGATGAAATTGAGATTGAGGTTACGGATAGTCCGGAGATTGCGTTGCTCAATCCGATAGAGGGAGTTGCCAATGAAGACAATCTCATCTACCGAGCAGCAAAACTTTTGCAAAAAACGACCGCTTGTAGGCAAGGCTGCCGTATTGGAATCAAAAAAAACCTACCGATGGGCGGAGGTGTTGGTGGTGGATCTTCTAATGCTGCAACAGTATTAGTCGGTTTAAATCACTTGTGGAATACCGAGCTTTCATTGGAAAAATTGGCAGAATTAGGCTTAAGTTTAGGGGCTGATGTGCCGATATTTGTTAGAGGTATGGCTGCTTTTGCCGAAGGCGTGGGGGAGGTGTTAACCCCTTGTGATCCACAAGAAAAATGGTATGTAGTGCTAAAACCAGAAGTGTCGATTTCAACCGCAGCGGTGTTTACCGACCCGAATTTACCTAGAAATACGCCAAAACGCCCCTTAGCCGAATTATTATCTTTACCGTGGGAAAACGATTGCGAAAAAGTTGTACGAGAAAAGTATTCTGCGGTTGAAGATCTTATACAAGAATTGTTACAATATGCCCAGTTTAGGCTAACAGGCACAGGTGCTTGTATTTTCGCCGAATTTGAAACAAAAGCAGAAGCCGAGCAGGTTTTTGCACATAAACCGGAAGCCGTCTTCGGTTTTGTGGCGAAAGGGCAAAATATTTCGCCATTACATCAAATGTTATTCCAAATCTAACCATCTTAACCTTAAGGATCAATCCATGACAGATATTAAACTGTTTGCGGGCAACGCAACTCCGGAACTTGCTAATCGTATTGCAAAACATCTTTATACCTCATTAGGTAATGCAACAGTTGGTCGTTTTAGCGATGGTGAAATTCAAGTACAAATCAATGAAAATGTGCGTGGAGGCGATATTTTTATTGTGCAATCCACTTGTGCACCAACTAATGATAATTTAATGGAATTGATCGTGATGGTAGATGCGCTTCGCCGTGCATCAGCTGGTCGTATTACCGCAGTGATTCCGTATTTCGGTTATGCACGCCAAGACAGACGCGTGCGTTCAGCCCGTGTGCCAATTACCGCAAAAGTGATTGCTGATTTCTTATCCAGCGTAGGGGTAGATAGAGTCTTAACCTGCGACTTACACGCAGAGCAAATTCAAGGTTTCTTTGATGTGCCGGTAGATAACGTATTTGGTTCCCCTGTGTTAATCGATGATATTTTGAAAAAATCCGATTTGGTCAACCCTATCGTGGTTTCTCCAGATATTGGCGGGGTTGTTCGTGCAAGAGCGGTGGCAAAATTATTAAATGATACTGATATGGCAATTATTGATAAACGCCGTCCAAAAGCGAATGTATCACAAGTAATGCACATTATCGGTGATGTGGCTGATCGTGACTGTATTTTGGTTGATGATATGATTGATACTGGTGGTACTTTAGTCAAAGCGGCTGAAGCGCTGAAAGAACGTGGCGCCCGTCGTGTCTTTGCTTATGCCACACATGCAGTTTTTTCAGGCACTGCAGCACAAAATTTAGCGAATCCAGCTTTAGATGAAATTGTGGTAACTGATACTATTCCACTGAGTAATGAGATTAAAGCATTAAATAAAGTACGTGTTTTAACATTATCCGGTATGTTAGCAGAAGCAATTCGCCGTATTAGCAATGAAGAATCCATTTCAGCAATGTTTGATGCCTAATTTATGAGATAAAAACCCAGTCGAAAGATTGGGTTTTTCATATCTGTTCACTACTATATTTAGTTTAAGATAATTTGTATGTATTCCCTGATTCGTAAATTACTTTTTGCACTAGATGCGGAAAAAGCACATCAATTCTCTATTCAGGCACTTGCTTTAGCCGGAAAATCGCCTTTTTCGATTCTGCCAACACCCGATAATCCGACCCAAGTAATGGGACTCACGTTTAAAAATCCAATAGGGCTTGCAGCCGGAGCAGATAAAAACGGTGAAGCGATAGATGGTTTTGGGAAATTAGGATTTGGGTTTATTGAGGTTGGGACTGTCACCCCTCTCGCTCAAGACGGAAACCCTAAACCAAGGCAATTTCGTATTGTAGATGCAGAGGGAATTATTAACCGCAATGGATTTAATAATAAAGGCGTTGATGTTTTAGTCGAAAATGTAAAAAATGCAACCTATAGTGGTATTTTAGGTATTAATATTGGAAAAAATGCGGTTACACCAATTGAGCATAGCTTTGATGACTACCAAATTTGTTTGCGTAAGGTTTATCAATATGCGGATTATGTGGCGGTAAATATTTCATCACCTAATACCAAAAATTTGCGCAGTTTACAATATGGTGAGGCATTAGATGATTTACTACGAAACCTCAAAAATGAGCAGGCACAACTTGCGCAAAAAATGGGGAAATATCGACCGCTTGTCTTAAAAATTGCGCCTGATTTAACTGATGAAGAAATAGCTTCCGTGGCCGATAGCCTTGTTCGCTACCAAATTGATGGGGTGGTTGCCGGCAATACTACCTTGTCTCGTGAAAGTATTGCCGGATTACCGTATTCGGAACAACTGGGTGGATTAAGTGGCAAGCCATTACACTCATTAAGTACAAGGTTAATTTCAAAATTATCTGCCGAGTTGGGCGGGAGAATACCAATTATAGGTTGTGGGGGAGTCCATTCGTTAGAGAGTGGACAGGAGAAAGTGAATGCAGGTGCTAGTTTATTGCAAGTCTATTCCGCAATGATTTACCAAGGACCATCATTAATTCAAACCTTAGCTAAACACCTTAAGCTGAACAGCTAGGGATAGATTTCTAGTTAAAAATGATTGGTTAGGTTTATTTCTTTCATCTTAGCGGAACATGATGGCGGTATTAGCTATCTATCAAAAATAGACAAAATTGCCTATTTTTGCTATCTTGCACTGCAAATTTATCTACAAAATTTAAACAAATTTTATAAAATTATATAAAAATCGTTTAAAATCAAATAGATAATAAGTTTTAATTATGATTTTTAGTATATGCCTCAAGAGAGGTTTAATTCGGAAATTGTTGTTTTACTGAAATTTTTTCGATAATAATTGGTCTAAAAATCACCAAACAAACAAAATTTGTTAAAATTTTGTTATTTATCACCTCAATCGTTAATTTATAAGGAAGAATACTATGTCAGAGAACTTAAGAAATGACGTAGATCCAATCGAAACTCAGGATTGGTTAGCATCACTCGATTCATTAATTCGTGAAGAAGGTTTAGAGCGCGCTCAATTTATCATTGAACAAGTTATTAGCCAAGCTCGTGCAGGTGGCGTGGCATTACCAACAGGCGTAACAACAGATTATGTCAATACTATCCCTGTTTCCGAGCAGCCAGCTTATCCGGGTGATCATAAAATCGAACGTCGTATTCGTTCTGCGGTACGTTGGAATGCGATTGCGGCAGTACTTCGTAGCCAGAAGAAAGATCTTGACTTAGGTGGTCATATTTCAACTTTCCAATCTGCGGCAACGATGTATGAAGTGTGTTTTAACCATTTTTTCAAAGCACCAACCGAAAAAAATGGCGGTGATTTAGTCTTCTTCCAAGGTCACGCAGCACCGGGTATGTATGGTCGTGCGTTCTTAGAAGGTCGTATTACTGCAGAACAAATGGATAACTTCCGTCAAGAAGCATTTACAGACGGTTTATCTTCTTACCCACACCCTAAATTAATGCCTGAATTTTGGCAATTCTCTACCGTATCTATGGGTTTAGGACCGGTAAATGCTATTTACCAAGCTCGTTTCTTAAAATATTTAGAAAACCGTGGCCTAAAAGATACTTCGGCTCAAAAAGTATATGCATTCTTAGGCGATGGCGAAATGGATGAAATCGAATCTAAAGGTGCATTATCATTCGCCGGTCGTGAAAAATTAAATAACTTAATCTTTACTATTAGCTGTAACTTACAACGTTTAGACGGTCCGGTTAACGGTAACGGTAAAATCGTACAAGAATTAGAAGCTCTCTTTACCGGTTGTGGCTGGGAAGTGATTAAAGTGTTATGGGGCAGCGGTTGGGATAAACTGCTTGAAAAAGATACCTCAGGTAAACTTAAACAGTTAATGATGGAAGTACTTGATGGTGACTATTTAACCTTCAAATCCAAAAATGGTGCTTACGTACGTGAACACTTCTTCGGTCGTTACCCTGAAACTGCAGCATTAGTTGCCGATATGACAGACGATGAAATTTGGGCATTACGCCGTGGTGCGCACGATTCTGAAAAACTTTATGCTGCTTATGCAAAAGCACAAAAATCGGACAAACCGGTTGTCATTTTAGCTCACCAAGTGAAAGGCTACCGTATTCCTGAAGCGGAAAGTAAAAATACTGCTCACCAATCGAAAAAAATGTCATTAGATAGCTTAAAAGGCTTCCGTGACTACTTCGAGCTACCATTAACCGATGAGCAAGTAGAAAGCTTAGAATATGTACAATTCCCGGAAGGCTCTGAAGAGTACAACTACTTACACGGACAACGTAAAGCCTTAAACGGTTATGTGCCTGTACGTAAACCGAAATTTACGGTTGATTTCAAAGTGCCTGAATTAAGCGAATTCCAAGCATTATTGGATGAGCAACCACGTGGTATTTCAACCACAATGGCGTTCTCTCGCGTGTTGAATACTTTATTGAAAGATAAAAATATCGGTCAGCAAATCGTGCCTATTATTGCAGACGAAGCCCGTACTTTCGGTATGGAAGGCTTATTCCGTCAAATCGGTATTTACAACCCACACGGTCAAAACTATGTGCCGTCAGACCGTGATTTAGTGGCTTACTACCGTGAAGCAAAAGATGGTCAAGTATTACAAGAAGGTATCAATGAGTTAGGTGCAACAGCATCTTGGGTTGCTGCTGCAACTTCTTATTCTGTCAGCAACTTACCGATGATCCCATTCTTCATCTATTACTCAATGTTTGGTTTCCAACGTGTAGGCGATATGATGTGGTTAGCCGGTGACCAATTAGCCCGTGGCTTTATGATCGGTGGTACTTCAGGTCGTACAACATTAAACGGCGAAGGTTTACAACACGAAGATGGTCATAGCCATATTCAAGCAGGTGTAATCCCGAACTGCGTCACTTATGACCCTGCATTTGCCTTTGAGGTTGCGGTAATTGTTCAAGACGGTATTCGTCGTATGTATGGTGAAAACCAAGAAGATATCTTCTACTACATTACTACCTTAAATGAAATTACCGAACAGCCGGCAATGCCAGCAGGTGCGGAAGAAGGTATCCGTAAAGGTTTATATAAATTTGAAACCGTTGAGGGTAAAGGTAAAGGCCACGTACAATTATTAAGCTCAGGTGCAATTATGCGTCATGTACGTGCAGCAGCACAAATTCTAGCGAATGACTACGGCATTACAGCAGATGTATTCTCCGCACCATCATTCAATGAATTAGGTCGTGATGGAGCAGATGTGGCTCGTTGGAACTTATTACACCCAACTGAAACACCACGTGTACCGTACGTTGCTCAAGTGTTAAAAGATTTACCAACTGTTGCTTCAACCGACTACATGAAAATGTACGCAGAGCAAATCCGTGCTTATGTACCAAGCAAACACTATCACGTGTTAGGTACAGACGGTTTCGGTCGTTCAGACAGCCGTGCAAACTTACGTGAACACTTCGAAGTTGATGAGCGTTATGTAGTAGTTGCAGCCCTCGCTCAATTAGCGAAAGAAGGTACAGTTGAAAACAAAGTGGTTGCGGAAGCTATTACTAAATTCGGCTTAAATGTAGATCGTATTAACCCATTATATGCGTAATTTCTAATACTCTCTCCCTTGATGGGAGAGAGACAGCTAAAGGTTTCGTTTAGAAACTTTTAGCAGAGAGGGTATTAGTTTTATTTGCAAAAATGTTGAGAAAATCAACCGCTTGCATTCCCCTCTCCCTGATTTTTCTTCTTACAAAGAAAAATCTGTCCCTCCCACAATGGGAGAGGGGGTAACTCAAGAAGGATTTCAAAATGTCAAAACAAATTAATGTACCGGACATCGGTTCTGATGAAGTCAGCGTGACTGAAGTGATGGTAAAAGTTGGTGATACTATTTCAGTAGATCAATCAATTATTAATGTAGAAGGCGATAAAGCCTCTATGGAAGTGCCGGCTCCTGAAGCAGGTGTGGTAAAAGAAGTTTTAGTGAAAGTGGGTGATAAAGTTTCAACCGGTTCACCAATGTTAATTTTAGAGTCAGCAGATGCTGCTCCTGCTCAAGAAGCACCAAAAGCAGAAGCAGCTCCTGCTGCTCCAGTAGCAACAACTTCAGCCGTTGTTGAAGTAAATGTACCTGATATTGGTAGCGATGAAGTTAACGTAACCGAAATTATGGTTAAGGTAGGCGATAGTGTTGAAGTGGATCAATCTATCATCAATGTTGAAGGCGATAAAGCGTCAATGGAAGTACCTGCACCGGTTGCCGGCGTAGTAAAAGAAATCTTAATCAATGTGGGTGACAAAGTTTCAACCGGTAAATTGATTATGAAATTTGAAACTGCTTCAGCGGCTACAGCACAATCTGCACCGGTTGCGGAAGCTGCTCCAGCTCAAGCTTCGGCATCAGCGATTAAAGATGTAAATGTACCTGATATCGGCGGCGATGAAGTAAACGTAACTGAAATTATGGTTAAAGTGGGTGATTCTGTTTCAGAAGAACAATCTTTAATCACGGTTGAAGGTGATAAAGCTTCAATGGAAGTTCCGGCTCCATTTGCCGGTGTGGTGAAAGAAATTTTAGTGAAATCAGGTGATAAAGTTTTAACCGGTTCATTAATTATGAAATTTGAAGTAGCGGGTGCGGCACCGGCTCCTGTAGCTGCTCAAGCGGCTTCAGCTCCTGCTCCACAAGCAGCTGCTCCGGCGAAAGCTGATGTAGCACCAGCAGGCCAAAACCAATCAGGTTTAAGCCAAGAGCAAGTGGTGGCTTCAGCCGGCTATGCACATGCAACACCGGTTATCCGCCGTTTAGCTCGTGAGTTTGGTGTAAACTTAGACAAAGTGAAAGGTACAGGTCGTAAAGGTCGTATCGTAAAAGAAGATATTCAAGCCTATGTAAAAACTGCGGTTCAAGTATTTGAAAAACAAGGTGGTACAGCCGCTGCTGCGACCGGTGCGGCAAATGGTGCCGGCTTAGGCTTATTACCATGGCCGAAAGTGGACTTCAGCAAATTCGGTGAAGTAGAAGAAGTTGAATTAAGCCGTATCAATAAGATTTCGGGTGCAAACTTACACCGTAACTGGGTAATGATTCCGCACGTTACACACTTCGACCGTACCGACATTACCGAGTTAGAAAACTTCCGTAAAGAGCAAAATAAAGAAGCGGAAAAACGTAAATTAGATGTGAAGATCACACCTGTAGTGTTCATTATGAAAGCAGTAGCAAGTGCATTAGAAGCGTTCCCACGTTTCAATAGCTCAATTTCTGAAGATGCACAACGTTTAACATTGAAAAAATACATCAACATCGGCGTTGCGGTTGATACACCAAACGGCTTAGTTGTTCCGGTATTTAAAAATGTGAACAAAAAAGGCATTATCGAGCTTTCTCGTGAATTAATGGAAGTTTCGAAAAAAGCCCGTGAAGGTAAATTAACGGCTTCAGATATGCAAGGCGGTTGTTTCACTATTTCAAGTTTAGGCGGTATTGGTACAACTCACTTTACACCGATTGTAAATGCTCCTGAAGTAGCAATTTTAGGTGTGTCTAAATCTGAAATGCAGCCGATTTGGAACGGCAAAGAGTTTGAACCTCGCTTAATGCTTCCATTGTCATTATCATTCGACCACCGTGTAATCGATGGTGCAGATGGTGCGAGATTCTTAAGCTACATTAATAGCGTGTTGGCAGATATTCGTCGTTTAGTGATGTAATTCGGTAAAGCTCCTCCTAAAAAGCCCCTCTTTAGAAAAGAGGGGTAGGGGGAGATTTGATAGACGTAATTTACGAAGAAAATAAATTATTTGGTAGAAATTTGTGTTTGACTGATTGCTCTCTCACTTCGCTTTATATTCTGCCAAATCTCCCCTACCCCCTCTTTGCTAAAGAGGGGAATAAAAAGAGGAAAAACCATGAGCAAAGAAATTAAAACCCAAGTTGTTGTGCTTGGTGCAGGTCCAGCAGGTTACTCAGCAGCATTCCGTTGTGCCGACTTAGGCTTAGAAACAGTAATTGTTGAACGTTATTCAACCTTAGGTGGTGTGTGCTTAAACGTGGGTTGTATCCCTTCTAAAGCACTATTACACGTTGCAAAAGTAATTGAAGAAGCTAAAAATGCAGTACACAACGGTGTGACTTTTGGTGAGCCAACCATTGATTTAGATCAGGTGCGTGCTGGTAAAGAAGCCGTTGTTTCAAAATTAACCGGTGGCTTGGCAGGAATGGCTAAAGCACGTAAAGTGACAGTGGTAGAAGGCTTAGCCGCATTTACCGGTCCGAATACGTTAGTCGCTCGTGATCGTGACGGTAATCCGACAACTATCACGTTTGATAATGCGATTATCGCAGCAGGCTCTCGCCCGATTCAACTGCCATTTATTCCACACGAAGATCCACGTGTTTGGGATTCAACCGATGCGCTTAAGTTAAAAGAAGTACCGAAAAAACTCCTTATTATGGGTGGTGGTATCATTGGTTTAGAAATGGGAACTGTATATAACGCGCTTGGTTCAGAAGTGGAAGTGGTTGAAATGTTCGACCAAGTGATTCCTGCTGCAGATAAAGATGTTGTAGCGATTTACACCAAACAAATCGAGAAAAAATTCAAGCTAATGCTTGAAACCAAAGTAACCGCAGTAGAAGCTAAAGATGACGGTATCTATGTATCAATGGAAGGTAAGGCTTGCAACGATACTAAACGTTATGATGCGGTATTAGTCGCTATCGGACGTGTGCCAAACGGTAAATTAATTGATGCCGGTAAAGCTGGAGTGGAAGTAGATGAGCGTGGCTTTATTCGTGTAGATAAACAAATGCGTACCAATGTGCCGCACATCTTTGCTATTGGTGATATTGTCGGCCAGCCGATGTTAGCTCACAAAGGTGTACACGAGGGACACGTAGCAGCAGAAGTGATTGCAGGAATGAAACATTACTTTGACCCGAAAGTCATTCCATCAATTGCTTATACCGAGCCGGAAGTAGCTTGGGTTGGTAAAACCGAGAAAGAATGTAAGCAAGAAGGCTTGAACTACGAAGTAGCGAAATTCCCTTGGGCTGCTTCAGGTCGTGCGATTGCCTCTGAATGTTCAGAAGGTATGACCAAGTTAATCTTCGACAAAGACACTCACCGTGTATTAGGTGGTGCGATTGTTGGTAGCAATGGTGGCGAATTATTAGGCGAAATCGGACTTGCAATCGAAATGGGTTGCGATGCTGAAGATATCGCATTAACTATTCACGCCCACCCAACATTACACGAATCGGTGGGATTAGCAGCAGAAGTATTTGAAGGTTCGATTACAGACTTACCAAATGCGAAAGCGAAAAAACGTTAATCAGATTATTTAATATCTAAAAAAACAAGCGGTTGAGTTTTGCGAAATTTTTGTAAAAATCAACCGCTTGATTATTTTTAAAACTAAACTATTGAATAGTGAGTTTTTTTTCAGCATTTGAATCTAGAATGTTAAATTTAGCATTGACATAAAATGATAAATCCGTAAAATGCACCTCGTTCCACAGCGCAATGTTGTGAGAATTCAGATGCGGGAATAGCTCAGTTGGTAGAGCACGACCTTGCCAAGGTCGGGGTCGCGAGTTCGAGCCTCGTTTCCCGCTCCAATTTTCAAATCTTATGGCGTGTTAGCAAAGCGGTTATGCACTGGATTGCAAATCCATGTAGCTCGGTTCGACTCCGGGACACGCCTCCATAACTATTTAAATAGCAACTCTTGTTCTAAATCTTCAATTGCTTTTAAACATTTCATTTTGCGATATTCTGTCTCTGTAATTTGATTTTGCAGGGTTTGTTTAGTTGCTTCATTTTGCGTGTTTAAATTTTGTTCAACTAGCCAGCTAATTTTCTCATTTAATGCACGTAACGCTTTACGGTATTCTTGTAAGCGTTTGTTGGGCGCTAAACGATGAATATTTGGAGAAAATTGATAGGAAGAATGGAATTGAGCTGATTCTGGCTTACTTTGGATTTTTTCTACGGCATTCTTTAATGCATCAAATTGTTTAACCAATTTTTCAGCGTAAAATTCACTGTATAGCACCTCAGTTTGGTTCAGTAATAGCTCAACTGTTTTTTCAATTTCAGCAATGAACACACTCACCAAACCGGTTTGCTGTGAGAAATAGGGTGAATTCAGAAAAATATTATCCGTTGAAAATACGCTTAATTCAGAGAGGTTTTGTTTTATTTGGGCGATAAAAAGTTTTTTTTGCATGGTTGATGTTATCAATAAAGAAAATTTAAGTGAATTTTATTTCATATAACTTCTATTTTAAAGCAAAACACCTTGCGTACAAGTGGTTGATTTTTACTAATTTCTTACAATTTGTGTGTGAAAAACAGGCAAAAAAGAAATTAAATATCAAAAATGTGAACTATGTCACAAAATAAATGAACTTTCTGATAAGTTTGAACTATATCAAATTAAATATAAAAAACGCTTATTTATCAATGTGTTATGTACTTCATTTTTTCTGCTAAAAATGAGCAAAATTTCTCCAAATGAAATGCTATGAATGTAATCTATTGATTTTAAAAGAAAAAATGGTGTCTTTGTTTTGGAGTTTGAACTATTGACATTGAGTTTTCTTTTTGCAATTATTCTTGCGAAAACAATGTTAGGCGTATTTGCTAATACATTGTATCTTGGATAATTACTCTTACACCTTAATGAGGGTAATTACTTATCATATAACATATAAAATCTAAGGTGAAAATTATGAAAAAAACATTAGTTGCATTAGCAGTAACCGCGTTCGCAGCGTCAGCATCAGCAACCACCGTTTACGATGCAGAAGGTTCAAAGGTAGATTTTGATGGTTCTTTACGTATTGTTCTTGATAGAACTAATTCTAAAGAGCTAGACAATCATAATGTTGTTAAAACTAAAAAAGATGCACACACAGGAATCCGTAATGCTGGTTCACGTTTTGGTGTGAGAGTAAAACATGATTTAGCTCAAGATTTCTATGCATTAGGTCGTGTTGAGTTCCGTTTTAACAAAAATACCAGTGATGATGGTTTTGGTGATTTATATACTAAACGTGCTTATGTTGGTTTAGGTAGTAAGCAATATGGTGAATTAACTTTTGGTCGTCAATTAACGATTGCTGATGATTTAAGTCAATCAGTAGATTACAACTACGGTATTAATCCAAAAGGTGATTATATTCAAACCGATGGTAACCAAGTTATTCGTTATGACTACCGTGGTGTTGAAAACTTACATGTAAGTGCAAACTATAACTTTGCACAAGATCGTGATGCAGCTGGTGAAGTATTAGTAAATTCACTTCAAAATGCATACGGCATTGGTGCATTATATACTGTAGATAACTGGGATTTACGTGCAGCTTATGGTCATACAAACTACAAAACAGCTACTGATAGCACTAAGCACCGTAAAGATGGTGTATTAGGTTCTGTTGGTTATAAATTTGGTGACTTAAAATTAAGTGTTGACTCTGGCTATCGTCATGAAAAAGTAGAAAATGAGAAAGGAAATGCTTTCTATGTATCTCCAAACTTTGAATACCAAGTAGTACCAGCATCTAAAGTATATGGTAACTACCTATATGAGCGTGAAAAAGTGAAAAACGTAAGTAAAGAAAAAACTCATGGCTTCTTACTAGGTGTTGACTACCAATTCCATAAACAAGTAGTTGCTTTTGTTGAGGGTTCTTATACTCGTACTAAGGGTTACAATAAAGTAACTAATGGTTATGAATACACAGGCAAATCAACTAACAAAGCTATCGGTGTTGGTATGCGTGTATACTGGTAATCAATTGATTTCCTAAATTGATAAACCCCTAACAATATTTATTGTTAGGGGTTTTGTTTTAAATATATTGTTCATTATCCTTTTTAAAGTGTATGGCTTTGCTGTTATTGGCAAAGCCAATTTTTAAATATAATAACTTTTGACCACAGGCATTATTTCTTTTTAGTCGGGCGTTGCCAGCCTTGAATGTGGCGTTGTGGCACACGGCTAATCACCAGTTCATTTTCTGCAACGTCTTTGGTAACGGTTGCTCCGGCACCAATGGTTGAGCCACTGGCAATAGTAACCGGGGCAATGAGTTGGCTGTCTGAGCCGACAAATACATTATCGCCGATAATGGTTTTGAATTTATTCGCACCATCATAGTTACAAGTTATGACACCTGCACCGATGTTACACTCTTTGCCGATTTCTGCATCACCGACATAAGTGAGATGATTTATTTTTGAACCTTTGCCGATGGCCGCTTTTTTGATTTCCACAAAGTTACCGATATGGGTTTCTTCCGCTAATTCAGCCCCAGGGCGTAAGCGAGAGAATGGACCGATAGCGGATTTTGCCCCGACAATCGAATCTTCAAGCACAGAATATGGTTTAATTTCAACATTATCGCCAATTTCGCAGTTTTTCAGTACGCAACCTGCACCAATTTTGACATTGTTACCGAGTTTGATGTCACCTTCTAGAATGACATTCACATCAATATGAACATCTTTTCCGTGGGTGACCGTGCCACGAAGATCAAAACGGCTTGGGTCGATAATAGTCACGCCTGCCAATAACAGTTTTTCAGCCTCACGTTTTTGGTAGAAACGTTCAAGTGCGGCAAGTTGCAAACGGTTGTTTGCTCCTTCCACTTCCATAAATTCGGTAGCTTGAACCGCCTGTACTTTAAAACCTTCTTGGTTTGCCATTGCGATTACATCAGTGATGTAATATTCGCCTTGAGCATTGTTGTTATTTAGGTTTTTCAGCCATTTTTTGAAACTTGCTCCGCTTGCGACCATCACGCCGGTATTTACTTCTTTAACCTTGAGTTGTGCTTCATTAGCATCTTTTTGCTCCACAATTGCCACTACAGAGCCGTTTTCACGAATAATTCGTCCGTAGCCGGTCGGGTTTTCCAATTCAACGGTTAATAACGCAATACCATTTTCCGGTTTAGCTGCGATTAAACGTTCTAAGGTAGCTTTTGTGATTAAAGGTGCATCACCATAAAGCATTACAATGTTTTCATCATCAGCGAAAAAAGGAGCAGCTTGTTGCATTGCGTGACCTGTGCCTAATTGCTCGGCTTGGAACACCCAGTTTACCGGCTCTTCGCTTAAACGTGCTTTTAATAAGTCTGCACCGTGTCCGTAAATTAAATGAATTTGCTGGGCATCTAGCTGTTTGGCAGTATCAATAACGTGTTTTACCATGGGTTTACCGGCAACTGGGTGTAACACTTTGGGTAAATCTGAATACATACGAGTGCCTTTACCGGCAGCTAAAATAACAACGCTCAGTTGAGTCATATAGAATCCTTATTTGACTAAATAGATGAAGGCTTATAGTAACGTGTAAATTGCTATAAGTGATATTTTTGTAATATTTTAACCTTTTTATAAGTGGATTTCATCGACAAGCAAAAGAAATTTGTCTGTTTGTTACCTTTTTCTATTATGTCGATTCTTATCTTGTGGAAAACTGGTATAAATAGGTAGCACTTATTTGTGCTATCTCTCTACAATAGTGTATATCTTTGCTAAAATATTAAATTAATTAAGCATAATAAGCCGAGCTAAATTTTAGAACATCTCTTGAATTTGCTAATTTAACCCTTATTATAAATCGTTGAATTAATTAAGATAGAAGAACAAATGGGTAGAAAACGAAGTGCGAGTTCATCACGTTGGCTTGCAGAACATTTTAAAGATCAATTTGTGCAAAAAGCACATAAACAAAAATTGCGTTCACGGGCGTATTTTAAGTTAGATGAAATTCAACAAACCGACCGTTTATTCAAACCGGGAATGACGGTGGTGGATCTCGGTGCCGCACCGGGCGGTTGGTCACAATATGTGGTGACGCAAATCGGCAGTAAGGGCAGAGTAATCGCTTGTGATATTTTAGATATGAACCCGATTGTAGGCGTGGATTTCTTACAAGGCGACTTCCGTGAAAAATCGGTGCTGAATGCGTTACTTGAGCGAGTAGGCGAAGACAAAGTGGATGTGGTGATGTCGGATATGGCTCCCAATTTCAGCGGTATGCCGTCGGTTGATATTCCTCGTGCAATGTATTTAGTGGAATTGGCATTGGATATGTGTCGCCAAGTATTAGCAACCAAAGGCAGTTTTGTGGTTAAGGTATTCCAAGGCGAAGGATTTGATGAATACCTTCGAGAAATCCGCTCGCTCTTTAGTGTGGTAAAAGTCAGAAAACCGGAGGCGTCTCGAGATCGGTCTCGAGAAGTTTATATTGTAGCGACAGGTTATAAAGGCTAGAAAACAAGCAGGCGGTCATTTTTTATTAACATTTTGCAAAAAAATTGGAAAATTCGACCGCTTTTATAGTAATCTTGAACAGTTTTTTATTCAGCAGATAGGGGATTAACCTTGAACGATATGGTTAAAAATATTTTACTTTGGGTAGTGGTTGCCATTGTGATGATGACGGCCTATGAAGGCTTTAACGCTAATTTCAGCGGAAGCTCAAACACAGTGCCATATTCGACTTTTTTAAGCGATATTAAAGAAAATCGCTTAAAAGGGGTCGATTTCAAACAGAATGACGACACTATTTTGGTTACCAAAAATGACGGTGCAACCTACCAAACCGTAATGCCAATGTATGATGAATACTTAATGGCAGATTTAGCTAAAACCAATGCGGTAATTACCGGTCAGCCTGCGGAACGCCGTGGCTTACTCTCGCAAATTCTGATTTCTTGGTTCCCGATGTTGCTGTTAATTGGCTTTTATGTGTTCTATATGCGACAAATGCAAGGCGGTGGCGGACGCGGTGCAATGGGCTTTGGCAAAAGCAAAGCCAAAATGCTCACTGCCGATGAAGTCAAAACCCGATTCTCTGATGTTGCCGGCTGTGATGAGGCAAAAGAAGAAGTGGGCGAAGTGGTTGAGTTTTTGCGTGACCCAAGCAAATTCCAAAAACTGGGCGGACGTATTCCGAAAGGGATCTTGATGGTAGGTCCTCCGGGTACAGGTAAAACCTTATTAGCGAAAGCCATTGCCGGTGAAGCGAGAGTGCCGTTCTTTACAATGGCAGGTTCGGACTTCGTGGAAATGTTCGTCGGTGTTGGTGCGTCACGCGTGCGTGATTTATTCGACCAAGCCAAGAAAAATGCCCCTTGTATTATTTTTATTGATGAAATTGATGCAGTGGGACGTAAACGTGGCGGTGCAGGTTTTAGCGGCGGACACGATGAGCGTGAACAGACCCTCAACCAAATGCTAGTTGAGATGGACGGTTTTGAAGGTTCTGAAGGTGTGATTATTATTGCAGCAACCAACCGTGCCGATGTGTTAGATGATGCCTTAACTCGTCCAGGTCGTTTCGACCGCCAAGTAACAGTCGATTTACCGAACGTGAAAGGGCGTGAGCAGATTTTGAAAGTTCACCTGAAAAAAGTACCGCTTGCAGAAGGCGTTGATCCAATGCAAATTGCCCGTGGTACGCCGGGTTACTCTGGTGCTCAATTGGCAAACTTAGTGAACGAAGCTGCCTTATTTGCTGCCCGTAAAAATAAACGTGTGGTAACGATGGAAGATTTCGAAGAAGCCCGTGACAAGATCAATATGGGGCCTGAACGCCGTTCAAATACAATGACGGAAAAAGAGATCATCAACACCGCTTACCACGAAGCTGGACACGTGATTGTTGGTTATTTAATGCCGGAACACGATCCGCTAAATAAAGTGACGATTGTGCCTCGTGGTCAGGCATTAGGTTTTGCTCAATTCTTACCGGAAGGAGACCGTGTGAGTGAAACCTTTACTAAATTAGAAAGCCAACTTTCCACCCTATTTGCAGGGCGGATTGCCGAAGGCTTGATTTTTGGTGAAGATAAAATTACCACAGGGGCTTCGTCCGATATTCACCGAGCAACCCAAATTGCACGAGCAATGGTTACTCAATGGGGTTTCTCGAAAGAATTAGGGCCGATTTTCTATCAAAATGAAGATGGAATGGGGGCGATTAAAGGTGTATCTGAAGAGTCGCAAAAATTGATTGATGTGGAAATGCGTAAGATCATTGACCGCAACTATCAACGAGCGAAGCAAACGCTAGAAGAAAATATGGACATCTTACACGCAATGAAAGATGCCTTATTGAAATACGAAACCTTAGACAGCAAGCAAATTGATGATTTAATGGCACGCCGTCCGGTGGGTGAACCATCAGGTTGGAGCGATACCCCGACTAAAGATGACAATGCGACCCCACCAAGTGGAGAGCAGTCGGCAGATACTACATCGACGACCTTAGATGATAAGCCGACTAAGGATAATAATATTGGTGATTCCCTTGCAGATACACAAGCAGGAAACTAATCATAAGACTGAAACCGAGAACAATTTTGTTCTCGGTTTTTTTGTGTACAAGCGGTTGTTTTCTGCCGATTTTTTGCAAATGACAAAAGGATTAGATTGTACTTATTTCTTGCCATTTGTAACAAAATTTTTACTGGCAAAAAGGGACTTTCTCCACTAAAATCACTTGATATTTTAATAAGAACAACAGAGGTTATTATGCAATTTATCAACATCGCAAATGAGGGCGTGAAATCGCTTTCGCCTTACCAAGCCGGAAAGCCGATTGAGGAGTTAGAGCGTGAATTAGGGATTCAAAATATCATTAAACTAGCTTCGAATGAAAACCCGTTTGGTTTTCCTGAAAGTGCAAAAAAGGCGATTCTGAACCAGCTTGACGATTTAACCCGTTATCCGGATTCAAACGGTTTTGAATTAAAAACCACGATTGCCCAAAAATTTGGCGTACAAGCTAATCAAATCACCTTAGGCAATGGCTCAAATGATTTATTGGAACTGTTTGCCCACACCTTCGCTGGTGAGCAAGATGAAATTATCTATTCTCAGTATGCGTTTATTGTGTATCCGTTGGTGACGAAAGCGATTAATGCCGTTGCCCGTGAAATTCCGGCTAAAAATTGGGGACACGATTTAGATGCCTTTTTAGCTGCAATCACCGACAAAACTAAATTAATTTTTATTGCCAACCCGAATAATCCGACCGGTAATTTTTTAACCCAAGCGGAAATTGAGGGCTTTTTAGCCAAGGTGCCGGCGAATGTGATCGTGGTACTGGACGAAGCCTATACTGAGTTTACTGCGCCTCAAGAGCGGGTGGATTCGTTTGGCTTATTGGCAAAATACCCGAATTTAATTGTGTCACGTTCGCTCTCTAAGGCTTATGGTTTAGCAGGGCTTCGGATTGGCTATGCGGTGTCAAACCCTGAAATTGCAGATTTATTAAACCGTGTTCGCCAGCCATTTAATTGCAACAGCCTTGCTTTAGCTTCAGCGATTGCGGTGATGAATGATGATGAATTTGTCAAAAAAGTGGCAGAAAATAACCGCTTGGAAATGGCTCGTTATGAGGCTTTCTGCCAAGCAAACGGCTTGGAATATATTCCGTCTAAAGGTAATTTCATTACTATCGATTTCAAACGTCCTGCTGCTGCGATTTATGAGGCACTATTGCGTGAAGGCGTGATTGTTCGCCCGATAGCAGGTTATGGAATGCCGAATCATTTACGCATTAGTATCGGTTTACCGCAAGAAAACGAGAGATTTTTTACTGCCTTATTGAAAGTGTTAGCTTAACAAGCGGTTACCTTTTATGAAAATTTTACAAATTTAAAGAGAAAATGGAAAAACTAACTTTAACTCCGATTTCCCGTGTAGAAGGGGAGATCAATTTACCCGGCTCCAAAAGCCTGTCTAACCGAGCCTTATTATTAGCCGCCTTAGCCACCGGTACGACCCGTGTGACCAATTTATTAGATAGTGATGATATTCGCCATATGCTTAATGCTCTAAAAGCGTTAGGCGTGAAATATGAGCTATCGGAGGATAAAACCGTCTGCGTAGTTGAAGGGATTGGCGGAGCTTTTAAGGTTCAAAACGGATTATCATTGTTTCTCGGTAATGCAGGCACGGCAATGCGGCCGCTTGCAGCAGCATTGTGTTTAAAAGGTGAGGAAAAGGCTCAAGTCATTCTTACCGGTGAGCCAAGAATGAAAGAACGCCCGATTAAACACTTAGTCGATGCTTTACGCCAAGTCGGTGCTGAGGTGCAATACTTAGAAAATGAAGGTTATCCGCCGTTGGTAATTACTAATAGCGGTTTGCAGGGTGGAAAAGTACAAATTGATGGCTCAATTTCAAGCCAATTTCTAACCGCATTACTGATGTCTGCTCCACTAGCGGAAAGCGATATGGAAATTGAGATTATTGGTGATCTGGTATCAAAACCTTATATCGATATTACCCTTTCGATGATGAAAGATTTTGGTATTATGGTTGAAAATCGTGATTACAAAACCTTTTTAGTTAAAGGTAAACAAGGCTATGTTGCCCCACAAGGTAATTATTTGGTGGAAGGTGATGCCTCTTCTGCCTCTTATTTCTTAGCCGCCGGAGCGATTAAGGGCAATGTGAAAGTAACAGGGATTGGTAAAAAATCGATCCAAGGCGACCGCTTGTTTGCTGATGTGTTGGAAAAAATGGGGGCAAAAATCACTTGGGGAGAGGATTTCATTCAAGCCGAGCAAGCTCCGTTAAAAGGCGTAGATATGGATATGAACCATATTCCTGATGCCGCAATGACGATTGCAACAACCGCTTTATTTGCTGAAGGGGAAACCGTTATCCGCAATATTTATAACTGGCGGGTAAAAGAAACCGACCGTTTGAACGCAATGGCAACCGAATTGAGTAAAATCGGGGCGGTAATTGAAGAAGGGGAAGATTTTATTCGGATTCAACCGCTTGCGTTAGAACAATTTCAACACGCTGAAATTGAGACCTACAATGATCACCGTATGGCAATGTGTTTTTCGTTGATTGCGTTATCCAATACGGAAGTAACCATTCTAGATCCAAACTGTACGGCAAAAACGTTCCCAACTTACTTTAGTGAATTGGAAAAATTATCGGTTAGATAAAAGCAAAAAAGGATTCAGAAAACTGAATCCTTTTTACTTTCTACACTTTATTATGCCCAACCGCTATTGTTACGTCTGCGGCGAGGAATCAGTAATGGGATAATTAAGCCGAGTAATAACCCTGCTCCCAATACGGCACCACCATAAATAAACCACTGAATCACGATTTCACGTTTCTCGGAATCGTGCATTGTTTCTAAATCACGATTTTTGTTTTTCAGAATTTCCAGTTCACGTTTGAGTTGTGCGTTTTCTTCTACTAAATCACTGCTTTTTTGCACCGAATCTTGGGTTCTACGTTGCATTTCTGCGGTACGTTGTTGCCAGTCGGTGTCAATTTTGCTCAGGCGATTGGTTAAATCTTGCACCTGTTGTTTTAATTGAGGAATGAGGTCTTTCGGGCTGGCGGTCTCGCTTAATTCAGAATTCAGCACCCAACCTTCACGGTTACGGCTGTCTCGAATCAGGCTATAACGCTCTTTGCGGTCTAAAACCGTGACTTTTTCGCCTGCTTGGATTGCACCTGAAATACGGAATTGATCACCAGCACCTTTACGCATAAATGTACTCAGATTTTCAGTAATGTATGTATCTGCCGCAAAGGCTGGGCTAGATAGACCGAGTAAAAGACAAGAGAGTAGAGCTGATGATAATTTCTTCATATTGATTCCTCAAAGCTAGTAAGAATGCAGCGAGCTGCATTCTTATATTAATTAATAGAAAATAGCACTTAAAATATAGTAAATGATGATAGAAAGCACCGCTCCGGCAGGAAGGGTAATCACCCACGAAATGACGATATTGCGAATCACCCCTAAATTTAAAGCAGCAATACCGCGTGCGAATCCAACCCCTAACACCGCACCCACTAGGGTTTGGGTGGTTGAAATTGGAAGTCCTGTTCCAGAAGCAATTACAACGGTGACTGCACAGGCAAATTGAGCAGCAAAGCCACGGCTTGGGGTGAGTTCGGTAATCCCTGAACCTACGGTTGCCATTACAGCTTTGCCCATAACGGCTAAGCCAACCATCATACCTACTGCACCGAGTGGTAGAATCCAAGGGGCAATAGCGGTTTTTCCTTCAATTAGACCACCGCTACGCACAATAGATTCAACCGCAGCTAAAGGCCCGATGGCATTAGCTACATCATTTGAACCGTGAGCAAATGCCATAGCACAAGCAGTTAATAGCATTAAAATACTAAAAATTTTCTCTACACCGGCAAAGCCTCTACCTTCAGCACGCGCTTTCATCGCAAAACTTTTACTACGGAAGTAGAAAAAGCCGATTACCACCGCAACTAAGGCAAGAGCGAGTGAAATACCTAAGGTTTCCACCGTATTTAAATGTAATCCAACGTGTTTTAAACCCTTTGATACCGTTACAATCACTAGAATAAAAATAGTAATGCCCATATACATCGGGCCATATTTTTTCGCTTGTTTAAACGGATTTGAGCGGTTGAAAATTAATTTTTGTGAGTTAATAAAAATTAAATACGCTACAATACCGGCAATTAACGGCGTAATAAACCAGCTGCCAACAATACCGCCTAAAGCATCCCATTGAATAGCATCAGCACCGACAGTAACAAGGGCAAAACCGATAACCGCACCGATAATAGTATGCGTGCCTGAAACCGGCCAACCCATTTTGGTTGCCACAATTAACCACACGCCTGAAGCACAAAGTGAAGACATCATACCCAGCACTAAAGTATCCGGACGGTGTGTAAACTGGGCTGGCTCAATAATACCGCTTTTAATGGTATCTGCTACTTCACCACCGGCAAGGTAAGCTCCCGCTACTTCAAACACCATTGCAATTAAAATGGCTTGTTTAATCGTAATAGTACCGGAGCCGACTGATGTTCCCATTGCGTTAGATACATCGTTTGCCCCAATCCCGAATGCCATCAAAAAACCTAAAACAGCCGTCACAATCACCAAGATTGTGCCATATTGGTTGAGAAATTCCATTGATGATCTCCTAGGATTTTGCCAGCATCAGCTCAATACGAGAACCAATTCGTTGGGCTTGGTCGGCTAAAATACTGATACGTTCGATACATTTGTATAAAAACATCACATCAATAGGATTGAGTGTTTTTTCTAACTCAAGCAACGTATGACGTAGGGTAATTTGATATTGATCCGTATCATCTTCGATTTGGTCGAGTTCCATAATCATTTTATTGACGAAATCAAGCTCTCGCCCTCTAAAACCAGTTTCTAATAACTGATCCATTTCATCTAAAACTTTGCGTACTTGACGGCTGGCATCAATACTACGAGAAAGGAATTTTTGGAAAAGTGGCTGCATTTCGGCAGGAATAATTAATTTACGCCCAATAATGCGACCGGAAATATCTCTTGAATAGTTTGCTAATTTATCTAATTGTGTAACTAATTCTAATAAATCACTTCTTTCCACAGGCATAAATAGTCCACGCGGAAGTTTTAAGCGGATTTCACGTTTAAGGGCATCCGCGCGGCGTTCTAAATCAACAATTTTACCGCGCACTTCGGCTGCTTTTTCCCAATCATGTTCAAAAGTTGCCTCAAAAAAAGGTTCTAATAACTCACTACATTCTGTCACTTTATTTGAATGTTTTTGTAATGGCTTAAGTGGGGACTGGGCGAATAAACCTAAAATGTTATTCAATGCCATAAAATATCTCCATAGTGATAATGTTTATAATGACTTCTTACTGTAAAGTCTGGCGTATTTTACTTGATGTATTAGTAAAGATCACGAAATTAAATTATGTTTTTAGGGCAAGCGGTTTGTTTTAATAATTTTTTTGCAAAAAATGGAAGAAATTTATGCTTGTTTTTTTATTATTGCTTATTATCTTATTTGAGCGATCTTAAGAAAGAATATTATGCTTTTAAAAATAGCATCTTATGCAAGTTTGCCAAAATAATTTTTTCTGTTTTTATTCTACCATTACGCTTTTTTTCAGATAGAATACCATCAATATTATGACTATATGAGGTGAAAAATGACAGACGTATATAACTTCAGTGCAGGCCCGGCAATGATGCCGAAGAAAGTACTCGAAAAAGCACAACAGGAATTATTAAATTGGCTAGACCAAGGCACATCGGTGATGGAAGTGAGCCACCGTGGAAAGCTATTTATGGAGCTGGCGGCACAATCGGAGGCAGATTTACGCAAGCTGTATAATGTGCCGGACAATTATCGTATTCTATTTCTTCAAGGTGGTGCAAGGGGGCAATTTGCAGCCATTCCAATGAATTTAATCGGTAAAAAAGGCAAAGCGCTTTACCTTAATTCAGGGCATTGGTCGGCAACAGCAGCAAAAGAGGCACGTAACTTTGCGGAAATTGATGAAATCAATATTTTAGAGACTGAACCGCAACTTAAAGTGAGTCGTTTAGATTTCAGCGATATTGCAGAGCAATATGATTATGTCCATTATTGCACCAATGAAACCATCAGTGGGGTAGAAATTTTCGATATTCCAAATGTCGGAAACACCCCGTTAGTGGCAGATATGTCGTCTAATATCTTAGCCCGTGGGATTGATATCAGTAAATTTGGCGTGATTTATGCCGGAGCGCAAAAAAATCTAGGGCCTGCTGGCATTACGATTGTGATTATTCGTGATGATTTAATTGGCAATGCACGCAAAGATACCCCATCTATTTGGAATTATGCAACTCAGCGAGATGCTGATTCGATGATTAATACCCCGCCAACTTTCGCTTGGTATTTATGTTCTTTAGTGTTCCAACATTTACTGGCAGAGGGTGGTTTGAAAGCTACTGAAGAACGTAATCTTGCTAAAGCTACGTTGCTTTATGAGTATTTGGATAGTTCAACATTCTATTACAATACGGTAGCACATGAAAACCGTTCCTTAATGAATGTAACCTTTACCACGGGTAATGACGAGCTAAATGCAAAATTTGTGGCAGAAGCGACCGCTTGTGGTTTACAGGCCTTGAAAGGCCATAAAGTATTAGGTGGAATGCGTGCCTCAATTTATAACGCAATGCCGATTGATGGGGTAAAAGCACTCATTGAATTTATGAAGGCATTTGAACAACGTAATGCTTAATTCAAGCTTAAGCATATAAATTAAAGAGCCACGTTTGTGGCTCTTTGAATTTGGCACTAGACCGCAGTTTTAAACAAATAGAAATTATAGCCTACATAAGCGGCAAAGAGTAATAAGCCCTCTAACCGATTAATTCTGCCACCTTCTGTCCGACGATAGAGGTTGATCCCGAAAATGAATAATAAGAAGGTGAGAGCCGACATTATCAAGACATCGCGAGAAAACACTTCCGTTGAAACTTGCATTGGTTCTATAGCACCGGCAATTCCCACCACGGCTAACGTATTAAATAAGTTAGAACCGATAATGTTACCTAAAGCTAAATCCACTTCTCCTTTACGAGCAGCTGCAATAGAAGAGGCTAATTCAGGTAGTGAGGTGCCTACCGCTACAATAGTAAGCCCTATTACCAAATCACTGACGCCAAAAAATTTAGCCACTTCAACTGCTCCCCAGACTAAGAATTGGGAACTAATTACTAGCAATACTAAACCAATAATTAGCCAAAGAATGGATTTTCCTAATCCCATCTCAGCACTATTGGTTAATTCTGCATCAACATCTAAGCTTAATGCATCATTTTTACTTTTCATTGCGGTAATAATTGTCCACGCCATATATACAAAAAACACAGCAAGTAAAATAATCGCATCAAGTTGAGTGACGTTTGCATCATAAACCAAATAAGCAGAAAGCAGGGTGACAGCCATTAAAATCGGTAATTCTTTTTTTAACACATCAGAATTAACTGATAGCGGTTTAATTATTGCGGTTAAACCTAAAATCAGCGCAATATTGGTAATGTTAGAACCGTAGGCATTACCGAGAGCGATACCCGGCGATCCGCTTAATGCAGAAGAGGCAGATACGATCATCTCCGGTGCAGATGTACCAAAACCAATGACCACAATACCGATTAACAAGGGTGTCATACCAAAATGGCGAGCCGTAGATGCTGCCCCTTCCACAAAACGATCCGCACTCCAAACTAATATCATTAAGCCGCCGATAATAGCGGCAACAGCAAGTGTCATAAACTATCCTTTTAGATGAAAAACATAAAGGCATTATAAGCATTTTAGCCAAAATAAATATAGGCAAACGAAAATAAATGACCTATTATTTTGCCAGTTTAGGAAGAGATTATGATGAAAAACAGCAACGAATTAAAAACGCTTTTATCAGCATTTACGGAGCAACAGCGGCAAGCATTTCAATCCGAAAATGTACTCAGCTTACTTGCACAACGTAGCCAATTTTATGACCAACTATTGCAAGCACTTTGGCAAGATTTTGAACTGACCCAATATGAACATATTACCCTATTAGCGGTAGGGGGGTATGGGCGTGAGGAGATGTTTCCGCTTTCGGATCTGGATATCTTAGTGTTAACCGAAAAACCGCTAGAAGAGGCTATTCAGCAGCGTTTAAACGAACTATTTGCCTTGCTTTGGGACAGTAAACTGCAACTTGGCACCAGTGTGCGTACGCTCGAAGAATGTATTCAGATTGGGAAAGCAGAAATTTCGGTTGCCACTAATATGTTGGAAGGGCGATTTTTATTAGGTAATAAATCGCTTTGGCTAAGATTAAAAGAAGCACTTTATCAGCCGGATTTCTGGGATATTAAAGCGTTTTTTAGAGCGAAAATGGCTGAAAAAAATGAGCGTTATGCACGTTATCATAATACTAGCTATAACCTTGAGCCAGATCTCAAGCATAGCCCGGGAGGATTGCGAGATCTGCATTTAATCTCTTGGATTATGCTACGGCATTATGGTGTATCTTCTTTTGTCGATCTCCTCAATAAAGGGCTACTTTACCCGGAAGAATATAAGGAGCTGATCGCAGCACAAGCGGTACTTTTTCGGATGCGTTTTGCACTTCATTTGCAACTGAAACGTTACGATAATCGCCTTCGGTTTGACAGACAATTACAACTGAGTGAAATATTAGGCTACCAAGGCGAAGCAAATCAAGCGGTGGAATTAATGATGCGAGATTATTTTCAAGCCACAAAATCCATTTCGCAACTGAGCCAATTATTGTTAAACAGTTTTGAACAAGCCTATGTAAACGAGTTGCAAAAAAATGCACAAAAACAACCGCTTGATCAGTATTTTTATCGGCAAGAACAGCAATTATTTGTGGTCGAACGTAAAATATTTAAAACCCAACCCACAACAATGTTGGATCTCTTTTTTCATCTTACAAACGATCCTACGTTGATAGCGAATGCCGACACCTTACGTCAGTTGAGACTGTGTTTACAGCAACAACACGAGCCTATGTGCTTTTTGCCTGAAATGCGAGCGAAATTTGTACAGCTTTTTGCTCAACCGAAAGTCATAAGCCGAGCAATACTTCCAATGCACCAACTGGGTTTTTTGAGTGCTTATCTACCGCAATGGAAGGGGATCGAAGGACTAATGCAATTCGACCTATTCCATATTTATACAGTCGATGAGCATACGGTCAGAGTCATGTTAAATTTAGAAAATTTTAGCGAAGATCCAAGTCGGGCGTTTTTCCCACTATGTCATCAGCTATTTGCAACGCTTTCTGAGAAACCGTTGCTCTATCTTGCGGCTCTTTTCCACGATATTGGCAAGGGTAGAGAGGGCGAACACGCTCAAGTTGGTGCGGTGGATATGCGAGAATTTGCGGAACTACACGGTTTTTCTCAAGCACAAATCAATGATATGGTTTGGCTGGTGGCAGAGCATTTGACAATGTCGATCACCGCACAAAGACGAGATATCCACGATCCGCAAATCATCAGCGAATTTGCAAAAAAAGTGCAAAATCAGACCGCTTTATCTTCACTACTTTGTTTAACGGTTGCAGATATTTGTGCAACCAGTGAGAGCCTCTGGAATGATTGGAAAGCCTCGCTGTTTACCCAATTATATCAATTTACGCTACAGCAACTGGCTCAAAATTTGAATTATCAAGCAGTGGCACAAGAGCATCGCTTGCAAGCATTAGAACTGATGAAGTTCGTGCTTTCAGCTGATGAGCGAGTAGCATTAAACGCATTTTGGCAACCTTGCCCGGAGCGTTATTTTCTTCACCATACACCGACTCAGTTGGTATGGCACGCTCTGCATTATGTAAAAACTCGCCGGTTGCCGATGGTTTTAATCAGTAATGAATATGCCCGTGGTGGTACAGAAATTTTTGTATGTTGCCAAGATCAACCTCAACTGTTTGCTCGAATCGCCCAATTACTCAGCCAAAAACGCATTAGCATTCACGATGCACAAATTATTACTACTGAAAATGGCGTAGTATTAGACAGCTTTATTGTGAGCGAGCGTGATGGTGATGATTTAATCGATGAGAGATGTATGCAAATTCAGCAGGCGATGATGAAAATGTTAAGCTTAACTGAAACAGGCATAAAATTTACCAAAAAACCGGTGAAACATTTGTCATTTAAGCGTAAAACTCGGCTGCGTTTTCTTCCTCCGTCATCAAAGCAACAAACCGAATTTGAACTTTTTACCTTGGATAGAGAAGGGTTGTTGGCACAAATAGGCTATATTTTTAACCGGCTCCGATTAAATTTAATTAATGCGAAAATTACGACTATTGGTGAAAGGGTAGAGGATTTCTTTGTGGTCAGTAATGATCAAGGAAAAGCTTTATCGGAACAAGAACAGTTAGAACTAAAAGCCATTCTAATTACCGAACTAGATAGTGAATGAAAACAACCGCTTGGAGTGAAGACTGCAAGCGGTAAATTTTTCAACGTTTTAGGTAAATTAAATCACGAGTTAAGAGAGGTTGAGAATTCAAGAAATTAGAAACTAAATATAAGTTTCTATCGTTTAGATTAATAAATTAAGACGCAATTTTTATTAATTACCATGATCTTCAAACGTTAAATATGATGAATAACTAAAGGTTTGCCTTGGCATTCTAACACTTCGGCATCAAGATTAAACACTGTTTTTAAATTTTCAGTGGTGATAATCTCTTTTGGGGTGCCGATCATCTTAATTCCACCATCTTTCATTGCAATAATAGTATCTGCGTAAGCAGCAGCAATGTTGATGTCGTGTACCACCATTATAGTAGTTAAGGCGAGTTCATCGGTTAATTTTCGTAATAATTTCATTAATTCCCGAGCATGGAACATATCTAAATTATTCAGTGGTTCATCTAATAAGATATGATCGGTTTGCTGACAGAAGGTCATTGCAATTAATGCCCGCTGGCGTTGCCCTCCGGATAATTCATTTAAGAATCGGTGGGAGAAAGTCGATAAATCAAATCGTACCAGAGCTTCTTCTACAATGGCATTATCGTGCGAAGTGATTCTGCCTTGATGATGAGGGTAACGCCCAAATAACAGCAGATCTTTGACGGTAATACGGCTATGAATCACATTATCTTGGGTCAAGATAGCCAGTTGTCGAGCGATAGTTTGAGAAGCTGTGTTGGCTATATTCAGCTCATTTAAGTGGATTTCACCCTGTTGGATAGGTTGCAAGCGTGCAATTAAAGAGAGCAGGGTGGATTTGCCCGCACCATTTGCTCCGATTAAAGCGGTAATGCCGCCATTTGGAATGGTTAAATTGATATTATTCAGAATTTTTGCATTGCCGATTTTGTAGTGAAGATTTTTAACCGTTATCATTTTCTTCCTTAATTTATGGTTATTTTTTCCGTTTTAAGATGAGATAAATAAAGACTATACCGCCAATAAATTCAATAACGACACTCAGAACCCCTTGCATTTTCAGCACTTGCTCGAAGATTGCTTGCCCTAAAATTAAGGTGATGGCAGAGATTAAAAAAGTCATTGGCATTCGTACGCTATGGCAAACGGTCGGGCTAATGGCATTCACAATGGCACAAACAAGTAGCCCAAGAAATAGAATCGGGCCGACAAGTGCGGTTGAAACAGATACCAACAACCCACAACAGATTAGTAATTGACGTGAAAATTGATGATATTCTAATCCAAGCCCAATCGCCTTATCTTTGCCGAGTAACAAAATATCTAATTTATGCCGTTGTAACCAGATCCAAATGGCAGAGAGAAGGGCGATAATAGCACCAATCCAAAGTAATGAGGGGGTAGTCAGGTTAAATGAGGCAAAAGAAGAGCCTTGAGCAACGGCAAACTCTGTTGGGTCGATCATACGTTGCAACAAATTATTTAGGCTCCTAAATAAGACGCCAAAGATGACCCCAATTAAAATCATTCGGGTTAAATCGGATCTATTTTTATTCAGTGAGCTAAACAATAATATTGATGCTCCTAGCATTAACAAGGTTTCAAAGAAAAACTTATAGCTTGGGTCTAACTGAGTAAAGCCTAAACCGCCAAATAAAAATACTAACGAGGTTTGCAATAACAAGTAGAGCGAATCGAACCCCAAAATACTTGGGGTTAAAATAGGATTATGTGTGAGTGTTTGGAATAACAGGGTCGAAATACCAATCGTATAAGCAATAGTACAGAGCAAAATAAGCTTTTTGCCACGCAGTTGCAATATAAAGTCCCAATTACCTTTCGCATTATAGGTCATATAAAACAGAATGCTTGCTAATAAGATTAAGCTTAAAACTATAAAGCGTGATCTAACCACGAGCCTTCTCCTCAGCCCGTTTCCCTTTGAGCAATAAATAGAGGAAAATCACTGTCCCAATAATCCCAAAAATAGTAGAAATCGGCACTTCATAAGGGGCATTGATGGCTCGCCCTAAAATGTCACAAATCAGGACTAAATTCGCACCTAACACCACGACCGCAGGCAGATTTTTACGCAATCGGTCACCTGCTATGCGAGAGACAATATTAGGGACGACCAAGCCGATAAACGGAATCTGTCCAACCGTCACCACGACAATAGCGGTAATCATCGCCACCACAATTAAGGCAAGCCAAGTCATTTGTTTGTAGTTAATGCCTAAGTTGGTACTAATATTTTCACCAAGGCCTGCAATGGTTAATTGATCTGCCATCACATAAACCACAACAGCCAGAATAGCGGTAATCCAAAGCAGTTCATACCGACCTGCCAAAATACCGGAGAAATCCCCCGAAAACCAAATCGAAAGCACTTGTAGGCTGTCAGTTTCATAAGCAATAAAAGTGCTGATAGCTTCAATAACATTACCAAAAACGATCCCGATTAATGGCAGCATTAATTGTTGATGAGGCGGTAATTGGCGAATGAGTAACATAAAAAGCCCTATTCCCATTAATGCACTTAATGTCGCAATAGACATTTTCAACAGTAATGCTGATGTTGGGAAAAGTAAACTTGCAAGCAAAATACCAATCGCTGCACTTTGGCTGGCACCAATCATACTGGGTTCAATAAAACGGTTTTTCAGCACAATTTGTAGCACCATACCTGCAACAGCTAATGTTGCACCGACTAAGATCACCGCAAGCGTTCTTGGCAAACGGCTGATAAAAAAGATCTGACTTTGTTCGGAAGAATGAAAAATTTCACTCCAATGAAAATCTGCCACGCCCACACTGGCACTGATTGGAATGAGTAATATTAAAAGAAAC
This sequence comes from Mannheimia haemolytica, assembly GCA_900638155.1. Classification (NCBI taxonomy): domain Bacteria; kingdom Pseudomonadati; phylum Pseudomonadota; class Gammaproteobacteria; order Pasteurellales; family Pasteurellaceae; genus Mannheimia; species Mannheimia haemolytica. Next base: position 1,516,878 of record LR134495.1, on the reverse strand, counting down.
AGATTTAATCTAAAAAAAGAGAACATAGCGATAAATAGCAAGCGGTCATATTCTCTCTCTTTTTTGCAAAGACAGAGGACTTGCAAAAATATGAGGAAATTTGACCGCTTGTAAGGTTAATTATTTTTTCTCAAATGCTGTTTTAATATTAGTTAGGTCGGTTTTCATCTGCTCATAACCACCCGGCGCTAAATATGAGGCAGCACTTAGATAGACGATATTACCGTTTTTCCAAGCTTTGGTTTGACGAACTAATTCATTATTCAACACTTGTTGGGCTGATTGACCTTCTTGCCCGATAGCCGCAATACGGTCTAGCACAAATAACCAATCTGGATTGAGCTTTTGGATAAATTCAAACGAAACTGGCTGACCGTGTCCGGTATTTTTAATGCTCGGATCTGCCATTGGGATCCCTAAATTATCGTGAATCCAACTTAAACGATAGCCTGAACCAAATGCGGAAATTTTGCCGCCATTGACTAAAATAATCAGTCCGTTCCCTTTACCTTTTACTGCCGCTTTGGTTTGGTCTAATAAGGTATTAATTTCTGCTTTTAGTTTTCCAGCTTCCGCTTCTTTATTAAATAATTTGCCGAAAGAATCAAGACGCTGTAATCCGCTTTCGATTAATTTATCGCCATTATCCGTCATGTCGATGGTTTTAGCTAGCTGGCTGACTTCATCAAATTTTTTTGCTGTGCGTGTGCCAACAATGATTAAGTCTGGATTTAACGCATTTAATGCTTCTAAATTCGGTTCAAACACTGTGCCGACATTTACCGCTTTGTCTGCACTCGGCTTAAGATAAGAAAGCACCTTAAATTCAGGCATACCGTCAATTTTTACACCTAAGGCTTGTAAAGTATCCAAACTTCCGGTATCAAACACGGCAATTTTAGAAGGGGTTTCTTTGAAAGTAACCTCTCCACGTGCAGTTGGAATAGTAACATCTTTGGCAAATGCAGACGCAGCAAACACAGCAGTTGCGGTCAATGCAAACAAGGCTTTTTTAATCATTGGATAACTCCATTTATATTGAAAATAATTCTCAAAGATTTTAACGAAAATTGATTTTAAGTAAAGCGGAAAATAACAAGCGGGCGAATTTTGCCTAAAATTTGCAAATTTCAATTTAATTAAAATTCCGATACACTATGTACATCAATACGTCATTATAGCAAGAGAAAAATATGGCAGAATATAGCGGAACAACCCAAGAGAAGATGAAAGATAAGCAGGTTGAGCAAATTAATATCTCACCACATTCGATTGAGGCAGAGCAAGCGGTGCTTGGTGGCATTATGCTCAGTAATGATCACTGGGATAATGTTGCTGAGCGTGTACAACCGCACGATTTTTACAACTATGCGCATCGAATTATTTTTGAACAAATGGCGGAGTTGGTGCGCCACAATAAACCGATTGATATTATTACGCTGGATCAAGCCTTAAAAGACAAAGGGGTGCTGCAAGATGTAGGAGGTTTTGCCTATTTAGCCGAGCTTTCTAAAAATACCCCGAGTGCAGCAAATATTTTAGCCTATGCGGATATTGTGCGAGATCGTTCCGATTTAAGAAGTGTAATCAGTGCCGGCAATCAAATTGCGGAAATGGGCTACAAAACGAAAGGGCGTAACTCCAAAGAAGTGTTAGACGAGGCAGAGCGAATTGTGTTTGAAATTGCAGAAAAACGCAATAACGCCAATGAAGGTCCACAACGTATTGACGATATTTTGCTTAAAACACTCGCTCGAATGGATACGCTATCTAAAAATCGCCATAACGGCGGAGTTACTGGTGTTTCTACCGGGTTTGTTGATCTCAATAAAAAAACCGCAGGGTTACAGCCTTCGGATTTAATCATTGTGGCAGCCCGTCCTTCAATGGGGAAAACTACTTTTGCAATGAACTTATGTGAAAATGCCTCATTAGTGGATATTGAAGATAAAGATGATTTAGACGAACAGGGTAATCCGAAGAAAAAACCGGCAAAGCCAGTGCTAATTTTCAGCCTGGAGATGCCGGCAGACCAAATTATGATGCGTATGCTTGCCTCACTTTCTCGGGTCGATCAAACCAAGATCCGAACCGGTCAGATTTCAGATGATGAAGACACTGCTAAAATCTCCAGCACAATGGCAATTTTACAAGAACGTAATAATATCTATATTGATGATAGCTCCGGTTTAACACCGACCGAATTACGTTCTCGAGCGAGACGGATTTATCGTGAAAATGGCGGATTAAGCTTGATTATGGTGGACTATCTCCAATTAATGCGAGCGCCGGGATTTGCAGATAATCGTACTTTAGAAATCGCAGAAATTTCCCGTTCTTTAAAGGCACTAGCGAAAGAATTAGAAGTGCCAGTAGTCGCTCTTTCTCAGCTAAACCGGAGTTTGGAACAACGTGCCGATAAACGTCCGGTAAACTCGGATTTGCGTGAGTCAGGTTCTATTGAGCAAGATGCAGACTTAATTATGTTTATTTATCGTGATGAGGTCTATAACGACAATTCCGATCTGAAAGGCATTGCGGAAATTATTATCGGAAAACAACGTAACGGCCCGATTGGTCGGGTGCGTTTAACGTTCCAAGGGCAGTATTCCCGTTTTGATAATTACACAGGAGGGCATTATGATGATGAATACTAAACCAACCCAGCCAATCACACTTTGTGCGATTTATCGCAGTAAGGCAAAAGAAGGAATGTATTTATATGTGCCTAAGCGTGACCAATTTGAGCAAGTGCCGGAAACATTACGCCAGTTATTTGGTAAGCCTGAATTTGTGATGATGTTTAATTTAACCGGTGAAAAGCCATTGGTGCGTGCTAAAAACGAAGAAGTGTTACAATTACTTATAGAGCAAGGCTACTATTTGCAAATGCCACCTCCGCCGGAGAATTTGCATAAAGCCTTTATCGCACAACAGAAAGGGGAAAAATAATGCGCTGCCCATTTTGTTCCACTGAAGAAACTAAAGTGATCGATTCACGGCTTGCAGCAAGCGGTTATCAAATTCGCCGCCGCCGTGAATGTATAAGCTGTAAAGAACGTTTTACTACCTTTGAATCGGCTGAATTAGTTGTGCCTTATGTGATCAAAAATAATGGAAGCCGAGAGCCATTTAATGCCGAAAAATTAAGAACAGGGTTAAGACGTGCGTTAAATAAACGCCCTGTCAGTGCTGATGATGTCGAAAAAGCCATTAGCCAGATCATTATTCAGTTACAGGCGATGGGCGAACGAGAAGTGCCAAGTCGCCATATCGGCACATTGGCAATGAACGCACTTAAACAATTAGACAAAGTAGCATATATCCGCTTTGCCTCTATTTATTTAAGCTTTAGTGATATTGAAGAGTTCATTAAAGAAATTGAAAAATTAAAAGAGTAGTTGCAAAAAAACATAAAAAAATGACCGCTTGTGAGTTTAAAATCCACAAGCGGTCATTTTTCTTTAAAAATACTCAATTAGCTTTTACTTGTTCCAACACAAACCCTACAAACGCCCGCACAATGCTAGACGGATAACGATGGGAGGCATAAATCATCGTCAAATCAAATTTAGGGTTTTCCGTTTCGCCCAAGACTTCCACCAAGCCATTTTCTGCCACCAATCTATCCACCGTGCTGTCGGCAAGCAGAGCCACTGCTTTGCCCTGTTTTGCCATATATTCAATGGCATAGCTGTCATTGCTGGCAAAAAGATAGGGAATTTCTACCGCTTGTCTGCCGGTGCCAAGTGTAATGACGCTGGCTTCATTTTTTGCCCAAGCGGCAATGGGGAAATTTTTTAAATCCTTGATGGTATTGGGTGTGCCGAATCGTGCCAATAAATCAGGGTGTGCCACCCATTTACTGCCGATTTGCCCCACTTTTTTGGCGATAAACTGTTCGCCGTGTAACTGCCCAATCCGAAACGCCACATCAATGCCATCTGCCGACAAATCCAAAAGACGGTCGGTCAGCGTGCAATGCACCTGTACCTGTGGGTAGGCTACCTGAAAATCAGCTATCCACGCCAAAACAGGCTCGCAGGCGGGGCTTGCGGACAGGCGTAATTTACCCTTTAAATTGCCTTGCTCTTCAAAGAGCACTTCTTTGGCAGTGGCAAGCTGTTCAATGGATAAATGCACCTGTTCATACAGGCGTTGCCCTGCCATTGTGGGTTTAACGCCTGATTTTTGGCGGTCAAAGAGTTGAATATTCAGCTCTTTTTCCAAATCGGCAATTTGACGGCTAATGGTCGCAATCGGCACATTTAATCGCTCGGAGGCTTTGGAGAGACTGCCGTGCTGGATAACGGCAACGAAAAGGCGGAGGGTGTTGAGGTTCATTGTTTTACATTCTCATCAAGTACAAATAAAACATATCCAATATAAGATATTGATTTTTGAAAATTTCTAATAAGCTGCTCTCCTTGTCGTAAGTATGATAAATTTTCATCAATTCCTGCTAATTTAATTGCCTCATCAATTTTTGAACCTGTTGGGTGTGCGTCCCCCACTCGCATATCATAAATTCCAAAAATATTAGAAAATAAAGATTTAGCTTTATCGTCTCCTATTTTCTGAGAAATAATATCTTGAAGTAATTTATTTGAACCTAGCTTATCCTTATCTTTATGTTGTGATATTTCTCTTAAAGATTTTACATTAAGCCTATCAGTAAAAACCCTCACTAAATCTTTGGCTAATCTCAATAATGATGCCTTGTCTGTACTTGAAAAGCGAGAAATATTTTGAATCATTTGCTCATCTAACTTATGAGAAAATAAAGGTTTATTGTATTTCTTAAAGAAATCTCGCTCCAATAAATCCAAATGCTTAAATAACAAATCCTCTACTGCATAAGTTTGGGCAGGCTGAGCTTTTACTTGTGAATCTAATAATTCTGATGATACTTTACCATCAGGCACAACATTATGACCAGCCCAAAGATGTTGTTCCCAAGAATCAAGTTTTGCAATGTCATAGGCATAAACCGTGATTAAATCTGAATTATTAATACCAAAATGTGTTTTGTATCCCGAAGTAGAATGAATAGCCCCAGTTTGTGCTGTGTACCATTCAAGTTTAAACCCACGACAATTCAAAAGCTCATTAATGATACCTACTCTAAACCAAAGCCATCTGCCCACATTTTCGTTATTGAGTTTTTCAGAAGCTAGGCGTGAACCATCTGTTTCCACAATAAAAGAAGGCAAATTTAAATCCTTATCTCCCCTAATTCTAATACTTTGGTTTTTGTGTTCAATCCATTCATCTCTCCAAAACTCACTTTCAACTCTAATGCCAACATAGCCACTTTCATAGCCTTGCTTTTGTTCATAGGCTGTATTTTGATCGGTTTCTTCTGTCATAAGCGGGGCATCGTCATTTTCATCTATATCGGTTCTCCATACACGAAACATAGACCAATCACCACCATAAATATCATTTAAATTACGAATTAATATTTCAAATCTACCTCCATCTCTTTCTTCTTGTGTATTTTGAAGGGAAAAATATGGGCTTGCTGATAATTCATCAACATTTTCTACTCTTCGTCTATAATATGACAAACGCAAAGATAAATTTCTTGCTGCTAGATAATCCAATAAAAACTCTCTTTTAATTCTGATAGAAATGTGATTTCCATCAGAATCCAACTCTTCTTGAATAACAATAACAAAATTTTCTTCTGGTCTTACCCAATTATTTCCTTCTTTAATTAGGCGTAAAGCCACAATTAGGTCTGGGTTGATAATCCATTTATTTCCACCTATTACAGGTTGAGGATGATTAAAAATCAAATTAACACCCACTGGTTCTTTATCGCCAATTTCATATTCTTCAATAGGCGAATAATGACCATCATCATATGCATAAGGCAGAACTTCCATTCCACCAAATTGAGACCAAGTCAATTCCGAAGCCTCCTCTTTATGCTCAGGAGGAAATGCAACGGAATAACAGCCAAAACATTCTTCTACAAAGCCTATCTCTCTGCATTCGCCTTGTTCTTGATGATTGGATGCTCGTAAAGTAACCCAAGTACTTTTCTCAAAATATTGACGAGTTTCTTTGGTTTGCAAAAGCCACTCTAATTTATTATATTTTTGATTCATATAGTCTCTCCTGAATAATAAAGTGTTATAGATGGGGGCTATTTATGAATTTTTCAAGTTTAATTTTCCAAATCCGAAAACAACCTTTCCATTTTCACTCATTCTCTCCCAAATCCAAAACCGTTAAAATACACTTAATTCTTTTACTCAAACAGGAAAATCCAATGAACCGCATTACCCAAATCTTAAATATCAAGCACCCCATCGTCCAAGCCCCAATGTCTTGGCTGACCGATGCACATCTGGTGGCAAGCGTTGCCGAAGCTGGTGGGCTTGGTTTTTTAGCACCACACGCAGGGCAGACGACCGATCCGACTTCCAATGATGAAGTGATTAACCGTATGCGTAACGAAATCCGCAAGGTTAAGGCATTGACCGATAAGCCTTTTGGTGTGCCGTTTATGATTTCTTATAATTTAGAAATGATACCGCTGATGGTCAATCTTATCATTGAAGAAGGCGTGCCGGTGGTGCTGGATAACGGCTGGCTTGATAAAGAGATTTACGCCAAATTTAAACAGGCGGGCATTAAAATCATCTGTCGTTTGCCTAATCCTAACTTGGCGGACTCACTTAAAGCCGAAGAGCTCGGTGCAGATATTTTGGTGCTGACCGGCTTTGATGAGGGTGGTACTCTGCCGATGAAAGAAGTAGGCAGTTTTAATGTGCTGGCGGAATTTGTCGGCAAGGTGGATTTGCCGATGATGCTCGCTGGTGGCATTGCCGATAAAAAAGCGGTGCAGGCTGCCTTAACGCTTGGGGCGGAAGGTGTGTGGATTGGCACGGCATTTATCGCCACCGAAGAATGCCGTGCAAGCGAAAAAGTGAAAAACTGGATTGTGGAGGCAAATGCCAATGATCTGCTGTTATTCCGCACTGAACCCCATTACTACCGTTCACTGCCGACTGAATTAGCGAAAAAATGCTTTGCAATGAGTGAAAATGGAGCAACTCGTAGTGAGATTGCTAAGGTAATGAACGCTGGCACAGGAATGCGTTTGGGTATGCTGGAAGGCGATTTTGACAACGGCTATGTGTCGGTGGGCAATGGTATTTCAGCGATTGACCGCATTAAAACGGTGAAAGAATTGATTGATGAGTTGATGGCATAATTTTGGTAAAAAGTGACCGCTTGTTGTATGGTTAATTCATATACCAAGCGGTCTTTTATGCTTTATTTTTTGCAATATTTTACTAGCAATAATGCAAGTGATGCACCTAGCATATCTGCCAGTCCATCAAGCCAAGATCCTTCTCTGGTTGAGGTGAAGGTTGCCTGAGCCCATTCGCTGGTGAAAGCATAGAGTAAGGCAAAAATTACTAACCCGAAATAAGGTATCCCTTTCTTTGAGCGGATAAAGGCGTTTGCAGATAACCAAATCTGGATAAAGAATAAGGCAAAATGGCTTGCTTTATCAAAATGTGGAAAAGGTGGTATATCATTGGTGCTTTCACGAAAAAGTAAAGCATAAATGCCAATAATAAACCAAAATATTGCAAGTAAAGCGTATTTATTCATTTTTCTTTTACCTCTTAGAATAAAATGAGCCTTGCGTTACAAGGCTCTTGAATAGTTGATATTTTACGACAAGCGGTCGTTTTATGCGAATTTTTTGCAATTAACGCTGAATTAAATAGCGTAATTTAGTGCCGTCTTGTTCCACGCTTAATAGGGTATAGCCGTGATTTTTAGTATCAATCGGAATATTATTAATCGATTGGGCACAATCGCTTAAGAGTTCCAATATCTCGCCTTTTTGTAGTTGAGGCATTGTTTCTAACATCGTAATCGCAGGGTAGGGGCAAGGTTCGCCTAAGGTATCTAAGGTGTAATCCGGGGTGATGTCTTTCGGATCTTTATCTAGTTTTTGCACAACGGTGAATGCCATAGTCATTTTCCTCTTGTTGGTTGAAAATAAATTAAAAGATTATGCAGTTGCCAATTTTGCCTTCGCTTTGGCAAGGAAGCGTTTTTCCCACCAAACCACAGCGATTAAGCAAAGAATTAATAAGCCATAATTCATGAATAAGCCGCCAACCGGACCAAATTCTTTGAGTAGATTGATTTTTTCATAATCGAGGGCAAGTACTGGAGCAAGGTCGTCCCAGTAGTAAGCAAGCAGCGTTGAGCCGACTACATTACCTACGCCAACCCACATAAAATGCACTTGTCCTTCCATTGAACGGTACATCCAGCCGGTTTCACAGCCGCCGGCAAGCACAATGCCAAATCCGAATAATAATCCGCCGATAATGGCATTTGGACCAGCCCACAAAATTTTAGGTGAAACGCCTAATTGAATATAAGAGAACACACCGATTGTGCCGGCAATAATGCCGAAAATAATCGCTTTTGCCATATAAGCTCGCCCGGTAATCCATAAGTCACGGAAAGCAGAGGTAAAGCAAATTTGAGCTCGCTCAATTAATAAACCGAATGCTAAGCCACAGAGCATCGCAAAGCCGAGTTTGATTGAGGATTGCATTACATAAAGGGAAGCAGAAAGATAAGTAATAAAAATAACCATACCAACCCAAAAACGGCGATTAGCTTGTTTCGGATCGTTTTCTTTGATTTTTGCCGCCCCTTTTTTTAGCTCTAATTTCACGCGAAACATCGGCAATAAAGTCACTTTCACCCCGAAGTAAGTGCCGATGGCGGTTGCAAAGGTGAAAAACCACGCGTGGACGGAGAATTGCGGAATGCCGGTAAAAAGAGAAGCGAGGTTACAGCCCATTGCCAAACGGGCTCCGAAACCGGCTAATGCACCGCCAATCAAGGCTTGAATAATCCGTTTTTTATGCGGCTGATTACGCCATTTAACGTTATTCGCCCATAGTGCGGCAGAAAGGCAGCCGGCAAACATACCAAGAATCATCACACCGTCAATGCGGGTAAAGATGGTACCGTCTAAGCCGATGAGTTGGAAATAGCTCCAGCTTGAAACATCAACACCCAGAGCGTTTAGCAGATGTCCTCCCCAACGGGTGAATTCCCCTGTTACCGCCCAATAAGTACCGGTGATGCCGAAGTAGTAAGCAGAAATCAAGCCGGCAGCAATGACCGCTGCAACCGGATTCCAATATTTGATCAGATAGTTTTGTTTAAAACTTTGCCAAATCTCTAACATAAAACACCTTAACTAAGGATAGATTAATCGGATTTGCAAGGCTGGTATAACGATGAAGAAAGGGACTGATGACACAGTAATTAGTTCATTTCCTATACACAAAACTTGCGATATATCAATGTACATTTTACAAATGCGTCTTTATAGTAGGTATTTTTTGTACAGATGTAAATAACAAGCGGTCGTTTTTAGCAAAAATAACCGCTTGTGATACTTAAATTATTTAATCTGTATTTAAAAACAGCGCTTTTTCTACCACGGGAATACCTTGCTTATAACGTTGCATAAAGCGTTCATAACCGTCACTCATTGTTTTATCCGGTTGAACGAGATTGAGTTTAGTGGTATTGAAAATGCAATTATCTAAATATTCTTCTAAGCTGTAACGGTCTGATACGCTGAGAAAATCTGCCAGTAGGGCAATTCCCCAAGCACCGCCATTTGATGCGGTACTTGCGGTAGCTAATGGAATATTCAGTGCGGAAGACAGAATTTTTTGCGCAACGCCTTCTGTTTTAAAAATACCGCCGTGACCGAGAATACGGGAAATTTCCACTTTTTCTTGATTAATGAGAATGTCCATTCCTAATTTCATCGCACCGAAAGCGGTGTAGAGATGGGTTCGCATAAAGTTTGCTAAGTTAAAATGGGCATTCGTTGGGTGTAAGAAAACTGGACAGCCTTCGGATAAACCGACATTATGTTCACCGGAGTGGAAGCCGTAGGATAATAGTCCTCCACAATCTGCATCACCTTGTAAGGCGTGGAGAAATAACATTTCATAAAGTTCTTCTGTACAGATATTTACACCAAAAATGGATAAGCACTCACCAAATAAATTTACCCAAGCATTAATATCTGAGGTGCAATTATTAGCGTGAGCCATTGCCACTAATTTACCTGCTGGGGTCGTGACAATATCCAGCTCTGAATAGACTTTGGAGAGGGCTTTCTCTAACACAATCATTGCAAATGCAGAGGTGCCAGCCGAAATATTGCCGGTTTTTTCTTTGATACAGTTGGTAGCAATCATACCTGTTCCGGCATCACCCTCCGGAGGGCAAAGTGGAATACCTGCTTGCAAGTTACCGGTTGGATCTAACAATTTTGCACCTTTTTCGGTTAATTTGCCCGCTTGTTCGCCGGCAACACGAACTTGTGGCAAAATCGCTTCCAATTTCCAAGGCATACGGTAGTTGGCAATAGCTTGATCAAATTGAGCCAGCATTGTTGGATTGTAGGATTTCGACTCAGTATCTATCGGAAACATACCAGAAGCATCACCAATACCTAAGACTTTGTAATCGGTCAATTGCCAATGCACATAGCCTGAAAGCGTTGTCAGGTAATCAATTTCCGGCAAGTGAGGCTCTTGGTTAAGTAATGCTTGGTATAAATGAGCAATACTCCAACGTTGCGGAATTGGGTATTGAAAGAGTGCGGTCAATTTTTCCGATGAGGTTAAGGTAATGTTGTTTCGCCAAGTTCTAAAAGCAACCAGTTGATTTCCGTATTTGTCGAAAGGTAAATAGCCGTGCATCATCGCACTAATTCCCAGTGCTTTGGCTGTGCGAATCGTTGTGTGATATTTTTCTTTGACCGTCTTGCTTAAATCCATATAAGCAGCTTGTAGTTTTTCCCATACTTCATCTTGATGATAGGTCCAAATACCGTCAATCAGTCGATTTTCCCAATCCGCACCACCGGTTGCTAAAATCGTCCCATCTGAGCTAATTAACACCGCCTTAATTCGGGTTGAACCCAATTCAATACCAATAACAATATTACCTTGTTCAATGAGTTGTTTTTCATTTTGCATAATCCACCACCATTACTGTGTTAGTTGGAAAAGGCGATTTTTTTGGAGGAAGATAAAGAATAGCAATAAGCTTCCCCATAAAATCATTGTAATGTAACTGCTGATACCAAGCATATTTAAGCCACTTTCAATCACTTGTAATAAAACTAAGGCGAGCATAATCCCTAATAGTTTCCCTTTACCTCCATCAGGATTAATACCGCCTAATACTGCGGCTAAAATGGAGATTAACAAGTAGGAATCACCATAAGAGGCTTTTGAAGAATTGAGTTTAGACATCATCAAAATAGCGGCAAATACACAGAGAATTGAGGAAATAACATAAACCCAAATCAGCACTTTTTTGGTATTGATGCCTGAATAATAGGTAGCTTTTTCATTGTTGCCAATAAAATAAACTGCTTTACCCATTGCGGTTTTTTCTAAGAAAAACCAAATCAGCCCAGCAAGAAAGAGAAAGATCAGAATAGGTAGCGGAATCCATAAAAAGGTTGAGGCATTGATACTCAGCATCGTTTCCGGAAAGTTCGCAATAGTTGAACCGTTAGTGACTAGAATATTGATGCCGTTAATTAAAGTCATTGTGCCTAAGGTTGCCAAAATCGGTGAAACACGAACGACAGCAATTAATGTACCATTGAGTAATCCAATGGCTAAGGCACAGCAAAGGCTTAATAAAATAGCAATGAATAACCAAGAAATACCGGTATATTGCGTAATAAAGTAGGCAATAATTAATGAGCAAGCATTCATTCCAGCAATAATGGAAAGATTTATTCCACCTGTTAACATCGGTAATGCCATTGCTAGGGTTAAAATACCTAATACTGGAATTTGTGATGCCATAGATTGAAAGTTGCTCACAGACCAAAAGATGTCCGGAATAAAAATACTAAAGGCGATAACTGCAACTGCAAAGAGTGCTAAGAGATAGAAAATCGTTGGTTCCAGTTTACTTTTCATCGTTATGCTCCTTGTTTTTTCCGCTGACTTAATGCTGTTGCACTAATACTTAAGATAATGATGACACCAGTGATAATGGTTTGCCAGTAAGACGAAACATTCATCAAATTTAGCCCATTTTGAATAATCGCCAGTAACATTACGCCCATTACCGTACCAAGTAAGGTGCCTCTACCTCCCGATAAACTGGCGCCACCTAATACCACTGCTGCGAGTACGGTTAATTCATAACCCAGTAATGAATCTGGTGCGACAGATTGTACGGTATAAGATTGCACAATACCTGCCAAACCTGCCATAAAGCCCATATAACCGTATGCAAACAGATGGAGAAATAAGAGATTAAATCCAATACGGGAGGTTGCATCCGGATTACCGCCAAGGGCATAAATTTTTCTGCCAATAGTGAGTTTATTGGTAATTAAGCCGGTTAATAGCACCGCTAAAATAGCCATTAATGCTTGAAACGATAATCCAAATTCCGCTCCCTCGGCAGTGATTTGTTTAAAGAACACGATTTCTTGGGTAAACCATTCAGGATACTCATAAAGCCATACACCTTTGGTAAAATAGAGTAATCCACCATAAAAAATATTGAGTGTTGAGATCGTAATAATAATGGAAGGAACACTAAGCCGATTAACAAATAGGGCATTAATAAAACCTAATAATATGCCGATAGTGGAAGAGATAACAAAAACGCCGGCAAATCCCACATCATATTTACCGATGGCTGTAACCATAATATATTGAGAAATAATGGTGATAGCAGGGAAAGAAATATCAATACCACCTGACAGCAATACCACAAATAAACCACAAGCTAAAATCATTAACATTGCGTAATTATTTACAACATCATAAAGGTTCTCAATGGTTGCAAAATCGCGGGTAAATAGCGTTAATAATAGGATTAAAATCAGTAAAGTACCGGAAAGAATATGATTATTGCTGATTTTCATAAATCACCTCTGCAATCGATTTTTCGCTGGAATAGGCCGGCAAGATTTCATCAACAATGCGGCCTTTTTTCATTACAATCACCCGATGGCTGTTGTAGTAGGCCTCTTCCACTTCATCAGTCACAAAAATAACTGCAATGCCTTGCTGAGCCAATGATTTAATAATTTGGAAGATCCCTTCTTTATTGGCGATATCAACCCCAATAGTCGGGGCATCTAAAATAATAATTTTGGGGTCGATTGCCAGCCATTTTGCAATCGAAACCCGCTGTGCGTTCCCTCCGGAAAGGGTATTAACAGGCAAGTCTGAATCGGATACTTTAATCTTTAATGAATCAATCAAGGCTTGGCTACTTGCATAAGCCTTTGAGGATTGAATAATCTGTAATTTATCAGTGATTTTGTGGAAAATGGTCGAAATAATATTGTGATGAATCGATTCTGCCATAATCAGCCCAGTGTGCATTCGATCTTCCGAGACATAAGCAATCCCTTTGGCAATGGCATCACGGTTAGTGTTAAATCTCACTTTTTCACCGTTTAATAAAATATCGCCGGATTGTGGCTGAGTAATACCGAATAAACTTAGGCAAAGCTCAGTACGCCCCGAACCGAGCAACCCTGTAAGAGCAACAATTTCCCCTTCTCGTAGCGAAAAGTTAATCTCTTCATACTGATGAGGCAGTGTTAAATTGCGGACTTCCAATACCGTTTTTCTTTGCAAAAAATCCGGTAAATCTAACCGCTTGTAATCGATTTCCAGCCCAGTCATTAGGAAGCCGAGGCGTTTTTCATTCATTTCACGGATAGGATATTGTCCAACCATATTGCCGTCTTTCAGCACTAATACACTATCAGAAACACTCATCACTTCTTGCAATTTATGACTGACAAAGATGATGCTAATACCTTTGCTTTTAAGTTTAATGACGACATCTAACAGATCTTTGACCTCTTTTGCGGTAAGTGAGGCAGTCGGCTCGTCCATAATCAATAATCTGGCATTTTGAGCCAAAGCACGGCAAATGGCGACCAACTGTTGTTGGGCTATCGGTAAATCTTCTAACACCGCATTTAGGTCTAAATTTGCATTGATGCTTTGAATGGCATTAAGAGCAACTTGATGAATTTCGTCTTGACTCACCCAGCCAAATTTTCGGTGCAGGTTAATGGCAATATTTTCTGCCACGGTTAAATTGGGGAAGAGGGCTAAATCTTGATAAATCACTTGAATACCTTTATCAATCGATTCCTGTGGTGTCAGCTTGGTATATTGGGTTGCACCAATTTGAATTTCAGCCCCTTTATCCGGTTGATAAACGCCGGAAAGAATTTTGATCAAGGTTGATTTTCCACAGCCATTTTGACCGGCAAGACAAAGTGCTTCGCCATAATCTAATGAGAGATTGACTTGATTTAATGCTTTTATGCCGTGGAATGTTTTACTGATATGCCGCATCGAAATAAATGCCATAAGTGCCTCCTGAGGGAAAATATGGGCTGGCTATCAGCCCATATTTCAAACAAATTAATATAATTTATCGATATTTTCCTTGGTGACTTTCAGCACATTGTGGAATTGAAGTAGTTTTTTCTCACTATCTACTTTGGCTTTACCGACCGTTGGGATCTCTAATCCATCCTCAATTTTTTCGCCTTTTAATACTTTGGCAGCAACAGCCGCTAACGCATAACCTGCATTGGCTGGGTCATAGGTAATTCCCATTGTAATATCACCACTTTTAATTAAATTGGCTGCTTGGGAAGGAATCATCATTCCGAAGACATTTAATTTATTTTTTAAGCGTTTTTCTTTCACCGCCAACCCTGCACCGATAGGACCTTGTGAACCAAAAGAAACGACTGCTTTGAGATCGGAATGGGCTTTCACTAAATCAATAGTGGTACGGCGTGCATCATTAATATTTTCAGCGACAGGCATTCTGCTGGTCACTTCAAACATATCTGGGTAATGCTCTTTTTGATATTTCACAAATAAATCAGCCCACAGATTATGTTGAGGCACGGTTAATCCACCGACATAAATCACATAGCCGCCTTTACCGCCCATAGCTTTTGCTACTTCTTCTACATAGTCTGCCGCAAATTGTGCATTATCGATAATTTCAATATCCCAATCGGCACTAGGTTGTCCGACTGACTCATTAGTTAATACCACAATGCCGCTCTGTTTCGCTTTTTTCAGCACCGGTTCTAAGGCATTTGCATCGTTAGGGACGATGGAAATAGCACTGACTTTTTTCGCAATTAAATCTTCAATTAATTTCACTTGTTGTGGTGCATCGGTATTGGATGGGCCGACTTGATAAGCATTGACACTGTTATCTTTACCTGCTTGCACAACACCTTCTGCCATACGGTTAAACCACGGCATACCGTCAATTTTGGAGATATTAACGACATCATTGGCAAGTGCCGAACCGTAACAGGCTAAAGCTAAAATACTTGAAAATAATGCGTGCTTGAACGTTGGTTTTTTCATTGTTCTTCCCTCATACATAAGAAGTTATTTCACTGAATATCACTCACAGAGGTTGATATCCCTTCTCTAATAGAAACAGCACTATTAAAGCTGTTTGTATCTTATGCTTTTGAGTGAGAGAAAAACAGGTAACTTTTTGTTATCGATATGGAAAATTCTGCTACGCAAAGTAAAGTGAGATCAAGATCACATTTCACTATCTTTACGCCGTTCTAAGGTTCTAAACTCAGAAGGTGACAGTCCAGTATGCTTTTTGAAAATTTTGGAGAAATAGAGAGAATCCTCATAACCTAAGGATTTCGCAATATTAGAGATAGAGATATTAGAGAAATAAAGTAATTTTTTGGATTCAGAAATGCGTTGTAATTCCCGCCATGGTACTAAGCTGATCCCCAAAGATTGTTTGAAAAGATGGGATAGGCGTGATGGCGATAAAAACACTTTTTCTGCCATAGTTTCTAAGCTCTCATTTTTAGCGAGATTCGTTAAAATTAAATCACAAACTGTTAAAATGCGTTGATCGATGACAGGAATAACCTCAATTTTCTCGGCAGAAATACATTTCATAAGTAAGTATTCCAATAAACTAGTCGCAATATCTTCTTTAAAAAATTTACTGGATTTAAGTTCTAATTCAATTTTACTGAAAAGTTGGCTAATTTCCAGAAAGTAACGGTCATCGCTAATGGTGATCCGCCCTATTTTTTCTTCCATATTTGACCAATTCAGCCATTTATTCCACTTTGGATTAGGCAGAAAATAGACCCATTTATAGTGCCAATATTGGCTTTCTGGGTGACGATGGTAGTGTTGAACTGCATTGGGTGTAAATAGGAGTAATTGACCTCGATGGGCTGAAAAGACGTGTTTACCATCAGAAACAGAGCCATGCCCAAAAGTAGTTAATTGCAACATATAACCTTGCATCCCTTGTTGTCTATCGACAATAGAATCAAGATAGTTGCCTTTCTCACATTGAGTAAGACCGGCGATGAATTCAAGGTCAAATGGATAAGTCGGTGAAAGCAAAGAAAGGTTTTTATACATGACTATCAGTATTTACCAAAAAATAATAAAAAATAACCGCTTGTTTATCATTACTAATGAACGCCCAGATTAGTAAACCAAATGTAATTTTACCAATATTAATTAGCAAAGATCCTAATAGTGCTTAGGATATTTTACTAACTTTAAGGCGATACTTGAGCCTAAAATCACAATACAAGCAAAGCCCATTTGAACAATGGAAATACGTTCGTCCAGTAAAATATAAGCAATGATGGCTGTTGAAACCGGCATTAATAGTTCCAATACTTGGTAGGTTATCAGTCCTTGGGTTTGGATAATGTGAAAGGTTAATACCATTCCGATCATAATCGCATAAATACCAGCAGCCATCAGAGAGAATAGTAGCCAGTTTGGTGCAGTAAAAAGCTCATTAAATTTACCTGCTTGTTGGCTAAGTAATAGACTTGAGAGTGAAGTAGTCAAAGATGTTATACAACTTAGTGTAAATACGTTCAGCTCTCGAGCGAATTTTACAACTAGGTTTTGTATGTTACGGATAATAATTGACAGAAATAAGAACACAGAACCAAGAATAAATCCTTCGCTAATTGAGAGTGTTTTTCCGTGCCAGATAAATCCAAGTGAACCGATGATCGTTAAAATTGAGCCGAACCAGAAAGCTTTGCTTTTAATGCGTTCTCTTTCATCTTGAAAGAATATGGCGGCAATAATCACGCCAAATGGCATCGCCAATACCCCAAAAATAGAGGCGGTAACAGCATTTGTAATTTTGACCCCTTTTAGCCAAAAATACATATTTGCGGACATCATTAACCCGACAAATAGAGAAATCGCAATCAATTTTGGAGTTTTAATCAGCTGAGACAGCGATGTGCGGAATCTCCAGAAAATAAAAACCAATAAAGTGAGTCCACCAATTAGGAAGCGTACACCGTTATTATTTAATGGATCAAAATGCAAACTGAGAAACCTAAGCAGTACAATATTTAGACCAATACCGAAGATATAAAGTAGGTTAATTAAGACTAATTGATAAGGGGAAAGCATATTCAAAAAAAACAAAAATGGCTCAGCTGTAAAAGCTGAGCTTTAAAATCTAATAAAGTATGGTTATAACAATAATTTTATTAACGATGGGTTATAACGTTTTTTCGCTTATAGGCGTGATATTTGAGGCTGAGGCACCTCGCTCTCCTTGAACTAATTCAAACTGTACTTTTTGGCCGACTTTTAAAGAGCGATAACCTTCTGCTTGAATTTCAGAAAAATGAGCAAAAATATCTCCTTCACATACATCCGATGTAATAAAACCAAATCCTTTTACATTGTTAAACCATTTAACAATACCGATATCCATAGAACTCTCCAAATAATGAATGACGATATTTGGATTGTAAATAAAACGCGTAAAAGCTCAACTATCAAAGTGTAAAAATTAGACGAAGATCACAAAATTATTTAAAAAATAGCAGTTTCTAGCTTGATATTACCATTTTCTACTACAATGGCTTTGCCGAACTTTTTCACCATTGCTTCTTTTGCTTTATTCTCATCTAAAGTATAAACAGGCGTGCTGTTTAAAAAACTATTTAATCCATCAGCCAATACCGGCAAAAACATTTGCAGTTCTGCTTGATATTTAGCCGGTGTCGCAGACCAGCTTAACAATCTGACATCTTTAAGAAATAATGCCCCTTTTTGTGGATCGTAATAAGGCGTGGTATCCATATTTAACTGGATAGACGCATCATATTTCTTGCCTTTCGCTTTTAAAAGCCCATCAACAACACCGGAAATAGCCACTTTTTTCTCTTCGGTTCTACCAATTTGGCTTGTCAGCGAATGCAGATGGTAATCCAATTCAAATAAATGCGGAACGCCCACTTTATCCTGTAAAGGGATTTTTTCAGCTAATTTGGTGGCTAAATAGTCGTTGATTTCTTGCTCGCTAATGCTGAGTAAATTACCGTTAGCAGAGAGCATAGCCATTGAGGCAACGCATACAGCAGCGAATTTATGTAAAATTTTCATAATTTACCTTTTAAAATTAGGTTTAATCCATTAAACAGGTTAGAATAGATTGGGTCTATCATAGACTCTCTTTTTCGTTTAGGACAGAAAAAAATGAAAAAATTCTTATTATGCTTAGGCATTTTAACGTTAGTCGCTTGCTCCTCAACTGGTGTAGGTGGTAATGTCGGAGTCGGTGGCGGCTCAAATGGGGTTGGGATCGGCTTAGGTATCGGCACCGGCTTTCGGTTCTAATTGGTAAATTTTTGGCGGTTTTTGACCGCTTTCACGAACTGTTTATTTGTGGATTAAAATGAAGTACGAATTAAAAACAACAAGTGGTAACGCTCGTCGTGGGCGTTTAACTTTTAACCGCCCGAAAGGCGAATTTCACGTTGAAACACCGGCATTTATGCCTGTTGGCACTTATGGCACGGTAAAAGGTATGACTCCTGAAGAAGTGAAAGCGACAGGGGCACAAATTTTATTAGGTAACACCTTCCATTTATGGTTACGACCGGGGCAAGAAGTGATGAAAATGCACGGTGATTTGCACGATTTTATGCAATGGCACGGTCCGATTTTAACCGATTCCGGCGGTTTCCAAGTTTTTAGCTTAGGCAAACTGCGTAAAATTAAAGAAGAAGGCGTAACCTTCCAAAACCCGATTAGCGGTGAGAAAATTTTCCTTTCGCCGGAAAAATCAATGGAGATCCAATACGATCTTGGTTCAGACATTGTTATGATTTTTGATGAATGTACCCCTTATCCGGCAACCTTTGATTATGCGAAAAAATCAATGGAAATGTCGCTACGTTGGGCGAAACGTTCTCGTGATCGCTTTGATGAGCTTGAAAACCCGAATGCGTTATTTGGGATTATTCAAGGTGGTATTTATGAAGAACTCCGCAAAGTCTCGGTGGAAAAATTAGTCGAAATCGGTTTTGACGGCTATGCAGTCGGTGGTTTGGCGGTAGGCGAACCGAAAGAAGATATGCACCGTATTTTAGAATACGTTTGCCCACAAATTCCGGCAGATAAACCACGTTATTTAATGGGCGTAGGTAAGCCAGAAGATTTAGTCGAAGGGGTTCGCCGTGGCATTGATATGTTTGACTGCGTAATGCCAACCCGCAATGCCCGTAACGGACATTTATTTGTGACCAACGGCATTGTGAAAATCCGTAATGCGAAATACCGTAACGATATTACACCTTTAGATCCTGAATGTGATTGCTACACTTGCAAAAACTATACTAAGGCCTATTTATATCACCTAGACAAATGTGGCGAAATTCTAGGGGCAAGACTAAACACCATTCATAATTTACGCTACTATCAACGCTTAATGGCAGAAATTCGTCAAGCGATCGAAGAAGATCGTTTTGATGATTTTGTGGTGGAATTTTATGCTCGAATTGGCAAAGAAGTGCCACCTTTACAATCTGAAGTAAACGGTCAGAAATAACAAGGAGTATATATGCAACAACTTGAACCACAAACCTTTGCAAGCTGGGCAGAGCCGATCGATATGCTTTATGCTTGCCACAGCAAAGTAAAAAGTTTCTGCAAACAGCTACAAATTTTGCCGGATTACCTTGAGAAAAACGGGGTAAACCAAGCGGTCAAGAATGATGTGCAGCAGATTTTGAACTACTTCAACATTTCTGCCCCTTTACATCACGAAGATGAAGAAGATGATTTCTTCCCTGAGCTTATTAAGGTGCAACCACAAGCTCAAGCAGAGGTGGACGAACTGGAACGCCAGCACGTTCATTTACATAAAAATTGGGACGATTTGTCGGCACAGCTTGAAGATCTGCTCGCAGGCAAACGTGAAAATGTGGATAGAGACTTAATTGAGCGTTTTGTGGCAGGTTATGATGTGCATATTGCGATTGAAGAGCCACTCTTTGAGCTTGGGCGGGAGCATTTAGCTCAAGATAAATTATCGGCTATGGGCAAAGTAATGGCAGACCGCCGTAAACTTTAATCTTTCGTGATTGGGCGAATTTTACTATTCGCCCTTTTCTTTATTTCCTGTTTCGTGATGAAATATGTTTTAGATTTAACCGGCTATGCTTGCCCCTTGCCGTTATTGATGGCAAAAAAAGCGATGAACGATCTTAAAAAGGGCGATAGCTTGGAAATTTTACTCAATCAGCAGAGCAGTCTTACCGATTTTGAGCTACTTGCCACAGAGCAAAGCTGGCTTTGTGAGCTACAAGCGGTCGAAAATCGGGTGATTTTTACCATTGCTTAATTTGAGCTGCATTTATTGCTACCCAGTAATGCTTTTAACCCGTCACTAATAAGCCCTTGCCAAGCTAAATAGCCGTGAGAGGTTGATTGTTCAATATAAGTAACCGGATAACCTTTAGCGAGTAAAACATCTTTTAAATGGCGAGAAGTTTCTAAAATAGTTGATTTCCCGCTTTCATAAAAACCCGCACTGATGAAAAAGCAGAGCGGTAATTTTTCTTTTTGGATAAATTGTTGAGCAATATAGTGGCTTTGTTCACTAGGAGTGCCTTTGGGTTTCCACCAAAATGAGCCGGATAGAATCAATGCTTTACTAAATACATTGGGGTAGTTGAGTACTGTATAGGCAGAGGATAACCCGCCATAGCTAGAGCCGCCAATAATTCGCTCCTTTGCACTTATATTGAGCTGTTTTTCAACAAAAGGCACGAGTTCTTCTGCTAATACTTGCGTAAATATTGGATTCGCAGGGAGCTCAACTCGTCTTGATTCACTCGATGGGTTTTCGATAAACACCGCTACAGTAGGCGGAATCACTTTCTGAGCGATCATATTATCTAAAATCGTTTTTGTCGGCACACGTTCGGTATATTCTACACCATCAAACAGGTAGAGAACGGGATAAGTGTTTTCCGCACTAAAATTCTCAGGCAAATAGACAAATAATCGGCGTTTATTTCCAAGTTTCGCACTATCAAAAATCAATTCTCGCATTGTGCCTTTGGAGATATTGAGTTCCTCGAGCAGATAAGGCTGAGTTGGGGCTTTTGCTAATTTAACAAGCGAATAGTAGTTAAATCTATCTGTATTGTGTAGATTTTGCTCACTTTTTTCAAAGTAGGGCATTTTGTTCAGCGGATCGGATTGTGCTGTTGCAAGTAAGGCTCTACGTTGGGTATATTCATCAACGGGCAATGTCGGCACATCTGGAGCTAATTTGTATTCCACTAAAGTGTCATTGGGCACTATATAACTTTTATACCATATATCCGTTTCACCAAAGCGTTGCATAAAATCGTGTTCAGTACTCACTCCGCCCCAAATGCGAACATTGTGCTGAGCTCCACGCCATAAAAAAGTGACACGGCTTTGCTGTTCGTCCAATGGTTCAATCAATGGTGTGCCGGCTTGTTTTACTTTATCCCAAAAATCGTTAATTAAAGCGGTCTGTTTTTCCGGATTTTTTGCAATTTTCTGGCTGAGTTCTTCAAGCTGTGTATTCTCAATCATTTTAGGTAGGGCAATTTGTGCCGAGATTGGCATATGCCGTTCAATCGTTAAGGTGAAATCTTGGTCTGAAACGGTTGCTCCATTCGCTAGAATAGAAAAAGTTGCCGTGCCGTTTTGTTCTGATTTAAACATAAAATCTTGTTCACCAAAGACATTTTGAGCCAGTAGGCGAGAGCTTTGGTCAGGAAAAATAATCGATAACGAAAGTGGCTGTTGAGCTTTCTGAATCAATTTGCCTTGCACAAAGTCATTCTGCTTAAGCTCAATGGTTATATTGTCAGCATAAAGCACAGATGAAACCAAAAAAGTAAGAATACAAGCGGTCGTTTTTTTCATATTTTTTGCAAAAGTTTAAGCCCTCATTTGAGGGCTGTTGAGATTAAAAATGATAGTTTAACGTTGCACTTAAATTGCGATCTTTTCCATAGAAACAGGAAAAATTATTCGCACAGCTTGCGACATATTTTTTATTCGTCAGGTTTTGTGCATTGAGCTGTAAGTTTAAGTTAGGCGTAAAATCATAAGCCAGTAGCATATCGTAAAGTGTGTATGCGGGGACGGTAAAAGTATTTTGGTTATTGCCAAAAGTCGTTCCCATATAGCGTACACCTACACCGGCGGTCAGCTTATCAAAGAATTTATATTTTGCCCAAAGTGATGCTTGATGGCGAGGCACTCCCCATTGCGTTTTTCCAATCGTAGAGCCATCTTTATCTGCAGTAATCTCTTTTTTCAAGTAAGCATAAGAAGCCGCTATTGAAAATTTATCGGATAATTGCTGATTTAAACTCACTTCAATCCCTTTAGTTTGTACTTCACCAATTTGCTCATAAGAGCGGGTCTGCCATTGATAATTGGCTAAATCTTTTTGTGTAATTTTAAATCCTGCTAAGGTCAGTAAGGTGTCTTGGGTTGGTTGGTATTTCATTCCCACTTCCCATTGCCCAGCAGTTGTTGGTTTTAAGAAATTTCCTTGAGCATCTTTTTCAGCCGATGGCACAAAAGAAGTGCTGTAGCTGATATACGGAGCTATACCGTTTTCAAAGTTGTAAACTAAGCCGGTACGCCAAGTAAATTTTCCTTCTTGGTTATTCTCTGTTTTACTGTTCAAACGATCTTGGTTACTGTTTTTTGCTCGATCGTAACGACCGCCTAACAGGAAGTCAAAATTACCGATTTCTGTTTGATCTTGCAAATAAACCCCGAGTTGTTTTAAATGCTTCACTTCACTTGAAAATAAGCTAGGCTCAGTAACGGTCACGCCATAAACAGGGTTCTGCCAATCAAAATCAGGGGCAATCCCCATATAGTTATCAAGATCTTCACGCACCCGTTTATAATCAATACCGGCTAACAAGGTATGATTTATATTTGCTGTGCTAAATGCCCATTCTAATTGGTTATCTAAGTTGATTTCTTGGGTTTTGACATCCCAACGGCGAGCTCTACGTTCTAAAACCGAACCAACATCGCCCCAATAAACTAGATTTTTGAAATTCTCTTCGCCATTATGGTAACTTGCATTTTGGCGGAACGTTAGGTTTGGCGTAAATTTATGTGAGAAATTGTAACCTACTTGCATTTGCTCGGCTTTCAAACCGTGATAGTTCAGATCGCTGAGGAACATATCATAGGGTAGTTTCTTCCCGTTTACGCTATTAATAGTCCCTTCTTTTGGTAAGAAGTTACGATCGCCGGCTTTCGGTTTTTTAGCATAGTAAGCGTAAACATTAAGTTCTGTATTGGTAGTGGGTTTCCATAAAAGGCTCGGAGCAAAAGCACCGCCTTTTTCTTTTACAAATTGGGTATTCCAGTTTGTTCGTTCTAATTGACCTATTAAACGAGCAGATAGGGTATTGGATAGATTTTCTTCAATATCCAGCCCGACTTGGTATCGTTGATGGTTTCCCACCACAAATTGCAAATGGCGATGTGGGTTACTGCCGGCTTTTTTGGTGATAATATCCATTACGCCACCGGGATTAGCTTGCCCGTATAAAATGGAGTTTGGGCCTTTAATCACATTGATGCTTTCTAAGAAGAACGGATCGATTTCAAATGCAGTTTGGTAGCGAGAACCGTTTAAATAGGTCGGAATTGTACCGCCATCACTTTTATTGCCAATGCCACGAATGGAGATTTCGATAAGCGAATTGTTACCACGATAGCCACCCATCATACCAGAGGTATAAGCCACTGCATCAGTAACAGAACGAACAGCTTGGTCATTCATTAAATCATCAGAGACAACATTGATACTAAAAGGTGTACGAGCCAAAGAGGTTAATGTTTTGGTTCCTACAGTCGTATAAACAGGAATATAGCCTGTAGTAGCCGCTAGCTTTTCTTTGACATCAATAGTAGTGAGTTCTGCTTGAGAGGCTGTTTCTGCTAATACTTGAGGAGCTACAATCGCTAAAGTGATTAAAGAGAGTGAATATTTTTTTATTTTCATTATTTTTTCCTTAAATAAGAATGATTATTGAATATAATAATATCTTGTTTTTATGCAAAAAACCTTTGTAAAATAAAATTTTTACTGTGCGAAAAAAAATTTTTAATGATGAAAACAATCTTGATTGATGAAGCTAACCAAATGAAAGGTTTTTCACATTTATACCGACTACGTTCAGATCTTATGCTGAAATATACAGAGATTTCAGTCACTGAAACCGTAGAGCAAGAACCTGCGGAATTTGAAGCCGGGCTAAGATTGGTTATATTATTGAGTGGGCGTTCGGAAATTAATTTTAATTCTAGATTATTTGAATTAGATGCAAGCTTAAAACCTCAAGCCGCATTTTTACCGCTAAATAGAGCCGAAATGGGGCGTAAAATTTTTAGGAAAGGGCAACTTCAAAAAGAGCTTGTTATCTTTCTCTACCCTAAATGGCTCATAGAAAGCCAGTTGAATTTGTCAAGTTATCATCATTTTAAACAGCATTTAAAAGCCCACCAAATTATCTTGACTCAGAGTATGTTAAAACTTATTCACGATATTGTGTCAGAACAGCAAATGCAACCATTTGGGCTGCTTGAGAAAGAAGGCAAATTATTAGCTTTATTAGCAAGTGCTTTTTCTCAGCTGACGCATGCTCCCCAGTTAAAAAAAGATCGAGTACAGAAATTAACGGAATCGTTAGATAGCGGCAAATTTGACGGTTGGGGTTTGAAACAGATTGCAATATATTTCCATACCAATGTAACTACATTGCAAAATGAATTTCAGCATTACCATAAAACCTCTATTTTTGCGTATTTAAGGCGTTCTAAATTAGAACAAGCTTATAAATTACTATTACAAGGACAGAGTGTCACACAAGCGGCTGAATTTGCCGGATATGCTAATTCGGAGAATTTTTCAACGGCATTTAAGCGAACTTTTGGGATAACACCAAGCCAAATCAAACGGGATAAAGTTAAAGGTATTATTTGAGTTTCAAATTATATTTCTCTCCCAAATCGTCTTTTTCGCAAACATAATTTTATTACCGGTGTGCTTGATGGTATTGAATGATAATACCCAAACATCACTAGGCTTAAGCCGTGCAAGCGGGTGTTTTTGGTAATAAATTTGCAAAGCGGCTTTTTCGGCTTGTTTATCTTCTAAACATTCGGCGGTAGCGGAGAATTGGATACCTTCGATCTCGTTGATCTTCTCAATTTGCCCACAAATTGTGCCGACAATATGTGGGTTTTCAAGCATTAAGCTAGCGTGTCTGGTTTTCTTGGCGGTTAAGATAATCAAGCGAGCATTTTCTTGGTCAAAAGCATAAAAGCAGTTTGCCGCCCAAAAATCCTGTTCGGTATGAGCTGCAATATTGATAACGTGGTTCGTTTGAATGAAATCTAAAATATGGGACGGGATTGGATTGTGCATAAAAATACCTGATAATTTTTATCAGGTATTTTAGCATTTCAAAAAGCAAAAGATAAACCTAATTATTCTCCCCAATGTGGGGTATTTGGAATGTCAATATCCAACAGGGAAAGGGCATGGCTTACGCTGTGGGTGACCATTTCATCGAGGCTGGTTGGCTTTTGGTAAAACGCCGGAATGGGTGGGAAAATAATGCCGCCCATTTCGGTCACTTTTCGCATATTGTCAATATGAGCAAGGTTGAGCGGAGCTTCTCTCACCATTAATACCAATTTACGCCGTTCTTTCAACACCACATCTGCCGCTCGGGTCAGCAAATTATCGCTCAAACCGTTGGCTATAGCGGCAAGGGTTCGCATAGAACAAGGGGCAACAATCATACCTTCGGTTTTAAATGAACCACTGGCAATGCTTGCTCCGACATTGTTTAGCGAATGTATTTCATCAGCTAAATCGTGCAGAGCCTCTCGGGTATAATTCGTTTCGAGAGTTCGAGTGAGTTCAGCACCTTTGCTGATTACAAGATGGGTTTCAATTTCTGAAAACGGTTTCAGCAGTTCAAGTACTTTATAGCCATATTGGAAACCACTTGCCCCACTAATGCCGACAATAATACGTTTTTTTATCATTAATGTACCAACCATTCCCAGAAATAAGACATTGGCATCGCAAGGAGTAGTGCTGGTAGCATATTTGCGACCGGAAAGTTTTTAATTCCACAAATGCGAAAACCGGTTGCAAATAGCAGTAAACCGCCAGTTGCGGAGAAATCTGCCATCATATTGGCAGTAGTTAAAGGCATTATTTCCGTTGCTAGTAGAATTAAAATCCCTTGCACAAGAATTAACGGTACTGAGATCGCTGCAATGGCATAACCTAATGAAGCGGCGAAAATCATTGCAGTGAAGAAGTCTAAAATCGATTTAATGTAAAGAATGCTCGGATCACCCGTCATTCCCTCTTTTATTGCACCAAAAATGCCGGTACCGCTCACACAAAACAGTACAAGCAGAGCAATAAATTTCTCTAAAAATTCTTCTTGGGAAAGACTATGCACCGGTGGGAATAGGCGGTCAATTAAACCACGAGCTAAACCGGCAACTTTGCCTATTCGTTTTTCTAAATAAATCAGCTCACCGATGATCGTGCCTAAAATCAATGCTAATGCAACCGCAGACATATATTTTACGGAGGCGGTCAGCATCATACCTAAGCCGAAACAGCATAGCCCAAACACAAGTGGCAAACTGGTACGAATACGTTCAGGCAAACGGCTACCTAAATAAGCCCCTATCACTCCCCCTAAAATAATGGCACCGGCATTCACAAAAGGTCCGATCATAATTTTCCTTATTTAGTGAAAAGTAGCGGTTAGCATCACTAATAAGAATGACACCACGGCTAACAGGTAAAATTTGAGCGAGAATGGTTGCCCTTTTTTAAACGCTTTAGTGGCAAAAATAATGTATAACACTAAGAATAACAGCTTAGGTAATAGCCAGCTAAATTGTGCTAAAGTGAAAAAGTCATAAGCTAGAAAAATAGCCACTGCTGCAATACCGGTAACTAATAACAGCGTATCGACTGCGTGCGGTGCGATTCGTAAAATTTTATATTGTCGCCAATCCACCATTTTTGATGATAAAAATCCACGGGTTAATAATAAAATTAAACTAATATAAGCTAAGCCGATATGAGCTTTAAGGATTGTTGATAGGTACTCCATAATAATCACTCCACGATTTCAGTTTTTAAATATTGATAAATTTCACGGTAATTTTTTGCCGGTTTATTGGCTTCACGTTCTTTAATTGCCCCACGAATTAAATTACGCAAATGTTGGCGGTCTAATTGAGGATATTCCGTCAATAAATTATCTAATGATGCATCGCCCATTGCAATCAGTTGATCCCGCACTAATTCCAATTTATGTAATAGGGCTTGTTGCTGATTATGGCGATTTTTCACTTTATCTAAGGCTTCTTGAATCGGCTCTGGGTCGCGGCTGCGTAATAATTTGCCGATAAATTGAATTTGACGGCGACGAGCCTCCATTTTAAAGTCTTGAGCTTGGCGAATTGCCTCTTTTAAATCATCGTCTAGCGGGATCTTTTCCAAATTTTGTGGGGTTAATTCAATTAATTCAGCCCCAATTTTTTTTAAGTGTTCGGAATCTCGTTTTATTTCGCTTTTGCTGACCCAGATGATTTCTTCTTCCTCATCTGTCCAGTCAATTTCGTTTTTGCTCCGTTTTTTAGCCATTCTTTATCCTTTCATTACATAAACTCTAAAAAATGCCGTATTCTAACAGAAATTTGAGTTAGAATATATTCATCAATGCAATCAATCAATGGAACAAAATGTCAATTACAGATAAACAAACCTTGTTACAACAAGAACAGGAACTACGACAAGCGGTCGAATTTGCCTTAAATTTTGCAAAACAGGCTGGAGCAGAGGCAGAAGTAGGTGTGACCAAAGTTGCAGGGCTTTCGGTTTCCAGCCGTTTAGAGCAAGTTGAAAACATCGAGTTCAATAACGATGGCTCGCTCGGTATTTCAGTCTATTTAGGTAAACGCAAAGGTAATGCCTCCACGTCCGATCTACAGCCAGAATCGATTCAAAAAACGGTCGAAGCAGCCCTTGCGATTGCAAAATATACCTCAGAAGATGATTGCACAGGGCTTGCCGATAAAGAGTTGCTTGCCTTTGAAGCAAAAGATTTGGAACTGTACCACCAAGCAGATATTTCCGTTGAGCAAGCGGTCGAATTGGCAATCAAGGCGGAGCATTATGCCTTAAATGCAGACGAAAAAATTGTGAATAGTGACGGAGCAACTTTCAATTCTCACAGTGGTGTGCGTGTTTATGGCAATACGCACGGAATGTTGCAGAGTTACCTGTCGAGCCGATATTCACTCTCTTGTAGTGTGATTTCAGCTTATGAAGATCAGCTTGAGCGTGATTATGAATACACTATTTCCCGTGAGTTTGACAAACTCCAAGCACCGCAATGGGTAGGGCAGCAAGCAGCGGTGAAAGCGGTAGATCGTTTAAATCCGCATAAGATCAAAACAGGTGAAATGCCGGTGATTTTTTACAATGATGTCGCCACCGGCTTGGTCGGGCATTTAGCCGGAGCAATTAGCGGCGGAGCGTTATATCGCAAATCCAGCTTTTTGCTGGATAAACTTGGCGAAAAAATTTTGCCAAGCTGGTTTGCAATTTCAGAACGCCCCCACTTATTACGCCAACTCGCTTCATCAGCCTTTGATAGCGAAGGGGTAATTACCCAAAACCGAGAAATTATTACCGATGGTATCTTACAAACTTACCTAATGACCAGCTATTCCGGTAGAAAAATGGGGCTAAAAAGCACAGGGCACGCCGGCGGTATTCATAATTGGCTGGTGAAACCAAACCGCACCGGTGGGTTAAGCAGCTTGCTCAAGGAAATGGGAACGGGCTTGTTAGTGACGGAAATGTTAGGTTCTGCAATTAATAGCGTGACTGGTGAATATTCTCGTGGAGCAGCAGGCTTCTGGGTTGAAAATGGTGAAATTCAATACCCGGTTGCAGAAATTACCATAGCAGGGCAACTGCAAGAAATGTATAAAAACATCGTTGCGGTGGGCGATGATATTGAGCATCGCTCTAATATCCAGACCGGTTCGATTTTATTAGAAAAAATGACGGTTTCAGGCGAATAATTTGCAAAAAAAGAGCAAATTTAGACCGCTTGTAATCAAATTATTAGGAGAAATGAATGAAAAAGCACCATATTGAAACACTGATTGCCAAAGAGGAAGTCATACAACGTATTGACGAATTAGCAAGCTCAATTAATCGACATTATCAAGAAAATAATTGTAAACATTTAGTGGTGATTGGTTTATTACGAGGTTCATTTATGTTTATGGCAGATCTTGTCAGAAAATTAGATTTACCAGTAGAAGTGGATTTTTTAACCGCCTCAAGCTATGGCAGCAGCACCGAATCCAGCCGAGATGTGAAAATCCTCAAAGATTTAGATGGTGAAATTCAAGGCAAAGATGTTTTGATTGTTGAAGATATTATTGACACAGGTTTCACCTTAAGCAAAGTAGGGGAAATTCTAAAACTGCGTGAGCCAAATTCATTAGCGATTTGTACTTTACTCGATAAACCCTCTCGCCGTGAAGTAGAAGTACCGGTTAAATGGGTCGGGTTTGAAATTCCGGACGAATTTGTTGTGGGCTATGGCATTGATTACGCCCAAAAATACCGTCATTTAGATTATATCGGGAAAGTGGTGATTGAAGAGTAGATAGGTTTTAGTTGGTCCCCCCAGCCGGACTTGAACCAGCGACCAAGCGATTATGAGTCGCCTGCTCTAACCACTGAGCTATGGGGGGATTGGAAAGTGGTTGGAATTATAGAGAAAAACCAAGTAGTCGTCTATAGCTAGAGGATTACTCGGTTAATTATTGAACGAGAGAAAATAGGGTTATTCTGCTCGCCAAATTAAGGTTGCCATTCGCCCGGTTTGTTTGTCTCGGCGGTAGGAAAAGAACAGTTCTGGTTGGCTGTAGGTGCAATATTCGCCACCTGAAATGGTGGTAATGCCTAATTTATTCAGACGTTGAGTGGCAATTTGGTAAAGATTTCCTAAAAATTTACCGCTTGTAGTGCCGTCTTCAATAAAAGCCCCTTTGGCTCTTGGGTCAAAAGCACAGAATTGGTCTGCCACTTCACTCCCGACTTGAAAAGCATTCGGTCCGATAGCAGGACCTAACCAAGCCGATATTTCGTGTGGCGGGCAGTCGAATTTCTCTACCGTCGCCTCTAATATGCCATCGCATAACCCACGCCAGCCGGCGTGTGCAGCCGCAATTTCCGTCCCGTCTTGGCTGGAAAATAGTACCGGTAAACAATCGGCGGTCATCACTAAGCAGACTTGGTTTGGTTGATTGGTGTAAACCGCATCGGCTTCAAGATTATCGCCTGAATAGGGCAGTTCAATCACTCGGGTGCTGTGAGTTTGGGTTAAAAACAGTGGAGCTTGTGGTAATTGAAATTTCTCAACCAATAAAGCACGATTTTGTGCCACATCTTTCGGCTCGTCATTAACGTGATCACCTAAGTTGAAACTATCAAACGGCGGTTTACTTACGCCACCTGTTCTTAAGGTTGTTAATGCGTGAATATGCTTAGGCACATTCCAATTTGGAATAATTTTGTCCATTTGTAAAAAATCTCAAGAAAATGACCGCTTGTTATCGGCGTACTGCAATCGCTTCGATTTCAATGCCCACATCTTTCGGTAAACGAGCCACTTCCACGCAAGAGCGAGCAGGGAAATTCGGGTGTCCGTTTTCTTGGAAGAATGCTTGGTATTCCGCATTCACTTTTGTGAAGTCGTTAAGATCTTTGACAAATACAGTGGTTTTCACAATATCGGCAACACTTAAGCCGGCTTGCTCGATAATGGCTTTCACATTATTCAGAGATCGGCGAGTTTGTTGCACAATATCACTCGGGATTTCGCCGGTTTGAGGATTCACCGGAATTTGCCCAGAAGTTAAAACCATATTGCCTAAATCAATTGCTTGCACATAAGGCCCAATCGCTGCCGGTGCATTTTCTGTGTGGATAACTGTCATCTTGTGTTCCTCTTAATGAAAAATAAACGGATTAATGATAATATCTTTTCTTATTATTTGGAATAAAGAGAAGTGAATTAATGAGCATTAATGTTTCTGAAATCGTGTTACATCAATTACAAAAAACAGAGGGCGAGAACCCGGAGCTTAATACGTTTTTGCGAGAAAATTTATTGGCAATTTCCCCTGAAGTTGATCAAATGATGTTGCAGTTACATCAAGCCTATCAAAGTAAAGCAAAGGCTTACGGTATATTTAAGCCGGAGTCGGTTTTTGCTCAACAGCTCAACCGCCTATTGGAGCAAGAAACCGATTTTTTACCTTTTAGCCATAGCTGTGCCAAAATGCTAGCTGCAGAGCTGATCAAATATCCGTTTGCTGATGGCGGCACCTTTATTTTGTGTCGTTACACTTTTTTAGCCACCGAATATTTGTTCATTGCGTTGATTGATAGTCGCAATTCGATGTTGGTTGATGAGCAATTAGAGATCAAACGAACGCAGTATTTGGAAATTGCACAATACGATATTGCTTGTCGAATTAATTTAACCGAATTGAAACTTGATGCCACCTCTAACCGCTATTTAACTTTTGTGAAAGGCAGAGTCGGACGCAAAATTGCCGATTTCTTTATGGATTTCTTAAGTGCGGAAGAAGGGTTTAATCCACAACTGCAGAATCAAACTTTGTTGCAAGCGGTGAGCGATTATTGTGAGCAAGGGGAGTTATCTGCCCCTCAAACTCGAGAAGTGAAAAAGCAGGTGTTTGATTACTGTAAAGGGCAGATAAATAGTGGCGAGGAAATTGCGTTAAATGAGCTTTCCAATGCATTACCGACACTGAATGAAATTGATTTTGCTCAATTTACGCAAGAGCAAGAATACGGCTTGGAAGAGAATATTCCGCCTATGCGAAATGCCCTTAAAACCCTGACGAAATTTTCCGGCTCGGGCAAAGGGGTCTCGATTAGCTTTAACGCAGAATTATTAGGAGAGCGTTTAATTTGGGATGAACTAAACGACACACTGACAATCAAAGGATTACCGGCAAATCTGCGTGACCAGCTGGAACGTAACAAATAATGGAAAATTTTTATCAGTTTAGGTATTATCTCGTTATCTGAATTTTGGATTATCAAAAGGTCAATTATGAAAATGAAATCTCTTTTAGCTGCAATGTTACTTGCACTGGGTGTAACGGCTTGTTCAACCGTTGAGAAAGTGGTCTATCGTATTGATGTACCACAAGGCAATTACTTAGAACAAGATAAAATTGCTCAACTCAAAGTCGGTATGACAGCAGAACAAGTTGAATATTTGCTTGGCACGCCAATGTTGAAGAACATTTTTGAAACCCACCGCTGGGATTATGTGTTTATTAAACGTGAAGGTTATAAAGATCCTGAACAACGCAATCTGTTTGTTTATTTTGATGCTAAAGGGTTAGTCTCAAAAATTGATGACAGCAATGCGAATGCGGAACAAAAATAATCAGATTACCGAATCAATAAAGCTCACTTTCAAAGTGGGCTTTATTTTTTGAGTAAAAAAACAGCAGCTGGACTTAATTTTTCTTATTTTAATGATAAATTTTTCTAATCGCTCTTTTCAAACGCTAAATTGCTTGCTAGACTTCGCACATCTTAAATACACAACATCAAAATAAAATTCAGGAGTAGTAAATGAGCGACTTAAACGCACTTTTTCAAAAAATCAAACAACGTGATCCGAACCAAGCACCTTTCCACCAAGCGGTTGAAGAAGTGTTCGGTAGCCTTGCCCCATTTTTAGCCAAAAATCCAAAATATACCCAACAAGGTTTATTAGAGCGTATTGTTGAGCCTGAGCGTGTCATTAGTTTCCGTGTAACTTGGGTGGACGATAAAGGGCAGGTGCAGGTAAACCGTGGCTATCGTGTACAGATGAATTCGGCAATCGGCCCGTATAAAGGTGGTATCCGTTTCCACCCAACTGTGGACTTGGGCGTACTGAAATTCTTAGCCTTTGAACAAGTATTCAAAAATGCGTTAACGACATTGCCAATGGGCGGTGGTAAAGGTGGTTCAGACTTTGACCCGAAAGGCAAATCTGATGCCGAAGTAATGCGTTTCTGCCAAGCATTTATGAGCGAGTTATATCGCCACATTGGTGCGGATACTGACGTACCGGCAGGTGATATCGGCGTGGGTGGTCGTGAAATTGGCTATATGTTCGGTCAATACAAAAAATTACGCAATGAGTTTACGTCAGTATTAACCGGTAAATCGCTTACTTGGGGCGGTAGCTTGATTCGTCCGGAAGCAACAGGTTATGGTGCGGTGTATTTCGCAGAATCTATGTTAGCGACTAAATGTCAGCAGATTGAAGGTAAATCAGTGGTGATTTCCGGTTCAGGTAACGTGGCACAATATGCGGCTGAAAAAGTAATTCAAAAAGGCGGTAAAGTATTAACGGTTTCAGATTCTAACGGCTATGTATTATTCCCTGAATCCGGTATGACAGAAGCACAATTACAAGCATTATTAGAGCTTAAAAACGAACGCCGTGAACGTTTATCTGTATATGCACAAGAAGAAGGCTTAAAATACTTTGACGGTCAAAAACCGTGGGGCGTGAAATGTGACATCGCTTTACCTTGTGCAACTCAAAACGAATTAGATACCGAAGATGCTAAAGAGTTAGTGAAAAACGGCTGTATTTGTGTGGCAGAAGGTGCGAATATGCCAACGACATTAGGTGGTGTTGAAGTGTTTATCGGTGCGAAAATCCTTTATGCACCGGGTAAAGCCGCTAACGCAGGTGGTGTAGCAACTTCAGGTTTAGAAATGAGCCAAAATGCAATTCGTTTATCTTGGAGCCGTGAAGAAGTGGATCAACGCTTATTCAACATTATGAAAGCAATCCACGAAAACTGCGTAGAAAACGGTACTGAAGCAGATGGTTTCGTAAACTATGTAAACGGTGCAAACATTGCAGGCTTTAAAAAAGTGGCAAATGCGATGTTAGAACAAGGTATTGTTTAATCTTTATATATAGCCCTCCTCGTGAGGGCTTTTTTATGTTTAAAATTTGGAGTTTTACGATCATTTAGTGAGAAAAATATGAAGTAGATCACAAATTTAAACATTGGTTAGTCTTTTTTGCATATTTTATTTGAAACTGTTAGTAAATTCGCTTAACCTTAGTGCAACAAGAATAAGTGTTGTGCTTAGCAACCTAACACATAAATTTGCTTTCCGAGTGGCCCCAGAATTGGGGCTTTTTTTATGCCTGATGAGTCGTTTTGAGGGTAAAAAAAAATACCAGCATATTTGCTGGTATTTGAATGAAGATAGTTAGATTAGAACGCTACGCTTTCTTTTAAGCTGACGGTTAAATTGAAAACTAAATTCTCCGCAGAGCCGTCTTTGCTGTCTAAGCAGTAGTAACCCTCACGCTCGAATTGGTAGCCTTGTTCCGGTTTGGCGTGTGCTAAACTTGGCTCAACAAAACCGTGCTTAACCACTAATGATTCAGGATTTAGCACCGCATTGATGTCTTCTTCCGCCCCCGGGTTTGGCACAGTAAATAAACGGTCGTAAATGCGGAACTCTGCCGGTTTGTTATCTTCCGCAGATACCCAATGAATCACACCTTTTACTTTGCGACCATCAGCCGGATTTTTGCCTAATGTGTCCGAGTCGTATGTGCAAAAAATAGTTGAAATTCGACCGCTTGCATCTTTTTCCACACGCTCAGCTTTAATCACATAGGCATTGCGTAAACGTACTTCTTTGCCTAAGACCAAGCGTTTATATTGCTTATTGGCTTCTTCACGGAAGTCTGCTTCATCAATATAAAGCTCACGGGTGAATGGTAAATCACGCTCGCCAAGCTCCGGACGATTTGGGTGATTAGGGGCTTTTAAGATTTCCTTTTCGCCGAAGTTTTCAATCACTACTCGGACAGGGTTAATCACGGCCATCGCTCGTGGTGCGTTTTCATTTAAATCTTCACGAATACAGGCCTCAAGTGCAGAGTATTCAACCACGTTATCTTGCTTTGTAACCCCAATACGGCGACAAAATTCACGTAAAGACGCTGGGGTATAACCACGGCGGCGTAGGCCGGAAATGGTTGGCATACGAGGGTCATTCCAACCATCAACAATGCCGTCCGTGACTAATTTTAATAATTTACGCTTAGAGGTTAAAGTGCCTTCTAAATTCAAACGTGAAAATTCGTATTGGTGCGGTAATGGTCTTTCAATCGAAATATTGTCCAGCACCCAATCATATAGGCGGCGGTTATCTTGGAATTCTAACGTACATAGTGAGTGTGTGATTCGCTCAATCGCATCAGAAATGCAGTGGGTAAAATCATACATCGGGTAGATGCACCATTTATCACCGGTTTGGTGATGGTGAGCAAATTTTACACGGTAAAGTACAGGGTCTCGCATCACAATAAACGGGGACGCCATATCAATTTTAGCTCTCAAGCAGGCTTTTCCTTCGGCAAACTCTCCGTTTTTCATTTTTTCGAATAACGCTAAGTTTTCTTCCACGCTACGATCACGGTAAGGGCTGTTTTTGCCCGGCTCGGTTAAAGTTCCACGATATTCACGCATTTCATCAGGCGATAATTCATCAACATAGGCTAATCCTTTGTTGATTAACTCAATCGCATAGCCATAAAGCTGGTCAAAATAGTCTGAAGCATAACGAGGCTCGCCCTCCCATTTAAAACCTAGCCATTCCACATCTTGTTTAATTGAATCTACATACTCTACGTCTTCTTTAACCGGGTTGGTATCATCAAAACGTAAGTTGCATAAACCGTTATAATCTTGAGCGATACCAAAGTTTAAGCAGATCGATTTAGCGTGGCCGATATGCAAATAACCGTTTGGTTCAGGTGGAAAACGAGTGTAAACGTTGTTGTGCTTTCCGTTTGCTAAATCTTCATCAATAATGTGGGTAATAAAATTGGCTCGAGTGCCTGTTTCTGCCGTTAAAATTTCTTCGCTCATAGTTCTCTCTAAATGTATCAATAAAAATAACGGATTATTCTACACTTAATTGAAACAGACTTAAAGACTAAAGCAAAATTCCTCGGTTTCCCCCAAAGAATTTTGCTGTTTTAATAAGATCAAATAGAATTGCAAATTTTTAGCTAAATTTAACCGCTTGTTATTGACTGATTTCACGGCTTTCGCTAATCATAAAATTCGCAATCCGTTTGGCAATTAACCATTTGCCGTCTTGCCTAACGTAGGTATCGGCATAACGCACGCTGTGGTCGTGTAAGATCTCTTTACCCTCTTTGGTTTCTACCAGTTTTACTGCACAATAGTTAATCGCAGTGGCGTTATTTTCATCAATAAAAGTGACGGTATGTTGACCGTTTAGATGATAAACACGGTGAAACGGGGTTAAAAAGGTGGTAAATACCTGTTCGATTTCCGTCACACCGTGCATTTCAAACACCAATTTTCCGCCAATGTAGGTATGCACAATCGCATCGGGCGTAAAAAGCGACATCTGCTCGGCAACCTTTTTTTCATCGGCAAAGTTGGAGAATGTATCTACTAAATCTTTCAGTGCTAAACGATCTTGAATTTGTTGTAGGTTCATTGTGATTTCCTTCTGATTTTTGCAAATTTTATTTGGTTTTTCACCGCTTGTTAGGCTGCAATACCAACACTTTCACGGATTTCAATGTTTTCACGCAAAATGTGAGCTACAAAATCGGCAATGGATTTGCGGGAAACGCTGTGCCCTTTGAATGCTTCGCCTTTGTGAGTCAGTTGATATTGCACTTCCGAACCGTTGGTAAACCAGCCCGGGCGGACAACGGTATAATCCAACTCGGAGGCTTCAATCACGGCTGCCGATTGGCGGTAAGGCTCTAAAATTGCCCCGTGATCTTCGCCGGTTTCGCCGTAAATCCCCATTGAGCTAATCCAAACCAAGCGTTTTACTTGGGCTTCATTCATTGCTTTAACTACATTTTCTGCCATCGGTTTTAAGTTGCCGGCAAGCCCGGCGTAAACGGCATCAATGCCTTGCATCACTTGGGTTAATGCGTTGAAATCCAACACATCGCCTTGTACGATTTTGACGCGTTTATTTTTAAATTTCGCTACCGACTGTGGACGACGGACGAAAAGAGTTAATTGCACATTATCATCTTTTAGAAGTTCAGGAATAACGACATTCGCAAGGCTACCGCTTGCTCCTAAAATTAAGATTTGTTTCATTGTTTTTCTCCATTGAATTAATGAAGTCAGTATAGCGGTGTAGATTGCATTTGATTAGTAGGGTAAAATCGCTTGAAGTAATGAGAAAAATTCATTAATAAGGTGGTTAAATGAAAGAAAACCTCAACGATTTAAGAGCCTTTTTACTGGTAGCACAAACGAGCAGTTTTACCAAAGCAGCAGCACAGATGGGCGTGTCGCAGTCGGCGTTGTCGCATAGCATTCGGGGGATTGAAGAGCGGTTGCAAATCAAGCTGTTTCATCGCACTACCCGTAGCATTTCAACCACCGAGGCAGGGGAGAGGCTGTATCAACGGCTGTTACCGCTGTTTGATGAAATCGACCAAGAAGTGAACGGGCTGAGTGAGTTTCGCAATGCGTTAAAAGGCACACTGAGAATTAACGGCAACGAACACGTTTTTCGTGATGTGCTGGCAGATAAATTCGCTGAGTTTGCCAAACGTTACCCTGAAGTAGCATTGGAACTGGTGGCGGAAGATCGCTTTGTAGATATTGTCGCCGAGCGTTTTGATGCCGGCATTCGGCTAGGGGCAGATGTAGCGAAAGATATGATTGCGTTACGCATTTCGCCTGATGTGAAAATGGCCGCTGCTGCCAGCCCTGACTATTTGGCACAACACGGCACGCCGAAAACGCCCTTTGATTTAACCGAACACTATTGCCTTAAACATCGCCTTGCCACACTGGGCGGTATTCTGGCGTGGGAATTTCGGGATCCGATCACCAAGAAAATCGTCAAATTCCAACCACAGGGCAATCTTACTGCCAACAACGGCTTCTTGCTGCAACACTATGCCAAGCAAGGCTTAGGTATTCTTTGGAGTCCGCAAGACAGTATTCAAACTGATTTGGATAACGGCAGCCTTGTGCCGATTCTAACCGACTGGGCAATGCAGTATGAAGGCTATCATCTCTATTACCCCAACCGCCGCCAGCATTCGCCTTTGCTGAAAGCGTTAATTGATTTACTGAGGGGATAGGTAAAAAAACAAGCGGTCGTTTTTAGCAAAAAATTGACCAAAAACGACCGCTTGTAGAAGAAGCTAAATTATTTTACGCGAGAAACATATTCGCCTGAACGGGTATCCACACGGATAACTTCACCGATTTGAACGAATAAAGGTACGTTTACCACCGCACCGGTGCTTAATGTTGCCGGTTTACCACCTGTACCTGCGGTATCGCCTTTTAAGCCCGGGTCGGTTTCAACGATTTCTAACTCAACGAAGTTTGGTGGTGTGACTGCAATCGCTGAACCGTTCCATAAAGTAACGATACATTCTGCGTTATCAACCAACCATTTTACGTTGTCGCCTAAAGCTTTTTCATCTACCGAGATTTGTTCAAAGGTTTCTGGGTGCATAAAGTACCAGAAATCGCCATCGCTGTAAGAGTAGTTGTAGTTAGAATCTACTACATCAGCCGCTTCAACGGAAGTGCCTGATTTGAAGTTGATTTCTAATACTTTACCGGAGATTAATTTACGGATTTTAGTACGGGTAAATGCTTGACCTTTACCCGGTTTTACGAATTCGTTTTCAACGATTACACAAGGTTCGCCATCTTGAATAAATTTTAAACCTTTTTTAAAGTCGTTAGTGCTGTAGCTAGCCATTATTTCCTCAATTATTTAAAAAATAACAATAAATTAACAAATTTTGAACCCAACCCTATTGGGTTTGTCAAAAAGAGCCATATAATAACCTAAATTCACAAAATTAGCGAAAGATCTCTTGAGATTTTTGCTATAATTTTTCAACTTTATTAAAAGGAATGCGAATGAAAAAACTGATTACCCTTTCTGCGATTTTAGCCGTTTCTGTTGCAACTGTTGCAGAGGCAAAGCGTGGAGGCGGGAGTTTCCGCTCAGTTAGCCCGTCAAGGGCGGTAGTAACTAAGCCAGTGGCTTCTCAAAAATCAACCACAAACCAGCAAACGCAGCAAAAAGATGCTACTTTTGCGAACACACCAAACAGTGCAACTGCTCAACCACAAGTGCGTCAAGGCAGCACGATGGCGAATGTGGCGATGGGAGCCGCCGCCGGTTATATTCTAGGTGATATGATGTCATCGAATGCACACGCAAATCAGCCAAGCCAGCCTGCGGATACAAGTGCACAAGCGGTCAATTCTGCACAAAATGTTGCAAGTGGGGTAGCTCCGGCTATTGCAGAATTCAAGAGCATTGGCGGTCAAATTGATCCGTTTTTAGTGGAAAAAACCGATGGTTATCGCCGTTATTGTATTTCAGGCGTGCAATATTTAGCAGCGGCTCAACCGGGGCAAACACCACCTGTGGTGATGGTAAACCCGAATGGCACACCGCTACAATGTAATTTACTTCCTTAACAACTTTATTAGTGGGCAAGTTAAAACTTGCCCCCACCATATTAAATGCAACCAATTCAAATCAAACCTCTTTGGCTAACCGAACTGGCTCAAGCCTTTAATAACTCTATCGACTTATTGCAATTTCTTGAACTCAATCCAAATGATTTTGAGGGCGATATAGCTGCCCGTAAATTATTTGCTCTTCGAGTGCCAAGAGCATTTGCCGAAAAAATGGAAAAGGGTAATCCGAACGATCCGCTTTTTTTGCAAGCAATGTCGTCACAGGCGGAATTTATTGAGGCAGAGGGGTTTGTGGTAGATCCATTGGAAGAGCAACAAAGCCCGGCACCGAATATTTTACATAAATACCACAACCGTTTGTTATTTATGCTTAAAAACAGTTGTGCGATTAACTGCCGTTACTGTTTCCGCCGTCATTTCCCTTATGAGGAAGTGAAAAGTGGTAAAGCTGTGTGGCAACAGGGACTAACTTATATTGCTGAGCATCCCGAGCTGGAGGAAGTGATTCTGTCCGGTGGTGATCCGCTAATGGCAAAAGATCAGGAATTAGATTGGATATTAACGCAATTAGAGCAGATTTCGCATATCAAAACCCTGCGTATTCATTCACGCTTGCCGGTCGTTATTCCCAATCGAATTACGACAGAATTATGTGAACGGTTATCAAAATCTCGCTTGAATGTGGTGTTGGTTACCCATATTAATCACGCCAATGAAATTGATGCTGTTTTTGCGAACAAAATGGCTCAACTGAAAAAAGCTGGCGTTGTACTGCTGAATCAATCAGTGATGTTAAAAGGGATAAATGATAATGCTCAAACTTTAAAAAGGTTAAGTGATAAACTTTTTGAATATGGGATTTTGCCTTACTATTTGCATTTATTTGATAAAGTGGCAGGGGCGAGCCATTTCTATATTGAAGATGAACAGGCTGGTGAGATTTACCGAGAATTACAGCGTATCACTTCAGGCTATCTTGTGCCAAAGCTGGCAAGAGAAATAGCGAAAGAGCCAAATAAAACCTTGAAAGGCTAGTTTAAACAGAAAACAAAAGGCGAAAATGGTAAAATTTTCGCCTTTTTTGACCGCTTGCAAGCGGTTAAATTTTCTAACTTTTTTGCAAATTAGAAGTTTGCATTTCGTGGAGCACGAGGGAATGGGATTACATCACGAATGTTTTGTAAACCGGTCACATACACGATTAAACGCTCGAAACCTAAACCAAAACCTGAGTGAGGCACCGTACCGTATTTACGTAAATCACGATACCACCAGTAATCTTCAGGGTTTAAGCCCATTTCATTCATACGCTTATCTAATACTTCTAAACGTTCTTCACGTTGAGAACCACCGATGATTTCACCGATTTCCGGGGCTAAAACGTCCATTGCAGCAACTGTTTTGCCGTCATCATTTAAACGCATATAGAAGGCTTTAATATCTTTTGGATAGTTTTTCACGACCACCGGCGATTTAAAATGTTCTTCGGCTAAGAAACGCTCGTGTTCAGAGGAAAGGTCGATCCCCCAAGACACAGGGAATTCAAATTCTTTGCCTGATTTCAATAAGATCTCAATCGCATCGGTGTAATCCACTTGAGCAAACGGCGAATTGATGAAGTTTTCTAAACGACTAATCGCATCTTTATCCACGTGTTTAACGAAAAACTCCATATCGTCTTTACGTTCTGCAAGCACTGCTTTAAACACATATTTCAGCATATCTTCGGCTAATTTTGCATTGTCGTTTAAGTCGGCAAAAGCAACTTCCGGCTCCATCATCCAAAATTCTGCTAAGTGGCGGGTAGTGTTTGAGTTTTCTGCACGGAATGTCGGGCCGAAAGTATAAACTTTACTTAAAGCACACGCATAAGTTTCGGCATTTAACTGACCGGATACAGTTAAGAACGATTCTTTACCGAAGAAATCTTGGTTAAAATCCACTTTGCCGTTTTCACCACGAGGTAGATTTTCTAAATCCAGTGTAGAAACACGGAACATTTCACCTGCACCTTCGGTATCTGAAGCGGTAATTACAGGTGTAGCAACCCAATAGAAACCTTGTTCGTGGAAGAAACGGTGGATTGCTTGAGCTAAACAGTGGCGAACACGAGCAACCGCACCAATTAAGTTCGTACGAGGGCGTAGGTGAGCAACCTCACGTAAATATTCGATAGAGTGGCGTTTCGCTGCCATTGGGTAGGTGTCAGGATCTTCCACCCAACCAAGCACTTCCACTTTACTTGCTTGTAATTCAACGGCTTGACCTTCAGCAGGAGATTCCACAACTTTACCGGTCACCACCACAGAGCAACCTGCGGTTAAACGTAATACTTCGTCATTATAATTTGGTAGATCGTTATTAATAATCGCTTGAATTGGGTCAAAGCAAGAACCATCGTAAACGCTCAAGAATGATAAACCGGCTTTTGAATCACGGCGGGTACGCACCCAACCACGCACTGTCGCTTCTTCACCTACCGCTACTTTGCCGGATAGGATTTCCGAAATTGTTGGAAATTTAGACATTGAATACCTCAAATTCTTTATTGTGAGTTTTAATATAAGAAACGTTCCGTATTCTACAAGAAAATAGGGGGAAATATAATAATTTTACGGAATTATTTGCAAATTTGTGAGTCTATATAAGCATTGCAAGTAGTTAAATCTGATTTTGCTTGGTGTTAAAAAATTTTTTATTTTTTAATGAACTTTCGTTCAGTTAGGCAGTCTGAGTATATGTAACAGATTTATGCAAGTTTTTTTCATATTTCCTTAGGTAAGACCTCCGCCCCTTTTCGCTTTTTTTGATTAGGGGCTTTTTTTTATTTTAGCATTTGCAAATTTCTAACGGAAATTGACCGCTTGTATTCCCTCCTTTCTGCCTTACTGTGCTACAATCACCCCAATTTTTTCTAACAAATTGAACGAATGAGCGATAAATTCTCTTTTTTCTTTTACGATTATGAAAGTTTCGGCGTAAGTCCGGTGTTAGATCGTCCGGCACAATTTGCCGGTATTCGAACCGATGCGGATTTTAATATTATCGGTGAACCGGTAATGTTTTTTTGTAAGCAAACGCCGGATTATTTACCCAGCCCCGAAGCGGTGATGGTTACCGGGATTACACCGCAACAATGTAACGCTGAAGGTGTATCTGAGCCGGAATTTGCAGCCCGAATTCACGCTGAATTTAGCCGAGCGAATACTTGTACTATCGGTTATAACAATATTCGTTATGATGATGAGATGACCCGTTATACCTTCTTCCGCAATTTTTACGATCCTTATGAATATAGCTGGAAAAACGGCAATTCACGTTGGGATTTATTGGATTTAGTGCGTGCCTGCTATGCGTTACGACCTGATGGTATTGAGTGGCCAACAGACGAAGCGGGTATGCCGAGTTTTAAGTTGGAAAATCTTACCAAAGCCAATGGCATTGCTCACGAAAATGCACACGATGCGATGTCCGATGTATATGCCACCATTGCAATGGCAAAATTAATTAAGCAAAAACAGCCGAAACTGTTCGATTTTTTCTTTAATTTACGCAGTAAAAAAGAAGTGGAGAAGTTAATTGACACCGGCGAAATGACACCGCTTGTACACGTTTCCGGTATGCTGGGCAATTATCGGGGCAATACCGCTTGGGTTGTGCCGCTTGCTTGGCACCCAACTAACCAAAACGCCGTAATTGTGTGTGATTTATCGGGCG
The DNA here is from genome assembly GCA_900638155.1 of Mannheimia haemolytica. NCBI lineage: Bacteria > Pseudomonadati > Pseudomonadota > Gammaproteobacteria > Pasteurellales > Pasteurellaceae > Mannheimia > Mannheimia haemolytica. The sequence goes on along the minus strand of LR134495.1, from coordinate 1,473,001 downwards.
ATATGAATGGTTTATTGACTGAAAATGCGGAGGTTTTACGCCAACGCTTATACACCAAACGAGATGAATTAGCCGAAAATGAGCTACCTGTGCCGTTAAAATTAGTGCATATCAATAAATGTCCGATTTTAGCACCGGCAAAAACCTTACTGCCTGAAAATGCAGAGCGTTTAGGCATAGACAGAGCTTTATGTTTGGAAAATTTGAAAACCTTAAAAGCACAGAAATCGCTCGTTCGGGAAAAAGTGATTGAAATTTTTAATGAAGAACGCACGTTTGAGCCGGCGACCAATGTAGAAACCACTTTGTATGATGGCTTTTTCTCGCCTGCGGATAAAAATAATATGGCGATTTTACGCACGCTACCGCCTGAAGATTTAGCCAACCACGGCTTGAAATTTGAAGATCCTCGAGTAGAGGCGTTACTATTCCATTACCGAGCAAGGCACTATCCACAAACACTCAGTCGAGCCGAGCAGATCAAATGGCAGAAACATTGCAACCAGCAAATTGAGGCAAAAGCCGAACAATTCGCCCAATCGATTGACGACTTGTTCCAACAACATCATGATAATCCGGCAAAGGTAAAATTATTGGAAAACTTGACCGCTTACGCAGAGCTGATTTCGCAACAACAAGCGGTCATTTATGGTCAAAATGTTGCAAAAGATGAAAAATTGCTGAGCGAGCTTAACAGAGTAGCGGAACAGCCTCTAGATAAAACCGAAAAGCTCAAGATGTTAAAAGAGTTGATGAAATGACAATAGATAATTTACTGCTAGAACAGCACCCGTTTGACCCTATTTTGCCTGAACAAGCAACAGTGGTGATGGTCGGCACTTTTCCCCCAACATCGGAAAAGCGTTGTATGGAATTTCATTACCCGAATTTCCAAAATGATATGTGGCGAATTATGGGCAATATTTTTTATGATGACCCTGACTATTTCCGAGTGGGCGAAGAAAAACGCTTTGACCCTGTTCGGATTGAGGCATTTTTGCGAGAAAAGGGCATTGCTCTTTGTTCTTCGGCAAAAACAGCAATTCGTTTAAAAGGAAATGCTTCAGATAAAGATTTAAAAATTGTTGATCCTATCGATATGGACGAACTGTTGCTCAAATTACCTAAACTAAAATGGTTATTTACCACAGGTGGTTTGGCAACCGATACATTGCTCGGTTTATTGCCGGAAAAACACAAAGCACCGAAAACCAACGAATGTGTGGTCTATCCTTATTCCGCTACAAGAGAACTTTATTTATATCGTCTGCCTTCGACTTCGAGAGCTTACCCACTCAGCTTAGCCAACAAAACCGAAGCCTATCGCCAATTTTTTAGGACTGCCAGCTTAATTTAAGGATAAATAAAATGAAATATGATTTACATGCCCACAGTACCGCCTCTGATGGTGTACTTTCCCCGACTGAATTGGTTCAACGTGCGGTGGAGCAAGGGGTAACAATGTTAGCTTTAACCGATCACGATACGATTTCGGGCATTAGAGAGGCGAAAAATTTTGCCCAAAATCAACCGCTTGAGTTTATCTCCGGGGTGGAAATCTCAATTTTATGGCAAGAAAAAAGCATTCATCTTGCGGCGTTGAATATTGATGAAAACAACGAGGAATTGGTGAGTTTTTTGGACAATCAAGCCCAATTAAGGGAAGAGCGAGCGGTCGAAATTGGCGAAAAATTAGCAAAAGTCGGGATTGCGAATGCTTATGAAGGGGCAAAAGCCTTGGCAACAGGCGAAGTGACTCGGGCTCATTATGGGCGTTTTTTGTATGAGCAGGGCTATGTTCGCAATATTGAACACGCCTTCAAGCGTTATTTGGGAATGGGGAAGCCTGCCTATGTTAAACCGAGATGGAGTAGTTTAGAAGAAGCGGTGAATGTTACCCACACCGCAGGCGGTGTGATTTCGATTGCTCACCCATTACGTTATAAAATGACCGCTCGTTGGGTTCGCCGTTTAATCGCAGATTTCAAACAAGCCGGAGGCGATGGCATAGAAGTATCAGGTTGTGGACAAACACCCGACCAACGGCAGCTACTGACCCGCTGGGCAAAAGAGTTTGACTTATATGGCTCGGTCGGTTCTGATTTCCACTACCCAACCGGCTGGATTGAACTCGGCAGAAGTTTGGAATTACCCCAAGAATGTAAACCGATTTGGGCGTTATTTTAGTGTTATCGGGGCAAGTGATTTGCCCCGATTTTTTACTATTTCACTTTAACTTGCTTAAATTCCGCCATTACCACACCAAGTTCGGAAACCAACTTACTAATCTTTTCTATATCTGGCTTTTCAGCATTCAGATTAATTCGCATTAAACCGAGAATACGCTCAAATTTGCCATAATGAGTTAGGCTGATCTCCCGTACTGCTTTTTCCTGTTTTACCCAATTCTTGCCAAACTGATAAGCCGCCCATTTGATTTTTGCGATCTCTTGAGTCGGCACGGTTTGAGCAAGCTCTGTATAAAGCGGTGTCATTTTCGCTACAAAATCCTGATGTTTTTCGGCATAACCACTTGGATTTTGTTCTTTTTCAAACGCATATAGCTTTTTAGCAAGGTTTTCCAAGTGTTCAGCAGAGGGGGATTCAATCGCTTTTTTAAGGGCGGTTTGTACCTCGTTTCCTACGGGGGAATTGTGTTGGCTAATCTGCTTAAAATTGTGCTGTAAAGCGGTCAAATTTTCGCTGGATTTTGCAAATTCCCCTTTTTTACTCTCTGCCATTGCATCAGAAAGCTGAACAAAAAGCGGACTTACTTCTACCTTTGCCCAAAGCGTTGAAGCTGAAAGCAAAGCTGAGGCAAGCACGAGTGTTTTTAATCGCATATTTTATCCTTAAATTAGCTCAAACAAGGCTTTGCCAAGGTAGTCATTTTCATCTTTCACTCCGGCAAAACAAGCAAATAAGCCACTGCCGATATGAGTGATGTATTCATTCATTTTATCCACATTGCCGAGGGCGTTCTGGATTTTGATAAATTGCTCCGGACTTTGTTGGAAAGAAATAAATAACAATCCTGAGTCAAATTGCCCTTTATCATCAATACCGCTGGAATAGGAGAATGAACGGCGTAGGATTTTCAGCCCTGTGTTGTTGGCAAGATGAGCGTGTGAAATTTCTGGAATCACTAAATTGCCTTTTTCGTCTTTTTTGGCTAAATCTAATTTCTCGAATTCGTGCTGATGCCCGATGCCGGCTCCGGAATCCCGATGGCGACCGAAGGTTTCTTCTTGGGATTGTAGGTGAGTGCGATCCCAAGTTTCCAAGAACATTTTAACACGGCGAACGGCTAGATAAGAACCGCCTTTGAGCCAGCCCTCTTGTTGCACCCATACCGTATTTTCCTGATCTTTTAAACTTTCTGCGTTGGCAGTGCCGTCTTTAAAACCGAATAAGTTACGAGGCGTGTCTTGATTCGCAAAGGAGTTAAACCCCATTTGCGACCATTTCATTTTGATTTCGCCACGGGCAACACGCACCAAATTACGCACAGCGTGGAAAGCCACTTGAGGATCGTCTGCACAGGCTTGAATGCAAATATCGCCACCGGTGTATTCTGCTTGTAGTTGATCACGAGGGAAATGCGGTAAATTTTTTAGTGCTTCCGGCTTATGTTTTTCAATGCCGAGTTTTGTAAAGAAATTAGCACTGACGCCAAAGGTGAGAGTGAGATTCTGTGCTGAAAGGCTATCTGCCTCACCGGTATCCACCGGTGGAACATAAGCATTGGCACTATAAGGCTTCACATTTTTGCCAAGCGTAAGGTTACGGCTATATTCCGTCCAGTTTTTAAACAGAGTTTTTACTTTGGCAATGTCGGTGGTGTCTAAATCCAGCACTAAAAAGTAGATATGTTTTTGTGCAGGGCTAACAATACCGGCTTGATGTTTGCCGTAAAAGTCGTATTGATTTTGAGATTTTTCAGATATTTGTCGTGATTCCAAAGCGAAAGCAGGAGCAGTCAATAAGCCTGCTCCTACCAATGCGGTATGTTTTAAAAAATCACGGCGAGAAGTGGTTTCTGCCATCATTTTTACTCCATTATTTATTTAAAAGTACGCCAAGTTGAGCTAACGGCTCGCCTAATTGATTGACGGCTTCAGCTAACGCTTTAATATCGGCTTTTGAGAGCGTATCGTAGCCAACATAATCATAGCCACCTGTTTTGGATTTATTATGTTTTTCCAACAAAGCATTTACTGTAGCAAAACGAGAGGCAATCTCTGCTGAGAGTTTCGCATCAACTTGTTCTAATTGTGGTTTGAAAATCTGATAGATTTTTTCTGCCCCTTCAATATTGGCTTTAAAATCGTAAAGGTCGGTTTTAGAGAAAATTTCTTCCTCGCCGGTCACTTTCGTGGTAGAAACTTCGTTTAATAAATCTACTGCACCGGTAATCATCAGCTCAGGAGTAACTTCCGCAGTTGGAATTTTCGCACGCAGTTCTTTTACATCTTTTAATAGCTGATCTGCTGTAGCTTTCGTCCCTTTAGTTGTATTTTTCTCCCACAACACTTTCTCGATTTTGTGGAAGCCCGACCAATCCTTTTCGGTTTTGCCTTCTTCGGCTAAATCTGCCAGACGGGCATCAATACGAGGGTCTAAATCGCCAAAACTTTCTGCAATCGGTTCAGAACGTTCAAAATACATTCTTGCAAGCGGGTAAATTTTCTTGGCATTTTGCACATCGCCTTTGTTTAAGTAACCGACAAATTTTTCCGTATCGGTAACCAGTTGGTCAATTTGTTCCACCACAAATTGTTTATAAGCCTCGGTTTCCTTAGTTAAGTCTAAAGCTGCCGCTTGAGTAGCCACAAAAAAGCCAGAAAGTGCAAAAGCAAGTTTGGTTAAACGCATAAAAATTTCCTTTTAATAAAAACATTGTGACATAATATCCTTATTGCGAATTATTCGCAAAAAATAATGCTGATTTTGTGACGTAAATCACATTTTGTTTTGCAAATTATTGCTAAAAATAGACCGCTTGCTTATCTAAATTAGAGCCATTACAATCTGCTCAATAATCAATAAGATAGGAATAGTAATGAGTAGAACAACCAGCGTAACTTTAGCTGAGCCATTAAGCCAATTTGTGAACCAAATGATTGAAAGTGGGCGTTATGGTTCGACCAACGAGGTTATCAGTGCCGCATTAAAAATATTGGAAGCACAAGAACAGCAGCTAATTCAGCTAAGAGCCTTAATTGATGAAGGCTTAGAAAGTGGTGTTTCTGAGGAAACCGTTCAATCTATTATCAGCAAGGCAAAGGCAAAACGTAATGTATAAACTTTCTGTTAGGGCAGAGCGAGATTTAGCGTTACTTTATGAATATTCCGCAGCCCAATTTGGTGATGCCCAAGCTGAAGCATACTTATTAGATTTGGAAAAAACATTTTGTCTGCTCGATGAGTTTCCCTATATGGGTAGAAACGTGGAGCATATTCGCTCTTCGTTGCGGTGTCATTACCACCGCTCACATTCTATTTATTATAAACCAATCCCAAAAGGTATCTTTATTGTTAGGGTATTAGATCAAAGAATGGATCAATATAAGCAGTTACAATAAATTTGCAAAAATCCCGATAAAAACGACCGCTTGCTTGTGCTAAAATAGACCGATTTTTTAAGACAGGATTTTCTATGAGCAAGCAAGGCAAACCCTTTATCCTCCATTCCCCATTCAAACCCTCAGGCGACCAACCGAGTGCGATTGCTAAACTGACCGAAGGCTTAAATGATGGCTTAGCACATCAAACCTTACTTGGTGTAACTGGCTCGGGTAAAACCTTTACCATTGCGAATGTGATTGCCAAGCTCAATCGCCCTGCGATGGTGCTTGCCCCAAATAAAACCCTTGCCGCCCAGCTCTATGCCGAGATGAAGGCGTTCTTTCCGGAAAATGCGGTGGAGTATTTTGTCTCGTACTACGACTACTACCAGCCCGAAGCCTATGTGCCGGCAAGCGATACCTTTATCGAGAAAGATGCCTCTATCAATGAGCAGATCGAGCAGATGCGACTTTCAGCAACCAAATCCTTTTTGGAACGCCGAGATACGATAGTGGTTGCCTCCGTTTCTGCCATTTACGGCTTGGGTGATGTGGACGCTTATATGCAGATGATGTTGCATTTGCAAGTGGGGGCGATGATTGGGCAGCGTGAAATTCTCTCTCGCCTTGCCGAATTGCAATACACCCGCAACGATCAGGCATTTCAGCGTTCGACTTTTCGAGTGCGGGGCGATGTGATTGATATTTACCCTGCCGAAAGCGATGAAGTGGCGTTAAGGGTAGAGCTGTTTGACGATGAAATCGAAAATCTGTCGCTATTTGATCCGCTTACAGGGCATAGCTTGGGCAAAGTGCCACGTTATACCATTTACCCAAAAACCCACTATGTGACCCCACGAGAGCGAATTTTGGAGGCAATCGAGCAAATTAAGGTCGAGCTTGCCGAGCGCCGTACCTATTTCATTAAAGAGAACAAATTGCTGGAAGAGCAGCGGATCGCCCAACGTACGCAGTTTGATATTGAGATGATGAATGAGCTGGGCTACTGTTCGGGCATTGAAAACTACTCCCGCTATCTCTCGGGCAGAAAAGAGGGTGAAGCCCCGCCGACCCTGTTTGATTATATGCCGGCGGACGGTATTTTGGTGATTGATGAAAGCCACGTTACTGTGCCACAAATCGGCGGAATGTATCGGGGCGACCGAGCCAGAAAAGAGACGCTAGTGCAATATGGTTTCCGCCTGCCGTCTGCACTGGATAACCGCCCATTGAGATTTGAAGAGTTTGAACGCCTTTCCCCGCAGACGATTTACGTTTCTGCCACACCGGGGGCGTATGAATTGGAGAAAAATCCGGACGTGGTGGATCAAGTGGTTCGCCCAACCGGCTTGCTCGACCCGATTATCGAAGTTCGCCCCGTTGCTACGCAGGTGGACGATTTACTCTCTGAAATTCACAAACGAGTGGCGGTGGACGAACGGGTGCTGGTGACAACACTCACCAAAAAAATGGCGGAAGATCTCACCGATTATTTGGACGAACACGGCGTGCGGGTTCGCTATCTACATAGCGATATTGACACGGTGGAGCGGGTGGAAATTATCCACGATTTGCGAATGGGAATGTTTGACGTGCTGGTGGGGATCAACTTATTGCGTGAGGGATTAGATATGCCCGAAGTGTCGCTGGTTGCCATTCTTGATGCCGATAAAGAGGGCTTTTTGCGTTCCGAACGCTCGTTAATTCAGACCATCGGACGTGCTGCCCGAAACCTCAACGGCAAAGCGATTTTATACGGCGACCGCATTACCAACTCAATGCAAAAAGCAATTACCGAGACCGAACGCCGCCGTGAAAAGCAGATGAAATACAACGAAGAACACGGTATCACCCCACAAGCGTTGAACAAAAAAGTGGGCGAATTGCTCGATATCGGACAATCCGACAAGCCAAAACGAGGCAAACAAGCGGTCAAAAAAGCCGAAAATTCTACAAGCGACTACAAGCCGAAATCCCGCAAAGAGTTGGAAAAAGAGCTTAAAACGCTGGAACAACAGATGCGTGATTTTGCGAAAGATCTGGAATTTGAAAAAGCGGCTGCGGTAAGGGATAAGTTGCAGCAGTTGAAAGCGTATTTATTGGAGGTTTAAATGTGATTTCTCGTTCATTATTTTCAAAATTAATTTTATTTGCCAAAATTGTTATTTTCTCTCAGCTTGTTTTTATGGTGGTTATCTGGATTGCTCATCACATTATGCAGGAGTACAGTAATCCGTTTGAGCGATTTGGTACTTTGTTCAATAATGTGTTTTTGACTTTTATTATTCCGATGATGGTAAGTAGTGCGGTTATTGTTTATAAAGGTTATACCCAGAAAAATGAAGATAAAGTGTTTTGGATTTATATGGGGTTCTTTTTAATTTGGATTTTGGGATTTATTTATTTTGAGCCGGCAGTTTATGATAAATCACTGAAGATTTCAGGTGCAGGATTTGGGGCGATGCTCTCTATTATCATTTGCTCGAAGTTATTGCCTAAGGAAACAAATAAAGAGTAGCCCTAAGATTCTTGTGAAAAAATCTGTTTTCTCGGAGGAAGAAAATGCTTTTTGATAGCCATATCCACCCTGAGGAATTTTCAGATCAAGATGATGACCGGAAGTAGCCATTATGTTGAATTATTTTGCAAATTTTAGCACTAAGTCGACCGCTTGTTTGGTACGAGCGAGGAAGCTCGCACCATCGGGGAACATATTTCAAAAAAGTTACAAAATTCGACCGCTTACTTGAGCTTGTTAATTGCCCAATCTAGTCCAGAATGAAAATCTTCTGTTAGGCTTGGTCTTAGTTGCTCCAGTAATTCGATTAATCGGTTTTTGTTTGGGTGAGTGAGGTTGATATGCCCAACTTTTCTACCGGTTCGGACTTCTTTGCCATACCAATGTAGTTGGCTAAATGGGAAGTTTAACCATTGGTTGTTATGTTCGATGCCGATCAAGTTAACCATCACGCTTGGGGCGATTTGCTTGAGTTCTGGTGTCGGTAGATCTAATAACGCCCGTAAATGTAACTCAAATTGGCTAATGGAACAGCCAAGTTGTGTCCAGTGTCCGCTGTTGTGCACTCGAGGGGCAAGCTCGTTGATGAGTAGCTTTTCACCCACCACAAAGCATTCCATTGCCATTACGCCGACATACTCTAATTTTTGCATTACCGCAGAGAGCATCTGTTCGGCTTGTTGTTGGTAAAGGGCTTGGTTCGGTAAATTCACATCAGAAACGGAATAACGTAGAATGCCATTTTGTTGTAAATTGTGAGAAATAGGGTAAAAACGGGTTGAACCGTCACGGAATCTTGCCCCAACAATGGAAATTTCTCCATCAAAGGGGATAAATTTTTCGGCAATCACTTCGCCAAATAATTCAGGTGTAATTTGATCAATCGACTCTTGGGTTACAATCCATTGCCCACGCCCGTCATACCCACCGGTTCGGCGTTTAACTACCACTTTTTCGCCGATATGCTGAAAAATATCTTGCCATTGTTCGGCATTTTCTAGTAGTTTCCATTTTGAACTCGGAAGATTGAGCTCATCAAGTAGCGATTTTTGCGTAAAACGATCGGCTAACTTCCCAAACACATTCAGGTTCACAAAGTTAGGGTGATTACCGAGTAATTGCGTTAAAGGTGTGTCTGCCCAGCGTTCGATTTCTGCGGTAATAATGCTGTTTGCTTCAATCTCAAACACAGGAGCATCAAAAGCAAGTGGTTTGACTTCAATATCAAGCGGAGCACCGGCGTAGCGTAGCATTCGCCCTAGCTGACCGTTGCCTAATACATAAACAGGTGGGTAGATTGCACTTTTTTGCATTGTGATATTCTCAATGAGTTAGAAATAGTCTGATAGTGGTTTGTTTAAGGTTTGGTTGAGCAAAACCATAAGTTTAATGCGAGCTTTTTGCCCGCTTAATCCTTTGGTAAAAATAATGCCTTGTTGCTTTAACTGTTTTCCGCCGCCTAAATAATCATAGACATCTTGGGTAATGCCGTTGAATGCTCGGGAGACAATCACAATCGGAATATCAGCATTTACCAGAGCTTTAACCCCTTCAAGGCAGCTTGGCGGCAAATTGCCTGCACCTAATGCTTCAATTACCACCCCATCGCAGTTGCTTTTCGCTAATTGTTCCAACAGAAAACTATCCATTCCAGCATAGGCTTTCAGTAGTTGCACATTAGTTTTGGTTAATTGCTGAATCGGGAAGCGTTCGTAAGCGGTCAATTTTTGGAAAAAAATGACAGATTCTTTCGTCACTAAGCCACAAGGCCCAAAGGTTGGGGTTTGGAAAGTTGCCACGTTGGTAGTGTGGGTTTTGGTCACAAATTTAGCATTGTGGATTTCATCATTCATCACCACTAATACGCCCTTATCTCGGCTTTCTTCATTTAATGCCACTAAAATCGCACTTTGTAGATTGATTAAGCCATCAGCACCAAGTTCATTGCTGGAGCGCATCGCTCCTGTAATTGCCACAGGTATATTTACGTTGAGGGCTAAATCCAGAAAATAGGAAGTTTCTTCTAATGTATCTGTGCCGTGGGTGATCACTACGCCATCGACACTTTCCTCATTCACTGCCTTTTCAATCCGTATTTTTAACTGTTGCCAATGTTCAATATTGATATGCGGAGAAGGAATATTAAATAACGATTCTTGCACCAATTTTGCCGGGTGGTTTAAACGTTTTAAGGCTGCTAAGAGAGGGTTTTCGGTGGAAGGGGAGACTTTGCCGTCTTCCCCTTCTTTCATTGAAATAGTGCCACCGGTGTGGAGAATTAATAATTTTTTAGACATCTTTTATACAGTAGTTATTCAACACGAGGATCAGGATTATCTAATACCATCTGAGTTTGGGTTTGACGAAAAATACGCAGTTTTTCTGCAATATCAGGGTTAAAGGCTGCTAAAATTTGAGCGGCTAATAAGCCTGCATTTGCTGCACCTGCCGGCCCGATTGCCAGTGTGCCGACCGGAATGCCTTTCGGCATTTGCACAATCGAATAGAGGCTATCTACACCACTTAACATTGAGCTTTTTACCGGCACACCTAACACCGGAACAATGGTTTTAGCGGCGATCATTCCGGGTAAGTGAGCCGCACCGCCGGCTCCGGCAATAATCACTTTATAACCGTTAGCTTCTGCCGTTTCGGCAAAAGAAAAGAGTTTATCCGGTGTGCGGTGTGCGGAGACGACTTCAACGTGATAGCTTAAACCGAATTGGTCTAAAATTTGTGTGGCTTCAGACATAGTTGCCCAATCACTCTTAGAACCCATTACGATCGCAATTTCAGCTTTGTTTGGCATTTTAAATCCTTATTGTACTAATGTAAAACAGAGTAATCATAGCATATAAAGCAAACGTTTGCGTAGTGGTTTGATATAATAAAGCCTAATTTTAGGGCTGTTATCTGTTGGTTAAAATATGGTATAATCCACAACCAATTTTATTTTTTAATTAGATCATCGGAGATATAAATGACGAGTAGTATAAACAAACGTTCGGTAATGACTCTTTTTTCGGATAAAAACGATATTTACAGCCACCAAGTGCGTATTGTATTAGCAGAAAAAGGGGTACCTTATGAAATAGAGAACGTTATGCTAGGCAGTATTTCTGAAGATTTATTAGAATTGAATCCTTACGGTAATATTCCTACATTGGTTGATCGTGAATTAGTGCTGTTTAACCCTCGTATTGTTATGGAATATTTAGATGAGCGTTTTCCTCACCCACCATTAATGCCAGTTTACCCGGTTTCTCGTGGTCAGTGTCGTTTAAATATGTATCGCATTGAACAAGATTGGTATTCACAAATTGATATTGTGAATAAAGATCCTGAATCAGCAGAAGGTAAGAAAGCGTTAGCACAGCTTAAAGAAGATGTGTTAGCATTAGCGCCTATTTTTGCGGCTAAACCTTATTTTATGAGCGATGATTTCAGCTTGGTTGATTGCTATATTGCACCGTTATTATGGCGTATGCAAATCTTAGGGGTTAAATTCAGCGGCGCAACGGCAAAACCAATCAATGCGTATATGACCCGTGTATTCCAACGTGATAGTTTTATCCAGTCTGTTGGCGGCGAAGCGCCAAAACATTTAATGGACGATAAAGACTAATGAAACCATTAAGACCTTATCTTTATAATGCCTACTATAACTGGATTATTGATAGCGATAGCACGCCTTACTTATTAGTGAATGCGGAATTTCCAGATGTTGATGTGCCGGTAGAGTTTGTCAAAGAAGGGAAGATTATTTTAAATATTTCGCCTCGTTCCATCGGGCAGTATATTGTGGCTGATGAATACATTAGCTTTAGCGCTCGTTTTCAGGGAATGTTAAGAGATATTTATATTCCTTTTGGGGCAATGGTGGCGATTTATGCGCAAGAAACCGGTGATGGTATTATGTTCCAAGAGGAAGCCTATTACAGTGAAGAGGCTTATCAAGCTAGAGCAGAGGAGCAGCCTAAAAAACTCAAGACGAAGAAAACATCTACCTTAAAGTTAGTGAAATAAGAGATCTATTTCATCAAAACGCATTACAAGCGGTTAAATTTTTCTGATTATTTGCAAATATCAGTCAAAATTTAACCGCTTGTTTGTTTTGTGACGGAAATCATCAAATTCCACTTGCACTCTGACTAAAAATTGCTTATCTTTGTTTTGTGTTTGTACTGTTGTGATAGTACAGTAATAATATTAAGGAGAGAAAATGAAATTCCATAAAACCTTATTAGTGACGTTGTTAAGTTCACTTTCTGTAGCGGCATTAGCTCAAGATAAAATTCAAAATGTAGCAATTACGGCGATTGTTGAACACCCAGCATTAGATTCAATTCGTAAAGGTGTGGTTGAAGAATTAGCCCGAGAAGGGTTTGTTGATGGTAAAAACATTAAGATCGACTATCAGTCTGCACAGGGTAGTACCGCCACTGCAGCACAAATTGCGCGTAAATTTGTTGGGGATAAAGCAGATATTATTATCCCGATTACGACACCTTCGGCACAACCTGTCGTTGCTGCAACACGTTCTATTCCAATTGTGTTTTCAGGCGTAACTGATCCGGTTGCTGCAAAATTGGTAAAATCTTGGGAGCCAAGTGGCACTAACGTGACTGGGATTTCAGACCACAAATCGATCGCTCCACAAGTGAAATTAATTCAAACATTAGTACCTGATTTGAAAGCAGTTGGCTATGTTTATAGTGCAGGGGAAGTTAATTCTGCGATTGTGTTAGACGAATTAAAACAAGAGGCTCAAAAACAGAGCTTTACTATAGTGCCGGTTGCTGTTCAACGCAGTGCCGATATTGGCACTGCTGCTCGCAGCCTAAACGGAAAAGTGCAGGCTATTTATATTTCTGAAGATAATGCAGTTGTTTCGGCTTATGAGGCCTTACATAAAGCGGCTTTGGAAGCAAAAATTCCGGTGATTGCTGCTGACCGTGATACAGTACAACGTGGTGCAGTGGCAGCTTATGCGGTTAATCAATATGATATTGGTGTGGCAACCGGTAAAGTTGCTGCTCGTGTATTAAAAGGGGAAAAAGCAGGGACAATTCCAACCCAAGAAGTCAGCAAATTAGAGCTTTCAATTAATACTAAAACGGCAAAAGAATTGGGCATTACTATACCAGAGGTATTAATCAAAGAAGCTAAACAAACTTTTTAGTGTAAAAAATAAAAATTTGTTTTATTTGTCATAATCTTGTAGAGTAAAAATTCATTTCAACTCAGCTAAGGAGAATATTATGGGATGGATTGCTGCAATTATTGTTGGCGCTATAATTGGTTGGATAGCTTCGGCTGTAATGAAAAGTGAAGGCGGACTTTGCAAAAATATTATTATTGGTATTGTTGGTTCATCACTTGGACGCTGGGTATTTGGTGATGTATTAGGTATTGGTTCCGCTTATAGTGCTGGAGACTTTAATATAGTCGGTATCTTTTTTGGTGTATTAGGTGCAGCTCTTTTGATTTTCATTTTGAGAAAATTAAGCATAATTAACTAATTTCGTATTTCAGAAAGGAAGCAGTTGTTTTATAACTGCTTCTTTTTTGTTAAATATACTCTTTTTGCTCTTGCATCAGTTGTGAGAAAAAATCAATTAGGATTCGCACTTTAGGAGAGAGATAACGACGGTTTGGATAGAGTAAGCTGATTTGTAAAGGTTCTTGTGTCAAAAAAGGCATAATAGGAATCAACTCTCCGTTTTTTAGCTCGTGTTTTATTAAAAACTTTGGAATGTTAATGATGCCCAAACCAGCTTTTGCCATTTGTACTAACGCATAACCATTGTTACTGTAAATTTTACCTTGTGGTTTAATTTGCATTTTTTGTCCTTGTTGAGAAAATTGCCATTGAGGATGGTATTCATAGAGTAGGCAGTCTCGTTCCACTAATGCTTCTAAGCTTTTAGGTTCGCCAAATCGAGCTAAATAATCTGGAGAAGCAACTAAAACCAAATGGGAATCTGCAATTTTTTTCGCCACAATGGAACTATCTGCAAGGCTACCAATACGCAGCACCAAATCAAAGCCTTCTGCAATCACATCTACCCGACGGTCGCTAAATTCAATATGAAGGGCTAAATTAGGGTAATCTTCCATAAATTTCCCAAGGTAAGGGGCAATGAAGCGAGAGCCAAAATCCATTGGTACAGACATTGTTATTTTCCCTTGTAGTGTTGAGTTAATATTACTTACGCTGGCATCAGCCTCTTTTAGTTCATTTAAAATAGGCAAGCATTGCTGATAGTAGAGCAGTCCTGCCTCAGTTGGTGTGATTTTTCGAGTGGTTCGTTGTAGTAAACGCACATTGAGATGTTCTTCTAACTGAGCCACTAATTTACTTGCCATTGGTAACGAAATTTGAGCTTGTTGTGCTGCTTGAGTGAAACTTTGGGTTTCAATTACTTTACAAAATAAACTGATTGCGTTTAGTTTATCCATTTTCTCTCTTCTTTATATTGTAATTTGTGTTAAGGCTTGCTATCGTAAAAATAGTGTCTAAAAAAATCAACTTAAAAAGAAATAATTTCAAACAATTTAAAATAATTATTAAAAATTAGGTAATAAATCATGGGAAAATCACTAGTTATTGTGGAGTCTCCGGCTAAGGCAAAAAAAATTAACCAATATCTTGGTAGTAATTATGTGGTGAAATCGAGTGTGGGGCATATTCGAGATTTGCCGAAAAGCGGTAGTGATGAAAAAACGGAAAAAGCAAAGCCAATTTCAACTAAAGGAATGAGTGCTGAGCAAAAAGCGAAAATTAAGGCAGAAAAAGAACGTGTTGCGCTAGTTAAGCGTATGGGAATCGACCCATATAACGGCTGGAAAGCAAATTATCAGATTATGCCAGATAAAGAGAAAGTGGTTTCTGAGCTAAAATCGTTGGCAAAAAAAGCGGATCATATCTATCTGGCAACCGACTTGGATAGAGAGGGAGAAGCGATTGCGTGGCATTTGCGTGAAATCATCGGTGGTGATGACAGCCGTTTTAGCCGAGTGGTATTTAATGAAATCACCAAAGATGCGATCAAAAAAGCCTTTGATGATCCGCAGCCGCTCAATATTGATCGTGTAAATTCCCAGCAAACCCGCCGCTTTTTAGACCGTGTGGTGGGCTTTATGGTGTCGCCGTTATTATGGAAAAAAGTCGCTCGTGGTTTATCGGCAGGGCGTGTGCAATCGGTAGCCGTAAAATTACTGGTTGAGCGTGAGCGTGAAATCAAGGCGTTCCAAAGCGAGGAGTTTTGGACTATTCTTGCCAATACGCAAATTAATCGTAAAAAACTACCGCTTGAATTAACCACTTATAAAGGTAAAAAATTCTCGGCAAGCAATGAGGCTGAAGCAAATGTTGCAGTGCGTGCGTTGGAGCAGAGCGATTTTATTGTTTCTAATATTGAAGCCAAAGAAACCAGCTCTCGTGCTTCAGCACCTTTTATTACTTCATCGTTACAACGTGCCGCCAGCACCCGTTTAGGCTTTGGAGTGAAAAAGACGATGATGTTAGCTCAACGGTTGTATGAAGCGGGTTACATCACCTATATGCGTACCGATTCAACCAACCTTAGCCGTGAGGCATTGGCAATGGCTCGAGGCTATATTCAAGAGAACTTCGGGGCAAATTATTTGCCGGAAAAAGCAAATGTGTATCGCAGTAAAGATAATGCCCAAGAAGCTCACGAAGCTATTCGTCCGTCGGATGTGAATGTCAAAATGGCAGACTTAAAAGCAATGGATAAAGATGCCGAGCGTTTATACGATTTGATTTGGCGTCGTTTCTTGGCGTGTCAAATGTTACCTGCTCGTTATGATTCTACCGCAGTAACAGTGTCTGCCGGAGACTATGAGCTAAAAGCAAACGGGCGTGTGATGCGTTTTGACGGCTGGACGAAAGTGCTACCGGTGCAAGGCAAAAATCCGGAAGATCAGGAGTTACCAGCGGTTGAACTGCATCAAAAATTGACGCTTGATGAAGTTTTGCCAAGTCAGCATTTTACTAAACCGCCTGCACGTTTTAATGAGGCGTCTTTGGTTGCTGAGTTAGAAGAGCGAAAAATTGGTCGCCCTTCAACCTATGCTTCAATTATTTCGACGATTCAAGAGCGTGGCTATGTGCGTACCGAAAACAAACGTTTTTATGTGGAAAAAATTGGTGAGGTAGTGACTGATCGTCTCAATGAATCGTTCAAAGATTTAATGAATTATGATTTTACAGCCAATATGGAAGAGGTGCTCGACCAAATTGCAGAAGGCAATAAAAATTGGAAAGAAGAGTTGAATACCTTCTTCAAACATTTCTCTGAAGAGCTGAGCCAAGCTGAATTAGATGAGCTGGAAGGCGGGATGAAACCAAACAGCCTTGTGCCAACCGATATTGATTGCCCGACTTGTGGGCGAAAGATGGCAATTCGTACTGCCTCCACTGGAGTATTTTTAGGTTGTACCGGTTATGCTTTACCACCAAAAGAGCGTTGCAAAACGACAATGAATTTAATTCCTGAGGCTGAATTTTTAAATGTGCTAGATGTTGATTCTGAAGCAAAGGCCTTGATGGCTCGTAAGCGTTGCCCGAAATGCGATTCTGCAATGGATAGTTATGTGATTGATGCTGAACGTAAATTACACGTTTGTGGTAATAATCCAAATTGTGATGGTCATATTATTGAGCAAGGTTCATTCAAAATTAAAGGCTATGACGGGCCGGTGGTGGAATGCGATAAATGTGGTTCAGATATGCACTTAAAACTTGGGCGTTTTGGTAAATATATGGGCTGTACAAATTGCGATAACACCCGTAAAATTCTGAAAAATGGGGAAGTTGCTCCGCCAAAAGAAGATCCTATTGCTTTCCCGGAATTAAAATGTGAAAAAGCTGATGCCTATTTTGTATTAAGAGACGGAGCAAGCGGTGTCTTTATGTCGGCTCATAACTTCCCGAAAGTGCGTGAAAGCCGTGCGCCCAAAGTAGCAGAACTGGCACAATATCGTGAACGTTTACCGGAGAAATTGCAGTATCTTGCCGATGCTCCGCAGCAAGATCCGGAAGGAAATGAGGCTATTATCCGTTTTAGTCGTAAAGAGAAACGTCAATATGTGACTTCTGAGAAAAACGGCAAAGCCACCAAATGGATTGTTGATTATCTAGATGGTAAATGGGTTGAGCGTAAGAAATAAAGCTTAAAAGACAAGCGGTAAAATTTTCTAAAAATTTTACCGCTTGCTTTTATATGTTCTGAGCGAGTAGTTCATCAATTGCTTTACTTAATTTATTGCGATCGTGTCGGTAATAAACGTCATTCGCAGATAAGTTTTTTCGCAAGATTTGAATATGTTCGGGAAGTTCAGAACCTTCATCATCAGTCGTAATTACCGCATTAATTCTAGCCTGTCCGATACAGTTCTCCATCCATTCAATTCGCTGATTAAGTGATAGTTGCCCAGCTGGACCATGTTCTTGTCCGATATTATCAATAAAAATGACTTTAGCTTGGCTTTTGGTAATCGCTTGTGCCAGTTCGGAAACTAATAAATTCGGCATAATACTGGTAAAAAAGCTACCTGGGCCTAGCAGTATTAACTCAGCACTTTGAATAGCTGAAATGGCTTCCGGTGTAGCAACAACTATAGTATCTAACGCTAAATGTTGTGGTGTTTCTGCTAAAGAATCAATTTGCACTTCACCAAATACTGATTCGCCTGAATGCAACTGTGCAATTAAATGCACCGGTGTTTCAGACATTGGGATAAGTTGCGATCTTACGTGCAATAATTCTCGCACCAAATTAATCCCTTCTAGCGGTCGGATTTGCATATTTTCAAGGGCGGTGAGAATTAAATTGCCTAGATTATGTCCAGCGAGTTCGCCTGTGCCAGCAAAACGATACTCAAACAACCGAGAAGCTATCGTTGGTTTAACGATAATTTGATTTAAACAGTTGCGTAAATCTCCCCAAGCAATCACCCCTTGTTGTGAACGTATTCTACCGGTTGAGCCTCCATTATCGGTAGTGGCAACAATGCCGGTAAGCCGTTCCTTTAAAAAAGAGAGCGCGGAGAGCAATCGACCTAAGCCGTGGCCCCCACCTAGTGCAACAACTGCATTGAGTTGGTTTAAATAGTGATGTCGGGTAGGTTTAAAAGGAATAATATCTGTATTTTCCATCTTGGGATTTCGTTTATTTTTCTAAAATAATGGCATCTGACTGGGCTGAAGGCAATGCTTGTAATACAGCTTTAACCAAAGTCGCTAAAGGAATCGCAAAAAACACCCCCCAGAAGCCCCATAAACCGCCGAAGATCAGCACTGCGACAATAATTGTCAGCGGATGTAGATTAACTGCCTCAGAAAATAAGAAGGGGACAAGTAAATTTCCGTCTAGCAACTGGCTAATAATAAAAGCAAGCATTAAATAGTAGAAATCCGGTGATAACCCGAACTGGAATAGCGCAATTAATATTACCGGAATACTGACTAAAACTGCACCGATGTAGGGAACTAACACTGAAATCCCTACCGCTACAGAAAGTAGTAACGGATAGCGCAAATCAAAAAAGAGGAAAATAATATAAGTGACAACCCCAACAATTAGAATTTCTAAAAATTTTCCTCGAATATAGTTGGCAATTTGTTGTTGCATTTCAAACCATACTCGTGTTGCAAGTCGGCGGTTTTGCGGTAATATTTTACTAAAAGAACGCATTAAAACGGTTTTATCTTTCAGTAAGAAAAAGACCATGAGTGGGACTAAGAAGGTGTAAATGCCTAAGCCAACTAAGCTGATTATAGAGTTGATCGAGAGTGTTAGAAGTGATTCTCCCATACGTAAAATATTACTTTTAGCGGTATTCACAATGGAATCTAGGGTCGCATAATCTACTAATTCAGGGTAATGCTCCGGTAGGGCTTGTAACCAAGCATTGAGCAGATTAAACATCGAAGGTAAATCTTGAATAAAGGTAACTGCTTGATTCCAAAGGCTTGGTAATAGCACTACGCCTAAAAAAGACAATAAAGCGATGAAACCTCCTAACACTAGAATGACACTCAAAGTACGAGGTAATTTGAGTTTGCTCGACAAAAAACGGATTGGCCATTCCAATAAATAGGCAAATACAAGTGCAACCAGAAGGGGCATAAGTAGATCGCTAAAAAAATAGATAATGCCGAAACCGATCAATAGAATACTAAGCAGCACAACTATTTGGGGGTCGGTAAATTTTTTTCGATACCAATCTTGCAACATTTGAAACATATGGCGTGCCTTAGATTATGCGATGAAAATTATTTCTGGCTACAGACTGCAATGAACCCTAGCTTTTTGTCCGGATCATTAAACAGTTTGTACATTTTATTAAAGGTTTCGCGATTTTCCGGCTTTAATGCATTGCCGATAATTTTCATAGCACCTAAAACACCTTCATCATGAATCAGACCTTTAGGGGAAAGCAGGGACATTTCTCCGGAAAAGGTATCGACATTACGGAAACCACAACGTTGGAATAATGATTTCCAGTCTGCTTTAGAGAGAGGGGATACAGTGATTTTAATAGCATCACGTAATTCAGCTAACAAGGGAGCAGTGTCTTCACTATGGATAACAATATCGTGCGTTAATAAAAAACCGTTTGGTTTTAATACACGAAAATATTCACGTATTGCCTTTTCTTTCGCTTCTAGAGGAAGCATTGTTAGCATGGCTTCGTTAATCACAATATCAAAACTTTCGTCTTCAAATGGCAGTTTTGTTGCGTTGGCGCGCTGTACTTGAATTAAGTGCTCAACATGGTTTTCTTTAATATTTTTACGTGCTTTTTCAAGCGCATCTTCGTCTAAATCAATACCAACAATTTGGCATTCAAATTGTTGAGCTAATTGGATTGCAGTAGTCCCCATGTTGCAGGCAACTTCGAGCACTTTTTTATTTTTATCAAAATCCCCGTTTGCAATTAACCAATCGGTTGCTAATTTACCACCCGGGCGTAAACGAGTTTTGCCTAAACGAGCTAAAAAATGATGACCAACTTCTTCTTTTTTCATAAAAACCTCTGGATTTGCAAAATACGTTAAATATATGACCGCTTGTATTGTGATCTATGTTCGTTATTATACTCAATTTTTTCATTTTCTTATATACAACATCGACAGATTTTGCCAGAATACAGTCTCATTTTTATATGAGGAAAATAGGATGAGTAAGCAAAAGAATGATTACCTCCACCAGAGAGGTCAAATTAAAGAAAGTGCAGTAAAAGCATTAGTGACTGATCCACTTTTTAGACAGCGTGTAGAAAGAAATCGCAAAGGGAAAGGGAGTTATCGCAGACAAGAAAAACACAAAAGAACTCTCTATGGGCAAAAAGAAACCCCATTTAAAAATATTCGGTTAGAGTCTTTTTAAATGGGGTTTTATCTTGTAGCTTATTGTGGTTTTATAAGCCTCTGATAAATACTATGGTTTACTGAAATAGGCTAGCAATGGTTCTGGGTTTTGAATATAAGAAGAAAGTTCTTTATGCTCTGGATGCCCCATATAGGGAATTTGCCCAAGTAAAGGCGCATTAATTTTTTGTGTCAGTAATTCAATTAATTCGTGATAATGCCGTAGCCCAGGATTTACTCTGTTTGCGACCCAGCCTACTAATTTTACTCCACGCTGCAAAATTTCATTCGCAGTGAGTAGTGCATGGTTAACACAACCTTCCTTAATTCCCACCACTAAAACAACCGGCATATTGTTTTGCATTACCCAATCAGCAAAATAGTAATCCTTATTAATAGGTGTTAGCCATCCATAGGTTCCTTCTACGACAACATTTGGATAAGCATTTTCCAGTCGTTTTAAATCTGCATTTAATTTTTCCAGTTGAATATGATGAACTGCATCTAAAGCTGCAAATACGGGGGTACTGGAATGAATAAAAGTATAGCTATTAATATCGCGATAGCTGATATTGGTTGGGCAGCTATCTAGTATGGTTAATACATCCGAATTATCTTCAGTAGCGTAATCATATTGAGTGGGTTCTGTGGGTAATGAATCATCACCGCCGCAAGCAATGGGCTTATAGCCAATTACAGGAAAACTATGCTTTGTAAGTGTCTGTATGATAGCTCGGGTAACCACAGTTTTCCCTACGTTGGTATCTGTTCCCGTAATAAATAATGAGGGCATAAATGGCTCCTTTCGAAAATATGGCTGGTAGTTTAACCAAGAATAGATCAATTTATTCTGTCTTTGATCAAATTTCCGTCATAAATTCCTTGTTTTATTGCTGAACAGGCAATTAATGGACTATTCCAATTGTATTGGCTGGTAACTAAATCGATTTTTAGGTTTGTTTGTAACAAATTTTTATGCAATTTTTCTGAAATTTGCGTAAATAACGGCTCTTTTATTTTGATCAATGGCGAGTTTAGCATAATTTTTTCACTAGAGAATATATTAACTAAATTCATTAATGCGTAGGCTACATTGTCGGTAATATGCGCTAAAATTGCTAATGCAAGCGGTTGATTTTCATCAATTTTTTGACAGAGCCAGCTGATTTTTTGTTCCTGACTTTTTAAAGTATTGGGTAAATAACGATCAATGAGCTTCACAAGCGCAGGAAAGGTTACCTGATTGACTAATTTATAGCGATGAATTTCATCTAGTTCAGGGAATATTTCATCGCTGAGATGGCTAAATCTAGGCATAAGCATATTATCAACATTCATCTTTGATTGTTTAGACAGCAAACTACCGCTAAGTAATACACTTAGATTCACGGTATCATCTAATTGTAGAAAAATGGCATTATCTTGGTTAATTAATGAACCAACAGTGGATTCTGCAAGCAACCACAGCTGAAAATGTTCACTTAATAAAATAGGGCAATGAAACAGTGACGAGAGTTCAGATGTAATGTTACAGAATATATTTTTGTTGCCCAATTGAGTAATGCTGTCTTTTTCTGCATTAATTTTACCGATCACACTAATAGATACAGCCAGGAGCTGACTAGTATTGACACAATATAGTTGGTGGAAATTTGTAATAAAGTTAAGAATAAAATCATTTAGCCTAGGGTAATTTTCTGCTGAGATTGTATAATCTTGCTTATAAATTTCTGCTCCATTGAGTTTACAAAGTGAAATTTCAATTTTATGAGGTGAAACAGTCACACAAAGTAGTTGCCAAAAAAAATTAGAAACAGCCAGCCCAACGGAGGGACGACCTCTAGATAAGGTAGTCTGAACCGTGCGTTCTAGAATAAAGTGGTTATCTATTAGTATTTTAGTCAGATTTGTTACTGAAGCTGGGGCTAATCCCGATAGCTTAGCTAAATCTGTTCTTGAAATGAGTTCAAATTGTTCAATTAAATGGTAGATTTTACCCAAATGAAGGGTCTTGTTATCAGAAAACATTTAAAATCCTTATGTTAGAATTTTTAGATGACAATTATTTTTTGATATAAAAAAAATAACAATCTTTTTTTGTTTATAATGAGAGACAGATCACATAATTATTTTTACGTTTAAATATTTCAGGAAAAGTATATGGAATCTTTGATTCACTACCAATGGGTTGAAACAAATGAGCAATTACAGGCCGTATGTGAACAGGCTAGAAAAACAAACGTAATTGCTTTAGATACAGAGTTTATCCGTACACGTACCTATTATCCGATATTGGGTTTAATTCAACTCTTTGATGGTCAACGGGTTAGCCTTATTGATCCAAATACAATTTCTAACTTCTCACCTTTTGTGTCATTATTAGCCGATAAAAATATCATAAAAGTATTACACGCCTGTGGTGAGGATTTGGAAGTTTTTGAGCATCAATTCAAGCAATTACCGGAGCCGATGTTGGATACTCAGGTGATGGCAGCCTTTGCCGGCATTGGTATTTCAATGGGGTTTGCAAAATTGGTTTCCTACTACTTAAATATTGAACTAGACAAAGGAGCTTCCCGAACTGATTGGCTTGCCAGACCGCTAAGCGATGCACAATTACAATATGCAGCGGCTGATGTTTGGTATTTATTGCCAGTTTATGAGAAATTAGCACAAACATTAGCAAACAGCACTTGGCAATGTGCAGTTACCGAGGAATGTGCCGCTTTACTAACCAAAGCAAAACAGCCTATTAATAAGGAAAATGCCTATAAAAACATAGCCAATGCTTGGCGATTGAATCGGGAAGAGTTAGCCATATTACAAGTATTAGCGAAATGGCGGATTGAAGAAGCACAAAAGCGCAATCTTGCCTTAAATTTTGTCGTGAAGGAGGCAAGTTTAATTCAAATCGCAAAAAGCTGTCCTAAACACACTTCTTCGCTGTTAGAATTTATGCACCCAAATGAAGTCAGAATTCACGGAAAAAAAATACTATGGTTGGTTGAGCAAGGAAAAGCAATAGAATCGAATGATTATCCTGAACTCATTCAGCGCTTGGTGGATGAAAAGGGTTATAAATATTATATGCAAGCGATGTTGCAAAAATTATTAGAAATTCAACCGCTTGATATCGTACCGGAATTGGTTGCAAGTAAACGCCAATTAAATCAGCTATTTAAATGGTATATTGATGGAAAATCATCAGAAAAAATTCCTGAATTATTAATCGGTTGGCGAAAACCTTTTGGTGAACAGTTGCTATCGGTTTTATCTTAAATTTCATTCGGGTTACATAGACTATTACAGTATAATTGCCTAAAAAGGAGCTTATATGGAAAATAAAAAACCACCAAAAGCATTAGATGCGATTGATTTAAAAATCTTAAACGAGCTACAACGTAACGGGAAAATTTCTAATATTGAATTATCAAAGCGAGTTGGGCTTTCTCCAACGCCCTGCTTAGAACGGGTAAAACGGTTAGAAAAAAATAACGTAATTATGGGCTATAAAGCTTTACTTAACCCTGAATTACTCGATGCCCCTTTACTGGTGATTGTTGAAATTACTTTGGTGCGTGGTAAGCCTGATGTATTTGAGGAATTTAATAAAGCGATTCAACAACTTGATGAAATTCAAGAATGCCACCTGGTATCGGGGGATTTTGATTATCTGTTAAAAACCCGTGTGGCGGATATGGCATCGTACCGTAAGTTATTAGGCACAACATTGCTTCGTTTGCCCGGCGTAAATGACACTCGAACCTATGTGGTGATGGAAGAAGTGAAACAAACCAACTATTTGTTGTTAAAGTAAGGAGAATTGGGTGATTGAACAACTTAAACCACACCTAAAAGGCAAAGAGAACTTGATCAAACTTATGCTTTTGTTGACCGGCTTTTTGGGCGTTTATTTGCTAATTGCTTGGGCAAGTTATAGTCCATTAGATAATGCTTGGTCTGTTGCAAGCAGCATTACACAAACAACCTTGAATAAAACAGGTCACTTTGGTGCTTGGAGTATTGATATGCTCTATGCAATGTTTGGTAAGGTTGCAGTTTTAGTACCTATTGCATTAATTATTTTCTCAATTTATAGCTTAGGAATGGGTTTAAGTGCCGATATGAAATGGAAAACTGTCTTCATTCGCCTAGCCAGTTTCTTATTATTAATGATCGGTCTTGCCGGGTTATTTAGCGTGCTTTTTTCAAACTCAGCTTATTATCTGTCGGGGGGCTTTGTTGGTGGAGTTTGGAAGACAATATTATTTGATACTATCGGGCAATTTGGTGCCTTACTGATTGCAATGCTTTTTACCGTAGCCGGCTTATATTTTTGCTCTGTTCAATCATTATTGCCAATATTAACGCAATTTTATGAGTGGATAATGGCAAAATCAGAGGAGAGTAAAACAGCTGAATCTCTTCAGCATTTGCAAAATACTGAGCAAAAACAACCGCTTGTAACTGAAAATGAAGCGGTGGAAGTTGTAGATGACCATAAACCGCAATTTACCGATATCTCCGCCTTTAAACGCCCAAACATTAGTGGTTTAAGACACTCGGAAAATGTAGAGATAGATAACCGAGAAATGTATGAAATTGAAAGAGATCTCGAGCTACCGACTATTAATATTTTGACACAGCCTGATATGGTTAACCAAGTTGCGGAACAAGCTACATCGGGCTATGAGTTGCCAAACGAAGAATCCAATGTATTGCAAATGCCAACCATTCGCTTAAATACCGCTATCGAAAACGAGGTGGATACAATCGAAAACAGTTCATCATTGGAAGACCTGAAAATAGCAGAATCTATGTTACCTCAAATTCAGCTTGATAATGATATTGAAGATACTGAAGAAGCTATTGACGATGTGCGTGAAATTACACCGGAATTTATGGTAACGCCACCCAAGGCGATGAAAGATGTGTCTGAGCAGCCAGCCTATCCAAAAGGCTATGGTGATACGTTAATTCACCCGTTGTTACAACGAAAAGTGATAACCGAAAAACCGACAACACCATTGCCAACGCTAGATTTGTTGGATAAAGCACCGATTCAAAGCCAGCAAATTACCGAACAGGAAATACGAGAAACCTCTGTGCGGCTAGAAGCAGAATTAGCAAACTTTGGCGTAAAAGCTACCGTTGAAGATGTATTGGTCGGTCCGGTAGTGACCCGTTATGAAATCCAACCGGCTGCCGGGGTAAAAGCCTCCAAAATTACCAATTTAGCGAGCGATATCGCTCGTGGCTTAATGTTTAAAGCGATTAGGATTACTGAAGTTATCCCAAACAAACCTTATATGGGTATTGAAACTCCGAATAAACACCGTGAAACAGTGTGGTTGCGTGATGTGCTAGACAGCGATGAATTCCGCAATACCACTGCAACATTGCCAATGGCACTAGGTAAAGACATCAGTGGTGAGCCTGTGGTGGTCGATATGGCGAAAATGCCACACTTACTGGTGGCAGGGCAGACCGGTGGGGGTAAATCGGTTGGGGTGAATACGATGATTTTAAGTCTATTGTTCAAACTTACACCAGAACAAGTCCGCTTTATTATGATTGACCCTAAAGTGGTGGAGCTTTCCATTTATAACGATATTCCTCACTTATTAACGCCGGTAGTAACCGATATGAAAAAAGCCGCCAACGCACTACGCTGGGCGGTGGAGGAAATGGAACGCCGTTATTTACTGGTAAGCCATTTACAGGTGCGTAATATTGAAGGCTATAACGCCAAAATCGACCAAGCGGCAGCGATGAATTTGCCGATTCCAGATCCAACGTGGCGACCGGGCGATTCAATGGATAGCCTTCCGCCTCCGCTACAAAAATTAAGCTATATTGTGCTGATTGTCGATGAGTTTGCGGATTTAATGATGTCTGCCGGTAAAGAAGTGGAAGAGTACATTATGCGAATTGCTCAAAAAGCCCGAGCGGTAGGAATTCACTTAATTCTTGCTACCCAACGTCCGTCAACCGATGTGATTACAGGCGTGATTAAAGCCAATATTCCAAGCCGGATTGCGTTTACAGTAGCGAGCCAAATTGACTCAAGAACTATTTTAGATTCAGGTGGGGCAGAGGCGTTATTAGGGCGAGGCGATATGCTCTATTCAGGAGCTGGCAGCCCAGATATTATTCGGATACACGGTGCGTTTATGAAAGACGAAGAAGTGCAACGCGTGGCGGATAATTGGCGGGCAAGAGGAAAACCAAACTACTTGGAAAGCATTGTGGAATCCCGCTCGGAAGAGGCTGATGGCAAAAACGATGGCGGAACGGGCGATTTAGATCCGCTATTTGATGAGGTTGTTGAATATATCACGGAAACCGGTTCGGTCTCTATCAGTAATATTCAACGCCGCTTCTCGCTTGGTTTTAACCGTGCGGCTAGAATTGTGGATCAAATGGAAGCTCAAGGCATTGTTTCTGAGCCACTTAAAGGTGGCAAACGAGAAGTGCTGGCGAGGTAAAACACATACAAGCGGTTAGATTTCTGTGAAATTTTGCAAATTTTGACAAAAATCTAACCGCTTGTATTTATCTAATGCTAAATAAGCATAGTATAAGGCTAGTCTTTGGGCTAAAATTAACGCAATTTTTACATCTTTTAAGGTTGAATATATGCGATTAGATGATTTAAGACGCAGTAAAAACGTAGAAGACAGAAGAGCAAGTGGTTCGGGCAGAATGTCTGTCGGCAGAGGCAAAGGCGGTATTCTAACTTTTATTATTGTACTGGTGGGTGCTTATTATGGGGTAGATCTCACCGGTTTAATGGGAGGAGGGCAGGAGAATTACCAACAAACTTCTAGTCTGAACAGCTCGGAAGAAGCAAAACTGGAAGAGTTATCTTCTAAAGTATTAGCCAGCACCGAAGATATTTGGAGTGCTTATTTCAAACAAAATGGACTGAGCTATAAAGATCCAACCTTAGTGCTTTATAGAGGAGCAACCTCAACCGCCTGTGGTACAGGTCAATCGGCAATGGGTCCTTTCTATTGCCCTGTCGATCAAAAGGTTTATTTAGATTTATCATTCTATGATGATATGCGTAAAAAATTAAGAGCATCGGGCGATTTTGCCTTCTCTTACGTGATTGCACACGAGGTTGGCCACCACGTCCAAAATTTATTGGGCATAACAAGCAAAACCCAACGGGCTCAAATGAAAGCCTCATCTAAAGCTGAAGCAAACCAAATTTCAGTCAATGTAGAATTGCAAGCTGATTGTTTTGCCGGCGTTTGGGGACACCAACTCGCAAAAGCCAACCGATTAGAGGAAGGCGATGTGGAAGAAGCCTTTAATGCTGCCCAAGCAGTTGGAGATGACCGATTACAGCAACAAAGTCGTGGCTATGTCGTGCCGGATAGCTTCACCCACGGCTCATCTGCACAGCGTTTGGCTTGGTTTAGAAAAGGTTTAACCACAGGAAATCCTGCAGTTTGTAATACATTTAATTAAAAAATAATTAAATTATTTGAAATCTTTTTATTATCGTACTACTATGATAGTACGATTTTATTTTCATTTTATTTAGAGAGTGAACACAATGTCTTATATCAAAAATGACGATGTCAGAATTACCAGTATTGAAGAATTACTACCACCTATTGCATTACTGGAAGCCTATCCGGCAAGTGATGTTGCAGCGGAAACCGTTGCTAAAACCCGTCAATCAATCCACAAAATTTTACACGGTGCGGATGATCGCTTATTAGTGGTGATTGGACCTTGCTCCATTCACGACCCGAAAGCGGCATTAGAATATGCACAAAAAATTAAAGCAATGCGTGCCGATCCGAAAATTAACCAAAACTTAGAAGTGGTGATGCGTGTCTATTTTGAAAAACCCCGTACAACCGTTGGTTGGAAAGGCTTAATTAACGACCCTTATTTGAACGAAACCTTTGCCTTAAACGATGGTTTACGCATTGCCCGTAAAGTATTATCTGATATTAATGATTTAAGCGTGCCGACTGCCGGCGAGTTTTTGGATATGATTACACCACAATATGTGGCTGACTTTATGAGCTGGGGAGCAATTGGGGCGAGAACGACTGAATCTCAAGTCCACCGTGAATTAGCCTCTGGTTTATCCTGTGCGGTAGGTTTTAAAAACGGCACGAATGGTAGTGTGAAAATTGCATTAGATGCAATTTCTTCCGCAAAATCGCCACATCATTTCTTATCGGTCACCAAATTCGGGCATTCTGCAATTGTTTCTACGCAAGGAAACCCAGATTGCCATATTATTTTGCGTGGTGGCGATAGCGCAACCAACTACGATGCTGACTCCGTTGCAGCGGCTTGTGCTGCGATTGAGAAATCCGGCGGACGTCCACACGTGATGATCGATTTCAGCCACGCTAACAGCCAAAAACAGTTCAAACGCCAAATAGACGTTTGTGCTGATGTCTGCAACCAAATCGCAAGCGGTTCAAGCTATATTTCAGGCGTGATGATTGAAAGCCACTTGATTGAAGGTCGCCAAGACTTAATTGAAGGCAAAGGTTTAGAGGCTTTGGTTTACGGACAAAGTATTACAGACGGTTGTATTGGTTGGGAAGATAGCGAAAAAGCGTTATTTGCACTGGCACAAGCGGTCGAAAAACGCCGACAATTTGCAAAATAATCTTTTCATTGAGGGCGAATACAATTCGCCTTTTCTTTGTTTAACCTTAAAGCAAATTCAATTTGTTCAAACTAAAAATATGATGAAATCTACTATTCTTGCTTTAGATACTGCCACAGAGGCTTGCTCTGTAGCGTTACAGCATAACGGAAATATCACTTTCTTAGAAGAAATCAGCCCTCGTTCCCATACTCAACGTATTTTGCCGATGGTAGATGAATTACTTAATCAAGCCAATATCGAACTCAAAGAAGTAAATTATTTAGTATTCGGACGTGGACCGGGCAGTTTTACCGGCGTGAGGGTAGGTGTAAGTGTGGCACAAGGGTTGGCAATGGGTGCGAATTTGCCGGTGGTAGCCGTTTCTAACTTAAAAGCAATGGCAGAAGAGGCATATCAAAAATTAGGGGCAACAAAGGTAATTGCCTTAATTGATGCCCGAATGAATGAAGTTTACTTTGCTCAATTTGAACGAAAGGGTGCAGAATGGAATGAAGTAGTGGCTGAACAAGTCTGTTCGCCCGAAGCTGTAATAGGCCAATTTCAAGTAAGTGAAGAGACTGTGGTGGTTGGCACAGGTTGGGCGGCATATTTGCAATTTTCTGAGCAAAATCTACCGCTTGTTATTAGCGATATCACTTTGCCTTCCAGTCGATATATGCTTTCGATTGCTGAAACTGAAATCCTAAAAGGGAATACTCTATCTGCCCTTGAAATAGAACCGGTGTATTTGCGTAATGAAGTCACTTGGGAAAAATTGCCGCATAAGCAATAACACTACGCTTTTTGCTAAATAAAGAAGTATTGCAAGAACCCCGTATAACAAGCAATGCCAAATAAGATCATACCTAGTAGCTTCGTGGTTAATTCGGGGCTTAAAATATTGCGCAATTTCATTGAAAAATAGACCGTAAAAAGCGAACTCATTACCACAATGCCGACAATCGCAAAATTCACATAGCCGATTTGCCAAGTCGCTAGCGTTGAATCTAACATAAAAGGGCGGGATAAGTAGCCATATAAATTGCCGATTCCGCCAATCACCATCATATAGTTAGTATAAACTGCAACCTGTTTCGGTGAAACCGAGCGTATTTGCGTGACAATCGGGGCCATAATTGAACCGCCGCCAATGCCGGTAATACCTGCAATTAAACCGCCTAAACTGCACATTGTGGCATTAGATACTGCTTCTTTTGGTTTAGGTGGTACTATTGCTTTAACTCTTGGTTTGTGAAATAGGGTTTTAAATGAAAGTGTCAGCAGGGTTAGCATAAAGATAGCAATAATGCTGTTATCAGAGAAAAGAAAACTGAGCTCAAACCCAATTTGTACGCCTAACATCATCGCAAGTGACCAAATCAACACATTTTTTCGATTGATTTTTATCTGTTGATGGTGGAATAAGCATAAATTGATAGTGGCTGAACCAATCACAATGGTAAGAGAGCAGGCGGAAATCACTTGGAGAGGCAGTTCAGGAAACAGTGAATGTAAAATCGGCATCATTAAAACACCCCCGCCAATCCCAAATAGTGCAGAAGTGATATTGACTACAACACCACAAATGATCAAAATAATTATCACGGCCATTGTCATAATCCATCTCCTAAAGTGCGATAAGTATGCAAAATTTTCTAAATAAAGGATTATGATCGCAATCATATATGGCAAAAATAAAATAATAAGGATAATCAATGAACAATATGCCAACCCCCGAACAATTGATGTCTTGCCAATTAAGTGTAATGTCTGATCTAGAAAAAGGAGTCGTCATTTATTCTCAGGGTTATCACGCCAGAGAATTTTATTTTTTAAAGAGTGGCTTGATAGGGCTGTATCATATGCTGGAAAATGGCAAAGAGAGCTTGGTAAGGGTTTATAAAGCCTGTGATTACTTTGGTTTTCGGACCTTTTTTGGTAACAGCACTTACCATTGTTCAGCCCGAGTTTTGCAGCCGGCAGAACTGATACGAATTACCCCATTAAATTTTATGGATTTTTGGGCAAACAATTCTGCCTTAATTATTCCTCTGTTAAAACAACTCTCTACAGAATTACAAGATGCAGAACATCGTTTATCGATGGTGTCCTACCAAAAAACGCAAGAGCGGGTAATGAACAGTATCCATTATTTACATCAACGTTACCCCAATTATCACTGGACTAACCGTGAAATAGCTGAATTTGCAGGTTGTGAAACCGAAACGGCAATTCGGTTACGGCGGGAATTAAAGAAAATCAGTTAAATTGTCATAAATTATTCATAGTTGTGATCACCATCACATATCTATTATGACAAACATCATATTCTATCGTTAAAAATAAGATTTATGCTATTCCTGTCTCTAATGGGATATGTCATTAATATAGTCATATTGAGGTGAAGAATATGTTATTAACAATAATTACTTTTCTGGTTGTGACTGGACTAGTCGGGTATATATCCTGGCAAAAAACCAGAAATGACGATCTTTCGACATCTAAAGGTTATTTCTTGGCAGGGCGTGGCTTGAGTGCTACGGTTATCGGCTGTTCAATGGTCTTAACCTCGCTTTCTACCGAGCAACTTATCGGCGTGAATGCCAACTCTTATGCCGGTAATTTCTCGATTATTGCGTGGACTGTGCCGGCGGTGATCCCGCTTTGCTTCTTGGCACTTTATCTGTTGCCGAAATATATCCGTAACGGTTATACCACCATTCCGGAGTTCTTTGAAAACCGTTTCGACCGCCAAACCCGTTTGATTATGTCGGGCTTGTTCTTGGTGTTCTATCTTTTCATCGTCATTCCGACCGCACTTTACACCGGTGCGATTGCCTTCAATAAAATCTTCAACCTTGAAACTGCCTTCGGCTTAAGCTATGGGGCGGCGATTACCTACACGGTGATTGCGATTGGCGTAGTTGGGGCGATTTATGCGATCTTCGGCGGCTTAAAAGCGGTGGCGGTGTCAGACACTTGGAATGCGGTCTTGTTAGTCATCGGGGCATTATTAGTGCCGGTGTTTGCACTCATCTATTTAGGCAACGGCAGTATGGCGGAAGGGGTGAAAATCATCACCACCACTCACGTTGAAAAATGGAATGCAGTGGGCAGTGCCACCGATGCTGTGCCGTGGCCGACTATTTTCACCGGTATTATGGTGGTGCATTTCTTCTACTGGACGACCAACCAAGCCATTGTGCAACGGGCTTTAGGGGCGAGAGACTTAAAAGCCGGTCAAAAAGGGATCTTAATTGCGGCACTGTTCCTATTATTGCTACCGCTTATCTTAAACTTACCGGGCTTACTCAGCTTCCACATTTTAGGCGAGGGCTTGAAACCGATTGACGTGTCTTACCCTGAATTGGTGAATAAAACTTTCCCAACCGTGCTACAAGGCTTCTTTATTGCCGCATTGTTCGGGGCGATTTTGAGTACCTTCAACTCCTTCTTAAACTCAGCGGCAACCATTTACTGTAAAGACTTACTACCGTCTATCAGCAAAAAACAGTTCTCTGATGCAGAACTCATCAGCTATGCGAAAAAAGTTTCTGCGGTAATGGCGGTGATTACAATGATCTTCGGGCCGTTACTGATGTTCGGCACAGACGGTATTTTCTTACTAACCAAACGCTTCGCCGGTTTTGTGAACATTCCGATTGTGGCATTATTTGCGGTGGGGTTATTCAACAAAACTGTTTCAGGAAAAGCGGCACGCATTGCCTTGCTCGCACACGTTATTCTCTACTTCTGCATTGTTTGGGTGTTTGATGTCAAAATCAACTTTGTGTATGTGCAAGCCGGCTTGTTCGTGTTCGATGTGGCGTTAATGCTGATTTTAGGCACTTTCTTAAAACGTGCGACTCCGTACGAAGACAACAAAATCAACCATGCCAATGTGGACTTAACCAGCTGGGAATACGCCCCACTGGCAGTGGCTTCTATCGTACTGGGCTTATTCACGCTATACGCATTCCTCTCTCCGCTCGGCTTAGCCTCGCCAGACGGCAATCCGGCAATGGTGCTGGCGGTGTATGCGGTGCTACAAGCGGTGGTTTGTGTCGTGTTTTTTGCAAAATGTAAAGGTAAAAAGGCGGTGAATTAGTCATTAGGTAGGGTGGGCGTAAGCCCACGACATCATCAGCGTGGACTAACGTCCACCCTACCCATTTCTAACAAAGAGGTCATTTATGAATAACATCATCTATATTTTGTTAGATCAAGTGCGTAAAGATATGCTCGGTACTTACGGGCATCAGGTGGTGAAAACCCCGAATTTGGATCGCTTGGCGAAAGACGGCATTCGGTTTAACAATGCCTTCACGCCGGCTTCGGTCTGTGGGCCGGCTCGCACCTCGCTGTTTACCGGCTTAATGCCATCCAGCCACGGGATTATCAAAAACGGTGAAAAAGGCGGCACAGGCGAAATTCCACAACAAAACCCCAACATTGCCGGCGTGGAGGGCTATAACTCCTTTGTGATCGGCAAATGGCACGTTGGCACAAAATCCGTTCCCGAAGATTATGGCATTGCCGGTCATAACTTTGACGGCTATGGCTATCCGGGGAGCCAAGTGTATAAAAACCTCGTGTTCAATCAGCCGCCAACGCACTCCAACCGCTACCGTGAATGGTTGGCGGAAAAAGGCTATGATGCACCCGAAGTCAGCCGAGCCTATTTTGGCGACAATCCGCACCTGCGTGTACAGGAACTCTGTGGCTTGCTTTCCGGCACCAGTGAGCAGACGATAGAGTGGTTTATCATTGACGAGGCGAAAAAATACATTCAAGCCTCCCTTGATGAGAAAAAACCGTTCTTTGCGTGGATCAACTTCTGGGGCCCACACACCCCGTGCGTGGTGCCGGAGCCGTATTATTCAATGTATGACCCAAGCCAAGTGGTGCTGGACGAGAGTTTCTTCAAGCCGCTTGAGGGCAAACCGAACCACTTCCGCACCATTTCACAAATGTGGGGAATGTGGGAGGCGAGTGAAGAACGCTGGAAAGAGGTGATTTCTAAATTCTGGGGCTACATCACGCTGATTGATGATGCCATTGGCGAGCTGTTCCGTTTCTTGGAAGAGAACAACCTCTATGAAAACACCTTCCTCGTTGCCACTGCCGACCACGGTGATGCGATGGGTGCGCATAAGATGATCGAAAAAGGCGAGTTTATGTTTGAAACCACCTACAACATTCCGCTGATTATCAAAGATCCGCACTCCACAAGGGTGAACGAAGTGGACGATAACCTCGTGTATTTGCACGATCTCACCTCCACCGTGTATGATGTGGCAAATCAACCGATCCCGACCGCTTTCCAAGGCGAGAGCATTCTGCCGATAACGAGACAAAGCCAAAACAACGACCGCAAAGGCTTGTTGTGCCAACTGGCAGGGCATTTTGTCTATTTTGAACAGCGTATGTGGCGGCGTAAGGATTACAAATTGGTCTTCAACGCCACCGACCGCTGCGAACTCTACGATGTCAGAAAAGACCCCGAAGAGATGCACAACCTCTTTTATGACGAAGCATACCGAGCCGTGAAAAAAGAGATGTTGGAAGAAATGCGACAGGAAATGAAACGCCTCAACGACCCACTGGAAAATTGGGTGTATCGGATTATTGATGAGATTTAGTTGATAAATCAGTAAAATGATGATTACCTGATAAATAAGCTCCCCTCTTTAGCAAAGAGGGGCAGGGGGAGATTTGGCAGAAGAGATAGGCGAAGAAAGTCATTGAAATAAGAAAGAAAACAGAGATTTTTTTCAAGGTATTATTCATTCTCTCACTTCGTTAATTACTGCTGCCAAATCTCCCCTAACCCCTCTTTGCTAAAGAGGGGAACTTTTTTAATGTAATTTAGACATCTATGACCACCACCTACTTCCACTTAATGGCAAAACCCAGTAGCTTTCACTGTAATATTCAGTGTGAGTACTGTTTTTATCTGAGCAAGGAACAGACCATTCCGCCGGAAAAATCGCAGTTTATGAACGATGAAACGCTGCAAAACTACATTCGCCATTACATCGAAGCCAACCAAAGCCAACGGGTGGATTTTGTGTGGCAGGGGGGCGAGCCGACCTTGCTGGGCTTAGATTTCTACAAACAAGCGGTCAAATATCAGCAAAAATTTGCAAACGGCAAGCAGATCACCAATGCAATCCAAACCAACGGCATTGCTCTAAACCGCCAGTGGGCGAGCTTTCTCAAAGAGCATCATTTTCTGGTGGGCTTATCCATTGACGGATTGAGCGACATTCACGACCGCTACCGCATTTCTACCAACGGTAAACCGACGTTTGAACGGGTGAAAAGTGCGGTCGATTTATTGAAAGAGGTTGGCGTGGAATTTAACACCCTCACGGTGGTGAACGACCGCAATTGGCAACGTGGCAGAGAAACCTACCAAGCCCTCAAAGCCCTCGGCAGCCGTTATATGCAGTTTATTCCGGTGGTGGAAAGCCACAAGGGGAAATTACAATCCTTTTCCGTCCCGCCCCAAGGCTACGGGCAATTTTTAGTCGATGTCTTTCACGAATGGTTGCCTGACCGTGGGCAGATTTTTGTGATCGAGTTTGATAACCTGCTCGGGCAGTGGCTAGGCTATCCCTCCAACAACTGTGTATTCCGCCCGACCTGTGGCAGCTCGCTGGTGGTGGAAGCCTGTGGCGACGTGTACAGTTGCGACCATTTCGTCTATCCCGACTACCACCTAGGCAACCTGAACCAACAACCGCTGGAGGACATTGTTTCATCACCTGCCCAACGCCAATTCGGTCGGAATAAACAGGCAAAACTCCCGCAAGCCTGCCTAAACTGCAAATTCCGCATTCTCTGCCACGGCGGCTGTCCAAAACACCGTATTGTCCCCCAAGCAAGCGGCGAAAACCACAACTACCTTTGCCCTTCTTATCAACAATTTTTTGCCGAAACTTCCAGTGTGATGAGGCAGATGAGCGAGCAAATTCGGTTTGCAGGAAGATAACAGAAAGGTAAATAACACAAACAAGCGGTTAAATTTTGCGGAAAATTTGCAAAAATTCCCGAAAATTCAACCGCTTGCTCTTCATAGCTTATAGCTTACCTAACTTTTGTTTGTAATGATAACGGCAGACAGAGAGGTATTTATCGTTACCGCCGATTTGAATTTGTTCGCCATCTTTAATAGCCTCGCCTTTTTCATTTAATCGAACGACAAAATGGGCTTTTTTGCCACAATCGCAGATGGTCTTGAGTTCTTCCAACTCATCTGCCCAAGCTAACAGATATTTGCTGCCTTCAAATAATTCAGCTTGGAAATCGGTGCGTAGCCCGTAACAAAGCACCGGAATTTTTAGTTTATCGACCACATCGCTTAATTGATAAACCTGTGTCTTTGTTAAAAATTGAGCTTCGTCAATTAAGATACAGTGTAACGCTTTTCTTGTGTGTAATGCACTAATTTCTGCAAATAAATTAGTGTCTGAGGTAAATAGTTGTGCCTCTTGTGAAATACCAATGCGTGAGCTGACTTTGCCCACACCAAAACGGTCATCAATAGCAGCGGTATAAACTAAAGTGTTCATTCCACGTTCTTGGTAATTGTAAGATGATTGGAGCAGAGTCGTGGATTTCCCTGCATTCATTGAAGAGTAGTAAAAATAGAGTTTTGCCATATCGTGAATAAATAAAAAACGGCTAAAAATTTAGCCGTTTGTGTTGAAAATAGAATTAAACGTTGTCGATTTGACCTAAAAGTGAACGTAAACGATCTTGGAAATTTTGCTGTTCCACTTTTAATTGCTCATATTCATTACGCAATGTGTCGTTTTCTTGTTTTGCTGTATCGTTTTTGCCTTTTAATTCTTCAACTTCTAATTGAAGTAATTGAATAGTTTCAACAGCTTGTTTAATTTTTTCTTCTAATTGGTCTAACACCGATACTGACATAGTAAATTCCCTCTAAAATAATATAAAAACTTGCAAAGATTATACCTTAAATCTGACCTTATTTTTATAAAAAAGTTTGGTGATTTATGAATTTTTATTCAAATGTCGATTTTTTAGTAACGTAGCTTGTCAGTTGCTGATAAAATATGTTCTCTCTTCTTTTAAAGTTTTTCTTTCAAGAAACTAAGGAACAAAAATGAAACGAACTCTTTCTTTTGAATTTTCTCGTGTTACGGAAGCTGCGGCTCTTGCAGCTTACTCTTGGCTTGGTCGTGGCGATAAAAATGCCGCTGATGACGCGGCGGTGAAAGCCATGCGTTTTATGCTGAACCAAATGGAAATCCGTGGTGAAATTGTGATCGGTGAAGGCGAGATTGATGAAGCACCGATGCTTTATATTGGCGAGAAAATTGGTTTATCTCGCTTAGAAGATGAGGAAATCAGCATTGCGGTTGACCCAATTGATGGCACTCGTATGACTGCAATGGGGCAGGCAAATGCGTTGTCCGTATTAGCAGCAGGCGGTAAAGAAACCTTCTTAAAAGCCCCTGATATGTATATGGAAAAATTGGTGGTAGGGCAGGAATGTAAAGGAATGATTGATTTAAATCTTCCGCTTGAGCAAAATCTTCGCCGTGTCGCCTCGAAAAAGGGCAAGTTGCTTTCCCAATTAACGATTGCCATTCTTGCCAAGCCCCGCCACGAAAAAATTATCGCTGATGTCCAAAAATTAGGGGTAAGAGTAATTGCAATTCCTGATGGCGATGTTGCGGCTGCGGTGCAATGTTGTTTACCGGAGAGTGAATTAGATCTGCTTTATGGCATTGGCGGTGCACCTGAAGGGGTAGTGGCAGGGGCTGCGGTTCGTGCATTGGGTGGCGATATGAATGCACGTTTAATTCCTCGCAACCAAGTTAAAGGCAATAGCCCTGAAAATTTAACAGCGGCAGAAAAAGAGCTTTCACGTTGTAATGAAATGAATGTGCCGGTGAATAGCGTGTTGAAGTTAGAAGATTTAGTGCGTGATGACAATATCGTCTTTGTTGCAACGGGCATTACCTCAGGTGAATTGTTAAAAGGGATTAAACGTAGAGGCAATATTGCCAGTACTGAAACCTTGCTTATTCGTGGCAAGTCTAGAACCATTCGTAAAATTCAATCCGACCATTATGTCGATCGTAAAGATAACGAACTCCTTTCTTTATTGGATTTATAACTTTTCTCTGGTAAATCGGGCTTTTAAGCCCGATTTTTTTTATCTCTCCAAAACACTCGAAATCAATACATTGTCACGCTTACTCTTGTTTGTGGGTATTAATTGCACATAAATTAAAGCCAAGCGTTTCTGCCACAATGCAAATTGTCTGAAATTTAACTTGGCTTGGGTCTTTAAACAAGCGTTTTAGGGTAGAGCTTGAAATACCGGTTTGCATTTCAAGTGTGGTTAATTCTATGCCTAACAACTTCCGCTGAGTATTAAGCTGCTTGCCAAAATGTGGCAAATCCTCAATTTTGTTTTTTTCAAACAATTTCTGCTCGTCTTGTTCTTGCTTAAGAGCCTGTTTGCGTAGTTGGTTCAGTTGATTTATCTGATTTTGTAATTCAGTTGAAAGTTTTGCTTTGTCCATATTTTAAATCTGAGCTTTGTTTTTAATAATTTTTGTATTTTAGGTTAAAAATGGTCTTTTGTGTGTGGTGTGGGTTATATTTAATCTTAATTGGTTTTGTTTTTGCAATCAAGATCTCAAATATAATCTTTTGTCTATTTTGACTGAGCTGAATTTATGCGGCATTTGTGCTAAAATATGCTTGGTTTCAATATAAAAAAGGAGAAATAATGGATCTCGCTTATTTGGCTAAAATGCCACAAGAAGAATTTACTGCACGCCGTGAACGTGTGTTTGAGCAAATGCAAGATAATTCAGCCTTATTAGTTTTTACCGAATCGGAAAAACGCCGTAATAGTGACTCTGAATATCTATTTAGGCCGGATAGCTACTTTTGGTATTTAACCGGTTTTGCAGAGCCTAAATCAGCGGTATTACTGCTGAAAAGCGAAAGTAAAACAGAAAGTATTATTTTTGTGCGTAAAAAAGACCCTTTAATGGAAACCTGGAATGGCAGACGTTTAGGGGTTGAGGAAGCTCCAAAAACGTTACAATTTAACGCAGCTTTTGATATTGATGACATGGAAACTGTTCTTGCAAAAAAATTAGAAAATCTGACCGCTTGTTATTGTGCGTTAGGGCTACAACAGTGGGGCGATAAGATTCTGTTTGCAACATTTGAAAAAATAAAAGCGAATCGCCAAAAAGTGCCGACAACCTTGATTGATTGGCAACCAATGTTATCGGAAATGCGGTTGATTAAATCGGAGCTGGAAATTGCCTTGATTCAACAGGCGTGCCATATTTCTTCGCTAGCACATATCCGAGCAATGAAACAAGCTCGCCCAAATCGTTATGAATGGGAAATTGAGGGGGAAATTCAACACGAATTTAGCCGCTTTGGGGCAAGATTTCCGGCGTATAATTCGATTGTTGCTGGCGGTGAGAATGGCTGTATTCTTCACTACAATGAAAATGATCAGGTGCTTAAAGACGGCGATTTATTGCTGATTGATGCAGGGGCGGAGTTTGCGTATTATGCCGGCGATATTACCCGAACCTTCCCCATCAATGGCAAATTCTCTGAACCGCAAAGAGAGCTATATGAATTAACCTTAACTATGCAAAAAGAGGCGATCAAGCTGCTCGTTCCAAACAGCTCGATTAAAGCGGCAAACGATAAGGCTGTGCAGATTCTCACGCAGGGCTTGGTTCGTTTAGGCATTCTAACCGGTGATATGGAAACCCTCATTGAGCAAAAAGCCTATCGCCAATTTTATATGCACGGTTTAGGGCATTGGCTAGGGCTAGATGTTCACGATGTGGGAGATTATGGCACGGAGCGGGATCGCCCTCTGCAGATTGGTATGGTGCTAACAGTCGAACCCGGTATCTATATTCCTCAAGATGCCGATGTGCCGGAGCAATATAAAGGCATTGGGATTCGTATTGAAGATAA
Source organism: Mannheimia haemolytica (assembly GCA_900638155.1). NCBI lineage: Bacteria > Pseudomonadati > Pseudomonadota > Gammaproteobacteria > Pasteurellales > Pasteurellaceae > Mannheimia > Mannheimia haemolytica. The sequence continues at coordinate 1,432,874 of LR134495.1, read as the reverse complement.
CCTTTTGATTACCGAATATGGCAACAAAAACTTAACCAGCGGTTGTCCGAAAGAGATTACAGATATTGAGCAGATAATGCTAACTGCGTAAATTTGCAATGTTTTGTAAAGAAATGACCGCTTGCTTTGATATTTTCCCTGATTTACCTTAAGCTAGCTCCGCCAAACAAGTGTTTGGGGCAAAATATGAAGGAGTTAAATATGTACTTTGAAATTTATCAAGATGCTAAAGGCGAATACCGTTGGCGTTTAAAAGCCGGCAATCACGAAGTGGTCGCAACGGGCGAAGCATACAAAACCAAGCAAAGCTGCCAGAAAGGTATTGAAGCAGTGAAAAAAGTGACGGTTGAAACTGAAGTTAAAGACTTAACCAAAGTTGAAGCCTAATCATAAAGCCCTGATATTATTTCAGGGCTTTGTTATTTATGCAAATTTAATGCTTAATTATTCAATTTAAGGCTTGCGGATTTTTCTAAAAAAGATAATATGCGTTTATATTATAAAGAGGAAATATATGCAAAACACAGAACTCGCATTAGCCCAATGGTTTAGGCAATCTACGCCCTATGTCAATATGCACAGAGGCAAAACCTTTGTGATTATGCTTGACGGCGATGTGATAGAAAGCCCGAATTTTGTCAATATTATCAATGACATCAGCTTACTGCACAGCCTAAATATCAAATTGGTGATTATATTTGGAGCAAGACCGCAGATTAATCAATTACTGGCTCAAAATAATATTGAACCTGAGTATTACCACAATATTCGTGTAACTAACCCACAGTCGCTAGAATATGTAAAACAAGCGGTAGGAAAAGTGCATTATGATTTATTTGCCCGCCTTTCCTTGCGTTTACCCCATTCTGAAGTAATTAATGTGGTCAGTGGTAATATGATTTTAGCCCAACCCATCGGTGTGGTTGATGGGGTAGATTACGCCCTAAGCGGTAAAATCCGCCGCATTAATATTGAGAGCATTAAACAACAACTGGCACAAAATTCGATTGTATTACTTGGCCCGATTGCTCCTTCTGTAACCGGTGAAATGTTTAATCTGCCGTTTGAAGATATTGCGACCCAAGTAGCGATTAAACTTCGTGCCGATAAATTAATCGGTTTTTGTGAAGAGCAGGGGATTTTAGATGAAAACGGCAAGCCAATTCCTGATTATCTGCCACAAGATGGCGAAATTTTATTGCAGCAGTTAATCGAGCAAGGCGAATATCACACCCCGAAAGCTCGATTTTTACAAGCAGCGATCACGGTATGCCGAGAAGGCGTAAAACGCTCACATTTATTAAGCTATAAAGAAGATGGCTCGTTGCTTCAAGAGTTGTTCTCTCGTGATGGTATCGGTACGCAGTTCTCAATGGAAAGCTCGGAGCAAGTGCGTATTGCGAACTCCAGCGATATTCCGGGTTTATTGGATTTAATTCGACCGCTTGAACAGCAGGGCATTTTGGTAAAACGCTCTCGTGAACAATTAGAAATGGAAATCACCAACTACACTATTATTGAGCGTGATGGTGTGGTGATTGCTTGTGCGGCACTCAACCTATATCCGGAAGAAAAAATGGCGGAAATGGCGTGTGTGGCGGTTCACCCGGATTATCGTGATTCCTCAAGAGGGGATATTCTATTGGAGAATATTCAAAAACGGGCAGTGCAACTGGGAATGGAAAAACTCTTTGTGCTGACTACAAGAACCACACAATGGTTCCAAGAGCGAGGATTTAGGCTGACAGATGCCCAAGATTTACCTCGCTATAAACGGGAAAATTACAATTATCAACGTCGTTCTAAAGTATTAATTTTACCGCTTTGGTAAAATGTTCAATGTTTTTGACCGCTTGTTACCAAGAGAACTATAAAAGGAGAACTATGAAAAAACATCAACCCATCAAAGGGGCTGTGGCAATTATTACTGCCGGTGTGTTATTTGCCTGTATCAATACCTTAATTCCCAAATTAACGTCCATTTCACCGATTGACTCGAGCGTGATTGCATTGGTGCAATATTTAGCTGCCTTTATTTTCCTCGTTCCCAGTATGAATAATATCGGTTTCTTCTCTTCATTAAAAACCGAGCATTTTGGGCAACACTGTTTTCGGATTTTTCTATCTGCTATTGGTATTCAATGTTGGACAATGGCACTCGCTAACCAATTACCTATTTGGCAGGGCATAGCGTTATTGATGACTTCGCCATTGTTTGTGACTATCGGCTCCGGTCTGTTTTTGAAAGAGAAAGTGGATAAAAAGCGTTGGATTGCAACCGCAATGGGGTTTGTTGGGGCAATGATTATTCTAGAGCCTTGGAGTGACCATTTTGAAATGATTGCGTTACTGCCGATTGCTGCGGCTTTTTTCTGGGCAGGTTATTCGCTGATGGTGAAAAAACTCTCTCGCTACGATAGCCCGACTACGATGGTTGCTTACCTGTTTATTTTAATTACGCCTTTTAATTTGTTGATTGCGCTCACAAACCTTAGTCCTAGTGGCTTTAGTTTACCTTCTTGGAGTGATTTCGGCTTTTTAATCTTACTTGGTTTCTTTACGGCTTTAGCACAACTGGCGGTAGCCAAAGCCTACAGTGTAGCAGATGCTTCCTACATTCAGCCGTTTGATTTTATTAAATTACCGCTGAATGTATTAGCCGGTTGGTTGGTATTTAACTGGGTGCCACCGGGTAAATTATGGCTAGGGGCAGCGATTATTATCGCTGCGACCATTTATATTACTCACGCTGAAACTAAACAGAGTAATTAGCAACAAATTCACGTTACATAAAAAATCCCTTTATCTTTAAGATAAAGGGATTTGCAAATTTTAAGCTAAAATTGACCGCTTACAGAGCGTTCTTATCACCACGAGATAGGCTAATCACGCCGGAGCGAACAATCTCTACAATTGTCGTTTCTTCTTTCACTGCCTCAATAAACGCATTGAGTTTCTCAGTAGAGCCGGATAATTGAATAGTATAAAGTTTCGGTGTTAAATCTACAATTTGCCCACGGTAAATATCTACCATACGCTTCAGTTCATCACGAGATGAACCTGTAGCTCGCACTTTTACCAATAACACTTCACGCTCAACGTGTTCATAAGCACTTAAGTTACTCACTTTAAACACATCAATGAGTTTGTGTAGTTGCTTTTCGATTTGTTCTAACACCTGTTCTTCGCCTTGCGCGACAATTGTCATACGGGAAAGGCTTGGATCATCAGTAGGGGCAACGGTCAAGCTTTCAATGTTAAAACCACGTTGCGAGAAAAGGGCAACTACACGAGATAATGCACCTGATTCATTTTCTAATAATACGGCTAATGTTCTACGCATCTGTTCTCTCCGTTTTACTTAACATCATTTCATTCATTGCTCCTCCACGCACTTGCATTGGGTAAACATGTTCCGTTTCATCGACCAATACATCAACAAATACAAGCTTATCTTTAATTGAGAATGCCTCAGTTAATTTTGCCTCCAATTCAGAAGGGTGGTCGATTTGAATCCCAACGTGGCCATAAGCCTCTGCTAATTTAGCAAAGTTAGGTAGAGAATTCATATACACCTGTGAATGGCGGCCAGAGTAAATAATATCTTGCCACTGTTTCACCATACCTAAGAAACGGTTATTTAAGCTGACAATCACAATCGGTGTGTCGTATTGCTTTGCGGTGGAAAGTTCCTGGATATTCATTTGGATACTACCATCACCGGTTACACAAACAACAGTGGCATTAGGGTGGGCAAATTTTATCCCCATCGCAGCAGGCAAGCCAAAGCCCATTGTGCCTGCACCGCCTGAATTAATCCAACGACGTGGTTTATCGAACCCATAATGCAAGGCAGCAAACATTTGATGTTGTCCAACATCTGAGGCAACATAGGCTTCCCCATTGGTCAATTTATGGATCATTCTAATCACTTGTTGTGGCTTAATCACATCACTGTTTTCTTCAAAGGCTAAGCAATTACGAGCTTTCCAAGCATCAATTTGTTGCCACCAAGCGGTTAAATCTACCTGATTTTTTGCAAGATTTTCCTCACCTAATAAAGATAAAAATTCTTCCATTACATTCTTAGCACTGCCTACAATTGGAATATAAGCTTGTACTGTTTTGGAAATTGAGGCTGGATCAATATCCACGTGGATCACTTTTGCATTCGGGCAATATTTTGCTAAGTTATTTGTTGTACGATCATCAAAACGTACCCCAATACCTAAAATCAAATCACTTTCGTGCATTGCATTATTTGCCTCAAAAGTGCCGTGCATTCCTAACATACCTAAGTATTGCTTATCAGAGGCAGGGTAGGCACCTAGTCCCATTAAGGAACAGGTTACAGGTAGATTTAGCTTTTGTGCAAACTCTGTAATTTCTGGGGAACACTCTGCACTAATTACACCACCGCCTACATAAAGTACTGGGCGTTTTGCCACTAATAGTGCTTTTAATGCTTTTTTAATTTGCCCTTTATGCCCTTGAACCGTTGGGTTATAAGAACGCATTGATACTTCTTGCGGATATTCATAGGGATATTTATTTAATGGATTGACTACATCTTTAGGAATATCAATAACTACCGGACCTGGTCGACCGGTTGAGGCAATATAGAAAGCTTTCTTAATGATCGAAGGAATTTCTTCTGTACTTTTTACCAAGAAACTGTGTTTTACAACCGGACGAGAAATACCGATCATATCACTTTCTTGGAATGCATCTGTTCCAATTAAACTTGATGGAACTTGACCCGACAGTATTACCAACGGAACAGAGTCGGTATAAGCGGTTAAAATACCAGTGATTGTATTCGTTGCTCCCGGACCTGAAGTCACTAGCACACAGCCGACTTTACCTGTTGAACGGGCATAGCCATCAGCCATATGTACAGCACCTTGCTCGTGTCGAACTAAAACGTGATTCAACCCAAGTGTATGAATTGCATCATAAATATCGAGTACAGAGCCACCCGGATAGCCGAAAACGTACTCTACGCCTTCATCCTTTAAGGACTGTACAATCATTTCTGCACCAGAAAGTTTTTTCATTGAATCCTCCAACAAAATAGTATTTTCTTCTCTAAGATGGTTGGATTTTGCAGTAAAATTTTATTGATGTCTAGTTCTTATTAAGGGATCAAATTCTAGATTTGCTAGATTTATATTCTTTTTTATCTTAAAAAGTTGGGATTTTATAAAAATAAATCTATATATTTGTATGTTTTTGATTTTTAAATCTATATTTTACACTTTTGCTGAAATTTAAAACTTTTTTGACGATAACAGGAATCAGGAAAATAAAAAACCATCAAACAATGGTTTTTTATAAAAGATTGTAAAAAAATCGATAAATTTAACCGCTTACAATGGCTAATTTTCATCGTTTAAAACTATTTTTTCGTTTGCTTCGGTTGTTATTTTAGCTATTGCATTACGATAGGTAATTTCTAATGTTTCTCGGCTAGTAGCCATAACACCTTGGTCAATCAAGAAACCATCTGTAACATCGTATACCCAACCGTGTAGCGAGAGGGATTTACCCTGTTCCCAAGCGGTTTTAATAATAGAGGACTGACCTAAATTATAAACTTGTTCTGCAACATTTAATCGGGTCAAGACATTTGATCGCTCTTCATAGGGAAGTTTGCCTAGTAAATGGCTGTGTTTAAACCAGATATCACGAATATGTAACAACCAGTTATTAATTAAACCAAGTTCTTTTTGTGCAATTGCCGCATTGATACCACCACAATTAGTGTGACCACAGATAATAATATGCTCAATTTCTAATACATCTACCGCATATTGAACAACCGACAGACAATTAAGATCAGTGTGAATCACCATATTTGCTACATTTCGATGAACAAATAATTCTCCGGGGCCTAACCCTGTGAGTTTTTCAGCAGGCACACGACTATCGGAACAGCCAATCCATAAATAGGTTGGCTTTTGATGTTCCGCTAATTCTTTAAAATAATCCGATTGTTCATCTTTCATCTTAGTTGCCCAGGCGTGGTTATTGGCAAATAAGCGTTCAATTTTTTCCATAAATTCTCCTTTTTAACACTAATCTTGATTATATGATTAAATTGAAAAGTCGGGTAGGTAAAAAATAAAAATGCCCTTAGTTTTAAGGGCATTTGGTTTCATTTTGGGAGGGAGTTATTGCGTTGCTTGAATCGCAGTTAATGCAATAGTATAAACGATATCGTCAACTAAAGCCCCACGGGACAAGTCATTTACAGGTTTACGCATACCTTGTAACATTGGGCCGATAGAGACTAAATCTGCCGAACGTTGTACCGCTTTATAGGTGGTATTACCAGTATTTAAATCCGGGAAGACAAATACAGTTGCTTTACCTGCTACAGGTGAATTTGGTGCTTTTGAGCGGGCAACATCTTCCATAATTGCCGCATCATATTGTAATGGGCCATCAATGATTAAATCTGGACGTTTTTCTTGGGCAATACGAGTTGCTTCTTTCACTTTTTCTACATCCGCACCTGAACCTGATGTACCGGTAGAGTAGGAGATCATTGCAACACGAGGGTCGATACCAAAGGCTTTGGCAGATTCTGCTGATTGAATAGCAATTTCCGCTAGCTGTTCTGCAGTTGGGTCAGGGTTTACCGCACAGTCACCGTATACCAATACTTGATCAGGTAGTAGCATAAAGAAGATAGAAGATACAATAGAGCTTCCCGCTGCAGTTTTAATGATCTGCATTGGTGGGCGAATAGTGTTAGCGGTTGTGTGAACTGCGCCTGAGACTAAACCGTCCACTTCATTAGCTTCAAGCATCATTGTACCTAATACAACTGTATCTAAAAGTTGCTCACGAGCAACAACTTCAGTCATTCCTTTTGCTTTACGCAATTCAACTAAGCGATCAACATAATTTTCACGAATGCTCGCAGGGTCAATAATCGTTACGCCTTTACCTAATACCACGCCTTGTGCTTCAGCAACACGTTGTACGTCTGTTGGATTAGCTAATAACACGCATTCTGCAATGCCACGCTCAGCACATAATGCAGCCGCTTTCACAGTACGAGGCTCATCTCCTTCAGGTAAAACAATGCGTTTTTTCGCTTGACGGGCATATTCGGTTAATTGGTAACGGAATGCTGCAGGTGATAAACGTCTTGCACGAGTAGCGGCTTTAGAAACCTCATCAATGAAACCTACATTAAATTTGCTTGCCATATATTCTTTAATTGCAGCAATACGCTCTTTATCATCTACAGGCACTTCTAAGCTGAAGCTTTGTAGGCTTAATGCGGTTTGCCAAGTGTTACCTTCAATACGGAATACAGGCACACCGGTTTCAAATGCTTGTTGGCAAAGTTTTGCAATTGAGCTATCAATTTTATAACCACCGGTTAGTAAAATAGCACCAATTTCGATGCCATTCATTACCGCCAATGATGCAGCAACTAACACTTCAGGACGATCCGCAGAGGTAACTAATAAACTACCGGCTTTAAAATGATCGACCATATTTGGTAAGTTACGCGCACAGAATGTCACACCACGAATCCGACGAGCCTTTATTTCGCCTTCATTAATAATTGAAGCGCCTAAATGTTTTGCAACGTCAATTGCTCGTGTAGCAATAAGTTCTGCTTTCCAGCTAATACAGCCTAACAGCTTAATTGGACTTTTAGCAAAAAGATGCTCGACTTCTGAAACATTATTATTTGAGTGCTGAAATGAATCAAAAATTTCAGTCAAATCTGGACGGGTTCTACCTGAATCATCTACTGGTGCATTGAATTTATTGATAATAACGCCCAGTAAATTTGGGTTGTTACGTCCACCAAATTGTGAAGCGGCAGCTTCAACTCGCTCTTTTAATTGAGCTGGTGTATCTGAGGCCGGTGCTGCAACTAATACAATTTCAGCATCAAGGGCTTGAGCCATTTCATAGTTAATGCTGTTAGCGTATGAGTTTTTACGCGTTGGAATTAAACCTTCAACAATGACAATTTCATTATTTTTTGATAATTTTTGGTGGCGTTCCACCACTTTTTCTAACAATACATCCGTTTGGTTTTGACCGATTAATGTTTCAGCTTCGCTTAACATAAACGGCTCACCAACCTCTGTTGTTTGTTCTGCTCTGATAATTGTTGTTGAGCGGTCTAACGTATCTTCACCGCTGATAGGTTGAGAAATCGGTTTTAAAAATCCTACTTTAGAACCTTTTTGCTCCAAAGCATGCACTAAACCTAAGCTAACACTGGTTAAACCAACACCAGTTGAAATAGGGATAAGAATGATCGTTCTAGACATAATATTTCCAAATTAAAAGAAAGTGAAAGGGCAGAATATCTGCCCTAGTAGTTATAATGCTAATTTAGCGGTATCTTGTGCAATCACGAGTTCTTCATTAGTTGGGATAACCACAGCTTTAAATGTTGAATCGTCCGCTGTAATGACCCCATCTTTACCAAAACGGGCAGCAAGGTTACGTTCTTGATCTAATTTAACGCCAAATAATTTTAAGTGATTTAAGGTTAATTCACGTACTAAGCCTGAATTTTCACCGATACCACCGGTAAATGCGATAGCATCTAAGTGGTCATCGCCTAAAATTGCCATATATGAACCAATGTATTTAGCTAAACGATAGCTATATACATCTAAAGCGCGTTTTGCTTCCGGTTTTGAAACATCATTGTAATTATCTTCTGCATAACGACAGTCACTAGTTACGCCAGTTAAACCTAAAAGACCAGATTTTTTTACTAGAGTAGTATCAATTTCGTCCATTGACATACCTAAGTTATTGTATAAGAAAGAGATAATCGCAGGGTCTAAGTCACCAGAGCGAGTACCCATTACTAAACCTTCTAATGGAGTTAAACCCATTGAGGTATCAATACATTTACCATTGCGTACAACAGAAACAGAACCACCGTTACCTAAGTGGCAAATAATGGCATTGGTTTGCTCAACAGACTTACCTGCTAATTCTGCAACTTGTGAGGTAATATAGAAGTGGCTTGTGCCATGGAAACCGTAGCGACGAATACCATTTTCTTTATAGAATTTATATGGAAGTGCATATAAGAATGCGTGTTCCGGCATTGTCTGGTGGAATGCAGTGTCAAATACAGCTACGTTTTTGTCTTTTAATTCAGGGAAAATGCGGAATGCTTCTTTAATACCAATTAAATGCGCAGGGTTGTGTAATGGTGCAAATTGCGTTGCATCTTCAATACCTTTAATCACATCATCGGTAATTACAACTGATGAGGTGAATTTTTCACCGCCATGAACAATACGATGACCAATTGCGCCGATACCTGCTTTTAATTCGTCAGATAACAATTTTTCAGCAATAAAGGTAAGTGCTTCACTATGTGCGGCACCTGCACCTAAATCAGCATTACCTTTCTCCCCGTTTAACTTCCACTTGATACGTGCATCTTCTAAATGAAAAGCTTCAGCAAGTCCAGATAATTTTTCATCACCTGTTTTAGGATCTAAAATAGCAAATTTAAGAGATGAACTACCGCAGTTAAGGATTAAGATTAAGTTTTTAGACATGGTCAAATTACCTTATTTTATGAAATGAGTTTGAAGAAAATACTATTTTTATTGGTGTATTTAAGGTGTAAAGGATACACCTTTCAGCTCTTAAAATAAATGCTTGAACTCAAAGAAAGATAAAAATGTGTTTAAAATTTGATATAACAAGCTATAAATGTGAAAAAATATGGCGAACAAGCGGTTATTTTTCTAAAATATTTTACAATTTACCCTTTCATTTCATTAAGGAGATATTTTATGTTAAATAGAAGAAAATTTATCCAGCTTGGTGCAACTGCAATGCTTGTATTGGGGACACAACCTTCTGCTTTTGCACAAAAGGCAAAAAATAAAGCGGCCCTGCGAGTCATCGCGACTACGGATATTCACGGTTTCTTAACTGATTTTGATTATTACAAAGATGCTCCAACAGAAAAGTTTGGTTTTACCCGTACAGCAAGCCTAATTAAACAAGCTAGAGCAGAAGTTAAAAACAGTGTGTTGGTCGATAATGGTGACTTAATTCAAGGTAATCCTATTTCTGACTACCAGTCAACCAAAGGTGCAAAAGAGGGCAGACCTGAACCTTCGATTATGGCATTAAATGCGATGCAATATGAAGTCGGAACGCTGGGAAATCATGAGTTTAACTACGGTTTAAGCTATTTAGATAATGCTATTAAGCAAGCAAAATTTCCAATTATCAATGCAAATATTGTGAAGCCGGAGACAGATGAACCATTCTTTACACCTTATGTTATTCAACAAAAAGAAATTTTTGATGAAAAAGGTAACAAACACACACTTAAGATTGGTTATATCGGTTTTGTACCGCCACAAGTGATGATTTGGGATAAAGCTAATCTTGAGGGAAAAGTTGAAGCCCGAGATATTGTGAAAACCGCACAAAAATATGTGCCTATAGTTAAAAAAGAAGGGGCAGATATTGTCGTTGCATTAGCACATACCGGTCCGTCTGACGAACCGTATAAAGAAGGAGCAGAGAACTGTGCATTCTATCTTGCTGATGTAAAAGGCATTGATGCTGTTATTTTCGGGCATTCACATCGCCTGTTCCCAAATAAAGAATTTGCAAATTCACCAAATGCCGATATTGCAAAAGGAACAATGAAAGGCGTACCGGAAAGTATGGCTGGCTACTGGGGGAATAACATCAGTGTGATTGATTTAAGCTTGGCCGAAAACAATGGTAAATGGGGCGTTGTGGACGGTAGAGCAGAGTTGCGTCCAATTTATAATACGGAAGAGAAAAAAGCAACCGTTGAGAACCACCCTGAAATCGTTGCATTATTAAAAGAAACCCATGAAGCAACCCGTCAATTTGTGTCTCAACCTATCGGTAAAGCAACTGATAATATGTATAGTTACCTTGCGTTAGTTCAAGATGACCCAACCATTCAAATTGTGAACCAAGCTCAAAAAGCGTATGTAGAAAATGTGGTAAAAGGCTTACCGGAACTTGCTGGATTACCTATTTTAAGTGCTGGAGCGCCATTTAAAGTTGGAGGCCGTAAAAATGACCCAACAGGCTATACCGAAGTAGATAAAGGCGAATTAACTTTCCGCAATGCGGCGGACTTATACCTTTACCCAAATACCTTAGTGGTGGTTAAAGCAACAGGAGCAGAATTAAAAGAGTGGTTAGAGTGTAGTGCAGGAATGTTCAAACAAATTGATATCGCTTCGGATAAGCCTCAATATTTATTAGATTGGACAGGTTTCCGCACCTATAACTACGATGTGATCGATGGCGTGAATTATCAGTTTGATTTAACCCAACCGGCTCGTTATGACGGCGAATGCAAATTGATCAATCCTAATTCGCACCGTGTTGTGAATTTGACTTTTGAAGGTAAACCGGTTGATCCTAAACAAGAATTCTTAATTGCCACCAACAATTACCGCGCTTATGGAGCAAAATTCCCGGGAACAGGCGATAAACACATTGTATTTGCTGCACCGGACGAAAATCGCCAAGTGTTAGCGAATTATATTACCACCGAAAGTAAAGCTCACGGGCAGGTAAGTCCGAAAGCGGATAACAACTGGCGTATTGCACCAATTAGCTCAAATGCAAAACTGGATATTCGTTTTGAAACCTCTCCAACAGATAAAGCTAAAGCCTTCATTAAGGAAAATGCACAATATCCGATGGAGTACATCGAAAACGATGAAACCGGCTTTGCGGTTTACCGTATTGATTTAACCAAATAATCAGAGCTAAATACAAGCGGTCTAATTTGCAAAAAAATTAACAAATTTGACCGCTTGTTTCATTCCATTTTTCTAAAATTGTTGTGCTATATTTTGCCGAATTTCATCAAAATTGGTCGATTTGACTAACTTACCATTTTCAAAAACCACCTCTAAAAGATCATCTGAAAAATCATCCAGTGCGGTTAGCTCGTCAACATAATGATCATAAGAGATTACTTTTACTCGCCCTTTTTGCGATTTTTTTAAGCCGTTATCGGTTTTAGGGGCTTTGAAAATCGCCTTTTCGACACCGTTAATTGTAATTGAAGTCGCTTTGATTGCAAAACCCAGCGTATCACGAGTATTGCGTTGATAAGTTTGAGCCCCAACGCCAAACACAATATTGCTGGAAGCAAAACCTTTTGCCGTTAAGCCCTCTAAAATCCGTATCATTTTATCATAAGTGACGCCGTCACCATAAATTGCCCCAATATGCGGATTAAGCACTTTATAACCTTTTTGGTTGATACTACCACCAAAAATATCCCACAAACACTCAATTAGACCTTTGCGCTCGTGTTCAACGGGGGAAGAACTGTCACCGCAAATAATTGCAAAAAAATCACCGCTATCAGGGCGGATAACCAGTTTAGCTGATTCCGGTCGAGCTAAAATTTCTTGTTTTAATAATGGTAAATTAACGGTGATGTTATGCCAGAAATCGGTTGTATCTGCCACAATAGATAGCATATTGTTTGGATATTTTGCCATTAAATAACGGAAAGTCGGCAGCTCATCAACACCGTGTGAACTCATCACCGAATGTTCTGATGCCGGAATAGATGTACCGATTAAATGTTGAGAACCATAATAGGCTGTCACGAATGAAATTGCAGGAATAGTATCTGTGCCTAAAAATGAGGTTAGATGTCCAGCGCCGGAGCTTTCTGCTGATTCTAAGGAACTCATTCCACGCATAGAGAAATCGTGTGCCTGGAAGGGTAGATGGCTATTATCATCACAGGTTTGCTCTGAAAATTCGGCTAAAGCCTTACGATAAGCAAATGCAATGGAAGCTGATGTAATAGGCTGCCATAATGACACATTAATCAGGGTTTCCAAATAATTAGTCAGCCAAAAAAAGCTTGAGTGAGTGTTTTCAATTGTCATTAAAGGAACTTTCACTGCAACAGATTTTCCTTCTGGAATAGCTTTAATTCTGATAGGTAAGTAACCGAGCTGATGCAATTGTGCAATATGTTCGCCAGAGTCCTCAATATTCAATGTGTCAGAAATAAATTGGGTATATTCAGAAACAACGTCATGTTGTGAGCGAGAAAAAAAATTATCGTTAAAATAATGAATCAAGTATTTTAAAATAAATGCCTGAAAGCCAAATGATACAACACGTGCAACAAATGGAGCATAAATATTACTACGAGGTGTGAATGTACTATATAAAAACTGAGAACCTTCAGGATATTGAACTCGATGTGAAGTTTTATAAAAATCACATAATAGTGATGGTATTGCAGTTGAATTAATTTTTTTACCTAAAATACTATCCATTTTCTTAAAGTCCTTATTTAACTTTTAAGGCTAAAGATTATCATAATTCATTATGATATGAAAAGTATTTATTACAAAACAAGTGTGTTTACATAATAACTTATAGATTATGTCGTTACATAGATGTGATGGCGTTTCAATAATACCTCCGATTGATAAAAATAAATAAATCCTTATAAATCAATGATTTATATCATAAATTTTCGCATAACGTATATTATGTTAAATAGATTATTAAAATAATACATTTAATTAAATCTTTGCGTGCTTTTTCCTTCCTTTATTAAAAAAGAAAACGGTCAGATTGGTAAAATTCATACCTAATATGACCGCTTGCAACTTGTGAAATGCTAACAATTACTTCAATTGTTTAAAGGCTTGCAGTAAATCAGCTTTAATATCTTCAACGTGTTCTAAACCAACAGAAAAGCGCAGTAAATTATTCGTAATGCCTCGAGCGATACGTTCTGCTTCCGGAATATCCATATGGGTTTGTGTTGCAGGATAAGTAATAAAACTTTCTGCACCGCCTAAACTTTCCGCAAAGGTAATCAATTTAATTGCCTTGAGGAATTTCGGTACCCACTCTTCTTTTTGTAAACGGAAAGATAACATACCGCTTTTGCCTGAATATAACACGCTGTCAATTTCAGGTTGTTCGGCCAAGAATTTCGCCAGCTCGGTGGCATTAGACTGATGACGTTCCATTCGTAATGCCAAGGTTTTCATACCACGCACGGCAAGGTAAGAATCAAATGGCGATAGCACTGCACCGGCACAGTTTTGGAAATAGAACAAACGCTCGGTTAAATTCTGCCCGTTTACTTTGGTAGCATCAGAATCTTTCGCAACAATTAAGCCGGCTAACACATCATTATGGCCTGAAAGATACTTGGTCGCACTGTGAATCACAATATCAGCTCCGTGCTCAATCGGACGGAATAACGCCGGTGTTAAGAACGTATTATCAACGATCAACATTAAATTATGCTTTTTCGCAATTTTAGCAATAGCAGCAACGTCACACTCCTCCATCAATGGATTTGACGGTGTTTCTACGAAAATTGCCTTAGTATTCGGTGTAATAGCTGCTTCAATTGCCGCTAAATCCGCCGTATTAACATAAACCGGCTTTAATGTGCCGTGATTTTTGTGGCTAAAATCAAACAAACGGTAAGAACCACCGTAAACATCGCTGGAAATAATCCATTCATCGGGGGCTTTAAATAATGACATCACTAGCTGAATCGCTGCCATTCCAGATGCCATCGCAAAACCGGCATCACCGCCTTCTAAATCCGCAATCCCCTGCTCTAATACAGCTCGAGTTGGGTTTTTGGTACGGGTGTAATCCCAGCCGGTAGATTCGCCTAAGCCATCACGCCCGTAAGCAGTTGATAAGATAATCGGCATTGCCACCGCCCCTGTACGAGGATCAGTTCTGTTACCGATTTGCACTAATGTGGTTTCAATATTATTGAATTTTGTCATTGTTATTATCCTTCAATTACAGATTATTTAGATCCAATACGTCTGTCATATCAAACAAGCCATTTTGTTTGCCATTTAACCATTTTGCGGCACGCACCGCACCATTGGCAAACGTCATTCGGCTAGAAGCTTTATGTGCAATTTCGACACGCTCGCCTTCATCAGCGAACCAAACGCTATGCTCTCCCACAACATCACCGGCACGAATAGTAGCAAAGCCAATTTCATCACGTTTGCGTTCGCCTGTAATACCGTTACGTTCAAATACGCCGTGAGTTTTCAAGTCACGCCCAAGAGTTTTGGCAATATGTTCACCCATTGATAAAGCCGTACCTGATGGTGCATCAACTTTATGGCGATGGTGTGCCTCAATCACTTCAATATCACAATAATCGCCCATTACTTTTGCCGCTTTTTCGAGCAATTTAAACACCAGATTCACCCCAACGCTGTAGTTTGAGGCAAAAACGATACCGATTTTTTCACTCGCTGCTTTGATTGCAGCTTTACCTGCATCATCAAAACCGGTTGTGCCAATCACCATTTGTTTATGATGAGCCACACAAATATCCAAATGTTCTAGCGTGCCCTCAGGGCGAGTAAAATCAATGAGTAAATCAAAACCTGCTACATTTTGGGCGACATCATCAGAAATCACCACACCTAATGCACCAACCCCGGCTACTTCACCAGCATCACTACCTACTAATGATGAACCTTTACGCTCAAAAGCCGCCCCTAATTCTACGCCTTGTGCATTATGGACAGCTTGAATTAATTGACGCCCCATTCGCCCACCGGCACCGACGATTCCAATTTTTAATGTCATATTTGTTCTTCCTTTTTATATTTGTTTCTTACAAGCGGTCTGATTTTACAAGAAATCAGCAAGATTTTGTGAAAATTTTACCGCTTGCGAATTATTTTCCCATTACTGCAATATGTACCGTAATTTCCTCACGGTCGTGGTAGAGGTGTTTAGCTTGCATTTTGAACCAAAATCCGTGTTTGGTTAGCTCTTCTTCCAAGAAATTGAGACACAATTGCACTTCTTGATAACGTTTTTTCATCGGCAGTTTTAGGTTGAAAATCGTTTCTCGACACCAACCGTTAGTCAGCCATTTTGCAATGAGTTTCGCAATGCGAATCGGCTGCTCTACCATATCACACACCAGCCAATCGATTTGTTTACGCTTAGGCGGTTGGAATTTAAACCCGTCTTCAGGGCAATGCTCAATTCTGCCGGTTTCGTGTAAACTTGCTGCCATTTTGCCGTGATCGACTGCATAGACAAAAACACCACGTTTGACTAATTGATAAGTCCAACCACCCGGACAAGCCCCCAGATCAACCCCTACCATCGTATCATTAAAGCGTTTTTTCTCCTCTGCGTGCGGAATAAAAGTTAAAATCGCCTCTTCTAATTTAAGCGTTGAACGGCTTGGAGCTTCAGCCGGAAATTTCAAACGAGGAATCCCCATAAAAAACGGTGATTTATTATGGTTATACGCATAGCCTACATAGCAAGCTCCCGGGCGAATAAATAAAATATGCAAGCTCATACTACCCTGCATATTTTCCGATTTCCCCAACCAACCTTGTTTTTTCAAGGCAGAACGTAACGGTACGGTAAATTTACGACAGAAAGTTAATAATTCTTTCGCGTCGTTGGTATCCGGTGTTTCGACAAACACATCGGAACTTTTGCGAGGATTGAGTTCGGCATATTGGGCTAAAATCGGTGAAATGCGATCATTCTCAGGTAGATTTTGCAACAAATCCCCAACAACCAACATTTGGCGAACAAAAATAAGCTGTTCAAACTTTAACGCTTGGGCTAATCGGTCTGCCTCGCCTGCTTGATAGCACTCAAAAATCACATAACCACTATTTTCTTTAAGGTTGGCAAAGCCGAAAATGCCCTGTTGTGCAGCTTTATCTGTGATTTCGCCTGCCACCTCTTTTTCAAACCCTGCTCGGCAATATAAGGCTAATTTATTGAACATTAGGCTTTTCTCACACTGATGTAAATTAACGCAATCCAACCAAGCATAAAGCTGAGTCCACCAACAGGCGTAAGCCAATGAATAGTCGGCACATTTAACGCCAGTAAGTACAGGTTGCCACTAAAAAGCAAAATGCCTAATGCCCAACTGCCTCCGATGAGGTTAAAGGCTTTGGCTCTACAAGCGGGCGGATTTTGCCCCAAATTTGCAATTTGGAATAAGCCTAAGGCTAAAATGGCAAGGGTGTGAAACATTTGATATTGAATGCCCGTCTCAATCCAGTCTAAGGCTTTAGGCGATAATTGAGTCGATAATGCGTGGCTGGCTATCGCCCCAAATGCCACGGTAAATAAACCGCTGAATGCGGCAATTGCTACAAATTTGTTTTTCATAATTGAAGATAGGTATGATGTTAGATGGCTTACTATATCATATTATCGAAACCAACAAGCGGTGAAATTTTGCAAAAAAATTACAAAAAATCACCGCTTGTATGCTTAATGGTTCAAGATATCCACATCTTCCGATTTATCGTGAACCCCAAATCTATCTACTAAGGTTTTGCTGGCCTCATTTAATCCGATAATTTCTACCTCAACATCACTTTTTCGATATTTCAACACAACTTTATCTAACGCTGAAACTGCCGTTACGTCCCAAAAGTGAGCGTGGGTTAAATCAATATGGACTTTTTTCAGTTCTGAACGGGTAAAATCAAATTGTGCGATAAAATCATCAGATGAGGCAAAAAACACTTGCCCGATAACATCATAACGCAATTCATTTTTCTCTATAGCACTTGTTTTTACCACCATATAATGCCCAATTTTATTCGCAAAGAATAACGCTGAGAGTAACACGCCGGAAAATACGCCAAGGGCTAAGTTATGTGTATAAACCACAATCGCAACGGTGACTAACATCACTACATTAAAACCGATTGGGTGCGTTTTTAGCTCTTTTAAGGATTGCCAATTAAAGGTGCCGATAGAGACCATAATCATCACCGCAACTAATGCTGCCATCGGAATCACTTTTAGAATATCGCTCAAAAATACCACAAAAATCAGTAACAAAAAACCGGCGAGAAAGGTAGATAGTCTTGTACGTCCACCGGATTTAACATTAATGACCGACTGCCCAATCATCGCACAACCTGCCATACCACCAAATAAGCCACTAATAATATTGGCAATGCCCTGCCCTTTACATTCACGGTTTTTATCGCTGTCTGTCTCTGTCATTTCATCAACAATCGTTGCCGTCATTAAAGATTCCAATAACCCTACTGCGGCCAAGCTGAAAGAATAAGGCAAAATAATCCATAAGGTGTCTAAATTAAGCGGAATATCGGGTAATAAAAACACTGGTAAGGTATCGGGTAATTGCCCCATATCCCCAACGGTACGAACATCAATGCCTTGCCATAATGTGAAAAGTGTTAAAGCAATAATGGTCACTAATGGTGAGGGAATGATTTTTCCAATCACCGGTACATAAGGAAAAAGATAAATGATAGCAAGCCCTGCTACCACCAGTGCATAAGTATGCCAAGTTGTATTTTGTAACTCAGGTAGTTGTGCCATAAAAATTAAAATGGCAAGTGCATTAACAAAACCAATCACTACGGCTCGTGCCACAAACCGCATAAGCGAGCCGAGTTTTAACCAACCGGCAATAATTTGCAACACGCCTGTTAATAAGGTAGCCGCTAGCATATATTGTAAACCGTGATCCCTCACTAAGCCTGCTAATACCAGAGCCATTGCACCGGTTGCTGCAGAAATCATCGCCGGTCTGCCGCCCACAAAACTGATAATTACTGCAATACAAAATGAGGCATATAAACCAATTTGTGGATCAACCCCTGCAATAATTGAAAATGCTATGGCTTCTGGAATTAACGCCAAAGCCACCACTAAACCAGAGAGAACATCACCTCGTACATTTGAAAACCATTGTTGTTTAATTACCGTAGGCGAAAATTGCTGAAATAAAGTTGTCATTATTACCCTTAAATAAAAAGAAAAGCCGAGCAAAGTCGGCTAAAAATGAAGCGAGAGAGTAGCAAATTAGTGAAAAGTCGTCAAATAAACAAGCGGCCTTATTTCTTTCTTTTTTGCAAAAAACAGTAGAAAAATAACCGCTTGGATTAATTGCTATTCACTAAAAACAGGGGCTTTAAACACCGTCACTTCAGGTGCATCTCCCACGAATTTTTCCACTTGAATCGTGGTAGTGTTAGGTGCATTCCCCTGCCCGAGTTTTGATGAACCCTCATTACGGGTTAGCACATTCGGGTTGCCATTTTTGCATAGTGGAGTGTCGGTTTTGCCTAAATCTTGCGGGTCATACCAACCGCCTTCGTATAACGCTACTGTGCCTTGAATGATGCCATCAGTCACTACTGCTCCTGCCAACACCTGCCCTCGCTTGTTAAAAATTCGCACAATATCACCGCTTGTAATGCCTCTGTCAGCGGCGTCTTTTGTGTGAATTAGCATGGGTTCTCTGCCGTTTACCTCGTAATATTGACGTAATGAGGAGTACGCAAGCTGACTGTGTAAACGGTATTTAATATGCGGTGTAACTAATGCCAATGGCTCGGCTTCGTTGGTTTTGCCTGAATATTCGTAATGTTCAAACCAAGTCGGGTGTCCTTTACAATCTTCATAATTCATCTTGGCAACGGTTTCAGAGAAAATCTCAATTTTGCCTGATGGCGTTGCCAATTTGTGTTTAATCGGATCAGCACGATAATCTTGATAGCGAACGAAAGTATTATTTTGATGTTCTGCCTCAAAACTTAACACTTTATTTTCTGCCCAAAATACCTCGAAATCCGGCAATGGCGTATTAGCTTTTTCCCCCGCTTCAAAGGCAACTTGGTAAAATTCTTTAAGCCATTCCATTTCGCTTTTGCCTTCGGTAAATGCTTGTTCTTTACCGGCTCGTTTCGCTAATTCGGCAAAAATATCGTAGTCGTTTTTCGCTTCAAATTGCGGTTCGACCACCTGTTTCATCGGGATAATATGTTTTGCCACATAATCACCGGCAACGGTGAGATCGTTTCGCTCGTAGCTGGTGGTCGCCGGTAATACAATATCCGCCATTCGAGCGGTTGGTGTCCAATAGCATTCATTGACGATGACTGTTTCCGGCTGCTGCCACGCTTTGACTAAATAGTTGGTATCCGGGTGATGGGCAAACGGATTGCCGCCTGCCCAATAGACTAATTTCACATCAGGGTAAACTAAGGTCTGTCCGTTGTAATCGTAAGGCTGATTTGGTTTAAGCAAGGCATCAGCAATTCGAGCCACTGGGAAAAACGGCATATCGGGGTTAGGTTTACCTGCATTTATTGCTCCTAAACGAACACCTGAACTGGCATTTAGCCCATTGGTAGAATAACGATAATTTAAGCCGAAACCGCCACCTGGCAAGCCAATTTGCCCGAGCATAGCGGCAAGAGTCACTAACGCCCAGTGGCTTTGCTCCCCGTGTTGCAGGCGTTGAAATCCCCAGCCGGACATCAACATTGTGCGGTGAGTAACAAAATCATTGGCTAAGGTTTTAATCACCTCCTCCGGAATGCCACAAATTTGGCTCGCCCATTCAGCCGTTTTCGGTTGATTATCGGTTTTTCCTAACACATAATCAGCAAATTGCTCGAAACCGACGGTATAGTTGGCTAAAAAGTCGTGATCATGCTTGTTTTCAGTAATAAGGGTGTGGGCGATCCCTAAAATCAGGGCGACATCCGTGCCGGTATTAATCGGCAACCATTCTGCCTCTAAAAATTGACAGGTCTCGCTTTTCACCGGGTCGATACAAATAATCCGTTTACCGCTGGCTTTGATTTTAGCCAGATAATCAATCCCCTCCGGTTCGGCAGAGGTCCACGCAATCCGCAATGTATTTAACGGGTTAGAAGACCAAATCACCAATAATTCTGTGCTTTCTACAATCGTATGCCAACTGGTTTGTTGAGCATACACCTCAATATTGCCTAATACATAAGGCATAATCACTTGCACCGCACCGGTGGAATAGTCGCCTTTGGTGTTGGTAAAACCACCTGTTAGGTTTAAATAACGTTGTAAAAGCGTGCGAGAGGCGTGCAGTGAACCACAGCTATACCAACCGTAAGAACCACCGAAAATGGATTCACTCCCGTATTGTTCTCTTACTCGTTGGATTTCGCTGGAAACTAGCTCAAAGGCTTTGTCCCAAGAGACTCTTACCCACTCATCTCTCCCTCGTAAAGTGGTGTCTTTATTCCCTTCCAAATAGCCTTTCCGTACCATCGGATATTTCACCCGAACCGGGCTATAGAGCTGATCCGCCACCACATCTTGTAATTCGTTTTGGTGATTTTTTGCTAAGCTGCCCTCTGATTTCACGACTTTTCCGTTTTCCACTGTTACATTTAATGCACCCCAGTGGGCGGCAGTGGTAATGGTATTTTCCAGTTTATCCAAAAAGACAAACTTCCCTTTTTCTAATGCTGTGTTCATTTAAATTAATGCCTTTTCTATTACAAAATTGAGAGGAATTTACTGGATTAAGCCAAAAGTTGCAACCACAAGCGGTTGTTTTTAGCCAAAAATTTGCAAAATAAAACCCACCTAAAAAGGTGGGTTTCAAGGAAGTTAAACGGCAACTTGAACGATTACATTATCCGCTTTTTTCACATAACTATTGA
Organism: Mannheimia haemolytica; assembly: GCA_900638155.1. NCBI lineage: Bacteria > Pseudomonadati > Pseudomonadota > Gammaproteobacteria > Pasteurellales > Pasteurellaceae > Mannheimia > Mannheimia haemolytica. Next base: position 1,411,335 of record LR134495.1, on the reverse strand, counting down.
TTTGGTCAAAGTTCATATAGCGGTAAATATCGTCCTTATCTTTCTGCAAGTTATTCATATAGTCTAGGTACTCTTGCGGTGTTGGCAATTTACCTAATAATGCAGACACTGCAGCTAATTCCGCTGAGGCTAAATACACATTTGCCCCTTGCCCCAAACGGTTCGGGAAGTTTCGAGTAGAAGTAGAAACCACATTGGCATTATTTGCCACTCGAGCTTGGTTACCCATACAAAGCGAACAGCCCGGCATCTCTACCCTCGCCCCGCTTTTGCCGTAAATGCTGTAATAGCCTTCTTCGGTCAGCAAGCCTGCGTCCATTTTAGTCGGCGGTGCAATCCATAATTTAGTCGGCAACTCGCCCTGTGCTTGGCTTAATAGTTTACCTGCCGCACGGAAATGCCCGATATTGGTCATACAAGAACCGATAAAGACCTCATCAATTTTATCGCCTTGCACTTGTGAAAGCAGACGAGCATCATCAGGGTCATTTGGTACACACACAATCGGCTCTTTGATTTCATCTAAGTTGATCTCAATCACTGCAGCATATTCAGCATTTTCGTCTGCTTCTAAAAGCTCCGGATTATCCAACCACGCTTGCATATTGGCGATACGGCGTTCCAGCGTACGTTTATCATCATAGCCTTCTGCAATCATCCATTTTAATAAGGTGATATTAGAATTTAGATACTCGATAATTGGCTCTTTGTTCAGCTTAATAGTACAAGCTGCGGCAGAACGTTCGGCAGAAGCATCAGAAAGCTCAAAGGCTTGTTCGATTTTCAGATCTTCCAACCCTTCAATCTCTAAAATTCGACCGGAGAAAATATTTTTCTTGCCTTTTTTCTCAACTGTCAATAAGCCTTGCTGAATGGCATAGTACGGAATAGCGTGAACCAGATCGCGTAAGGTAATGCCCGGTTGCATTGTGCCGGAAAAACGGACTAAAACCGATTCCGGCATATCTAACGGCATCACCCCTGTTGCCGCAGCAAAGGCAACTAAGCCCGAACCGGCAGGGAATGAAATCCCGATTGGGAAACGGGTGTGGGAGTCGCCGCCTGTACCGACAGTATCCGGCAATAACATACGGTTTAGCCAAGAGTGAATCACACCATCACCCGGGCGAAGTGATACACCGCCACGGTTCATAATAAAATCAGGCAAGGTGTGGTGGGTAATTACGTCCACCGGTTTCGGGTAAGCGGCAGTATGGCAGAACGATTGCATCACAAGATCTGCGGAGAAACCTAAACAGGCTAAATCTTTTAGCTCATCTCTTGTCATTGGTCCTGTAGTATCTTGTGAACCGACAGACGTCATTCTTGGTTCGCAATATTGCCCCGGTCGAACGCCTTCTACGCCACAAGCACGCCCCACCATTTTTTGGGCAAGGGTGTAACCTTTGTTACTCTCTGAAACCGACTGAGGTTTAATAAATACGTCACTTTCAGGCAATCCTAATGCTACTCTGGCTTTATGAGTCAAGCCACGCCCGATAATCAGCGGGATTCGCCCACCTGCACGTACTTCATCAAGCAATACTTCGGTTTTTAGCTCAAATTCGGCTAAGACTTCATCGGAATTGTGTTTGCAAATTTTGCCTGCATAAGGGTAAATGTCGATTACATCACCCATATTCAGGTTGGTCACATCCACTTCAATTGGTAAAGAACCTGCATCTTCTAATGTATTAAAGAAAATCGGGGCAATTTTGCCACCTAACACCACACCACCGGTACGTTTATTTGGAATGTAAGGAATATCTTCCCCCATAAACCAAAGCACGGAGTTGGTTGCCGATTTACGAGAAGAGCCGGTGCCAACGACATCGCCCACATAAGCTAACGGAAAACCTTTTTCTTTTAATGCTTCCAGTTGCTTAATCGGGCCGGTGTGACCGTTTTCATCAGGGAAAATGCCGTCACGTTCATTTTTCAGCATTGCTTGAGCGTGGAGTGGAATATCAGGGCGAGACCAAGCATCTTGAGCCGGGGAAAGATCATCGGTATTGGTTTCGCCTGTGACTTTAAATACCGTTACCGTTAATTTTTCGGCAAGTTTCGGGCGAGAGGTAAACCAATCGGCATTCGCCCAAGATTCCAATACTTGTTGTGCAAACGGATTGCCCTGCTCTGCCCGTTCTTTTACATCGTGGAAATTATCAAACATCAACAATGTTTTAGATAAAGCTTCCACCGCAATCGGTGCAAGCTCTGGGTTATCCAATGCAGACAATAAGGTTTCAATGTTATACCCACCTTGCATTGTGCCGAGTAATTTAACTGCGTGAGCAGGCGAAATCAGTGGCGATGTGGCAACACCTTTTGCAATATCGGCTAAAAAGGCGGCTTTAACATAAGCTGCTTCATCAACACCGGCCGGAATACGATTGGTAAAAAGATCTAATAAAAAGACCGCTTGTTCAGCCGGTGGGTTTTTCAATAATTCTACCAACTGGGCAGTTTGCTCTGCCGAAAGTGGTTTAGGCACGACTCCCAATGCCGTACGTTCATCAACCTGTTGTTGATAATTTTCTATAAAATTTTCCATCATCATTCCCTCTCCAACTTTACATATTGGCAATAATGTCTTGTGCAAATTCTGAGGTTGAGCGTAGAGTTGCTCCCTCTAGCATCTCCGCAAAATCAAAGGTTACGGTTTTATTTGCAATGGTTTTAGACACCGCTTTTACCACTAAATCCGCTGCCTCAACCCAGCCTAAATGGCGTAACATCATTTCCCCACTTAAAATTAATGACCCCGGATTGCCTTTATTTTGCCCTGCAATTTTAGGGGCTGTGCCGTGTGTCGCTTCAAAAATAGCTGCTTCAAACCCAATATTCGCCCCCGGGGAAATACCAATACCTCCTACTTGAGCGGCTAAAGCATCAGAAATATAGTCACCGTTTAAATTCAGGGTAGCAATTACATCATATTCGGCCGGGTGTAATAAAATTTCTTGTAAAAACGCATCAGCAATACTGTCTTTAATAATGATTTCTTCGCCGGTTTTCGGATTGGTTAAGCTCATCCAAGGGCCTTTATCAATTAATTTTGCTCCAAATTCTTCGGCAACTTGATAGCCCCACTCTTTAAATGCCCCTTCGGTAAATTTCATAATGTTACCTTTATGCACCAGAGTCAGCGATTTACGATTGTTATCAATCACATATTGTAATGCTGCTCGCACCAAACGTTGTGTGCCTTGCTTAGAAACCGGCTTAATTCCGATACCGCAATCTTCGGTAAAGCGGATTTTTTTCACGCCCATCTCTTGTTGTAAGAATTGAATCACTTTATTAGCTTCAGGCGAACCGGCAACCCACTCTACACCGGCATAAATATCTTCTGAGTTTTCACGGAAAATAACCATATCCACCAGCTCAGGGTGTTTAACCGGGCTTGGCGTACCGTCATAATAACGAATTGGGCGTAAGCAGTTGTACAAATCCAACCCTTGACGCATCGCCACATTCAATGAACGAATACCGCCACCCACTGGTGTCATTAACGGGCCTTTAATTGCAACGTGATATTGACGGATAAGATCTAAGGTTTCGTCCGGCAACCAGGTGTTTTCGCCATATAATTTATTCGCTTTTTCGCCTGCGTAAATTTCCATCCACGCAATTTTTCGCTTGCCTTGATAGGCTTTTTCCACCGCCGCATCTAAAACAGCTTTCATTGCTGGGGTAACATCAACACCAATGCCATCGCCTTCAATAAAAGGAATAATCGGATTATCAGGTACTTTTAGAGAACCGTCTTGGTTTAGTTGAATAGTTTCGCCTTGTGGAATTGAGACTTGTGTTTGCATTTGGTTTACCTCGTAGTGACGAAAAATGAATGTTGACAAGAAGAGAACAATGGATTAACTATAAACAGTAAATTTCTAAATGTAAATAAAACAGACTATGCCGAAAAGGATATTTGTGATCTAACGCACATTTATGTAAATAAAATGTAAAAAATCGTTGTGGTTTTCTTGGAAATCATCTAGTTTATCTTCTAAATCCAAAATAAACAGGAGTAACTTATGTCTAAAGCAACACTCACACTCGAAACGGGTGAAACACTGGAACTCAATATGCAAAAAGGGAGTTTAGGCTACCAAACTGTTGATATTCAGCCTTTTTTAAAACATAAGTTGTTTGCTTATGATCCCGGATTGGTTTCAACTGCTGTATGCCAATCCAATATCACTTATGTTGATGGCGATGAAGGGGTTTTACTCTATCGAGGCTACCCGATTGACCAATTAGCCAAACATTCTGATTACTTAGAAGTCGGGTATATGCTGTTATTCGGCGAACGCCCTACTAAAGAAGAATACAAAGACTTCGTTCAACTCATCAAAAAACACACTCTTGTACACGAACAACTAACCAAATTCTTCTCCGGTTTCCGCCGAGATTCGCACCCAATGGCGGTGATGTGTGGGGTAAGTGGAGCTTTGGCTGCCTTCTACCACGACGCCATTGATGTAAACAACCAAGCCCACCGTGAATTAACCGCCATTCGTTTGTTAGCCAAAATCCCAACCCTTGCGGCGATGTGTTATAAATACTCTATCGGTCAGCCGTTTATGTTCCCACAAAACCACTTATCTTACGCCGGCAACTTCTTATATATGATGTTTGCCACTCCTTGTGAACCGTACGAAGTGAACCCTGTGTTAGAGCGTGCGTTAGACCGAATTTTCATTTTACATGCAGACCACGAACAAAACGCTTCGACCTCAACCGTGCGAACCGCCGCTTCATCAGGTGCAAACCCATTTGCTTGCATTGCTGCCGGTATTGCCTCTCTATGGGGACCTGCACACGGAGGAGCAAATGAAGCCTGTATCAATATGTTGGAAGAAATCGGCACTGTGGATCGTATTCCTGAATTTATTGCTCGAGCCAAAGATAAAAATGACCCGTTCCGCTTAATGGGCTTTGGGCATCGTGTCTATAAAAACTACGACCCTCGTGCGAAAGTAATGCGTGAAACCTGCCACGAAGTGTTAAAAGAACTGAACATTGATAACCCACTATTTGAAGTGGCATTGGAATTAGAACGTATTGCGTTAAGCGACCCTTATTTCATTGAGCATAAACTTTATCCAAACGTAGATTTCTACTCCGGAATCGTGCTAAAAGCCATCGGTATTCCAACCTCAATGTTTACCGTAATGTTTGCCCTAGCCAGAACCGTTGGCTGGATTGCTCACTGGAAAGAGATGTATCTCCAAGGCAATATCAAAATCGTTCGTCCACGTCAAATCTACACCGGACATACTAAACGTGATTTTGAGCCAATGGATAAATCATAAGATTGGCAAAAAATCGAAAAATTTTAACCGCTTGTTTCCACAAGCGGTTATATTTTGCATAAAATTTGCAAATCAGGCTAATTTATTTAGCAGTTGTGTTCGAACATCTTGACCATTTTCATCGCTTTTTACAGCCATAATAAATAAGCCTTTTCCTTGACTTAATTTCTCCCAAAGATTGCCAATTAAGGCTTTTTCTTTAGAATCTTCATTACTTTTTAATTGTTCCCCTTTATATTCCACAATTAAAATTCGACCATCAATCAGCTCTACAATAAAATCAGGGTAAAAATTCTGATGAGCTAATGGTAAAGAAAACCCTCTTTTTACAGGATTTCTTACCCAATATTTCACTTGAGGCAATGAATCAATCGCAACGGCACAATCAAATTCTTCCCCGCTTGCTTTCAATTCTTCAATTCGAGCAAAATAGTGTTTGCTGAATTTGTAACGCCCTGTATAAAAAGGAGGTTGAGGTACAACTTTTTCCAGATTAAAACTAAACTGATATTGCTCGTTTAAGCAGATTTCTATTTCTTTATTATCGCCAAATAGCGTTTGTTGATAGCAATTTTTTTGAGCTAACGTCCGATAACGATTAATCAAATCTGAAATCGCCCGAGCCAATGCAAATTTATGTTGAACTAACAGAGTTAACGTTATTTCTACATTTCTTAGTAAATCTGAAATCAATAATTGCAAAAACCGTAACATTATAGGTTGAGGAATATCCGTTAAACGCACTTGTTTATCTAACCAACGGATAAAATCGCGTTCGGTTAATTCTAACCAATCATCAGAAAAACTCAGTTGCTGCTGATTAAAATGGTAAGAAACCCGTTTATCTTCCACATCAATTTCAAAACTTTGGCTATTTTCTTGTAATCTAAATCCATCAAGTTTGGCTGGATAATCCAATAAATTCCAACTTTGGTAATCTAATAGAACTTGTGAATCAGCTAAGTCGAATTCGCCTTGAATATTCATACACAGTTGAGGTATTACTTTAAATATTTCCCCTTTTTCAGCAGGAGAAGATAATATTTCAACTCTATTTTGGTGAATTTGTAACTGTTGCTCAATTTGCTCTTTTTTCTTACCTGTTGCAGTTCGAATCAACGCTTTTTCTAACTTTTCACTTAAATTACCTTTTACTTGCACTAAAATGTGACCTTCTTGCTCGGTAATTTTAAGTTGAGAACGTTCTGCTTCGCTTAAATCAGACATTTCAGGGAGTTGCGTTAATGCTAAAACTGTTGTCGGTGTATAGAATAAATCTCCTTCGTTTCCAATCCAATTTTCTTGTTGTGGGATACGAAGCATTTCAGCTACTTCTAATGCTTCAAACCCCATGCCAATCAATTTATCTTGTAAATTACGGGCCGTTTCGCCGAACGACTTAGAGGAAAGATGAGCATAAGCACGATTTAAATCTTCAATTTGACGGCGTTTAGCATAAGGCATTCGCAATACTCGCCCTAATAGCTGCTCCGCTTCCTTGCTAGAGGAAACATTTTGTACTGAGCAAAAAATATAAGCAAACGGGCAATCCCATCCTTCTTTTAATGCCTCAACCGTGATGATGTAATTGATCTTGCATTGTGGATTAAATAAATCGATATTATCTAATTCGTGTTGATTACCTGTCACAATGGCAATCTCTTCTTCATCAATTTTTAACTCATCAATTAAATACTGTTTTAAGACTTCTACTGTTACTTTACCGTTTTTCGGCTCAGCTTGGAATAACACAAGCGGACGAACATACTCGCTCTCATACTGTGCTTTTTGTGCTAATACTCCTCTATTGATTACTGCCCCATCTATTGCTTGTTGCCAGTTGTGATGTTCGGTCAGCACAATCGGTAATTTGATCATCTCTTCTGATTTTAGATGACTTGCCGAAACGTGATACAGCACATTACTTCCTGCTTTTCTATCTGTGTTTGGCGTAGCAGTAAATTCTAAAATAGCTGATGGGGAAAGTTGAGATAGCACATCAAAAGAGAGTGAAGTCCGAGCATTATGCGCCTCATCAACAATGACCAAAGGCTGATAAGCTCGCAACAAATTTGCAAAAGAACACTTAATTTTGCCCGTTTGTTTGGAGGTTAAACCGTTCTCTTGTAGATCAGTAGTGGAAATCTTTTCTAAATTTGCCTGAATATGGGGTGGTAAACGCTCAAAATGAGCTGTTAATTTTTCATTAAAAGCATAGATTTTTCGCCCATCTTGATTTTCTACCCGAAAATTTTGAATGGTAGAAACAATTACAATCGCCTTATTACCGAAATCTTGTGGGCGAAGTAAATCAAAATCTTCAGACTCAATAACTATTACTTCTCGGTTAAAAGTTTTATCAAGTGCCGCACGGTAAGGGTGTTGTGGATTTTTCAACGCTTCTGCAGTTTGGGTTTTAATTGTGCGAGAAGGTACTAGCCATAAAGTAACAGGGAAATCGCAATCCAAATATTGCTTTGCAATACGGGCAATGCTATGCGAGGCTAACAATGTTTTACCGCCACCCGTTGGAATTCGTACACAAACATAAGGCACATCACGCAAATTACTGTGCTCACTTGGGATCTTGTAACTATATTCAGGTTGGATTTGGCTAAAAGCGGTTTTTGCATCAGATTGCAAGCAAGCCGAAAAATAGTGGCTGACACGGTTTAATGCTTCATTTTGGTAATTTTTTAATTTCATTTTTTCTCCCACTATTAACGCGCTGTTACATCATACGGAATCTGTTTAAATGTAATTTTCTTTTCAGCTAACTGTGCCTCTCCTAAACGACATGCTTCGCCATATATCACAATCTCTACTCCCTGTTGAATAAATTCAGCAAAGTATGGTAACTCCGTCATTAATTTTCGTGTCAGAACATTACCACTCTGCGGACGTTTATCACCTAAAATTCCGTTATATAACAAATAGTAGGCTTTGCCGTTGAAAGTGCCGACAAGCGGTGATTTTTCGCTGTTTTTTTGCAAAGGGAAATGATTTTCTAAATACCAAATATGGGCGGCTAAATCGTCAAAACGAATGTTCGGATTAAGTGAACCGAATGCGTCAAATACTTCCTCGCCTAACTCACAAAAGCGAAACGATCCGCCACCTTGCCAATTTACTGCTTTTGAAATACCGCCTTGCTCACCTTCAATTACTTTTTTCAACCTTGGGACAACATGGGTTTTAGCATGTTCGCCAATCTCAATACCGATATAACGACGGTTCATTTTATGAGCAACTGCTGCAGTTGTACCTGAGCCAAGAAAGCTATCGAGGACGAGATCGTTTTCGATAGTAGCTAGATGTAAGATTCTTTGCAACAGCGTTTCAGGTTTTGGAGTAGAAAATGGATCTTCAAGATTAAATTTCTTCACTTCTTGCCTAGCATTGCGGTTTTCACCTACTTCTTCATATAACCAAACGGATTTTGGAACAATTTTTGATTCCTCTACTTCACATAAAAATCGTTTGATACAAGGTTTATTGCTGCCACTTTTACCAAAAGTAATTCTATGATCAGCCAATAATTCTAAAAATTTTTCTTCCGAATAAACCCAAGCTCTGCCAGCAGCTGGTTTAACTTTCTTACCGGATGGTGTTGTAATCTCATATAAAGAATTTTCATTAACCGTTTTAACAGTCATATCTCCTGCAAACCACGTTCCACGACCATAAATATTTCCATCACTATCTACGCCGTCAAATTCATCTGATTTATTATAAATGGAATTCTGCTCCTCGGTTCTTTCCAGTTTGATTGGTCTCCATTTTTCTTTATTCTTAGCGAAGCATAAAATATGGTCGTGATTATCAGATATCCATCTTGCATCATTTGATGGAGACGATTTCTTCTGCCACACCACATTCGCTACAAAATTCTTCCGCCCAAAAATTTCATCAAGCATAATTTTCAAATAGTGACTTTCGTTATCATCAAGAGTGATCCAAATTGAACCATCTTCGGCAAGTAACTCTCGCAGAATTTCAAGGCGTGGATACATCATTGAAAGCCAAACGGAATGCTCTAAATTATCATCGTAGTGGGTAAAGGCCGATTTTGTGTTATAGGGAGGATCAATAAAAATACATTTGACTTGCCCCGCATAAAAGGGCAAAAGAGATTTTAAGGCTGATAAATTATCACCCTGAATAATTAAATTTTGCTTGATTTTAGATAAGGTTTCAGCAGAAGCTGAGCTGTCGGCTGTCGGCTGTCGGCTGTCGGCTGTCGGCTGTCGGCTGTCGGCTGTCGGGCAATATTATGCGAGAAATCCGGCAACTCACGCAATAGGTAATATGGGGTTTGTTTTGCTTTTTTGACGGCTTCTTCTTTGCCGTACCAAGTAAGGGTTGTCATAAAATGCACCTGAAAAGTAAAAGTGGATTATTGTAACAAGCGGTCAAAAAAATAGAAAGTTTTACAAAAAATTAAGCAAATTTAACCGCTTGCAACATAGAAAAGGCACAGTTTTATACTGTGCCTTTGGTTATATGAAATTAGCCTTGTGTGTATTTAGGCTCTTTAAATACTGTTACTTCTGGTGCTTGTCCGGTGAATTTTTCAACCTGTACCGTAGCGGTATTTGGTGAGTTACCCTGTGCTAATTTTGATGTGCCTTCATCACGGGTTAGCACGTTAGGGTTGCCGTTTTTACATAGCGGTTGCTCGCTGGTGCCGAGATCGAGCGGATCGTACCAAGCTCCTTCGTGCAAGGCTAATGTACCTTTGATAATGCCATCTGTCACCACTGCACCGGCTAATACTTGACCACGTTTGTTAAAAATACGCACAATATCACCGCTTGTAATGCCACGAGCAGCAGCATCTTCAGTATGGATTAACACCGGCTCACGGTCATTAACCGCATATTGTTTACGTAATGATGAGTAAGCTAACTGGCTATGTAAACGCCATTTAGAATGTGGAGTCACCAATGCCAACGGTTCTTCTGCGGTGGTTTTACCCGAGTATTCTTCGTGTTCCATCCAAGTTGGGTGGCCTTTACAGTCATCATAATTCATTTTGGCAATCACTTCAGAGAAAATCTCAATTTTGCCGGACGGTGTGCCTAATGGATTTAGGAGCGGATCATTACGGAATTCTTCATAGCGAACCCATTTTTTCGCTTTATCTGATGCTTTAAAAGAAAGTGGTTTATTCTCTTGCCAGAATTTCTCGAATTTCGGCATAATCACACGATTTTTGCGTGCTGCCTCAAATGCAGTTTGATAGAAACTTTGTAGCCAATCCATTTCAGATTTGCCTTCGGTAAATTCCGCTTCTTTGCCTGCACGTTTGGCAAGTTCGGCAAAAATATCGTAGTCGTTTTTTGCCTCAAATTGCGGCTCGACCACCTGTTTCATCGGGAAAATATTCATCATTGAATAATCGCCCGACATGGTTAAGTCATTACGCTCATAGCTGGTAGTTGCCGGCAGCACAATGTCAGACATACGAGCCGTTGGTGTCCAATGGCATTCATTGACGATAATAGTATCCGGTTTTTGCCACGCTTTCACTAAAGTGTTGGTATCTTGGTGGTGAGTAAACGGATTACCACCTGCCCAATAGACAATCTTGATATCCGGATAAGTAATTTGTGTGCCATTATAATCAATGGTTTTGCCCGGGTTGAGGAGTGCATCAGAAATACGAGCCACTGGGAATGAAGATTTTGAGGTTTCATCCAACCAAGTTTTCGCTCCTGCTTCTACTGCCGGATTTGCCGTGATAGAGCCTAAAATGCCCCCTGTTGCACTCGGCACACCGCCGTTTGAGTAGTGGTAACTTAAACCAAAGCCACCACCCGGTAAGCCGATTTGACCTAACATTGCAGCTAAGGTGACTAACATCCAATGCCCTTGTTCACCGTGTCGTTGGCGTTGAATCCCCCAACCTGCCATTAACATTGTGCGTTTAGATTGAAAATCGGTCGCTAATTTTTTAATGGTTTCTTCCGGCACACCACAAATTTGGCTTGCCCATTTTGCATCTTTCGGTTGATTGTCGGTTTTACCGAGCAGATATTCTTCAAACTTCTCAAAACCGGTGGTGTATTTTTTAAGGAATGCTTGATCGTGTTTGCCTTCAGCGACTAAGGTATGAGCCATACCAAGCATTAACGCAACATCAGTGCCGGTATTTACCGGTACCCATTCCGCACCTAAAAATTCACAAGATTCGCTTTTTACCGGATCAATACAGATAATGCGTTTCCCACTCTCTTTGAGTTTTTTGAAGTATTCGATACCTTGTTGATCGGTTGAAGTCCAGGCAATGCGTAGCGTATTTAACGGGTTAGCTGACCAAAGCACCACAATATCTGAACTTTCTAAAATCACTTCCCAACTGGTCTGCTGTTCGTACACTTCGATTGTACCTAAGACGTGTGGCATAATCACTTGAGCAGCACCGGTAGAATAGTCGCCTTTTACACCAACAAATCCGCCGGTGACATTTAAATAGCGTTGTAACAGTGTACGGGAAGCGTGTAACGCCCCAGAGCTATACCAACCGTAAGAACCACCAAAAATAGCATTCGCCCCGTGAGCCTCACGAACACGTTTCATTTCATTCGCTACTAATTCAAATGCTTTGTCCCACGAAACTCGCACCCATTCATCACGTCCACGCAATGTGGTGTCTTTATTCCCCTCTAAGTAACCTTTACGCACCATTGGGTATTTTACTCGTGTTTCACCGTGTACTTGGTCTGCTACCACGTGTTGCAATTCATTTGGTACAGAAATCTCAAACGCAGAATCAGATTTCACCACTTTGCCGTTTTCTACCACTACGCCCAAAGGCCCCCAGTGGGCAGCAGTTACTACTGTTTTCATCTCGGCAGCTTTGGCACTGGTGGAAGCTAATGCCCCTACTACACCGGTAGTACCACTAGCTAAACCTGCACCGGCAGCTAAGCTTAATGATGAATTTTTTAGAAAACCGCGACGACTTACGTCAATACTGTCTTGTTTTTTCATAATAAACCTCGTTTGAAGTTAAGTTAAAAATAGACACCTTTCTAAAGTCGAGTGGATAAACCATTTCTCGTGTATCCATTGGTAAAGCACCGGCGGTAATTTTTGCAAAATATTAGAAAAAATGACCGCTTGTAATAGGTGCTTTACGGCTTGCTACCATATCTCTGCTATCAGCAGACACTTAGGCCCACAAGCTCGGTATCCTCTAAGTTACAATTAATGGGAACTGCCTGCTACATCTTTTGCATTACGTTGCAGATAAATAGTCACCGCACGCACATCATCAGCCGACATAGATGTTCTGTCTTTCATTGAATTTACCACCCCAATCCATTGATTTGCGGTGTAATGCTCTGCCCCAATCGGTGCGTGGCAACCGCTACAGTGAGTTTGGTTTAAGTTATCGCCAAAATGATTTAGTGCAGTAATATTGGCGGTGACTGCATTTTTAGGAGCAGTAATTTCAAAATTGATTTCTTTCCAATTTGAGTTGGTGACATTATCAAAAACCGTTTTTGTGACATTCACTTTGCTTTGGGCGTCATCAGGCAGAAGAGCAACCATAATACGCTTGCCTAAATCCATATACACCACAGATTCCGCACCTTCTTGTTGCCAGCCATTCACCGTTGCTTTAACCTGCTCGCCTTCTGCTGTCCATTGATGTAATTCTGCATAAGGTAACAAGCGAATTTCTCCACCTTGAGCGAGCTGCACCGGCGTTATTGCGAGCGTATAAAGGGTTTTATCGTTTGTGCTAAATTCCGCACCGTGTTTAGCTAATTCGCCCATTGCTGCGGCACTATCTACCGGCACATCAGGCATAAAATGGGCAATACCTTTATGGCAATCAATACAGGTTTGGTTAGTTTCTTGGGCTAGTTTGTGCATTTTCTGTGCCGCTTCTTTTTGTTCAGAAAGCACCATCGCATCAAAACTATGACAGCTTTTACAGGTCATAGAATCGTTTTCTTTCATTTCTGCCCAAACACGTTGTGCCATTTCTAGACGATGAGCTTCATAAGCTTCTTGATCAGGTAATTTATTGGTTACAACGGTGTGCCAAACATCTTTTAATGCGATGATTTTAGCTTTGACATAATGCAAACCGTCTTGTGGTAGGTGGCAATCCGAACACTCAGCCCGAATCCCCTTACGGTTGGAAAAATGGACACTGCCTTCCCACTCTGCCTGTGGGTGAGTCATAGAATGGCAGCTCACACAAAATTCTGTTGAGCTGGTGGCTTTCATTGCATATTGTGTACCGCCCAACACCACAGCACCTAATGCCATAATGCCGACAAATACAGCGATTTTTTTCATCTTAGCCATAAATTACCCCACTTAATACACTAAAAATTAAAGACAGAGGCATTGTATTAACTCCCAAGAGGTATAAAAATAAGTAAAAATACCTATTACCTCAAAAGAGTGAGAATAATTTGATCTAAGGCAAAAATATGTAGTGAAATGTTAGGCTTTTTCAGAGAACCACGGCGGTAAAATAAATTGTGCATTGGCAAACAACTCCGGTGCAATCACACGGCTCTGCCCTTGTTGGATTTGGTAAACCAACTGCGGTAAGCTGATAGACAAATCGTGGGTTTCTGCGTAAGTTAGCCCAATTTGGCTATCGGTATTAAAATAGTAAGTGCCGTTTACCCCATAATGTGGATGTAAGCGGATCGCATTGGAGACAGCTTTAAAATGCCGTGGTGAAACACTCTGTTTCCATGCATTTGCCAGAATATTCGCTTGGTCATAAGCAATACTGGCTTGGGAATAAGTGGGAGATTTGCCGAAAAACCGTTCGTAATGTTGGCTAAACTGTCTGCCTAAATAATTTTCGCTTAACCCACTATTGGTACTCCAGAGAACGCCTTCGCAAAGTTTCTCGTGTGGCAAAAACGCCGAAGGTGCATAAATACTGTAAATAATGGCATTTGTTGGGTTGCGAATGAACGTTTGATAAAACTGTACAATATCTTCTGCAAAATAAGAGGCAAATACAATAATGGAAGGCGTGATATTATGCACCTGTGTCATTAATTTGGCATAATTATCTTGTTCTTGGGTGAGTTCCAGATAATCCACATTCCAGCCTTGCTCCCGCAAACTTAGGGTTAAGCTTTCAATACCGATATCAACTTTTTGCCAACTCACCGTTACCACCATCACCGTTTTATTCTGAAGCCAAGGGGCATAATGGTAACGGTAATATTGCAGAAAATGGGATATGCCTAAGCCATAGGTTACATCACTGGCACAAACCTGAAACATATTTTCAATTCGTTGATTCGGTAAATTTTGGGCAAGTTTGTTTGAGCCACTATGGGTTGCAATATGCAAATAAGGAATGCCTTTAGTTGCAATTAATTCGTGTACTTCCGGCAAGTAGCAGGCATAAGCGGTTGAAATCGCATCAACTTCTTGATCAAATAAATGATGGTATGCCTGAAGAATACTTGCTTTATCTTTAACACAAAACCCTGCCGTTGCAATCTGCACTTCTCTACCGTGAATCCCACCTTGTTGGTTAATGGTTTCAACCGCAAGTTGAGTGCCGTTAAGTAGCTCTCGGGTATCGATTTGCCCAATACCCTGTTCAACATAAGGCACGCCAATAATAATCGGACGACTATGATGGTGGCTTATGGTAAAAATCGGTGGTTCGTGCCGAGCTGAAGCCGTTACAAGCGGTTGTTTTTTCGCAATAATTTGCAATGCCAGTTGTTCAATGTTAAAGCTGGCAAGAATGGATTGATTTAGTTTTCCCGGTGTGGGTAAACAGATTAAATGTTCGGTAATGGTAAAAACAGCTAATAAGGTTCGGCTTTCGGTGTGTGTTTTCGCAAAAATATTTTCGATATGTTTATCAACAGTCCGTTTGCTGATACAAAGCTCATTGGCGATTTCCTCATTGCTTAAACCACTGCTGATTAGAGTGAGAAGTTCAATCTCCCTTTTGCTTAGCCCATAAGGCAAATCGGTATGCTCTGCTTGAGTCAATACAAACGATTGGTGTCGTTCTAGGCTGATCTTAAGCCATTGATGGTTTGAACTATAGTAAAACTGCAAGCTATTTTTATCTGAATAGAGCAATGCCTGTGCATAGTGGCAAATTTGCGGTAATTCAGCAAAATAGTCTGCCCCTGCTTTGTCTTCCCATTCTGATATTTCACCTTGTTCATTCACTAAACAAGACCATCGGCTACGTTTATCCATTCCCACCTCGAACTAAAAACGTTAGCTAACATAGCAAAATTATCTCGGCATTAATATGATATAAATCAAACTAAGCAACGGTTGCCCGATTTTTATAGGTAGAACATACAATTTAAATTATACCTCTTGCCTAATTAGGTTTCTCACCATAAAATAAAAACCAATTTAGTGAAGACTCCGAGCATTATTTCCTAACTCTAAAAATTAAAGACAAATTTTTGATATGGAATTTATGCCAGTAACAGCATAACGCTGTTCAAAGGATAACTTAGAAATGGGTTGTCCTCTCGTGTTTAGAAAGGTGTCAAATGCAGTCTATTATCCCAATTAAAAACGTGGGTGATGATGTCGTTTCCGGTTTAGTTGATCGCTTTCAGCGTCAATATACTTATTTGCGACTGTCCATTACTGATGTTTGTAACTTCCGTTGTAATTATTGCTTGCCTGATGGCTATAAACCGCCTTCACATAAGCAAACTTTTCTTAGCGTTGATGAAATCCAGCGAGTGGCTAAAGCCTTTGCCAATTTAGGGACGGAAAAAATCCGTATCACCGGTGGTGAGCCTACTTTACGCAAAGATTTCCTCGAAATCGCTCACACTATTTCACAAACACCCGGTATCCGTAAAGTTGCCTTAACCACCAACGGCTATCGCCTAGAACGTGATGTTGAACTGTGGCAGCAAGCCGGTATTACCGATATTAATGTGAGTGTTGATAGCCTTGACCCACGCCAATTCCAACTGATTACCGGCGAGAACAAGTTGCAATCTATTTTAAAGGGTATCGATAAAGCCTTTGAAATTGGCTACCGAAAAATTAAAGTTAATGCGGTGCTGATGAAGCAATATACCGCCCCTGAATTGGATAAATTCCTCACTTGGATCAAAGACAAACCGATTCAAATGCGTTTTATTGAGCTGATGGAAACCGGCGAAATGGGTACTTTCTTCCAAGCTCAACATCTTTCTGGTCAATCGGTGATGACCCGCTTATTACAAGAGGGCTGGCAACTACAACCCAAAGCGATGTCTGACGGCCCGGCAAAAGTGCTTTCTCACCCTGATTTTAAAGGCGAAATCGGCTTAATTATGCCTTACGAGAAAAATTTCTGTGCCTCTTGTAACCGCTTGCGTGTTTCCGCACTTGGTAAACTGCATCTTTGCTTATTTGGTGAAGAAGGGATTGATATTCGTGATTTACTGGCAAGTGATGAGCAACAATTACAGCTTGAAACTCGCCTGAAATCTGCCTTACAAGGCAAACGAGAACACCACTATTTGCATATCGGGGATAGTGGGGTTAGGAATAATTTGGCGAGTATCGGTGGTTAAGAGTTTTATGTTACTTTCTTTGCTTGTGCAAAGAAAGTAACCAAAGAAAGCACACCCTACTTCACCGCTACCTTCGCTTTATTTGAATTTGTTTAACGAAAAAATTTAAAACTCGCCAACTTCGTTGGCTCAAACACTAAATTTTTCCTACAAATTCAAAGTCGCTCAGGCGGTTCAGAAGGGAGTAATTGGAGCGTTACAAGCGGTTATTTTTCACTGAAAACTTGTAAAAAATCTTAAATAATGCACCTGCTCCCCCTATTTTCCGCCGTAGCGGTTGCGTCAACTTTTGAGGACAACTTTTCGTGTTTGAGCCAACAAGGTTGGCGAGTTTGAAAAGTTCGTCCCAAAAGTTAGCAACAAGCGAAGGAATAAGGAAAATCTGGGGTCGCCTTTCTTTTGGTTACTTTTCTTTGGCGAAGCAAAGAAAAGTAACAAGAAAAAACTCTCGATATTAATTTTTCAATCAAATTTAAAGAGACTAACAAATGACAACCTTCACCCACATCAACCAAAACGGCGAAGCCAATATGGTTGATGTTTCAATGAAACAAGAAACCGTACGCATTGCCCGAGCGGAGGCATTTGTGCGAATGAATGCCGAAACATTACAAATGATCGTCAGTGGTAATCACCACAAAGGCGATGTATTCGCAACTGCTCGAATTGCCGGCATTCAGGCGGCAAAGAGAACTTGGGAGCTGATTCCACTCTGCCACCCGTTATTGCTTTCTAAAGTAGAAGTTCAACTGGAAGCGTTGCCAGAAAGCAACCAAGTGCGAATTGAGTCACTCTGTAAACTAACCGGCAAAACCGGTGTGGAAATGGAGGCATTAACCGCAGCGAGTGTTGCTGCTCTGACTATTTACGATATGTGTAAAGCCGTGCAAAAAGATATGATTATTGAAAATGTAAGATTACTCAGTAAAAGCGGCGGAAAATCAGGAGATTTCAAGGTTGATTAAGGTACTTTTTTTCGCCCAAGTGCGTGAGCTTGTGGCAACGGATAGATTAGATGTTGAGCCGACTTTTACCACTGCGGAGGAGTTGCGTGAACACTTAAGCCAACAGGGTAAAAAATGGCAACTCGCCCTTGAAAAAGGCAAACTGCTGGTTGCAATTAATCAAACGATCTGTCCGCTTGAAACGGAGATCAAAGACGGCGATGAAGTGGCATTCTTCCCACCGGTAACCGGGGGCTAAAATGTTTGAAACCCTGATTGAAGTACAAGAAGCCGAATTTGACCAAAACCGCATTTACCAATGGCTTAGTGAACAACATAGCGTGGGGGCAACTACCCTGTTTATCGGCAAAGTGCGTGAAATGAATTTAGGCGATAATGTTTCCGGTTTGTTTCTTGAGCATTACCCTGCAATGACTAAAAAAGCATTGCAAGAAATTGTGGATCAAGCTCGCTCCCGTTGGGATTTACAGCGCGTTGCGGTGATTCACCGCATTGGGCAACTGCATACCGGTGATGAAATCGTATTAGTCGGTGTGAGTTCTGCTCATCGAGGTGATGCCTACCACGCCAACGAGTTTATTATGGATTACCTAAAAACCAAAGCCCCATTCTGGAAACGAGAACAAACCCAAGCCGGTGAACGTTGGATTGAAGGGCGTGAGAGTGACCAACAAGCCGCCGAAAAATGGAAATAATTTGCAAAAGGTAACGAATGGAAAATTTATATATTGATTTGCAGATCGCCTGCGAAAATACCGAAAACTTACCAAGCGAACAACAATTTTATACTTGGGTACAAAAAGCCCTTGCAGTTGAGGCAAAAACCGATGATTTCCCTGAAAGTGAGATCACCATTCGGATTGTCGATGAAGCAGAAAGCCACGAGCTAAATCTGACTTATCGTGGTAAAGACAAGCCAACCAATGTGCTATCTTTCCCGTTTGAAGCCCCCGAAGGAATCGAAATGCCACTATTGGGTGATTTAGTCATCTGTCGTCAAGTAATGGAAAAAGAGGCGGAAGAACAAGGGATTTCTCTTGAATCGCATTGGGCACATTTAGCCATTCACGGCACGCTGCATTTACTTGGCTACGACCATTTAACCGATGAAGAGGCGGAAGAAATGGAAAGCCTCGAAACCGAAATTATGCAAAGTTTAGGGTATGAAGATCCATATCTATCCGAAAAAGTATAACCCAATCACTCTAACCTCTCCCCTTGTGGGAGAGGAGCAATTTTTCTCTATGCAGAAGAAAAATTACGGAGAGGGGTAATATGCGTTCATTAGCGATTATCACCAATCCGGAATCCTTTAGCCTTACACAACAAGGCTGTTTTTACATTCCCGAAAATCATCAGCTTAAAGCTATCCCCTTTTCCAATGCCAAAACGATTTTAGGGCAAGAATACCCTTTTGCTATTTATACTATGCAAGCAGAAAATGGGGTGAATTTTAACTTAGATGCTTTTGCAATACTTGCCGGCACAATTCAAGAAAACGGTACTTTATTTTTGCTTTGTCCTCAGTGGGATAATTTAGAAAATGAATTAGATTTCGATGCGTTACGTTGGAACGAAAATCACGCTATTACCTGCCCGAATTTCTATCTACATTTTAAACAATTAGTCGCTAAATTTGATTTTGAAGTCAGAGCTGATTTGCCTAAATTACCGACTGCAAGCGGTCAAATTCCTTCAAAAATTTACCAATTAACGCAAGAACAGCAAAATATTTTGCAAAATCTACCGCTTGATCCTGCCGATATTCATTTGATTACCGCCCCTCGTGGGCGGGGCAAATCTACCCTTGCTGGGCTACTCGCAACAGCGTTATCCGAACAAAATAAGGTATTAATTACCGCACGCTCTTATTCTGCATTGCCCAGTTTTTGGCGTTCGGCAGAGCAAAAAATCCCATTTTTCGCACCTGACAATTTAATCGAGCAAGTTAAAAGTAAAAACATTTCGTCTAACCAGTGGATCTTTATTGATGAAGCAGCCAGCCTGCCTTTGCCGATACTCCACACACTTTGTACCTATTTTGAAAAAGTGGTTTTAACTACAACTACCCAAAATTACGAAGGCACGGGGCGAGGATTTGAGCTGAAATTCCCGGTAATGTTGGATAAACCGTTTAAACATTGGACGTTATCTCAACCATTGCGGTGGAGCGAAAATGATCCGTTGGAACATTTTATTAATGATTTACTTCTGCTAAATGGCGATAACGTAAGGGCGAATTGCAATTTGCCCCTACAATCTGCGGACGTAACCAATAGGCGAATACACCATAAAATCGCTTTCTACCACTTACTCGCCAACGCCCATTACAAAACCACCCCAACTGACTTACGCCGTTTATTTGATGGCGAAAATCAGCTTTTGTTTTCACAACAGAAAAACGAGCAACTTATCGGCGGGATTTGGGCAATGCAAGAAGGTAGCTTAGATGAAAAATTAACCCAAGCTATTTGGCTGGGGGAACGCCGTCCGCAAGGCAGTTTAGTGGCTCAATATCTCTGCTTTCAAGGGAATTTACCGCAGGCCTGCAAATTGCATTCCATTCGTATTTCTCGGATTGCGGTATTGCCTGAAAAGCAAAATCAAGGCGTTGGCAAGCGGTTGATTTCTCAGTTTATTTTGCAAAATTCCAGAGAAAAACGACCGCTTGATTTTATATCTGTTAGCTTTGGCTTAACTACTCCGCTCTACACCTTTTGGCAATCTTGCGGCTTCCGGCTTGTGCAAATTACGCCGAATAAAGAAGCAAGCAGTGGTTATCAAAGTGCAATGATGATTTACCCGATTTCGGAGCAAGGAAAGTTATTTGCACAGCAGGCAACCCAAGCCTTTGCCAGAGATTTCGCCCTTCAGCCATTTTTCACGGAAATTTGTGAGGAATTGCAAAATTTCGAACAATTTCAACCGCTTGCTGCACGCAATTTAGATGAACGTGATTGGAAAAATTTAACCGCGTTTGCTAACGGTAAACGTGCATTTTCTGCGGTATATGTGAGTTTAAAACGGCTTTATTTATCAGATAAAGCACGTTTTTCAGGGTTGGATATTTTTAAGCGAGAAGGGCAAAAAATCTCCAAAATGGAGATGGAAAAATATCGAAAACTTGTTCTTCAGGTTTTAAATTAAAATAATTTATAGTTTTTATTATATTTTTTTATGTTTTTGCTCTTGCTAAATCTGCAATTTAATCGTATAAATTCACTGTTTATTTTCATTTTGATGAGGAACTCCAATGTCAATGTTTAGTCACATTCAAGCTGCTCCGGCAGACCCAATTTTAGGCTTAGGTGAAGCGTTTAAAGCAGATAGCCGTGAAGGTAAAATCAACCTTGGTATCGGTGTTTATATGACCGATGAAGGCAAAACCCCGATTGTCAAAGCGGTAAAAGAAGCCGAAAAACGTTTATTAGAGACGGAAAACAGTAAAAATTATTTAACCATTGACGGTGTTCAAGCATTCAATGCGGCAACGCAAGCGTTATTATTTGGCGAAGGGGCTGAAGTGATTACCTCAGGTCGTGCCAAAACCGCACAGAGTTTAGGTGGTACAGGGGCATTACGCATTGCGGCGGAATTTATCAAACGTCATACTAATGCGAAAAATGTGTGGATTTCCACCCCAACTTGGCCAAACCATAACGGTATTTTTGATGCGGTAGGTGTGAATGTAAAAGGCTATCGCTACTACAATAAAGAGACTAACGGTTTAGATTGGGAAAATTTAATTGCCGATTTAAGCCAAGCAGAAGCCGGTGATGTCGTGTTATTACACGGTTGCTGCCACAACCCGACCGGAATTGACCCAACACCTGCACAATGGGAACAGTTAGCGGCATTATCTGCCGAAAAAGGCTGGTTGCCGTTATTTGACTTTGCTTATCAAGGCTTTGCGAATGGTTTAGAGGAAGATGCTTACGGTTTACGAGCCTTTGTGAAAAATAACCGTGAATTGTTGGTCGCAAGCTCATTCTCGAAAAACTTTGGGTTATATAACGAGCGTGTCGGTGCATTTACCCTAATTGCAGACAATGCAGATGATGCCAACCGAGCATTCACCCAAATCAAATCGATTATTCGTGTGCTTTACTCTAACCCATCTGCCCACGGTGCGAGTGCGGTAGCAGTTGCATTGGCTGATCCTGACCTTAAAGCACAATGGATTGCGGAATTAGATGAAATGCGTAACCGCATTAAAGAAATGCGTAGCCAATTAGTGCAGAAATTAAAAGAAAAAGGGGCAAACAAAGACTTCTCTTTCATTACCGAGCAAAATGGTATGTTCTCATTCAGCGGCTTAACACCGGAGCAAGTGGATAAGTTAAAAGATGAGTTTGCAATTTATGCTGTACGTTCAGGCAGAATCAATGTAGCAGGCATTACCAGCAAAAACATTGACGCCCTTGCCGATGCGATTGTGAAAGTGCTTTAATTAAACCTTAAAGATATATAGAGGCATAAGCCTGAGTGCTTGTGCCTCTTTTTATCTTTTAGGTACAAGCGTGGACGCTTGCACCATCAATTTTTACGTTTCCAACCAAAGCATAAAATCTGCCACCGTATGAAATGAGCCGAACACCAGCACAATATCATTTTCAGTGGCTTTTTCAAACAATACTCGGCTTGCTTGTGCCACATTTTCATAGCAACAAGCGGTTGAATTTGGCAAAACTTTTACCAATTTCGCTAACACCGCATCGCCTGTTTGCCCACGCCAACAATCTAGCCCTGCACAATGCCATTCATCAATAATATTCGCTAATGGCTCGACAATGCCAGATAAATTCTTATCTTCTAACGCACTAAACACCGCATAGATTTTCTGATTTACTTGCTTTAATTCTGCAAGTTTATCTGCTAAATAACGTGCTGCGTGTGGGTTATGCCCTACATCAATAATTACTTTTGCAGCCGGTTTAGGTTGAGAAAAATGAGCAAAATCGCTATCCGTCAGTGTTTGAAAACGCCCTGTCATTTGAGCTTCATTTAAGGCTTGTCGAATAATTTCTTCATCAATTTCAAATGGCAGTTGCATTAACACAGCCAATGTGGTGCCGGCGTTTGGAATCGGAATAAGTGGCATTGGTAAATCAATAAAGGATTTTTCTTCAGAATACCAATGAAACAGATTATTCTTAATTTCAAACTGCCAGTCTTTACCTCGGTAAAAAGCGTGACAATTTAACGAATTCACAATCTGTTTCATCGAATTAGGGCAATCAGGCTCGCCGATGACAACCGGAATATTTTCACGGAAAATACCGGCTTTCTCACGCCCGATGTCTTCACGGTTATCGCCTAAAAATGCAACGTGGTCGATGTCAATCGAGGTAATCACAGCAAGGTTTGGATCAATTATATTAGTGGCATCTAATCGTCCACCTAATCCGACTTCTAAAATCACAATATCGAGCTGATTTTGTTTGAATAGCTCAAATGCAGACAGCGTACTAAACTCAAAATAAGTGAGTGAAGCGGTCTTTTTTTCATTAATTTTTGCAAATGATAGAACGTGATCGCTATCCGGAAGAACATCGCCATTAATTCTTACCCGTTCATTGTAATGAATTAAATGGGGCGAAGAGTAAACCCCAACCCGAAAACCGGCTTTTAATAAAGTGACTTCTAACAAACGACAGGTCGAACCCTTGCCGTTGGTACCTGCAACGGTAATCACATAAGGGGCAGGTTTGAGTAAATCCAGCTCTGTTGCCACCTTACGAATACGATCTAAGCCCATATCAATCGGTTTAGAATGGGCTTGTTCTAAATAGGAAAGCCACGTTTCCAAAGAATCCGTGGCTTTAGGTATGCTTAATGTATTCATTCAGATTAAATCAAATTATTCTGCATTTTCTACAATCAATTCCGCCACTTTAAACGGTGTTGGCTGATTGGTTAATTTTGCACACAGGCGGGCAAGGGTATCACGCATCTCTTTACGATGCACGATCATATCAACTGCCCCGTGTTCTAATAAGAACTCTGCACGTTGGAAACCTTCAGGCAGTTTTTCACGCACGGTTTGCTCAATTACTCGTGGACCGGCAAAGCCGATTAGAGCTTTTGGTTCAGCAATATTCACATCGCCCAGCATTGCCAAACTTGCGGAAACACCACCTAAAGTCGGGTCGGTTAATACCGAAATAAACGGCACACCCTGCTCTTTCATTTTGGCTAAAATCGCACTGGTTTTTGCCATTTGCATTAAAGAGAATAACGCCTCTTGCATACGAGCCCCACCCGATGCCGAGAAACAGATAAACGGAATTTTTTCAGCTAGGGCTTTTTCTGCGGCTTTCACAAATTTTGCTCCCACCACAGAACCCATTGAGCCGCCCATAAACTCAAAGTTAAAGGAGGCTGTAACCACTGGCATATTATGCAATGTACCGGCAAGCACGATAAAAGAATCTTTTTCGCCGGTTTGTTTTTGTGCGGCAGTTAAACGATCTTTATATTTCTTTAAATCTTTAAATTTCAACACATCTTCCGGCTCTAAGTCAGCAGCGATTTCGACCGCAGAATCTTTATCTAATAAATTCAATAAACGAGTGCGGGCATCAATACGCATATGATGATCGCATTTGGGGCAAACCTGTTGATTGCGTTGTAATTCTTCGCTATAGAGAACTTGTTCACAACTGGTACATTTTGTCCATACCCCTTCAGGCACTTTTGATTTTGTACTGCTTGATGATGAAGAGTCTCTACCTAAAATTCTGTCTAACCAGCTCATTATTCTTCCTTTTGGATTGAGTTGTTGGGTTTAGTAAATGGTTGCTATTAAAGCATAATTTATCGGTTTTTGATATGTTTTATTGACATATCAGATCACTAACTATGTGTATAAGTTCGATAAAAAAACGCAATCAGAAGAATGATTAACATCACCACAATTTGAATTAAGCGTTTTTTAGTTAATTTTTCTGCTGCCATTGCTCTGCTCATACTTAATAAATTTCCGCATTATAAGCGAAAAAGCACGGGCTATGGTAGAATTTGCAAAATTTTGATCAAAAATAACCGCTTGTAAAAAGGAAATACTATGGCAACCATTGAACAATTTCTTGATGTTGTAAACCAACTTCGCCACCCTGAACACGGCTGCCCGTGGGATCTCAAACAGAATTTTGACACGATGTTGCCCCACTTGTTGGAAGAAACCTACGAAGTAGCGGAAGCCATTCACACCCAAGACCGCACCGCTTTGCGTGAAGAGTTAGGCGATTTATTACTGCAAGTGGTCTTTTTAAGCCAATTAGCGAAAGAGGAAGGCAGTTTCACTTTTGATGATGTAGTAACGGATATTCACGATAAACTGATTTACCGCCACCCTCACGTTTTTGGCGAGGTGAAAGCCACTAACAGCGACGAAGCCTTACAAAGTTGGGAAGCCCAAAAAGCGAATGATGAAAAACACCGCAATCAAGACTCGATTTTAGACGATTTGCCATTCGCCTTGCCTGCCCTCACCCGTGCGAATAAGCTACAAAAACGGTGTGCGAAAGTCGGGTTCGATTGGGATAATCCGCACGATGTGCTGGCAAAAGTCGAAGAAGAACTCGATGAAGTCAAAGCAGAAATCGCACAATATCCGGCTCGCTCTGCCGAACTTGCTGAAGAATTAGGTGATCTCTTGTTTGCGATTGTAAATTTATGCCGCCATTATCATACCGATGCCGAGGAAATTTTACGCAATGCAAATCTAAAATTTGAACATCGCTTTCGAAAAGTTGAAAAATTTGTGAAAAAATCGGGAAGAACTGTAAAAGAATGTAAATTAGAAGAATTAGATGTAATTTGGCACAAAATAAAAGTGGTAGAATAAAAAACATCAATTGTTATAATAATTTTTACCTTTGTAAAGTTAGTTTTAATTTTATAGGAAATATTTTATGTCAAAAATCTTATTAATAGATGATGATATTGAGTTTACTGAGCTACTAACTGAATTACTTTCATTAGAAGGATTTAAAATGAAAGTTGTGCATAATGGTTTAGAAGGCTTAAATGAGTTAGAGTCTAATCAATATGATTTAGTATTACTAGATGTGATGATGCCGGTATTAAATGGCGTGGAAACATTAAAACGTATACGACAAAAATACTCATTACCCGTTTTAATGTTAAGTGCAAGAGATGATCAAATTGATAGAATCTTAGGTTTAGAATTAGGGGCTGACGATTATTTACCGAAACCTTTTAATGATCGTGAACTAGTCGCTAGAATGAAAGCGATACTTCGAAGAACAACCTCTCGCCCAGCTTCAACAGACCATTCTGAACAGAATTATACTGAAAACATCTCTAAATCATTACAATTTGCCGGAGTTGAATTACATTCAGGACGTCAGCAGGCTTATTATCAAGGATGTGATCTTGATTTAACGGGGACTGAATTTGCATTATTACAAATGTTAATGCGAAACCCAGGGGAGATTTTGTCCAGAGAATTATTGAGTTTAGAAATTTTAGGGAAAAATTTAACGCCTTATGATCGTGCAATTGATATGCATATTTCTAATCTTCGTAAAAAATTACCCGAACGGGAAGATGGATTACCTTGGTTTAAAACCTTAAGAGGTCGGGGTTACTTGTTAGTAACTGAATAATGTCTTTTATTAAATCCCTAAATAGTTAATATTTTAGGGATTTTTTGCATTTTTATTATTATGTCAAATCTTGTTAAAAAATATTTAGAATTTCGTAAACGCTTAGCATACAAGCTAGTGACCTCGTATGGTTTATTGCTTATATTATTTATTACCATTGCATTTAATTTAGATAAATTTGATGCTCGCAAATTTTCTCCCCTTTCTGCAAAAGACCAAATTTTCTTTAAAAATGAAAGCTTTGAAACAGAGAAAAGCTTAAATTTAGATGAAGTTTTTGATAGAAATTTATCAGTTGAAACATCTAATGGATTTGATGTAATCCTAGAAGATAAAAAAACTGGTAATTTAAGTGGCGTAAACCAAAGTAATATTAAAGCATTGCAGTTTTTTATTTATCAATCACAACAGACTGAAGAGCCGTTACAAAGACGGTTTGAAAATAGTGAAATCTATGGTCCATTTGTCGTGAAATCCGAAAACCATACTTATAACCAATATTTTATTAAAGCGGTAGATGCTCAAAAAGAGTGGATTAATACGATTTTAGACTCCCCTTTTATTATGGCGGTATTACTTATGTTTGCCGGAATTCCTTTATTAATCTGGTTATCCTTTAAAATTACCAAACCGGTTAAAGAATTAACTATCTCGGCAAATGCGGTAGCCTCTGGTAATTTGGAAACTAATCCTAAATTAGAATCAGAATGGATCTATGAAATTGGGGAAGTTGGAAAAAGCTTTAACCATATGGTGATAAGCTTAAAAAATTTAACTCAGCAGCAACAAAGAATGATTTCGGATATATCTCATGAGTTAAAAACACCTTTAGCCAGATTACAACTCGCTATTGCTATATTACGCCGTAAAACCTGTGGTCTGGCAGAAATCGATCGCATTGAAGCAGAAGTAGGTAAATTAGACCAATTGATAAAAGACTTGTTAACCATATCACGTGAACAATTAAATTATCAAATTCATAAAAAAATTTTTGCAATTGATGAAATTTGGAATAATGTAATTGAAGATGCTAAATTTGAAACCTCACAAAATAATATCATTTTTATCATCAAGCAAAACATCAAAAACCCAGAATCTTATTCTATTAACGGAGCCGTAGATTTACTGGCCAGCGCTTTAGAAAATTTGATCCGAAACGGCCAAAAATATGCAAAAAAAATGCTTTCGGTCTCAATGAATGTAGATGATGGTCATTTATTTCTCACAGTTGAAGATGATGGCGAAGGGGTTCCAGAAAACGAATATGAAAATATTCTTAAACCTTTTTACCGCATAGATGAAGCAAGAGCAAGAGAAACGGGAGGAACCGGACTAGGATTAGCGATTGTACAAAATGTAGTTCAACAGCACCAAGGTACTATTCATTTAGATAAAAGTAATATGGGAGGATTAAAAATCGAACTGAAACTTCCCCTTTGGCATTCCTAAGGAAAAAGATCATTTCGTTTGTAAAAAACAGTCGAAAAATAACCGCTTGTATGAAATTAATTGAAATAGAAAATCTCAATAAATACTTTGGCTTGGGGCAAACTCAAGCTCATATTTTAAAAAATATCAATCTCAGTATTGAACAGGGTGATTTTGTCGCAATTATAGGTGCTTCAGGTTCTGGCAAATCTACCTTAATGAATATTATTGGCTGTTTAGATACTGCCAGCTCAGGTATTTGCCGTATTGATGGCAAAGAGACCCAAACAATGTCTGCAGATGAACTGTCTGATTTACGCCAACGCAAGCTTGGGTTTATTTTCCAACGCTATAATCTTCTCTCAGCTTTGAATGCAAACGAAAATGTTGCCCTACCTGCCATTTATGCCGGAATGGATAGCTCATCACGCAAAAAGCGAGCTAATACGTTATTAACGAAGTTAGGTTTATCAGATAAAACCCAACATAAGCCGAATGAGTTATCTGGAGGGCAACAGCAACGAGTCAGCATTGCACGAGCCTTAATGAACGGCGGTGAAATCATTCTTGCAGACGAGCCTACCGGTGCATTAGATTCTAAAAGTGGCGAAACTGTGCTAGAAATCTTACGAGAACTACACCAAGAAGGTCATACCATTATTATGGTGACACACGACCCAAACATTGCTGCCCAAGCCAGCCGTGTCGTTGAAATTAAAGATGGGCAAATCATTCGAGATGAACGCCAACGTGCTGATGTTCAGGAAACGGCTCTCAATAAAACGACAACACAAAAACCTCGCTTTTGGGATCAACTGTTTGAATCCTTTAAAATGGCAACCAGCGCAATTATGGCACATAAAATGCGGGCAATCCTCACGATGCTGGGCATTATTATTGGCATTACCTCTGTGATTTCTGTGGTTGCTCTTGGAAGAGGCTCGCAACAACAAATCCTTTCTAATATCAACAACCTAGGCACAAATACGATTGATATTATGAATGGAACCGGCTTTGGTGATAGAAGAGCCAATCTGACTAAGAATTTAACCATCAGTGATGCCTTAATGTTGGGGCGGCAAAGCTATGTGGAAAGCATTACTCCTTCAAGCAATGTCAGTGCCACATTGATTTATGGTAATACCGCAGTAACCGGTTCAGTACGAGGTGTTGGAGAGCAATTTATTGATGTGAAAGGGTTAAAGCTGATCTCAGGGCGTTTTTTCAGTGCCGAGGAAGTAAAAAATGTGGCACAGGTTATTGTCATTGACCCTAACACTCAAAAAGATTTGGGGCTGACAGAGCCTGTTGAAGGTAAAACGATTCTAGTGGATAAAAAACCGTTACAAATCATTGGTGTGGCACAACAGTCAAATAATATGAACCAAAGTAGCCTTACCTTGTGGGCGCCTTATACCACTATTATGCAACGCATTTCAGGTGCAAAACAGATAGATTCACTCACGGTTAAAATTAAAGATGATATTGAAAGCCAAACTGCTGAAAAAAGCATTACCGAATTGTTGGTAGCTAAACACGGCAAAAAAGATTTCTTTATTATGAATAGTGATACGATCAAACAAACCATTACCAGTACCACCAATACAATGACCTTGCTGATTTCCTCTATCGCCCTTATTTCGCTGATTGTCGGCGGTATCGGGGTAATGAATATTATGTTGGTTTCCGTCACCGAGCGAACCCGAGAAATTGGTGTCCGAATGGCGATTGGTGCAAAACAACGCAATATTTTGCAACAATTTTTAATTGAAGCGGTGGTTATTTGCCTGATTGGTGGTGTGATTGGCATTTTGCTGGCAAGCGCTATTATTTGGGCATTTAATACCTTAGGTACGAATTTTAAAATGATGCTTTCACCGGAATCGGTGATTATTGCCGTGCTCTGCTCTACACTTATCGGTGTGGTATTTGGCTACATTCCGGCAAGAAACGCCTCCCAATTAAACCCAATTACTGCTCTGGCACAAGAGTAAATGCGATAACTATCTGCTACACTGTAGGGGCAAAAAATTTTTTGCCCCTACATCCATTATTATGCCAAGTTTAAGGAGATAAAATGGCAATAACCAATACTGAACTAGAACAAATTCTGAACACCAAACTTAACAGCTCCGCCATTAACGACTATGCCCCAAATGGCTTGCAAGTTGAAGGGAAAAGAGAAATCAAAAAAATCATTACCGGTGTGACTGCCACACTTCCCCTGATTGAAAAAGCGATTGAGAGAAACGCCGATGCAATTTTAGTCCACCACGGTTATTTTTGGAAAAGTGAAAACCCATGCATTCGAGGAATGAAAGGTAAACGCATTAAACAGCTTTTAGTGAATGACATCAATCTCTTTGGTTATCACCTACCACTGGATATTCACCCCGAACTAGGTAACAACGCCCAGCTTGCTAAGCATTTAGGCGTAAAAAATCTACAAGGTTTAGAAGACAGACCTAATTCAATTCCAATGTACGGTGAATTAGAAAATCCGATTTCCGCCAATGAACTAAAACAAAAACTTGAAAAAACGTTACAACGCACCGTTATTTTATGTGATGAATTTGTGCATAGCCCACAAAAAATGATTAAAACAATCGGGATTTGCTCCGGCGGAGGACAAGGCTATATTGATTTAGCCTTTGAAAAAGGCTGTGATGCCTTTATTAGCGGCGAAATTTCCGAACAGACCACCCACTCTGCCCGTGAACAAGGAATCTATTATTTTGCTTGCGGTCATCACGCCACGGAACGAGATGGCGTAAAAGCCTTAGGTGAATGGTTAGCCGTTGAATATGGTTTAGATGTTGAATTTATTGATATTGATAACCCTGCATAAAAAAATACAAGCGGTTGAATTTCCTGAAAATTTTGCAATTTGCAAAAAATCACTAAAAATCAACCGCTTGTTTATCATAGTCTAGAGTTCAAAATCGCCAAAATCACGGCTATCTACTTTAGCATCAATCTGGCCAACCAAATAAGAACTGACTTCCACTTCTTGTGGTGCTACCTGTACATTATCGGAAACCAACCACGCATTGATCCACGGAATGGGGTTGGAACGCGCCTTAAATGGTAATGGTAGCCCAACAGCCTGCATCCGAATATTAGTGATATATTCAATATATTGCACCAAAATATCCCGATTCAGCCCTATCATCGAACCGTCTTTAAACAGGTATTCCGCCCACGCTTTTTCTTGTTCAGCTGCACTTAAAAAAAGCTCGTAGGCCTCTTGGCGACATTCACGTGCAATTTCTACCATTTCAGGATCATCATTGCCATAAGTCATAATATTCAATATATGCTGAGTGCCGGTAAGATGTAATGCTTCATCACGTGCAATAAATTTGATGATTTTGGCATTTCCTTCCATAAGCTGCCGTTCTGCAAAGGCAAATGAGCAAGCAAAAGAGACATAAAAACGAATTGCTTCAAGCGCATTCACACTCATCATACAGAGATAAAGTTGTCTTTTTAGACTACGCAAACTGACCTCACAGGTTTTTCCATCAACCTGATAACTGCCTTCACCATACAAACTATAGAGTTGGCTGTCACGAATCAAATCATCATAATAGGCGGAAATATCTTTGGCACGCTTAATAATCTCTTCGTTTGTGACAATATCATCAAATACTATTGATGGATCATTGACAATATTACGGATGATATGTGTGTAAGAACGACTGTGAATTGTTTCGCTAAATGTCCAAGTTTCAATCCAGGTTTCAAGCTCGGGGATAGACACTAATGGCAAAAGCGCCACATTCGGGCTACGCCCTTGAATAGAATCTAACAAGGTTTGGTATTTTAAATTGCTGATAAAAATGTGCTTCTCATGCTCAGGCAGTTGGGCATAATCAATGCGGTCTTGCGACACATCCACTTCTTCCGGTCGCCAGAAAAATGAGAGTTGTTTTTCAATCAGTTTTTCAAAAATTTCGTATTTTTGTTGATCATAACGCGCCACATTCACATTTTGTCCAAAAAACATGGGTTCTTTTAGTTGATCATTTTTATGTTGTGAAAACGTAGTATATGCCATGTTATTCTCCTTCATTTCTGTTCTTATTAAATTTTACAAGCACCACCAGCACAGCCTTCATCTAAGTCGTCTTGCGCATCTTCTGCTCCATCACGGGTATTTTGGTAGTAAAGGGTTTTTAACCCGTATTTATACGCCGTTAATAGATCTTTTAATAATACTTTCATCGGTACTTTAGCTTCTGCAAAGCGGTTTGGGTCGTAATTTGTATTCGCCGAAATCGCTTGGTCAACAAATTTCTGCATAATACCAACCAAATGCAAATAGCCGTCCATATTAGGAATATCCCAAAGCAGTTCATAGTATGCTTTTAAACGTTCATACTCCGGCACAACCTGCTTTAAAATACCGTCTTTTGACGCTTTAACACTAATATAGCCACGCGGAGGTTCAATTCCGTTGGTGGCATTCGAAATTTGCGACGAAGTCTCCGATGGCATTAAGGCAGTTAAAGTGGAATTGCGCAAGCCAAATTGCAGAATATCCTGACGTAGTTGTTCCCAATCATAATGAAGCGGTTCTTGAGTTAATTCATCAATTTCTTTTTTATAAGTATCGATAGGAAGTAACCCTTTGGCATAAGTGGTTTGATCAAAATAAGCACACGCCCCTTGTTCTTTGGCTAAATTCATCGACGCTTTTAATAAATAATACTGAATCGCTTCAAAGGTACGGTGCGTTAAATTATTAGCACTGCCATCGGAATAACGCACTTGGTTTTTAGCTAAATAGTAAGCATAGTTAATCACGCCTACACCTAAGGCACGACGATTTAATGAGCTGTTACGTGCAGCTAATACCGGATAATCTTGGTAATCTAATAGGGCATCTAGCGCACGAACAACCAAATCAGCCAATTCTTCTAACTCATATAAATCGCTGAGTGTGCCTAAATTAAATGCCGATAATGTACATAATGCGATTTCCCCTTGTTCATCATAAAAATGTGCCAGTGGCTTAGTTGGCAAAGCAATTTCTAAGCAGAGATTCGATTGGCGTATCGGTGCGACACGAGGATCAAATGGGCTATGAGTATTACAGTGATCGACATTCTGAATATAAATTCGCCCTGTTGAAGCCCGCTCTTGCATCAGTAATGAAAACAATTCCACAGCCTTAACTTTACGTTGCCGAATGCTCGGATCTTGCTCATATTGCAAATAAAGTTGCTCAAATTTAGCTTGTTCAGCAAAAAACGCTTCATATAACCCCGGCACATCTGATGGACTAAATAAACTAATCTCACCGCCTTTAATTAAACGTTGATACATCATTTTATTAATCTGTACCCCGTAATCCATATGGCGAGCACGGTTTTCTTCCACACCACGGTTATTTTTTAATACCATTAAGCTTTCTGCTTCCAAATGCCAAATCGGAAAATACACGGTAGCAGCTCCACCGCGAACACCACCTTGAGAGCAAGACTTTACTGCAGTTTGAAAATGTTTATAAAAGGGAATACAGCCGGTATGAAATGCTTCTCCACCACGAATGGGGCTACCTAATGCCCGAATTGCGCCGGCATTAATACCTATCCCAGCACGCTGTGAAACATATTTAACGATTGCAGCCGAGGTTGCATTGATGGAATCTAAGCTATCATCACACTCAATTAACACACAGGAACTAAATTGCCGAGTAGGTGTACGCACTCCTGCCATAATCGGTGTTGGCAAAGAAATTTTGAAAGTGGAAGTCGCATCATAAAAACGGCGAATATAATCTAAGCGGCTTGCTGTTGGATACTTAGAAAATAAACAGGCAGCTACGAGTAAATACAAGAATTGAGCCGATTCATAAATCTCTCCGCTAACACGATTCTGCACTAAATATTTTCCTTCCAACTGTTTTACTGCTGCATAGGAAAACGTCATATCCCGCCAGTGATCAATAAATCCATTCATTGTCTCCCATTCTTCGGGCGTATAGTCGCTCAGCAAGTCTGCATCATATTGACCTAGCGCAACTAATTTTTTAACGTGCTTATATAAATGCGGTGGCTCAAACTGTCCATAAGCTTTTTTGCGTAAGTGGAAAATCGCCAAGCGTGCTGCCAAATATTGATAATCTGGCGTATCCTTAGTGATTAGATCAGCTGCAGCCTTGATAATAGTTTCATGAATATCTGAAGTGCGAATACCTTCATAAAATTGAATGTGAGAACGGAGTTCTACTTGTGAAACAGAAACATTCTCTAACCCTTCTGCCGCCCAAGTAATCACACGATGAATTTTATCTAGATTGAGTTGCTCGCGCGTGCCATCACGCTTTGTTACCATTAAACTTTTATTCATAATTATTAACCCTTTATAAAATACCTTAGTAAAACACTACATCTTGTGTTTTTCATTAAAGTAAACACAAGATAGTGTGCTTAAAGCAAAACATCAACCAATAAATTTTTACTTTTGCTCTTGACAGATGCTAAGTTATTTATAAATAACCATATTTTTATAAAGGGATAAAGTTAATTGTCTTATTTAACAACAAATAGGAAATTTTGGTAAGTTCAGAAAATAACAAGAAAGGAAAAACAACCCTATAGCCAAATTACCAATACCTCTGGTTTTTGAACAAGCGGTTATTTTTAGCCGTTTTTTTGCAAAATTTGAAGAAAAAATAACCGCTTGTCTTGTTATGTCGAGAACTTAGAATTTTATCTCCATTCCCAACATAAAATTTCGTCCCATTTGTGGTACAAATTGATGATACGAAGTGTGGATATACACCGGCTGATTCAGTAAGTTTGTGCCGTTTAGACTGATTTTGTAATCCAGCTCTTTCCACTTATTGCTATACGACAACCCGACATTCAACATCGTATTACCTTCGGTAATATATTCCAACTGGCTCGTACGGCGTTGGGTAAAGGTGCGGATCAGCTCTAAATCC
Source organism: Mannheimia haemolytica (assembly GCA_900638155.1). Lineage (NCBI taxonomy): Bacteria > Pseudomonadati > Pseudomonadota > Gammaproteobacteria > Pasteurellales > Pasteurellaceae > Mannheimia > Mannheimia haemolytica. The sequence goes on along the minus strand of LR134495.1, from coordinate 1,376,478 downwards.
CCCGACCAATTTGGGGTAAATTCCGCATTAAAGCGAAAACCTAAACGCATTGGCGGTGTACGAGGGGTGTTTTGGTCAGCCCGATATAGAAGATAATCTTTCCCTTTTTCCACATTTTCCGGCAGATAATCTTTGAACACACTATAATCGCTATTTATCTTCAATGGTGGTAAATTTGTTAGCCAGCCTCGCACCATATCGCCGAAAATCGTAGCTTGGTATTGGTCGTTAAAGCGGTAACTGGCTTCGGCTTCCACCCCGTAAAAACGGGCTTTTGCCTGATTATAACGGCGCATAAATAGCTGATTTTCACGGAAAAGATTTTCATTGTAGATGTAGTTTTTAAAGTGATTGTAATAAACACTCACTTTATAGCCAATACGTTCAGCTTGATAGCCCAAGCCCAACTCCACATTATTTGACTGCTCTTTTTTCAAGTCTTTATTGCCGTATTCAAACGAGTTAGTGGCAATATGCTGCCCGTGATAATACAGCTCCATTGGTGTTGGCAAGCGTTCATTGTGCGAGGCAGTAAACGAAAGCTGATAGTCGGGGTGGAAGAACCAGTTAAGCGTGCCGGAATAGGCATAAGCAGTTTGATCGTAGGGTGAGAGATCCGGCTCCCCCTGTTTACCGCCACTGATACGGTAGTGTTCTTGTAACCGTTTGATTTCATTGCGATCATACTCAATCTCAATCTTCTGCTTTTCCATTCGTCCGGCAAGCTCAACGGCAACACTATCCCACATATACTGCTCAACCCCAAACAGGCTGAACTGTTTATTGGTATTTTCAACCAGCGGGAATTTCACTTCGCGATCTTTCGGCGCATTCATACTGCTTTTTTGTGTTTGATACTGCACGCCCCACATACCGGTTAATCCCCCCAGCGGTGCGTGATAGATCTCCAAGCGGGTATTTTTGCCTCGATTTTTGAAAATATTGACCGGCTTACCATAATCCTGATCTTTTTTCAGCTGTTTATGGTAACGGGTTGCTAACACGCCGGCATCTTTTTCATCGTGATAGTAATCGGCATCGGCATAGCTCGCTCGGATTTTGTCCACCCCTTTAAACGGCTGGCGCAGTTCGGCTTTCACATCAATCCGTTTCGATTCTAAATCCACCCAAGGGCCTTTATGTGTGTGATCGTGGGCGTGTCCGAACGGGTTATCGTGGCTGTGTGTGCCGTCTTCGGCGTGGTTAGTTCCACAGTGGAAGTGTGGATTGCTCCCAATATTTTCCTCGCCAAGCAAATGTGGATAGAGATAGGTATAAGCATATTTATCCCGCTTATTACCGTAGATATGACCGGTACAGAAATCAAATTTATGGTTATGCCCCGGCAAGCCATAATTATCCCGCCGTTTGCTGTATGAGGCACCAATATAGCCTCGTTCACCGACAAAGGATAAACCGAGCGTGCCGACTTTGGATTTATTGTAAGTATCTGGCACATAGTTTAAACGCTCGCCTAAGTTGATCCCCGGTACACGGTAGTTATCACTATGGCGGGTCAGCCCTTCGGCTCGCACCGCAATGTGTTTACCGATGCCAAAGGTTGCCCCTAATGCGCCGACTTTCTCTTTGGCGGCGGTATCAAAACGGCTGTTGAGTTCAACCTCATATCCCTTTTCGGGAATGGCAGTCGGAATACGTTTATCCACCACATTCACAATCCCTGCTGGCGAACTGCTGGCATAAAGCAAGGTGCTGGAACCACGCAAGATTTCGACCTGATCGGCAAGCAGTGAATCAGCAACAACGGCGTGATCAGGAGATAGGTTCGACATATCAATCACGTCTGAACCGTTTTGCAAAATGCGAATTCTCGCCCCTTCCTGCCCACGAATAATCGGCTTACTCGCTCCGCCACCAAACGGGTTACTATGCACGCCTAATTCTGACGCCAACGCATTACCCAGCGTTGCCGAACGCTTTTTAAATTCCTTACCTGCAATAATTTTATCACTGACTTTTAGCAAGGTAACTTCACTCCCCTGCGATATACTTGGGGTGCTGCCAACGACCGAAACTTCATCTAACACCGCTACATCGTTATTTTCCGCCCAAACAAGCGGGCTAAATTGAGCCGAAATCAGCAATGCCAATCCTGTTTTCTTAAACACAATCTTTCTCCTTAAAAAAATTAAGGATAATAAGGTACTGCAAAATATGAGTCTTTACAATAATAACCATAAAAAAATTATAGTTTTTGCATTTTTCCTATTGCCAAGCAGGAAATATATCCATTAAAATTTTATGGATTTAATCTAACGGAGACAAAATATGCGTTCTACATTCAAACTTACTCTTGCAGCTTTAGCTGTTTCTATTGTTTTAAGTGGCTGTAAATCTAGCCAAGGTCCATCTATTGTTGCAGACAGCCCTCCACCTAAGGAAATAACAGCTACTGATGGCAACGATAAAGAGAAAACCGATAACAAAGAGAAAAAGTCTGCGCAACCAAATAAATCCGATCCTCAACCGGATAAACCTGCTAACGCAAAAGACCCAGTAAAACCTGATACGGAGACAAATAAACCAAGTAAAAAAGATAAAGAATATACACCACCTGCTACTGAAAAAATCGATAACTCATCAGTACAGCCGGATAAAATGGTGCCTAATCCTATCGAGAATAAGGAAAACGACAGTAATAAACCTAACCCCAAAGAAAGCGATAGCGATAATAATGACAAAGTCACTGAAGGCAATAAACCAAATGCCCCAACAGAAACAGTAAATAAAGATAAAGAAGCTGAGAAAAGTAAAAAGGAGAATAAAGAGGACTCAAGCAATAATACTCCTAACATTAATTTTGACGGGGCAAAGCCTATAGATACAGATAGTAAAGGTAGCCCGTACCGAGTAATAAACCTAAACCCGAGAAAAAGCGTAGTAAATGCAAGTGCTATGCAAAAAGTAGATTTCGACTCTTTTACGGATGAATCTGTTGAAAATTCACCATTTGTCAGTAGCGATACTGAAAAAGAATACAATAATACACTTGTTTTTGGGCTTGGTGCCGGAGATAAAGATTCTTATTTTAAGAACTTAAATCAAAAAGGGGATAAACATTTAGGTATTCATCGTGGCACTTATGAAGATGAGAAAATAGAAGGTGATTCTCAAGCTATCAATTATCTTTATGTGAACCAACCGTATTCAAGCTATGGGGCATTATTTACCAATGAAAACGATAGCCATCTATTTAGCGTGCATTTAGCGGCTGGGCAAAAAGGCGAGAATACCAGAGGTGATGCTTATGCAGAATATGGTGTATTTAGCAATGAAGATAAATGGAATGAGAATTTAGTCGGTAATGCAACTTATAAAGGACAAACTATTGCCAGAGTGGTTCGCACCGAAGAAGGCAAACAAGTTGCAAGTTTGCCGCAATTTGACGGAGATGTAACCTTAAATTTAGATTTAGCTGAAAATTGGGAAGACAGCAAACTTAGCGGTCAAATCAACAGCAAAACGTTAGGTAAAATTTCCTTAAATGAAACGCAAATTACCCCAAGTTCTACTGTAAACAGTAACCTTAGCTTTGGTGAGGAAGCTACTGTAGAAGGTAATGATAGCTTTGAGGGCGAGTACCACGTGGAATTCACCGGACCAAACTTAGAAGATGCAGTCGGTGGCGTTGAGTTAGAAAATGAAGAGCTGAAATACAACGCCGTATTCGGTGCGACTAAATCTGCCAACTAATCTTTTATTTCTGATAAGGGCTGGCAACAGCCCTTTATTTTTAAGGACAAAAAATGAAAAAAATTGCATTACTGGCATTTTTCCCAACACTACTCTTTGCCCGAGATCCGAATACGACACCTGCTCATCTTGAGCATACAGCACAGCCAACTACAACCCCCCAAAGGATCAAGATCGAAAAATCAGTGCCTATTTTTAACGAAACTGAATTACGTGCTAATCAATTATTGACCGAAAAGCTACTTATCCAAGCTATTTATAGTCGTAGGCTTGCTAACATGGAAAAATTAACTGCGATTTATCGGGATTTTACCCACATTGACCCGGTTTTATTGCGTTATGCACAAGGTAAAATTGCTCTACTTAAAGGTAATTACCCGAAAGCCATTAATGACTTTCAAACCATTCTCGCTAAACAGCCAAACCTAAACACGGTACGCATTGAGCTAGCGATTGCTCTATTGTACGATCAGCAACTTAATCAAGCCAAAGCACAATTTGAACAAGCCAAAAAAGCCGAACATCTACCGCCTAAAGTTCACGCATTAATTGAGCAATATCAGCAACATCTGGCTAAAAAACAGGAATGGAAATTCAGTTTCTCAGCCAATTATGTACGAGACGGCAATATTAATCGAACCTCGAAACAACCGAACATTGAACAAACCGGTTATGTAAAACAACCTAATTTGCTGCCCCAAACCGCACATGGCGTTCAGTACTCGTTTGGATTACAGAGAGATTTCAACCTGTTTGGCTCGCACTATGTGAGTTTTGATAATCAAACCCAAGGCGAACTTTATTGGGATAACCACGATTATGATGAAATCACTAATCGCACCTTGCTTGGCTACGCTTACAAAAAATCCGACCAAACCACCCGCTTGTTACCGTTTTATGAAAAACGCTGGAAACATCACCGTTCGGAACGCTGGACAAACGGAATTCGACTTGAACACGCACAATGGTTTTCACCGCATTGGCAACTCGCCACCGCATTGGAATACGGCAAAAAACGTTATTTTGATTTGCCGATTTATAACGGCAGCTACAAACTTGCCTCTGCCACATTGCTTTGGTTACGCAATCCACAACAATTTTTCTTTGTCGGCACTGATTTCAATCGAGACAAAACTCAGTTAAAACAATATAGCTCTGATACTAAAGGCATACGCTTTGGCTGGCAACGAGAATGGCAAGCCCTCGAGCTTTCCTGTCGCCTCACGCTTGGCTATACTGACAGACGTTACAAAGACACCGCTATATTGGGTGGAAAACTGAATCTTGGCAGAATCCGCCATGACCGTGTGCAAAGTGCTAACCTCACGCTTTGGAAACGAGATTGGCACTGGCTCGGCCTGATGCCGAAGCTGCAATTTAGTTACGCCAAACACCGTAGCAACCTACCGAGCCTTTATGCTTACACCGATAAAAACATCAATTTAATTATTGAAAGTCGGTTCTAGCTCCATAAAAACAACAAGCGGTTAAAATTCCTAGAAATTTTGCAAATTGCAAAAAAATGTAGAAAGTTTAACCGCTTGTATCTATACTGCAGCTTCTTTTCCTTCAGTATAAATAATATACCACCGTTGCAACAATAATGGCTGCTCCCGGTCATCACCTTGAACTGAAAATTGCTCAAGGTGGATATGACTATCGCAGCCGCTTCCACCGCACCCAGTAATGTATGGGCAAGCAGGTTGGCTTGGGTATCTACTTTTTAATTTGTTCGTTGAGATATGGCGAAGCTAAGCCTACTGCTGCTTGTCCTGAATCTTTCGCCGCTAAACCTTGTAAGGCTGCCGTCACCGCATCCACCGCACGCTTGGTTTTGCTGCCCGTGCCGTAGGCGTTATCAAAAGTCTGCTGTTTATCGTTTAAATCCCGTTTTAATTGAAGATATTCAGGATGTTGAGCGATTTCTTCTTTTGTTTTTCCCTCATTTCTCAAACGGGTTTCCACTTTGCCCAATTCCAGCTTCGCTTCCGTCACTTTTCACGCTCACTATGCGTGTAAATCTGATAAGCCTTCTGCAATCTCGCCTATGCCCTTCACCAGCTCCTGTGTTTCTTTCACCTCACTAATATCGTGTTTCGTCACTTTTTGATTGGCGTTTTGCGTATCTCGGTTAAGCTGATTGAGCGTGCTTTCAGCATTTGGGTCTTGGATTAGGGTGATAGCGATATTTTCCCCAATCGCCGGTGGTCAGCGTGCCGGCTTGGAAGCGGTTGTTTTCTTTCTCCGCTTGGCTGGTCATTACCGCACCGTCAAAATGGGCATTCTTTTTCACTTTAACGTCCATTCCGCCCTTGCCAATGTCGATTGAGGTTTGGTTTTCCACCTGAGCCGTGTTCAACTTGGCTGAATTGTACGCCGCATTAAAGGTCGCCCCACCGCCCGAGCCGTAAGTGACGGAGGCACTGCCGTCGGCTTGCACTTGCTCACTGCTGTATTTGGTGATGTCTTGTCGGCTTTTCGCCTCAAAATCTTGTACCTCGCCTTCCCAGCGATTGGCTTTGACAGTCGTGGCATCCAGCAAGAGTTTACCGTTTGCAGAATTGGTGACTAATTTACCCGCTTGTAATTGGTTGTTCTGCCACGTCTCACTTTCGCTGTTCTCCTTACCTTTGCCAACACTGCCCGACGCTTCCAGCCCAATACCGTAGCTGTCGCCATTAAAGCCCACAAACACACCCACGCTCGCACTGTGGTTTTTCTCTTTGGTTTGGTTGCGGTAACTGTCTGCCACCCCTTTGGATTCAATGCCTAGCTTGCCGTCAAGCAACAAGGTATCTTTCACTTGGGTATCCACCCCTTCCAGCTCAACTTTGCCTTCTTCCGAAATCAAGGCAATATTGCCAGCATTCAGGTTGCTTTTGCTGTGAGTCACACTGGTGGTGCGGCTTTCCCGCTCTTGTTTTTGCGTACCGACACTCACCGACACCTTCACCGCCGGATTTTCTGCCGCTGCACTGTTTTCGCTGAGTGTATTGCCAAGATTGCCAAACGTTTCTGCCATTTTCTGAGCATTCTGCGCTGCAATCACGGCATCTTCCGCCGCTTTCATCGCATACACGCCTTTGAGTTTCTCGTTTTGTGCAAGCTCAACCCAACCTAGAAAATGATTTTGTGAAATCTATTGTTCATTTTTAATTTTCATATATTAGGCAAATGTTTATCACCCGTCTGGAGGCTACTGCTATCGAGGATTATTCCTCTATTTCTCTATTATTTAAAACCAAATTCAAATCATAGAGAAACTCTTGTTTTTCCTCTTCTTCTAAGCAAGAAATCAAATCACTCAAATTATATTTTGATAAAACATTAGTTACCCTATTAAAAACAATTTGGTGGCTTAGCCTGAGTCTTCCAGCATTAGTTATAAGAAAAATAACATCTATCATTAGGTTTTCTATTGGTAATTCAAAACTCCTACTAAAGCTATCTAGTGCTCCCCCCCATTCATTGAAATTGTGGTGATGTTTTTTAATCATTCCTTTTTCAAACTGTCTTTGACACCAAATATATGCATCGTCCAAAAACCATTGCTTTAATGTTTTGTAATCAATTCTTTCCATAATTACATTATCCTTTAAGGTTTAATTAAATTCCCATTATTATCAAAAATATCCACTTTAATATTAGGATACTGTTTATTAAACTGCTCTTTGACACCTAAACAACTTGCACAAGCTGGTCTTTCCGTAAAAATAGTTACCTGCCCTTTTGCCTGAGTGTTAGAGCCTAATTGATCTGCTAAATTGGAGAAAATTTTATACTCTGAGTCTGTTTTTCTATCTATATACACGCCTTCTTTATTAGGTAGTTTTAAGGAATAAAATTCTGTTCTACCTGTTCCAACAAAATTACCTTGAGCTTTATCTATTTGACTATGCCCAGCCAAAAATTTAGCCTCTAACCCCTCAATATTAATTTGAGCAATTGCCGAATTTCCTCTTCCTTGTAGATTAGGCGGTAAACTAGATTTCGCCTCCGCTAATTTTTGCCGATAATCAGGTAACATCAAAACACTGCCTTGCGGTTTAACACTAAGATCTTTAACGACTTTATCAAAGCCAGCCTGTTGTTGTTCTCTTAAATCGTCTTTTAATTTAGGGTACAACGCTATATTCTCCGCTCCTGTCGATACCCTTAAATTAGCGGTCTGTTTTTCATATCCTTTCGGAGGGATAACCGTAACTTGCTCTTTTTCAGCAACCTTTTTCGGTACTCTTATTGAGAAATTAGTCGCATTTGGAACTCGACCTCTCCCCTTGGCTACCACCGCATTTTGCATTTCTTGCATCAATTCTTGCCAAGTTTGCGGAAGGTTTGGACGATTATTTAATTCCGTGAAAACATCTCGATAAACAGTTTCATCTGCTTTCCATGCCGATTTCTCTCGCCATTCTCCCGTATGACCCAATACATAAGGATAACTATAATTGCGGTGATAACCGACATTATTTAGATACTGTTCTCCTAATAATACATTCGCAATCTCCCGAATAGTACCAGATGTATATTTTTGACCTTGCCCATAATCAGAACGACCACTTATTGTTTCTGTAATAAAACGGTCAATAAATCGATCTAAATTCTGCTGTTCTAATGGAGATAAGGTTTCACCACGCTGATGTTTTTTATTTAATACATCGCTTTCTTGGTCAAAATACGCTAACTCTAAAATTTCGAATTTCTCATTTTCGGTTAATGGCTCGCCCCTTACTTTTTTAGCAACAAGTTCATTAAAGCGTTTACGAGAAGGTTCACTAAGGAAATTATTCTCCACCGCCCTTTTCCCAATATTCGCCCCAACCGCTGCCGATTGTGTACTATCCCCTATCAAGCCCGAAGCCAGTCCGCTTGCAAGCTGGCTGAGCAACGCCACATTCTGTTTCTCGGCTTCGGTTAAGTCTTGCGTGGATTTGCCCTTGTAGAGGGTTTTAACGATAAAGTCCGCTGTGGCTTCGCTCCCTGCGCCCCTCCGATGGTGCGAGCGTCCTCGCTCGTACCAAAATTTACAAAATATTGGAATGAGATTAACCGATTTTTACTTATATTAAATAGCACTAGCGTGGGCGCTAGTGCTATCAGGAGGCTGTTGTAATTTATGTCAGCCTCTTAAATTATATACATCTTCCAGATTAATCTGCATTCCATCACCATATTTACTTATTTTTTTGCAAAAGTTTGTCTTTATTTTTATCCCTTTATATCTTGAATAAGATACTAAATTTTCTACTGAGTACTCTCCACCTAAAGAAAATGGAATTATAGGCATAAGAATATGATCTACTTCCAATTTCTTATTGGTTTCCATCCACTCTTTGGCTAAGCTATACCCAGTATAATAATTATATTTCGATAACAATACACAGGAAAATTCCTCTATTCCTTTTCCTATAAATTCTAACTCTCCGAGTTCGAAATCATATTTATAAAACTCGTCATCTTTGATACAAAAACCATCACCTAAGGAATTGTCACCAAAAAATAGCCCTTCTATACACAGTTCTTCTTGAATTAATCTGTTAATATTAAGCATGGTATCTGTATCATAAATTCGTAATGTATTTTCAAAAGCAATAAAGCCATTTTTTATACTATAAAGCTTTTTTAATTCAAGAGGTAACTTTACATCTATTGTTTTTTTGATAGACTCACTTGATATATTGATTAATTTATTTAGGTAGTTCATTTCTAATCCTTAATTTCAATTTTAACTTTATCTCCATCGACATACTGTTTACACTGATGCCCAATACAACTTCCAGCGCCTCGATTATCTTTGGGGGATATGTATCTAACCGATGAACCTTCACCACCTTCTTTAAACATAGCTGGAGGATATTCATCTCGGTCATACCCTGTTTTAGGTGGTATATCCTGTAATGCCTCTTTTCGTCTTTGAGCGGCACCTTTTCGATCAATCGTTAGAATCGAAGGCTTCCCTTGGTTAATAGAGTCTTCTATATGAGAGACTGTTTCAGGATATTTAGCTCTTGATATAGATATTGTTCCTTTTACAATTTCTCTAATCTGTTGTTTTGTTACAACTGGGGTTTTAGCAGAACTAGTCCCTTGTTTACTAAGAGATACAGAAGCAGAACTTAATATCACTGCTAAATTTTCAGTGGAAAGTTTATTCTCAATTTCGTTAGAGTTATAACCTTGTTGTGCCCAGCCTGAAATTGTGGCATATAATCTAGCTTGGTTTAAGCGATCTTCATTCTTGCCAAGAACATTTATTAAGCCACTAAAATAAACATCTCCAGAGTTTTTATCACTAAATCGTTTAGAGTCATAGGCACTACGAACTCTTGTCACATATTCATCAATAGCGTTAATATCATCAGATGTTAATTGCCCTGATTTAGCTAATTCATCTATTTTGTCGTAAGCTCTATTAAACGATTTATTTAACTCATCTAATGAATTTTTTTGGCATTGTTCAGATAAACAATTTGCGTAAAGTTGAGCATAATCATCTATATTTTCAATTCCATTATCTTTTAATAGCTGGATTGTTTTGCGATGTTGCTCAGTTTCTGATTTCGTTAAACCTTTCAACTTAGAATAATCTGTCAGTAACAAATTATTCTCCACCGCCCTTTTCCCAATATCCGCCCCAACCGCTGCCGATTGTGTACTATCCCCTATCAAGCCCGAAGCCAGTCCGCTTGCAAGCTGGCTGAGCAACGCCACATTCTGTTTCTCGGCTTCGGTTAAGTCTTGCGTGGATTTGCCCTTGTAGAGGGTTTTAACGATAAAGTCCGCCGCCGCTTCGCTCCCTGCGCCTGCCGCAGCCCCTGCCAGTACATTGTTCCCTGTCGCAGCCGCTTCCACCGCACCTAGCAAGGCGTGAGCAATCAGGTTGGCTTGGGGGTCGCCTTCGGTGTACTTTTTGATTTCTGCATTTAAGTATGGCGAGGCTAAACCCACTGCCGCTTGTCCCACGTCTTTCGCCGCTAAACCTTGTAAAGCGCCCGCCACCACATCCAACGCTCGTTTGGTTTTACTGCCCGTGCCGTAGTTTTTATCAAACTCTTTTTGCAAGCGGTCTAAATTGGCTTCTAATTTACCAATCTCTTCCTTGCTCGCTTTTTGAGCTTGTGCTTTACCCAACGCCAGCTTCGCTTCCGTCACTTTTTCACGCTCACTATGCGTGTAAATCTGATAAGCCTTTTCTGCAATCTCACCTATGCCTTTCACCAGCTCTTGTGTTTCTTTCACCTCACTGATATCGTGTTTCGTCACTTTTTGATTGGCGTTTTGCGTATCTCGGTTGAGCTGATTAAGCGTAGTTTCCGCATTTGGGTCTTCGGTGAGGGTGATAGCGATATTTTCCCCAATCGCCGCCTTTGTCGTGCTTCGCTCGCTTTCGTTTTTATTGCCCAGTAAGCTCAATGCCGACATCGGGTTCACTCCGCTTGTGCCACCGCTAATGGCTGCACTTCGGGTTTTCAATTCGCTGTGGTTTTCAATATCGCCGGTGGTCAGCGTGCCGGCTTGGAAGCGGTTGTTTTCTTTCTCCGCTTGGCTGGTCATTACCGCACCGTCAAAATGGGCATTCTTTTTCACTTTAACGTCCATTCCGCCCTTGCCAATGTCGATTGAGGTTTGGTTTTCTACCTGTGCCGTGTTCAACTTCGCTCCATTATATGCCACATGACCATTTACTCCTGTTGTCCCTACCGCCAATGTGCCATGTACGCTGCCTTCTGTGTATTCGCTTTTATATTTGCTTATATCTTGTCGACTTCTTGCCTCAAAATCTTGTACCTCACCTTCCCAATGATTTGCTTTGACATTGGTTGCATCCAGCATGAGTTTACCATTTGCAGAATTTGTAACAATTTTACCCGCTTGCAGTTGGTTGTTCTGCCACGTTTCAGTTTCGATATTCTCCTTGCCTTTACCTCCACTCACTCCTGCCTCAAAACCAATACCAAAACTATCTCTATCTAAACCGATAAATACGCCCACACTCGCACTGTGATTCTTATTCTTAGTGTTGTTTTGATAAGTATCCGCAACACCTTTGGATTCAATACCCAGCTTACCGTCAAGCAACAGGGTGTCTTTCACTCGGGTATCCACCCCTTCCAGCGCAACTTTGCCTTTTTCCGAAATCAAAGCAACATTGCCACCATTCAGGTTGCTTTTGCTGTGAGTCACGCTGGTGGTGCGGCTTTCCCGCTCTTGTTTTTGTGTACCGACACTCACCGACACCTTCACCGCCGGATTTTCTGCCGCTGCACTGTTTTCGGTGAGTGCATTGCCAAGATTGCCCAACGTTTCTGCCACTTTCTGAGCATTTTGTGCTGCAATCACGGCATCCTCCGCCGCTTTTACCGCATATACCCCTTTGAGTTTCTCGTTTTGTGTTGCCTTCGCTTTTTGCACCGATTGCCGTGCCGATTGCACCGCATCCGTTACCGGTGTACTCAACGCAATGCTTAAGCCCGACTGGCTAAATTCATAATTATCGGTGCTGTTGATAACATCTTTCCCTGATTCAACCCTTACCCCGTTTTTGCCTGAAATCACGGCGGTTTTTTCGTTGGAAATCAGCACATCTACATTGCTCACGTTCGCTTTATTACCGGCTTGAATCCGAATATTGCCCCCTTCACTGCCCAACGTATTGCGAGCGGTGCTTTGGATTGCTCCGTCTAAGGTATTCTCTTGACGTGTTTTTTGGCTGCCGATAGTAAAGCCGATTTCACCCCCGTTCAGGAAACCGCTGCGTTTTGTCTCACGAATATGCTGTTCCGAAAGTTGGTTTGTTGCCGAACTGAGCGTTACATTATTACCGCCGATAATATCAATATCGCCACTGCGTGAGACAGCAAGAATGCTTTCGCCTTGAATATCATTGCCTGCTTGAATCACAATGTTTTCACCTGTTAGCTCAGAACCTTTATGCAAGGTTTCATTTACTCGGTCGTAAGCCGTTTTGGTTTTCTTCGAGACCGCACTACCGCCTTTATATTTGTGGAGCTCTTCAAATTCACTGGTGCGTATCGCCGTACCCAGCACCACATTATTCTCCGCAATCAACGCCAAGCGGTTTTTAAAATCTAAATCCGCACCCTCTGAATAAATATCTCTAGCAACCAGTGTCACATTGCCATTACCTTTAACATTCGAGATAACTACATCATTCACTGCCTCATTGCGATAATGATTTCCTCCGCCCATCTTTTCGTCAAAACCAACCTGTAAAGCGGTCAAATTCAACTGATTTTTTGCAGATAAGTAGGTCTGCCCCTGTCCGTCATTGATGATGTCTGCGCCTGCTGAGGTGATGTTGCCTGCCTGTACTTGCAGCAGTCCATTTTCATCTTTAACGTGCAGTAGAGCTTTACGGTCAAGATTGGTTTCAGTACGTTTAAAACCGTCTAGGTCAATCTGTGTGGTTCGGGTGGTGGAGGTATGGTTAAAATTGCCCGCAATATCCAGCAAAATCGCTTTATCCGCTTCAATCTTGCCGCCAATATTCTCCAGATCACCGCTCACTTTGGCAGCAAGCACGCCACCACTGAGTGTGCCACTATTCTCTAACCATTCGGCATTAAACTGTGCCAAACGGCGGCCGGCTATCGTGCCTTGGTTTACTATCTCTTTGCTGTTGATTGTCAGTGTATCGGCGGAAATCAAACTACCTTTGCCGTCAATATCACCTTTGCGTGCAAGGGCATACACTTTCGGCACTAATACCGACACCGTTTCACCGTTTGGCAAGCGAACCGTTTGGGTTTCAAACCAGACAATGTCACTGGTCAAGCTTGCCACTTGCTCCGGCGATAAGGTAATGCCCAACCGTAGATTAAACTTCTGCGCAAAAGTGATGCCGGCATCCATCAAGGCTTTATATTGGCTATCAAAATCCGTATAGCCGCCCAAAAATTGTCTGCCGGTTAAGCGGTTGATTTGCTCTCGAATTAAGCGCTGTTCATAAAAACCATCGCCCAAACGTTTATGCACATTGTTATGGTCGTAGCGTAGGGCATTGAACATATAATCACTGCTTAACCAGCGTTTTTTATCGGTGAAATTCGGATCGGTTTCGATCAGAACGTGGCTATCCGCTTGAGGGTTAATACGATAAAGCCCTTGGTTTGGCAAACGGGTATCGACCGTCATTGAGCGAACCTCAAATGCGGCTGCATTCGGGCTTGGTATGCGTTCAATCGCCATTGTTGGCGGATTAGGGGCATCGGGTAGATTACCCCGTTCAACCTGATTGCCTTCCGGCTTCACGGCATTTGCTGCTTTAGCGTCCACATAATCTGTATAAGCGGTCGGTGAAGTATTTTCCAGCTCGACAAAAATATTCATATCCTTATGGACTTCTTTTAAACGAGCGAGAGGACCATCATTTTCATCGTAGCGAGAGTGGCGATTTTTTGTGCCTCCGTGGTACTCAGTAAAAGAGAATTGACGTCTTCCCAGTTCCCAATCTTGGCGAACGGCATCAGCATCATCAAGGTTAGTAATTCTACCTCTACCAATCGGATTTAACGCTTTGCCTGCAATAACCCAACTTTTATCGTTGATAAACTCATCGCTTTGATAAGTGAGATCGCCACCTGCCAAGATCTGTGCCGGTAAGCTGGCTTTAGTGATATTCTCTTTCACCATACGCTCATTGATCCACAAATTCCAGAAATGTGCATATTCTCGCCCTAAAATATTGCTATTGTGAGCTGCTATTGCCTCATCTAGCTCCTGCATACGATTGCCATATTTAGCTTGCCAATCAATAAATGGTTTTAATAGCACATAACGCTGATAGGAAGCTTCTGCAGCTTCATAGTTTTTTAGTTCTGTTTGATACGTTTCTAACCGTTTTTGATATTGGGTTTCTGTTTCCGTAGCTTCTCTAACCGGTTCTATCGGTTTTGCCGGAACAACAGGTGCAATACCATTTTCTTGGTCTCGCAGTAATTTATCCTGTTCAGCTTCACTTAAATGTTGAGTTGCAGCATCTTCTTCATTCATTGCACGAACAATTTCCGGTGTCATTTCGGGCTGATCAACTTCAGGTGCCAGTATCCCAAATTTTTGCCAAACAGGACTATCTTTTTTGTATTCACCTGCTGGTAATGCTACACAATTCAGCATATTTTGATCGTCACATTTTAAGGCGTTCGGTTTAGCCAATATGGTTTTATCGGTAATTTGATTAATATCCGTAATAACCGTTAAAGCATCATCATCATACTTTTGCCAATAGCTCCACGTTTTGCGATAGTAGCCTTTGCGGAGTTGATTCACATTAATTGTCGGCAAATGCCCGTTATCATATACATCACTTCCACCTCGATTATGCTTATCTCTTGGCAAAATAAAATGTTCGTTCACAGTTTGGCGATCAGTGGTCTCCAATTCCGAACGATAATGACTATTTACATTCGCTACCTTATCCGCATTCAACTGAATACGCCCTTCAGCTTCAATAATACTGCTGCGGTTATGTAGCTGCTCTGCGTTGCCAATAACGGTATCTTGCTCATTTAATTGACGCCCAATCGCTATCTCTCCTCCGCTATATATTAATGAACCGCTTTTCTTATTCGCTTCATAAACTAGGGTATTATTTTCAATTACTTTAGCCGCTAAACCGAGAGATTGACGAGCAGCAATAGTGGCAGAGGTCCCGTCTTTATCTTGATTTAGTATCCTCTCCGCACCTAGTACCACCTTATCGCCATAAATTTTCCCTGTGCCGATATTGTGGATTTCTTGAGCTTTAATCACAGTTTGAGCGTTATCGTTGTCCGAGCGGCTATTGATTAAGCCTTCATTATAGACGGTTAAAGTTGCTGTCAAACGGGTATCTGCCGAACTTATTCGGGCATTTTGTGCATTGGTTATTTGGTTTGCCGTGAGCTGCAAGCGGTCATTTGCGGCTAATTTTTTGCGATTGAGAATATCTCCCTCAGTCTGAATAATCATCGACCTATTCGCATTGATATCTTTGGTAATATCAAAGTTCTCTTGCAAATTCAGGCGAATATCGCCTGCTTGTACATCACCATCACCGGATAACGCTTTGGCAGTGATCTCCAAACCATTATTTGCAGAAACTTTTCCCTCGGTATTCGTCATTGTGAGTGATTTTCCGCCGAAAATAGCCAGATCGCCCCAACTTAAAATTTCCCCATTACGGTTATTTAAGCTGTCGCTGAGGGTAAATCGTGCTGATGAGCCGATATAAATACCGCCTTTTTCATTATTGAGCTGTTTTGCGCCGTTCAGTACAAACTGCGATGCAATAATCCCCTGTGTTGGCTGAGGTTGGCGTGCCAAGGTGCCTTGGTTTTCAACTACGGAGCTGTTCATCGTAAGTGAGTTACCCGCTTCAATCAGCGATCCGTTTTCCGAGATCCGATTATTTAAGACAGTCGGTACATTGAGCGTGATATCTGTGGCCGATTTCAGTACACCAGCTTGGTTATCCAAAAGCGTACTATTTAGGGTGAGATTTCCCATACTTTGAATAACACCGTGCCGATTATCTACTTGTTGGGAAACTGTGATCGCTAACCCTTTTGCTGAACTGATTTCTCCCTGCTCACGGTTATCTAAGGATTGAGCGTTAATCGCAACACCGCTGGCGGAAATTCGCCCGCCTTGATTTTGCAGTTCGCTAGTTATATCAAGGGTTTGCTCCGTTTGAGAGGTGATCACCCCCGATTGATTTTTTAACGTATTGACCGTAATCGCCTGTTTTTCGCCACTCAAAATCAGACCTTGCTGATTATTCAGCAATGGAGCACGAATAGATAACTCGCCTTTTGCAACCAATTTGCCATCGACTGAATCCACAGCATCATTTAAATTTAGCCCTAACCGCTTGCCACTACTTAATAGCCCTTGATTATTTGTTAAACGATTACCGTCAATCTCAAAATGTCCACCTACTGAAAAACGAGCCGAGTCAGTATGGATATTCTCTGCTTTTAAGCGAAAATCCTGCTCACCGGTTTGCTTCCAAACCGAGCCACGAGCATTTAAATTTGCTTGTTGGGTCTCAATCACCTCTGCGGTTAGCTGGCTTCCTTCGGTGGAAAGCCATTTTGGGGTGGTAAGCTTGATCTGATTTGCACTAAACTGCGCACTATTCGCCTGAATATCGCCCGATTTGGCACTGTATTCAACGGTATGGGCATTATTTTGGCTCTGATTGGCATCAATCTCAGCCGCCGCAACGTTAATTTTACCCGAAGCGATATTTTTACCCTGCACGGTGGTTTTTTCTGGGGCAGTGAGTTGAATGGTTTTCCCTGTCGCAGATTGAGCCTCCAGCTTCCGCACTTCGCCCAGTGCGGTGTCTGTAATATCTACCCCAGCGGCAATCAGTGAGTTTTTGTCAGCGTGAATTTGGCGGGCGGTGTAGGTGATATTGCCTTTTGCGACCGTTTCGCCACTTTGCTGGATTTTAGTATCGGCTTTTTTCTGAATATCGCCACTTCGAGCAACAATCGAACCGCTATTTTGAATATCGGCTTTCGATTTAAGCTGAATATCGCCCTGTTTATTTTCGATTTTACCGTGGTTTTCAATTCCGTGTTGGGCGTTGAGTTGCACTTGTTTTTGGGCGTTGAACGTGCCGCTGTTTACAATTCGCCCTTGGCTGTCGATCGTGAGCGTTTCGGCACTCGCCCCAATATGTCCTGCGTTACGCACGCCCACACCCTGTTCCGTGCCAATCAGGTGAATTTTGCCGGCATACATTCCGCCCAGTTCGCCCACATCAATTGCCACCTGCGGTTTTTCTTCCCCTGCAAGCGGTTGGTTTGTGTGAATAATTTGCAAATTTTTGTCGGAATTTGACCGCTTGACGGTATTTTTGCCGGTAATGACTTTGGTCTCTTTTTTCGACCAGACACCGGCGTTGATTTTCGCTTCTCGGGCAAGGATGTCGGTGTAATCCACTCGGCTGTTGTCTAGTCCTTTGCCGGCAACCGTCACCTTGCCTTTTTCCACCACAAAACCTTCTAAATTGCCTTGGTTTATCTGCGGTTTGCCGGTGGTGAGCGTGGCACGGTCTGCATTGATAATGCCGCAGCCGTCACAGTGCAGGCCGCTCGGGTTAGCGATAATTACCTCCGCTTTTTTGCCTGCCACTTCCACATAGCCCTTCATTACCGAAGGCTTGCTGGAATTGACTTCATTTAAAATCACCTTCGCTTCACCACGGGCAAGGTATGGGTTGCCTTGCACCATACCGGCTTGTTGGGTGGCGGTGTTGGTGCGGCTGTTGTTGAGGATTGCCCCCTTCTCCGCTACGTCAAATTGGCTATATTTGTTGTGCGACAGCCCTTTATCGTTCGGGGTTTGAATATTGATTTGCGGCAGCCCGTTGGCAGTTTGCAAAATAATCGGCTGCTGATTTTTCGGTGCAGTGCTATCGGCTTGAATAATCAAGGTTTCCGCCATAGCGTTATCTGATAAGGTAACGAATCCCAACGCACAGAACAAGCTGAACGCAAGCGGTCGAATTTTGCAAATTTTTTGTAAAATTGCACCGCTTGTCATACTTTCACTTTCTGATTTACCTGCTGATTTTGCTAATTCAGATACCACCACGATACGTTGTAAGGTCTTGCTGAAAATAGTGCGAAAACAATGCTTATTCATAATAATTCCTTAATAGCACAATATACTTAATACAATATGCTCAATCATTCATTAAAAATTGTAGCCAATATTAAAACCGGCAACGGTATCTGAGGTTTTAAACCCTTCCGGTTTTCGCATCGGTCTACCGACAAACACGTCATAACTAAATCCTTTAACTCCACCCCGAAACCCAATGGCTGTTCCCATTAAATGATGTCCGAGCTGATTTTCCGTTGCCCAACCGGACACTCGACCACCATCTACCGCCCAATAAAAAGCGTGGCTCGGATTAAATTGCCAGCTCAACTCATTACGCCAGTTCCAGCCACGTTCACCGGAAAGCGTCAATTCACCGTCAAATCCACGTATGGTGTAACGCCCGCCAATGGAAAAGCGGTCTTGCGGAACCAGTGGAGTTTTATTCCACTGAGCATTTAGACTACTTTGCCACTGCCATGGCTGCTTGCCCCAAAAAAACGGTTTCGTCAGACTTGCACTTGCCATGATGATTTTAGGGCGAGAAGTCCCTTCACCATAATCTTCCTCAGGTGCCGATAATGCCCCTCGTGCTGCCGTACCTCGTTTGAAATTAGCCGAAAGCTCAAGCGTAGCGGTCGGGAAATATTCTTTATGCGAAAAACCGGCTTCCCAACCTGCCATTCGGCGTTTTTGTACTTCAATTTCTGAGCCGTCAATATAGTTTTGCGACTGGCGTGACCAAAGTGAACCGGACAAGGTCGTTTTGCGTTTGGCATCACGATAAAGCAGATAAGAAAGGGTTAATTTATCGGTATCACTTTCACCGGCGTAGAGATAGCTCTTGTCAAAGGCACCAAATACTTCTTGGTGATAACGATGATGAGTGTGCGAAAACGCTAACTGCCAATAGCCAAACGGCACGGAATAGTAAAACGTGAGGTTCTTACTGGCACGTCTGCCGTTATCATCGCCTTTTTGTTTCATCGAATGGGTAAAAGAGGTATAGAACAGGTCATTTGCCGAAAAAATATTATCTATAGACAGCGTGGCTGAGGTTTGTAATTTGCCTGTGGATTTCGAGCCGGCATCGTCCAGACCAAGATTTAAGCGAAATGGAAACGCTTGCGAATAGCTGATTTTTAAATCACTGTCTCCCACCTCCGCTTTTTCACTTGAACTGGGTAAAATCTCAATATTTGCCTCCGCCGTCGGCACCCGTTTTAGGTTTTCCAACGACTGCTCAATATCTCGCACATTCAGAATATCGCCTTCGGCAAAAGTAAAACCGGTTAAGGCGTGCAGCTTGGTAAAACGCGGTACTTTGCCGCTATCTACCACTAAGGTATTGCGTATTTTGCCTGGAATCACGGTTAAGACTAATTTTCCGCCACGTAAATCTTGTTCTGCAGTGACCACTCGTGTGGTGACATAACCTTTGCCGATAATTTCGTTTTGGATTTGCTTCATCAACACGCCTAACCCTTCACCACCGAAACAATGCGGTAGTGTCAAATGAAGTGATTTTGCCGCTTTTTCAAACGCCCATTGGAATTGGCTGGTAGTCAGAGAATTATCAGGCGAATAGTCAATGAGGGTGATTTGATGAATGGGGTAACAAGGCAATTCGTGATTGGAAAGAGTAAGTGTATCAGTGATTTGTGTCTCGAGCCGCACATCAGCTTTCGGCTGAAATTTTTCTGCTTGGCTTTGTTGGTATTGCTGTTGACGGTGTTGCTGGGCAGCATCAATTTGTTGTTGAGTTGCATCAATGTGTGTTTGTGCAGCTCTTGAGTCTGCCTCCGCAGCGAAAGAAATACTTAACAACAGCGAACTTAAAATTAAATTTTGTGAATATTTCATAGGATTACGCCAATAAGATATTGAATCTTTTTTAGTCTATAAAAATTTATGGTGTTTTGCAAACTCCAATTTTTGAAGTGCTTTACATCTTCTGACGTCAATCGGTTTTTATGCTAAAATCTCCGCCATTTTTATACTATAAGAGAATAAAATAACCGTGTTAGTTTCAGATTTTCATTTCAACTTACCCGATGAGCTGATTGCTCGTTACCCGACTGCTGAACGCTCTGCCAGCCGTTTACTACATTTAAACGGAGAAACAGGGGTATTTGCCGACCAACAATTTGTGGATTTATACGACCATATCAACGAAGGTGATCTGTTGATCTTCAATAACACTCGGGTGATCCCGGCTCGTCTTTATGGTCGAAAACCGAGTGGCGGTAAAGTAGAAGCATTAGTAGAACGTGTGTTAGATGAACACCGTTGCTTGGCTCACGTTAAAGCCTCAAAAGCACCGAAAGAAGGGGCTGAATTGATCTTTGGGGAAGATAAGCTAGGTGAAGGAAAAGGCTTTACAGCAACAATGGTAGCTCGCCACGATACTCTATTTGAATTGGAGTTTAACGGAGATCAGCCATTATTTGAATTGCTACAGCAAGCCGGTCATATGCCACTTCCACCTTATATTGACCGCCCTGATGAAGACGCCGACCAAGAGCGTTATCAAACGGTTTACAGCAAAGTGTTAGGTGCAGTTGCAGCCCCTACCGCCGGTTTGCATTTTGATAATGCAATGCTTGAAAAACTAAAAGCAAAAGGAGTCGAAACTGCTTTCGTGACACTACACGTTGGTGCAGGTACTTTCCAGCCGGTACGGGTAGAAACCATTGAAGATCATAAAATGCACGCCGAATATGCCGAAGTGAGCCAAGAAGTCGTTGATAAAATTCTTGCAACGAAAGCTAAAGGAAAACGAGTCATTGCGGTTGGTACGACATCAGTGCGTTCGGTTGAAAGTGCCGCCCAAGCGGCTGAAAAAGACGGGAAATTAATTGCACCGTTCTTTTCTGACACCGCTATTTTCCTTTACCCGGGAAAAACCTTTAAAGTCATTGATGCGTTAGTAACCAATTTCCATTTACCGGAATCCACGCTAATTATGTTAGTCTCGGCGTTCGCCGGCTACAAAAATACGATGAACGCCTACGCCCACGCAGTAGAAGCAAAATACCGTTTTTTCAGCTATGGCGATGCGATGTTTATCAATAAAAACCCAAATGCGTTGAGTGATGTTCCTTAATTTATGAGGGTTATAAGGAACAACATTATGAATAAAAACAATCTTCCACCCATTTTAAGGGATTGTTTTCAATATATTCGATAATTTGGAAGTACGATTTTTCATTACGAATAATGTGTTCATAATAATTCCGTTGCCAAATTTCAGAAATATCGGTATTTTGACGAACCCATTTAGTTACACCAATTTTAAAACCTCTCACAATAGAACCGATTGTTTGTGATGTTCCCCGTAGGGGCGAAACATTTTTCGCCCTTATACATTGGGGCAAATGATGATTTGCCCCTACAGTTTCGACAATTTCAATAATGCCGTGTAAATGATTAGGCATAATTACAAAGCTATGTAAGCTTACGTTTGGGAAATAATGTGGTATATCTTCCCAGCATTGACGTACAATATTCCCAATCTGATTGAGCCTCATTTCATCATCGACAATCTCACCGAGAAAATGGTGTTTATTTTTACAACAAATAGTAATGAAATAGAATCCTTGTGATCGGTAATCATAATGCTTTAGACGAATTGAACGTCTCCTATGAATCTCCGGCTGATATTTCTGCATTTTTTTGTTCCTTAATAAAACTGCTTATACCAAGGGGAGAATGCTCCCCTTGCTTGTTCAATTTCAATAGAATTTGGGTAAAACTTTACCCTTATCATTCCTGTTTCTGCAGTGTTTAATACGCTAATATGCTTTCTATTTAATCGCTCAATAATCTGCTTATTCGGTAATTTCCACGGGTTCCATCTGCCGGCAGAAATTAGTGCAAATGTTGGCTGAGTAGCTGCTAATAAGGTTTCACCGGTGCTACTTTTGCTACCGTGATGCCCAACCTGTAGAAAATCAATTTTGCCGAGCTGATGGGCAAATTGGCGTTCTTGTTCCACGCCGGAATCTCCTGTCAGCAAAATTTGCAAGCGGGCATTTTTGGCTAAAATAACGCAAGAGTCTTGGTTTTTGGCTCGCTCTACAATTTTTGACGGGTACAGTGCCGATAATTGCCATTCGCCAAATTGCCACGCTTTTCCTGCCATACAAGGCTCGGGATTTATATTGTGATACGCCACCTTGCTTGAACTAATTAACCTTGCTTTTGGGTATGCTTGCAATAACTCCACTACCCCACCTGAATGATCGTTATCATCGTGGCTTAGAAAAATCGCTTCAACCTCAACCCCATTACGCTTTAAATACGGCAAAATTTCCATTTTTGCCATTGAGTTGACATCGCCATTCTTCGATTGCCAACTCGATCCCGTGTCATAAATCACCGCTTTGTTCTGCTCATAAATTAATGCCATTGCCAGCCCCTGCCCCACATCAAACATAATCCATTCTGTTTGGGCTTGATTAAAGAGCTTAGGGAGATAAAAACTCAGATTGAACAATAGGGATACCGCTACTGCACTCAACCATTTTTTATAAGCCTGCCGATATAATTTGCAATAAAGTAATGCTAAAACCAATAAATTAAGCGAAAGCAACTGCCATTGCTGCCAATGGCTTAATGCAAACCACGCATTAGAAAATGGGGCTAACAGCCATAAGCTAAATTGAGCAAGATAGTCCGCCAACTGCCACGTTAAAAACAGATTGTCGGTTAATAGCGTAAATAAAATCAGTGGTACAAGCAAAAAGCTATACAGCGGCACAATAATCAGGTTGGCAAGCAATGCAAAAGCAGAAACGCCCTCAAAAAAGTAAAGTTGAACCGGTGAGAAAATCAGCCAAATGCCGATTTGTAAGTGCAAAAGCGATAACCACAAACGGTGGAATTTTGTGATTTTTTTACGATATTCATCGTTTAAAAATCGGCTAAGGGAAAAATATTGATACCATAAAATTAAACTTGCTACCGCTAAAATTGAGAGCCAAAAGCTATCAGACAGCAAGCTCAATGGATCAATTAAAATCAGTAACGCCACTATTCTCGCCCAATATTGCCAAGGGGTGTAGTGTCGCCGTAGGAATTGGCAAAGCAAGACAAACGCAATCGCGAACAATGCTCTGACAGTCGGCACGGCAAAACCGGCTAAATAGCTGTAACCGAATGCAGTGGCGAGCCCCATTACTCTTGCAAAATAAAGGGAAAATCCGACCGCTTGTAATGGTCTAAACTCACTTTTCAAGCAGAGCCATTGGACACCTTTAGCAAGGTAAACACCAAATAACATTGCCAGCCCGATGTGCAAGCCTGAAATCGCAATTAAGTGGGCGGTAGCGGTTTGTTGGAATTGCTCCCAGTGCTCTGTTTTCAGCCACTCCCTTTCGCCGAAAGCTAGAGCCAATAACAAGCCTTGCGTAGGCAAAACGTCCGTTTCAGCTTTTACTTTATTCAGCCAATTTGTACGCAAGGTATAATCAGTTTTAGCTGATGTTTCAACCTGGCGAACTGTTGCAGTCATATTGATATGATTGGCAAAATACCAACGCTGGCGGTCAAAATTACCGATATTGCTACGAGACGAAATGGGACGGAGATTAAGTTCGGCTTGGTAAGCTTGTTCCAGTAATAGAGGTTGTTCCGATTGCCAATTCAAGTAGATATGCTCACCGTTATTAAGTGTCGCAATCGCCGTTTGGTAATCGGTTTGCTTCAGAATTTTACTGATTTCAAATTGAACAGGCGTTTTACTAGCGATTGGTTTTTCTGCATTTTTTGCAACTTGAATGATTTGGATATACCCCACGCAAATCAACACGCCGAGTATAGCCGTTAATTTTGAGCGTAGATAAACACTCAATATCAGCACTAAAGTTCCTATTACTATACCCACAAATAGAAACGCTTTAGGCAACCATAAAATAGGCAGATGAAATAGAATCAGGGCAATACAAAGACGATCTAAAGTCATAATTCGGCTTACTTTTTAAACCTGAGTATGCCGTTTATGCTTAATATTTTCAGAATAAATTTTCAGATTTTCGACACAGATCGCAAAAATACCTGAAAAAATAAAGGCAGACTTTTTAGCCTGCCTTATAAAGAAGAGATATTATGCTGATTTTTGATCTTCAGCGTAACTTACCGCTGCGGTAAATAATACGTCTGTTGAAGAGTTTAATGCGGTTTCAACTGAGTCTTGAATTACCCCAATCACGAAACCTACCCCAATCACTTGTGCTGCAATATCGTTTGGAATATTAAATAAACTACAAGCTAATGGAATCAATAATAATGAACCACCTGCCACACCAGATGCGCCACAAGCACAGATTGATGCAACTACGCTTAATAAAAGTGCTGTTGCAAAATCAGGCTGAATACCTTGTGTATAAGCTGCTGCTAGGGTTAATACGGTAACAGTAATCGCTGCTCCTGCCATATTAATACTTGCACCTAATGGAATAGCTACAGAAGCGATCTCATCACGAACGCCCAAACGCTTGGCTAAATTCATATTTACCGGAATGTTGGCTGCTGAACTGCGGGTAAAGAATGCCGTTACACCACTCTCTCGTAAACAGGTAAATGTAAGTGGGTATGGGTTACGACGAATTTTCCAATAGACTAATAATGGATTTAGTACTAATGCCACAAATAACATTGCGCCAACTAAGACAACTAATAAACGTGCGTAATCTTCAAACGCATCAATACCATTGATGGCAACAGTTTCAGCTACTAAACCAAATACCCCAATAGGCGCAAATGCAATCACAACTTTCACAACAAACGAAACGGCATTAGCTAAATCATTTAAGAATGCTTTTGAAGTTGCCGAACCGTGGCGGAATGCAATCCCTAAACCGATAGACCACGCAAGAATACCGATAAAGTTTGCATTACTTAATGCGACTAATGGATTATCAACTAAGTTAAAAATAACGGTTTTTAGAATTTCACCAATGCCTTGTGGCGGGGTTAAACCGTCTGGGCTTGCAGTAAGCTCTAATGTAGTTGGGAACATAAAGCTTAAAACAACAGCCGTTAATGCCGCAAAAAATGTACCTAATACATAAAGCACCAGAATCGGCTTTAATTTGCTATCTGAACCAACTTCTTTATTTGCAATCGCAGCCAAAACTAATACAAATACTAAAATAGGCGCAATGGCACGTAGTGATTTCACAAAAAATTGACCTAATACACCAACGCTGGTAGCCCATTCTTTATTAATAAATGCCAGCAATACCCCTAGCACTAAACCAATGGCGATACGTAATACTAAATTACCGCCAAGAATTTTTGATGATAATGATTGACTCATAACCCTTCACTTCTGTAAGACAACAAAAAAATAAGGATAAATAAAATTTATCCGCCTGAAAAAATAGGTTTATAAGATTAGCGGAAAATAAACAAATATGGAATAAACAAGCGGTTTATTTTTCAGATTTTTTTACAAAAAAGTGAAGTTTTTTACATTCCATGGCTATCATATTATTTTTTCCTTAGGTTCTTTGAACATCACCATTCTTTCAGTACAATAGTTCTCTAAACTCTTTTATTTTATTTATTTACTATGAAACCAACCAATAAAGCAGATTTTCAACGTGTGATCAATGCAGCTGGCTACTCTATGAAGGGGTTAAAAGCCGCTTATATTAATGAAGCCGCCTTTCGCCAAGAAATTTGGTGCGCTACTATTTTATTCCCTCTAGGGCTTATTCTAGGCGAAACCAATATTGAAAAAGCATTATTAGTAGGCACAGTTTTACTTGTTTTAGTTACAGAACTACTCAATAGTGCGGTTGAATCTGTTGTTGACCGCATTGGGGCTGATTTCCACGAGCTTTCTGGTAGAGCTAAAGATATTGGCTCTGCAGCTGTATTTATGGCGATGGTTTTACTCGCTATAACTTGGATATTAATTTTGTTTTGTTAACTCTATTTTTCAACCAACACTCTTACTGAGGTATTTATGCGCTTAAAAAAAACATTACTTTCGGTAGCACTACTTAGTGCAACATCAGCAATGGCCTACGAGACAGGTAAAACATATCGTTTTACGGTTTTACATACTAACGATATACACGGTCACTTTTGGCAAAGTGATAAAGGCGAATACGGTCTCGCTGCTCAAAAAACATTGGTTGATAATATTCGCAAAGAGGTCGCAGAAAAAGGTGGTTCGGTATTAATGCTGAATGCAGGTGATGCGAATACAGGCGTGCCGGAGTCAGATATGCAAAATGCACGTCCTGATATTGAAGGAATGAATGCGATTGGTTACGATGCAATGGTTCTAGGTAATCACGAATTTGATTACCCACTGCAAATTCTCTCTATGCAAGAAAAATGGGCTAAATTCCCCTTTATTTCGGCCAATGTCATTAATAAAAAAACGGATAAACCCATTGTAAAACCTTACGTGATGTTAGAACGAGGCGGACTAAAAATTGCTGTTATCGGATTAACAACCGAAGATACCGCAAAATTAGGTAATCCAGATGTAACGGAAAATGCCTTTTTCAAAAACCCTATTGAAACAGCAAAAAACACATTAGCTGAAATTAATCAAAAAGAAAAACCCGACGTACGTATCGCTTTAACCCATATGGGTTACTATTTTGACGGTAAACATGGTACTAATGCACCAGGTGATGTAACAATGGCCCGTACCTTAGAAAAAGGAGCGTTCGATTTAATCATTGGCGGTCATACCCACGATACTGTTTGTATTGATGAAAAAGGTCAATTCAAAGCCAAATATACGCCAGGTGAGGAATGTAAACCAGACTTCCAAAACGGTACTTGGATTGTGCAAGCCGGCGAATGGGGCAAATTTGTTGGACGGGCTGATTTTGAGTTTAAAGATGGAAAAACCACCTTGGTAAAATATGAATTAATTCCGGTCAACTTAAAAAAAACCATTAAAAAAGAAGACGGTACTAAAGAATACCAACTTTACCAGCCTGAAATCAAAGCCGATGAAGCAACCTATACCTTATTGAAAAAATATCAAGATGAGGGCGATAAAAAGCTTAATATTGAAGTTGGTCGTGTGAAAGGGTTATTAGACGGCAAACGTGAGCATATTCGCTTCCAACAAACCAATCTCGGTCGTTTAATTGCACAATCGCAAATGGAAAGGGTAAAAGCCGATATCGGGATTATGAACTCCGGCGGTATTCGTACCTCCCTTGAAGAAGGTGTAGTAACTTATAAACATATTCTGACTGTTCAACCTTTCGGTAATATGATTGCAACGGTGGATTTAAAAGGACAAGAATTGTTAGATACCCTCACCACTATTGCTCTGAAAGAAGTTGATACTGGCGCTTATCCTCAATTTGCCGGCATTTCAATGGTAGTCGATCGTACAGCAAAAACTATTTCTGATGTTAAAATCGGTGGCAAACCTTTTGATAAAGAGAAAACTTATAAAGTTTCTCTGCCTGACTATGTTGCGGCTGGTGGCGATGGCTACCCATTACTGAAAAAACACCCTAGCTATGTCAATACAGGCTTTATTGATGCCGAAATGCTGAAAAAATTCTTCGAAGAAAATAAAATTATTGAGGCAGATAAATACGATCCAAAAAACCAGATCATTTTCAAATAGAGCTATAGAAAATGAAACTCACTCTGGCAGTCTCTGCTCAAAAGAGCTGTGGCTGCCAGTAGATTGTTTTCTTACTTTCAAGTGTTATAGGAAATCGATAAAAATCCCTACCAAATTAATTCATCACCATATGATGAAAATTAAAAAACCTCTGGCAATACTTTGCCAAAGGTTTTTGACTTTTATAGGGTAATATCACTGCTTATTAGCCTTTAACACGTTGTTCCAAAATCACATTCAGTGTTTTTTGTTTCTGTTTCAACGCATTTTCGGGTTCGGCTTTAACTAGTAAGGTATAAATTAAATCAAGAACGAAAAGTTGTGACATTTTAGTACCGATAGAATCTCCTTGCATATGCCCCTGTCGATTACCATTAATTAACACATAATTAGCCTCTTCCGTGACGGGGGAGCGTAAATTGTGTGTAATCGCAACCGTTGTAGCTTTATTTGCACGAGAAAAACGTAGTGATTTCACTATTTCTTCAGAATAGCCTGAATGACTAATCCCTATAACTAAATCCCCCTCTTTCACTAATGCCGCCTGCATATACATAAAATGATTATTTGTGACTGCATCGGTTTGTAGCCCAATACGCATTAATTTATGTTTTGCATCTTCTGCGGTTAACCCAGAAGAACCCACTCCAAATAAAAAGATCCGTTTTGCCTTACGTAATTCTTCAACAACTTTTTCCAACACGTTAAAGTCAAGCAAATTAATAGTCTCTTCAATAACGTTATCTAAACTCACTTTGAGCTTCTCAGCAATATCTTTCGATGTATCCGATTCTGAAACATCCGTATCAAGCAATACCCTATTATCTTGATTTTGCGTAGCCAACTCTATTGCAAGCTCTAATTTAAAGTCGGTATAACCTTTAAAACCTAATGTACGACAAAAACGAATAAAAGTTGCTTCACCAACATCTAATTGTTTGGCCACTTCAGATAATGAACATTGGCTTAGCAATTCCGGCTGAGATAAAATAGCAGCAGCTATTTTCTTCTCTGTTTTGGTTAAACTATTTTGTAGCGAGCTAATTGTATTAAGAATTTTTCCCCGACTAGACATAGTAGCCTCCTAAATCAATTCAACAGGTACTTTCACCACCAGCTTTTTCAATGTTTTGTTACCATTCACCGAATTTCCAGGCTTATGCGGTTCATAAGGGAGGAAAATAGCGAACATATTTGGCTTGAGGATCAAGTTATTTTTATCATCAATCTCAGCTGTTAATTGGTAGTCATCTTCATCTCGATATTCATCATACTTAGATAAATCCGGCTGACTTAATCCGTATTCAATCATTTCTTCACCGTCTATTAATAATTGAATATCGATAAATTTTCGGTGTAACTCTGCTTTTTTTCCCTCAGCTGGCGTAGTTTCAAATGACATCACATTCATGCGAATACCATTTTCTAATTCTTGCCAGCCTAATTCCAAATTAACTAAATCTAAACTTTTTAATTTTTTACAAAGGCGAGCGAATACTGGTGGAAGTGATTTTAAATAATCGTCTCTTGATAAATCGGCTAATATCATATAATTCTCCTAAAAATAACTAATCCTAATAATCTGCTCCATACTACTAAAATTTATGAAGATACACTCCAATAAAAGTAGGATAATTCGTAAAATATATAATCTCAATAAGCAAACATCAAAAATGAGAAGTTGATCAAATTTTAAAAAATACTTTTTGCAAAAAATTAGCTAAATTTGACCGCTTGTTCGCAAAAGGGAATGCAATAAACGAAAAAGGAAGCCTTCGCTTCCTTCATTTAAATGTTAAGAGACCGCAAACTGAAGATTTGTACTCGCCAATATTTTTTGCTCTTCTTCTAAATCTATTGAAATCAGTGGATTATTCGCTAAGAAGCCCTGTTCAAAGGTAAGTTGCCAAGCATTATTTTCAATCACCAAATTCAACTGTTTCGGCACTACAGTCGCTTGGCGAGAACGGTTTAATAGCACCGCTAGCCGGAAAACCCGTACCAACGTTAATACATCTCTACATTGGTAACGGTTGATACTACGAATATCCGAGCGTTTGAATCCTTTAAGATGGTATCGCATTAATACCGATAGAAGGGTTTGCTGTTCAAAATCAAATCCCGGTAAATCTCGGTTTGCAATCAAATAAGCAGAATGACGATGCACATTATTGTGGTTTACTACAATGCCGATCTCATGCAATAAGCTTGCCCATTTTAAGATTGAACGCAAATCTTGCACTTGGCGGCGGTTTTTCCAAGTTTTGATTTGGTCAAATAAAATCAACGCCGTATGTTCCACCCTTTTTGCTTGCTGTTTATCTAAATCAAATTGCTCGGCTAACGCCTCTGCGGTACGCTGGCGAATATCCCCAACTTGGAAACTTTTCTCCAAACCATACATTACCCCTTCTCTTAAAGCTCCGTTGGAATAACGTAATACCTCAATTCTAAAGGTGTGAAAAAGTGCTAAAAGAATAGCTAAGCCCGGAACTAGCACGTCTGCTCGTTCATCAAGTAAGCCTCGTAGCTTAATCTCATTTAACGATTTAAACTCTAGGCAAATATCAATAATTTTCTGTAGGCGGCTTTCTGTAATTAAGCCATCACGATAGCCATTGGCAATCAGCACTTGATGAACAGTTTTAATCGTGCCGGAAGAACCTAAAGCATAGTCCCAACCTAACTCTTTGTACTCCCACATTAAATCTTCGATTTTTTCCATTGCAAGCTGATAGGCGCTATCAAAACGCTCAATCGTTAATTCTCCCTGCGGGAAAAAGCGTTTTGCAAAACTCACACAACCCATATGACGACTTTCCGCTCGAATCGGGGTAAAATCATCACCGATAGTCATTTCAGTTGAACCACCGCCAATATCTACCACTAATTTTCTGCCAGTTTCGGGTTGGGTATGGCTAACGCCCGAATAAATCAGCCTCGCCTCTTGTTGTCCGGAAATAATGGAAATAGGGTAAGGAAATACTGCTTTCGCTTGCTCCAGAAAATCTTGGTTATTGATTGCTCTGCGTAAGGTATAAGTGCCAACCACTTTCACATTCTCCGCAGAAAATCCTTCTAAACGCTTGGCAAATAAGGCTAAGCAAGCAATCCCTCTATCAATCGCTTCTTGGCTTAACACTAAATTCTCATCAAGCCCATCTGCCAGCCGTACACGCCGTTTCAAGCGGGAAAGCACTTGAATGGAACCATTTACGATACGGGCTACAATCATATGAAAGCTGTTCGAGCCTAAATCAATAGCTGCAAACTCTCTAGGAGCAATATTTGATGACATAATGAAACCCTGTACCAATAACTGAAATAAGTAAGATATTACCATTTTTGAGCCCTAGATATCACTACAAATTTAGCGTTATTCGCCAGAATTAATTTAAATCATAAAATGTGATAAATTTTTTTGACGAATTGACGGAAAAAGAATAGGATTTACGAGCTTACTTAATTCAACACTACATCAAGGGAGATTGATATGTCTGAAGTGAATAAATCATTCCACGATATGCTGGAATATGTGCATCTTTATCGTCTAAAAAACAAACTACATCGTGAAACTGCGGATAATGATCGCAAAATTCGTGACAATCAGAAACGTGTTCTTTTATTAGATAACCTAACGCAATACATTACCGATGAAATGTCTATCGAGGAAGTTCGAGCCATCATCTCCAATATGCGTGATGACTATGAAAATCGGGTGGATGATTATATGATCCGTAATGCGGAACTTTCCAAACAACGCCGTGAAATCCGCCAAAAAATGGCCTCTCACAAACAAGCACCAACCAATAAAAAAGCATAAAAAGCCAAGCGGTCTAATTTGCAAAAAAATTCGCAAATCAGACCGCTTGTGATTCATACGGTTAATTCAGTTTTTTCATTGCATCTGCCACAAATTCTGCTTCCGGCCCTAAAATCACTTGGTAGCCATTCTCACCTAATTTGATATTGCCTTTTGACCCTAAGGCTTTCAATTTAGCATCATCAGCTTTCGCCGTGTCATTTAAGATTAAGCGTAATCGGGTAATGCAAGCATCAATGCTGGTAATATTCTCTTTACCACCTAATGCTTCAACAAATTTGGCAGCTTGTTCACTACGAGAAACCGCATTCACTGTTTGCACTTCGGTATCATCTTCACGCCCTGGCGTTTTTAAGTTAAAGGCTTGGATCACCACACGGAATAATACATAGTAAATTACCGCGAACACGATACCTTGAGCCAATAACATATACCACTGTATAGCCAGCGGATTTCGTGTCGATAACACTAAATCAACCAAACCTGCACTAAAACCGAAACCGGCAATCCATTCCATTGAGGCAGCAATATAAACAGATAATCCGGTTAATAAAGCGTGAACCACATAAAGCACAGGTGCAACAAACATAAAGGCAAATTCAAGCGGTTCCGTAATGCCGGTGAAGAACGAAGCTAAAGCAGCAGCAAACATAATAGAGGCTACTTGCACTTTCTTAGCCAGTTTCGCACTGTGGTAAATAGCTAATGCTGCCGCAGGTAAGCCAAACATCATCACCGGGAAGAAACCAGCTTGATACATACCTGTTACCCCTATCACTGCTTTGCCCTCAGCCAATGATTTTGCTCCACCTAAGAAGTTTGGAATATCATTAATGCCTGCAACATCAAACCAGAAAACCGAGTTTAATGCATGGTGTAATCCAACCGGAATTAACAAACGATTAAAGAAAGCATAAATACCTGCCCCTAACGCTCCCATATCTTTGATAGATTCCCCAAAAGAGACTAAAGCACCAAAAATAACCGGCCAGACATAGAGTAAGATAAATGACACCACAATCATTACCACTGACACCACAATCGGTACCAATCGTTTACCGCTAAAGAAAGACAATGCTTTCGGTAACTCTACTTGGTAGAAACGGTTATAAATTTCGGCTGAAATAACCCCTACTAAGATCCCGATAAATTGGTTGTTGATTTTACCGAATGCTGCAGACACTTGATCAACTGCAATCCCCTTTAGCTGAGCAACAGCCCCCGGAGACAACAAAGTGGTAATCACTAAGTACCCGACTAAACCGGATAATGCGGCTGCCCCATCTTTTTCTTTTGACATACCAAATGCCACACCCACAGCAAACAGAATAGACATATTATCAATAATTGCCGCCCCAGACTTAATTAGCAATGCCGCTAATTGGCTATTCGCTCCCCAGCCGTCCGGATCAATCCAATAGCCTATACCCATTAATAATGCAGCTGCCGGTAATGCAGCAACCGGCACCATTAATGCACGCCCAATTTTTTGTAAATAGGTTAATGTACTCATAAAAGCCTCCAAAAATACCTCATAATGAGTAACTTAAGCATAGAAAAAAACCGATTAAAGAACAATCAAATAAATTTGGTTTTGTGATCCATTTCAAAATATTTTTTAGGAGTTTTTATTCAATATTAGCAATATGTTCACTTTTTATCGTGATATTTTAAATAATTATCTAAATAGCACTGGATTACCTAAATATTCATTGACAAAACATTAATAAAACGGTATTTCTATGCACACTTTTCAATACTGTTGAAAAAGAGTAATGGGCTTGCCATTACGGGAGAGGTGCAACACTCAGGCAACTTGATTTTAGGCAACTAGGGCCGTTTGAGAATTAAGTGATGGGAGTGATTGCCGAGGTGTGAATTCACTAGACTGGAATTAACATCGGCTGAATAGGTTGAATCCTATCAGCTGTCATTTAATAGGTTATTTTACCATATTAAATGGAGTGCTCTGATTAATTGGTTCAACAATAAAACCGTATAATCTACTCAAATTTCCTTTCCGAATATCCCCTAACACAATATTTATCTATTTTTGTTTTAAGGAAATTTTTATTATGTCTCATCTTTCTGTGGCTAAATTTGGTGGTACAAGTGTTGCAAATTTTGATGCAATGACCTCTTCTGCCAATATTGTAATTGCTGATGCAAATACTCGTGTGGTTGTGCTTTCTGCCTCTGCCGGCGTAACAAATTACTTAGTGGAACTTGCTAACGGCTGTGAAAAAGAACACCGTGATGAAGTCATCGCAGCAGTCCGCCAAATTCAATACAATATTATTGAAAAATTACAACATCAAGATGCTGTTAAAGCGGAAATCGACGAATTATTAGAACGTATTGAAACATTAGCAGAATCAGCCAGCCTAGCTACCTCAGCCGCCTTAAGTGATGAGTTAATCAGCCACGGGGAAATGATGTCCACCAAAATCTTCACGCAATTATTAATTGAACGTGGACACCCGGCAGTATGGGTAGATGTGCGTGACGTTGTGGCAACAAACAACCATTATGGAAAAGCAGCACCAAATGACGAGAAAACCCAGCAACAATCAGACAATGTGATTAAGCCATTAATCGCATCAGGCAAAATTGTGATTACACAGGGCTTTATCGGTCGTGATGATGAAGGCAAAACCACCACTTTAGGACGTGGCGGTTCAGACTACTCTGCTGCATTGTTAGCAGAAGTATTAAATGCTAACGATGTACTCATTTGGACAGACGTACCGGGGATTTATACTACCGATCCTCGTGTTGTACCGAACGCTCAACGCATTGACACAATGGCATTTAACGAAGCGGCAGAAATGGCAACCTTTGGGGCAAAAGTATTACACCCTGCAACCTTATTACCGGCAGTGCGTAGTAATATTCCAGTATACGTAGGCTCAAGTAAAGCACCGGAACAAGGCGGCACTTGGGTAACCCGTGATCCACAACCACGCCCGACTTTCCGTGCGATTGCATTACGCCGCAACCAAATTTTACTCACGCTTTCCAGCCTTTCAATGCTACACGCACAAGGTTTCTTAGCGAATGTATTTGCAATTTTAGCGAAACACAAAATTTCGGTTGATGTGATTACCACTTCCGAAGTCAGCGTTGCATTGACCCTAGATAAAACGGGCTCAGCCTCTTCAGGTGCGGATATGTTATCAGCGGAATTACTCGATGAGCTTAACGCATATTGCAATGTGCAAGTAGAAAGCGACCTCGCTTTAGTCGCTATTATCGGCAACAACTTACACGCTCAGTCCGGTGTGGCGAAAAAATTATTCCACACTCTTGAGAATTACAGCATTCGCCTAATCAGCTATGGAGCAAGCAGCAATAATGTTTGTACCTTAGTGAAAAATGCAGAAGCAGACGATGTGGTTCGTTCGCTTCACAAAGGCTTATTTGAATAAGCAATAACTCCATTGCAAGCGGTTATTTGGGGCAAAATTGTTGGATTTACCCCCTAACCGCTTCTTCTCTTTACTCAACAATCTCTACCGTTGAATTGGTACTAAGCCCTCTTATAAGCTGTGAGCCTTTTCTTGCTCGTTCGCCACGGTAGTTATCAATATCGCTCGGTTTTAATGTGATTTTACGTTTACCGGACACAAAGACCAGCGAGTTGGTTGGTTTGATGACCAATAAACGAGCTAAGTATTCATCACCGGATTTTGCTGCGGCAGCGGAAATATTGATGATCTTATTGCCTTTACCTTTGGAAAGTTCCGGTAATTCACTCACCGGGAAAACCAACATTCTGCCGACATTGCTCATTGCCACTAAAGATAAATTGTCATCGCTATCAAGCAGTTGTGGTGGAAGCACTTTCGCATTTTCGGTTAAAGAAATAACCGCTTTCCCTGCTTTATTGCGTGAAACTAAATCTTCAAAGGTGCAAATAAAACCGTAGCCCGAGTCGGACGCCATTAACACTTTGGTTTCCGAATTTGCCATTAATACCTGTTGAACAGTTGCACCTTCAGGTAGAGTGATTTTGCCTGTAAGCGGTTCACCTTGCGAGCGTGCAGAAGGCAGTGAAGTTGGGTCGAGTGCATAAGCTCGGCCTGTACTGTCTAAAAATACCACCGGCTGATTACTTCTGCCCCTTGCGTGGGCAAGATAACCATCTCCGGCTCTATAGCTTAGGGCTTGAACATCAATATCGTGTCCTTTGGCACAACGTACCCAGCCTTTTTCAGACAAAATCACCGTTACATCTTCGGTTGGGGTTAAGTCACTTTCCGCAATCGCTTTAGATTCTGCACGCTCAACCAATGGTGAACGGCGTGGGCTGACAAATGCTTTGGCATCGGCTTGAATCTCTTTCTTAATCAGGCTGTTCAAACGGCGTTCCGAGCCTAAAATCAGTTGCAATTCATCACGTTCTTTTTCCAGTTCGGATTTTTCCGCCTGTAATTGATGCTCTTCCAATTTGGCTAAGTGGCGTAAACGTAAATTCAGAATTGCCTCTGCTTGCACATCGGTCAGATTAAAACGAGCCATTAGCTCGGCTTTCGGCTCATCTTCATTGCGAATAATCTCAATTACTTCATCAATATTGAGAAATGCAATCATCAAACCGTCTAAAATATGCAAGCGGTTTAAAATTTTATCTAATCGGTAATTCAGACGGCGAGTGACGGTGGTGCGTCTGAAACTCAGCCACTCATTGAGAATATCCAGTAAATTCTTCACTGCCGGTTTGCCGTCTAAGCCAATCATATTCATATTGACTCGGTAGCTTTTCTCCAAATCGGTTGTGGCAAACAGATGATCCATTAACGCCTCAAAATCAATGCGATTAGAACGTGGCACAATCACAATCCGAATCGGGTTTTCGTGGTCAGATTCATCACGAATATCGTCCACCATCGGCAGTTTTTTATTCCGCATTTGGGTTGCTACTTGCTCAATAATTTTTGAAGGCGAGGCTTGGTGAGGCAAGGCTGAAATCACAATTTCACCCTCTTCTTTTTTCCACACCGCACGCATTTTAATCGAACCACGACCTTGCTCATACATTTTGGCAATTTCCGCTTTTGGCGTGATGATTTCAGCCTCTGTCGGGTAATCTGGGCCTTGCACCACGCTTAGCACATCATCAAGCGTTGCTTTTGGGTTATCCAATAACATCACACTGGCATCAGCCAATTCATTGATATTGTGTGGTGGAATATCGGTTGCCATTCCCACCGCAATCCCCATCGTGCCATTCAGCAAAATATGCGGTAAACGAGCCGGCAGATATTTCGGTTCTTCCAACGAGCCATCAAAATTGGGCTGATAATCCACCGTTCCTTGCCCTAACTCACCCAATAAAATTTCTGCAATTTTAGACAATTTCGATTCAGTATAACGCATTGCCGCAAAGGATTTCGGGTCGTCCGGCGCCCCCCAGTTGCCTTGCCCGTCCACTAGCGGATAGCGGTAAGAGAACGGCTGAGCCATTAGCACCATTGCCTCATAGCAGGCACTATCACCGTGTGGGTGGAATTTACCTAATACATCACCTACAGTACGGGCTGATTTTTTATACTTTGCCGAGGCATTTAGCCCAAGTTCCGACATCGCATAAATAATACGGCGTTGCACCGGTTTCAAGCCATCGCCAATAAACGGCAATGCCCTGTCCATAATTACATACATCGAATAATTGAGGTAAGCATCTTCGGTAAAACGCTTAATCGGCATCTGCTCAATGCCTTCATAATTGATTTCTGTGGTCATTTTTATTGATATTTATATTAAAAAAACGAGGGGTATTTTCTACGATTTAGCCTGTTTAGTCTAGCCTGAAACACAAGCGGTCGTTTTTTGCAATTTTTTTACTCAAAATAACCGCTTGTAGAAACAAAATAATAGGCGATTTTTTATAAAAATCACGCTATACTAGACAAGTTTTATTTCTTGTTATTGAGAGGCGGCTATCAAAAATGTTTTGCCCAAAAGCCTTTTTGCTAGTCGCAATTTAGAGAAATAAAACGACAAATCGTAAATTCTTTAAAAAGGAAAATTTCAATGACTCCAATTGTAAAACAGTTTAAATACGGTCAGCACACCGTGACCTTAGAAACCGGTGCTATCGCACGCCAAGCAACGGCAGCAGTAATGGCAAGTATGGACGACACAACCGTATTTGTTACCGTAGTGGCGAAAAAAGACGTGAAAGCAGGGCAAGATTTCTTCCCATTAACCGTAGATTATCAAGAGCGTACTTACGCAGCCGGTCGTATTCCGGGCGGTTTCTTCAAACGTGAAGGCCGACCATCGGAAGGTGAAACCTTAATCGCTCGCCTGATCGACCGTCCTGTGCGTCCACTTTTCCCTGAAGGTTTCTTCAACGAAATTCAAGTGATTGCGACCGTAGTATCGGTAAACCCACAAATCAGTCCTGATCTGGTTGCGATGATCGGTGCATCGGCTGCCCTTTCATTATCCGGCGTGCCGTTTAACGGCCCAATCGGTGCGGCTCGTGTCGGTTTCATCAACGACCAATTCGTGTTAAACCCAACCACCAGCGAGCAAAAAATCAGCCGTTTGGATTTAGTGGTTGCCGGTACAGACAAAGCCGTGTTAATGGTGGAATCTGAAGCGGACATCTTAACCGAAGAGCAAATGTTAGCGGCGGTGGTGTTCGGTCACGAGCAGCAACAAGTTGTGATCGAAAACATCAAAGAATTTGTTAAAGAAGCGGGCAAACCACGTTGGGATTGGGTTGCACCAGAGCCAAACACAGATTTAATCAACAAAGTAAAAGCATTAGCAGAAGCACGCATTGGCGATGCTTATCGTATCGTCGAAAAACAAGTTCGTTACGAGCAAATCGATGCGATTAAAGCGGACGTGATTGCTCAACTTACCGCAGAAGATGAAACCGTTTCCGAAGGCGCAATCATCGACATCATCACCGCATTAGAAAGCCAAATCGTACGTAGCCGTATTATTGCAGGCGAACCACGCATTGACGGTCGTACGGTGGATACCGTGCGTGCATTGGATATTTGCACCGGTGTGTTACCACGCACCCACGGTTCTGCTCTTTTCACCCGTGGCGAAACCCAAGCATTAGCGGTGGCAACCTTAGGTACAGAACGTGATGCCCAAATCATTGACGAATTGACCGGCGAAAAATCTGACCGTTTCTTATTCCACTACAACTTCCCTCCATACTCTGTGGGCGAAACCGGCCGTATCGGCTCACCAAAACGCCGTGAAATCGGTCACGGTCGTTTAGCAAAACGTGGCGTATTAGCCGTGATGCCAACCGCCGAAGAGTTCCCGTATGTAGTGCGTGTGGTGTCTGAAATCACTGAATCTAACGGTTCTTCTTCAATGGCCTCTGTGTGTGGTGCGTCTCTTGCGTTAATGGACGCCGGTGTGCCAATCAAAGCAGCGGTTGCCGGTATCGCAATGGGTCTCGTGAAAGAAGACGAAAAATTCGTGGTACTTTCCGACATTTTAGGTGATGAAGACCACTTAGGCGATATGGACTTTAAAGTCGCAGGAACCCGTACCGGTGTGACTGCGCTGCAAATGGACATCAAAATCGAAGGGATCACCCCTGAAATTATGCGTATTGCCTTAAACCAAGCCAAAGGTGCAAGAATGCACATTTTAGGTGTAATGGAACAAGCCATTCCGGCACCTCGTGCAGATATTTCTGACTATGCCCCACGCATTCACACAATGAAGATCGATCCGAAGAAAATCAAAGATGTGATTGGTAAAGGCGGTGCAACAATTCGTGCATTAACCGAAGAGACCAATACTTCTATCGACATTGATGATGACGGTACAGTGAAAATTGCGGCAACTGACGGCAATGCAGCGAAAGCGGTAATGGCTCGCATTGAAGAGATCGTTGCTGAAGTAGAAGTAAACCAAATCTACAACGGTAAAGTAACCCGTGTGGTGGACTTCGGTGCATTCGTTTCCATCTTAGGCGGCAAAGAAGGTTTAGTCCACATTTCACAAATCACTAACGAACGTGTTGAGCGTGTAGCAGACTACTTAGCCGTTGGTCAAGAAGTGCAAGTGAAAGTGGTGGAAATTGACCGTCAAGGCAGAATTCGCTTAACGATGAAAGACATCAATAATACCAACGAAGCAAATACAGAAGAAACTGTATCTGAAAATGTGGTAGAAACAGAACAAGAAACTAATTTCTAGTTCTCACCAATAAAGATGAATAACGGGCTTCAACCGCCCGTTATTCCATTTTATCATTGATTAATTTAAAGGCTATTTAGTAATGGCACAACTGTTTAAGTTGTTACGAATTCGTTTCTTATTGCTGAATTTAATTTCTGTTTTAGTGCTAAGTGGTTGTACCGGCCGGTATTCCGATTTGGTATCAATTAAAAATTTAGCATTGGCAGAGCTCAACCCCCAACTTCGCTTTGAACAAGAAGCAATGGTTGTAAGGCTTAGCCAAGTATTAGAAGAAGCTGAATTAAATTCATCTGAACAAGCAGATCTCTATTTTGAAAGAGGGGTCATTTACGACAGTTTAGGCTTATGGTCGTTAGCCCGTTATGATTTTGCCCAAGCCATTTCGCTAAATCAACGTATGGCTGCAGCTTATAACTATATGGGCTTGTATCTGCTATTGGAAGGAGATTACGATAGTTCGATAGATGCGTTTAATGCCGTATTAGAATTAGATAGAGAATATAGTTACACCTACCTCAATCGAGGCTTAGCTTTCTATTATAGTGGCAGATATTCTGAGGCCCAACGTGATCTTCTCCATTTTTATGAAGAAGATAAAAAAGACCCTTACCGAGTATTATGGCTCTATTTCAATGAACTTGAACTTACGCCACTCGAGGCTAAAAATAACTTACAAAAACGGTCAAAATCGGTTTCAGCTGAATTTTGGGGAGCCAACATAATAAATTATTTTTTAGGTAAGTTAAATTTAGCTGAACTTCGTGCTATAATTGATCGTGATGCTAAGGAAAATAGCTCACAATATGCAGAAATACTGACAGAAACGTATTTCTACTTAGCAAAACAACAACTCAAATTAGATCGTAAAGATGAGGCTATCAGCCTCTTTCGCCTTGCTCTTGCAAATCAAGTGTTTAACTTCGTTGAGTATCGTTTTGCCCTGTTTGAGTTATCACAAATTCGTGGTATGACTCAAACGACTCCCGTTGTTGATAAAGAATAGGGAAAGATTAGGACAATACAAGCGGTTAATTTCGCAAAAAATTTTGTAAATTTAACCGCTTATACTCAGGGGATTTTTAAAGCATCATTTGCTTTGTTATTTCATTTCTTCCTAAATTTCAACAATATAATTTTCATTAATGGCTGTGCAGAAAAATAGTCGATGTTTTCTGCTTTGTGCCGTTCCAAACAAATGGTTTTTTATGACAACTGAATCTTTAACTTTCGCCGATTTAGGCTTACCTCAACCGATCCTTGATGCTGTAAATGAAATGGGTTTTGTAAACCCATCACCAATTCAACAAGAATGTATTCCTCATTTATTAGCCGGTCGTGATGTGCTTGGTATGGCACAAACCGGGAGCGGTAAAACCGCCGCATTCTCTTTACCTTTGTTGGCTCAAATTGACCCAACACAACACCACCCACAAATGTTGGTGATGGCACCCACCCGTGAGCTTGCGATTCAAGTAGCCGATGCTTGTGAGCAGTTTGCAAAAAATATGAAAGGCATTCGTGTTGTGACGGTTTATGGTGGACAACGTTATGACATTCAATTACGTGCTTTAAAACAAGGCTCACAAGTAGTAGTGGGTACGCCGGGGCGTATTCTTGACCATATCCGCCGTGG
This sequence comes from Mannheimia haemolytica, assembly GCA_900638155.1. Taxonomy (NCBI): domain Bacteria; kingdom Pseudomonadati; phylum Pseudomonadota; class Gammaproteobacteria; order Pasteurellales; family Pasteurellaceae; genus Mannheimia; species Mannheimia haemolytica. Next base: position 1,334,883 of record LR134495.1, on the reverse strand, counting down.
CACATTGGATTTATCCGAATTAAAATTCATCGTGTTAGACGAAGCTGATGAAATGCTGCGTATGGGCTTCATTGATGATGTTGAAACAGTAATGGCTGAATTACCAGAAACGCATCAAACTGCCCTCTTCTCTGCTACTATGCCGGAACCAATTCGCCGCATTACCCGCCGCTTTATGAAAGATCCGCAAGAGGTAAAAATTAAGGCAACCGAGCGTTCAGCCCCGGATATTGAACAAAGCTATTGGTTAGTTAACGGTTTCCGTAAAAATGACGCATTATTACGTTTCTTAGAAGTGGAAGAATTTGATGCGGCAATTATCTTCACTCGTACCAAAACCGGTACTATTGATATTACCGAACTATGTGAACGTAACGGCTATCGCACCGCAGCATTAAACGGCGATATGACTCAACAAGCTCGTGAACAAACTTTAGAGAAATTACGCTCCGGTCGTTTAGATATTTTAGTCGCTACCGATGTTGCCGCTCGTGGTATTGATATTGAGCGAATCAGCTTGGTCATTAACTACGATATTCCGTTAGAAGAAGAATCTTATGTTCACCGCATCGGGCGTACCGGTCGTGCCGGTCGTTCAGGTCGTGCCTTACTGTTTGTTGAGCCTCGTGAACGCCGCTTATTACGCAATATCGAAAATTTAATCAAAAAACCAATTAATGAAGTGGCGATTCCAAACCACGAAATTTTAATGGAAAAACGCCGTGAGAAATTCAAAGCCCGCATTTCTAAGCAGTTAGAACATCACGATTTAGAAAAATATCGTGAATTGTTGGAAGATTTATTTACTGCGGATCAAGACCACGAAGAATTAGCGGCGGCGATGATGATGTTACTGCAAGAAAAACAAAAACTGATTCTGCCACCGGATCCGGTTGTTCGTGCAGCCCGTTCTGAACGTGGACGTGACCGCAATGAGCGGAACGATCGTCGTAACGGTCGTGAACACCGTGAAAACAATGGTGTGGCAATGGATTTATACCGCATTGAATTGGGGCGTGAAGACGGTGTGGAAGTTCGTCACATTGTTGGTGCGATTGCCAACGAGGGTGATATCAGCAGCCGTTACATCGGGCATATCAAACTACATGATACTTACTCCACCATTGAATTGCCGCAGGGTATGCCAAAGCATTTAGTACAACATTTTGCTAATAAAGCACGCGTTTTAAGCAAGCCGATGCAAATGAGCTTGTTAGGGCCTGCAAATGCTGCAAGTAATGCAAATCCATTTGAAGGCCGTGGCCGTCGTGGTAACGATCGTAATGATCGTGGTGGTCGTCGAGATGGTGGTTTCAATAAAGATCGCAAAGGCGGCTTTAAAGAAAAACGCTTTAGTGAAAAACGTAGCCGCCGTGATTAATTAACGAAATGCCCTAGTCAATAGGGCATTTTTCATATTACACTATTTTACAAGCGGTCTTTTTCTTACATTTTTTTGCAACTATGTTTATTAAACCTAACCAAATGTCTTGCTCAACCACAATTTCCGAACAAGACATCGCATTTATGCAATATGCTCTTGATCTCGCTGATTTAGCCGAAGCAAAAGGCGAAATCCCAGTTGGGGCGGTACTGGTTGATAAAAACCAACAAATTATCGGCAGAGGCTGGAACCAAACCATTCAATTAAATGACCCTTCTGCCCACGCTGAAATGCAGGCAATTCGTCAAGCAGGCCAAACTTTAGGGAATTATCGCCTATTAGATTGTACCCTTTATGTCACGCTCGAGCCTTGTCCTATGTGTGCCGGAGCTATTTTACATAGCAGAATTGGTCGTTTAGTGTTTGGAGCGAGTGATTACAAAACCGGAGCAGTAGGCTCACGTTATCATCTATTTGAAGATTATAAAATGAACCACTTTTTAGAAATACAAGGTAATGTACTAGGCAAGGAATGTAGCCAAAAGATCAGTGATTTTTTTAAGCGAAGACGTGAAGAGCATAAAGCTCAAAAAAAAGCATAGTAGAATGTTCTACTATGCTTTTTAACTTATTGACCAACCGAAGCCAAAATTCGATCGGCAAATTTACCGATACTGATACCGAAGTTGTTCGACTTATTCCAATCCATTAGAGTTCGGAAATTATTAGAAACTAAAAACGCTCTTCCTGCTTCTTTATCCGGACGGATCAGCCAAACCTTTTTGCCATGTAATTGAGCTAATTTTGCCGATTCTTGTCCATTTGGATAAGCTAAATAAACACCTAAGGCTTGCCATTCGCCCAATGTTTTTGCTTTATTACTTTCAATACCGGCAAAGCTTAAATCCATCGGTGAGGCTAATTTAACCTCAACGCCCCAAGGTAATTGATTATCCCAACCTACTGTTGAAAGATAATTGGCAATCGAGGCAAAAGCATCAGACTCAGTATTCCAAATATCTTTTTTGCCGTCATTATTACCATCAGCCGCATAGCTTAAGTATGAAGTTGGCATAAATTGAGTCTGCCCCATTGCCCCGGCCCAAGAACCGAGCAATTCATAGCGTTTAATCGTACCGTCATCAAGCATTTTCATTGCATTAACAAATTCTTGCGTGAATAATTTCTCACGGCGACCGTCAAAAGCAAGCGTTGCCAACACTGAAAGCACATCAAAATCCCCTTGATTACGCCCAAAGCTGCTTTCCATTCCCCAAAGCGCCAAAATATACTCTTTTTGCACACCAAATTTCTGACTGGCACGAGCAAGATCACTACTATATTCATACCAACGCTCAGTTGCTTGATTGACCTTCGCTTGAGTTAATACTTTGTTTAAATAATTGGTTACGCCATTTGGATTTGGTGGCGGAGGCGGTAAATTCGGGTCACGTCTTCGAGCAGCTTGCTGTTGATCCAATTGCACCGCTCTGGCATTGTAATGAATAAATTTCTGTTCATTCAAGGTTTTTGCAGACACGCCTGCACCCGCTGCTTTCTGTTTTAGAAAATGCACATAATCATTAAAATGACTGACCGAGCGAGATTTAGTGTATTTTGCATCTAAGTTTAAGCCGGCATAACTTTCTTGATTATCACTTGAACAACCAGCTAAGGCTAAAGTGATAATCGCTAAAGGTAAGGTAAAAATTGTCGATTTCATTCTTATTCCGTTAAGTTAATCATTCGGTTAGGACGAATCACATTATCATTGGTGATTTCTGCCACACCGAGAAATTGTTCATCTTCTGAATATAAACGTACCAAACCATAAAGTTGGTTCAGGTTATCAAATCTAATTCTCTGACCAAAACCCACCGCTTTAGTTTGCTCTGAACTTAAATTTATTTTTGCTAATGCAGAAACTGCCGTATCCATCGGTAACAAGTGCGAGTCTAGCTGTGCAAGCGGTTGATTTTCGGCTAAATTTTGCAAATCTGCATAGCTCATCATTTTTTCAATCGGATAATCTGCCACTGCTGTACGGCGTAGCATCGTAACGTGTGCACCACAGCCCAACTCTTCGCCTAAATCATCGACCAAAGTTCGGATATAAGTACCTTTAGAACAATGCACATCAAGGGTTAAAAATGGAGCCTTGTATCCAATGAAATTTAGTTCAAAAATCGTAATTGGGCGAGCCTCACGCTCCACCGTAATCCCTGCCCGGGCATATTCATACAAGGGTTTGCCGTTGTGTTTTAAGGCAGAAAACATTGTTGGCACTTGCAAAATATCGCCTCTAAATTTCTCCAAAGCAGCCAAAATTTGAGATTTTGTCACTGCAACTGCTTTGGTTTCCACCACTTGCCCTTCCGCATCTGAAGTATCGGTTCGTTCGCCTAATTTTGCGGTGACGAGATAACGTTTATCCGAATCCAACAAAAATTGCGAAAATTTGGTCGCTTCACCTAAACAGATCGGCAACATTCCGGTTGCGAGAGGGTCTAACGCCCCGGTATGTCCGGCTTTATTTGCTTGGAAAATTCGCTTTACCTTTTGCAGAATATCGTTTGAAGACATTCCTTGTGGTTTATCTAATAAGAAAACGCCGTGAATATCACGGCCACGTTTGCGAGGTCTAGACACAATTAGTCCTCTTTGTGTTTTTCTTCGTCATTTTTAATGACACTGGAAACCAAGTTTGATATACGCATACCTTCGACTAGCGATTCATCATAGATAAAACGCAGTTCAGGCACAATACGCAAACGCATTGCTTTACCTAAAAGGGTTCGAATATAGGGGCTTGCTTTCTCTAAGCCTTGCATACCTTGCTTGATAGCTTCAGCATCGTTATCAAATAAGAAAGTCACAAAAATTTTGGCATACGCCAAATCTCTTGATACTTCCACATCAGAGACAGTCACCATACCAATGCGAGGATCTTTTACCTCACGTTGTAAAATCACCGCCACTTCTTTTTGTAGCTCCTGTGCCACACGGTCACTACGTTTAAATTCTCTGGACATATTTTTCTCTTTCATAGGGGCGTGATGCTCACGCCCTAAAAAATACAAAGGGCGTATGCAATACGCCCCTACACAAAATTAGGCTAAATAGTACGTTTTACTTCAACCACTTCAAACACTTCGATTTGGTCGCCGACTTTAACATCGTTGTAGTTTTTCACCCCGATACCGCATTCCATACCGTTACGCACTTCAGATACGTCATCTTTGAAACGGCGTAGCGATTCTAACTCTCCTTCAAAAATCACCACGTTATCACGCAGAACACGGATTGGGTTGTTACGTTTAACGATACCTTCTGTCACCATACAACCGGCAATCGCTCCAAATTTCGGGTGACGGAACACATCACGCACTTCTGCCAAGCCGATAATTTCTTGTTTAAATTCAGGCTGTAACATACCGCTCATTGCTGCTTTCACGTCATTTAATAGTTCATAAATGATGGAATAGTAACGTAAGTCGATGTTTTCGTTTTCAATTACACGGCGGGCAGAGGCATCAGCACGCACGTTAAAGCCGACCATAATAGCATTAGAAGCTGCGGCTAAGGTTGCATCAGTTTCAGTAATACCACCCACACCGGAGCCAACAATTTTCACTTTCACTTCATCGGTTGAAAGTTCCATTAAGGATTGGCTGATCGCTTCTACCGAGCCTTGTACGTCTGCTTTAACAATGATGTTCAATTCTGCCACATCACCGGCTGCCATATTACTAAACATATTTTCCAGTTTAGCTTTTTGCTGACGAGCTAGTTTCACTTCACGGAATTTACCTTGGCGGTAGAGTGCCACTTCACGGGCTTTCTTCTCATCACGCACAACGGTTGCCTCATCACCGGCAGCAGGCACGCCTGATAAGCCTAATACTTCTACCGGAATAGACGGACCTGCTGATTCAACATCTTTACCGTTTTCATCACGCATTGCACGCACACGTCCGTATTCAAAACCACATAGAACAATGTCGCCTTTGTTTAGCGTACCGGATTGAACCAAGATAGTTGCCACAGGGCCACGACCTTTGTCTAAGTAAGATTCGATTACCACGCCGCTTGCCATACCGTCTTTTACTGCGGTTAATTCAAGCACTTCGGATTGCAGAATAATGGCTTCTAGTAAATCATCGATCCCCATACCTTTTTTCGCAGATACCGGCACGAATTGCACATCGCCACCGAATTTCTCAGAAATAACCTCGTGTTGTAGTAACTCTTGTTCTACACGGTCAGGGTTTGCTTCCGGTTTATCAATTTTATTCACCGCTACCACTAATGGCGCACCCGCCGCTTTGGCGTGCTGGATCGCTTCGATAGTTTGTGGCATTACACCGTCATCAGCCGCAACGACGAGAACAACGATGTCGGTTGCTTTCGCACCACGCGCACGCATTGAGGTAAAGGCTGCATGCCCCGGGGTATCTAAGAAAGTGATCATCTTGCCGTCATCGGTTTCAACGTGGTATGCACCAATGTGCTGGGTAATACCACCTGCTTCACCTGCCGCCACTTTGGCTTTACGAATGTAGTCAAGTAACGAGGTTTTACCGTGGTCAACGTGGCCCATAATAGTCACTACCGGTGCACGGGTTACTTTTTCTGCGTGAGTATCACGATCTTCTAAAACCGCTTCTTCTAACTCATTTTCTTTACGCAGAATCACTTTATGCCCAAGTTCTTCTGCCACTAATTGTGCAGTTTCTTGGTCGATAACTTGGTTGATAGTCACCATTTCGCCCATTTTCATCATCATTTTGATGATTTCAGTCGCTTTCACCGCCATTTTATTTGCTAATTCAGCTACAGTGATAGTTTCACCAATCACCACATCGGCTTTAACAACTTGAGCTGGTTTGGTAAAGGCTTGTTGTAAAGCTGCACCTTTCTTACCTTGTTTACCTTTGCCTTTTACTTCTTTATGGTTGCGACGATCTGCACTGCGTTCGTTTTTATCCTCTTCACGTCCGCCTTTTTTCGCTTTAACCACATTGCCCTTGCCGTTACGACCACGATTTCCCTCACTACGGCGGTCATTATCACGCTCAGCCTCTCTAGCATAAGAAGAAGTAAAACGCTCATCATCAAAATCTTCGTTGCCGTTGTCTTCCGCTTCTTCACGAGCAATTTCAGCTAAACGGCGGGCATTTTCTGCTGCACGTTTTGCTTCCATTTCCGCTTTTTGCTGAGCTAATTCCTCTTGCTTACGGCGTAACTCAGCTTCTTCTTTGCGTTTAGCTTCTTTTTCAGGATCAACCGCTTTCTCTTGTTTTGGCTGTACCTGTTGTGCTTTCTGTTTTTCTTCTTTTGCTTTGCTGCTTGGCATTACCGGCACAGAATGCGGCTTACTAGCGGTCGATTCTGCTGCTTTTTTTGCAGCTTTCTCTTTAGCTTCAGCTTCGGCTTTTTCTTTGGCTAACTTTTCAGCTGCTTCTTTTTCAGCTCTAGCTTTCGCTGCAGCAGCTTCTTTTGCTGCTTTTTCTTGCAATGCTTTTGCATCAATTTTCGGTTTTTTCTCTTTTACTTCAACCGTTTTTACTTTACCACTGGTCGTGGTTGTATTCACTTTACTCGCTTTGCGAGCGCCACCAAGCGAAAGTGTTTTTTTCTCTTCTGTCATTTTATTATCCTCTTTGCTTAGTTGAACCAACAAATTTGGCGTGCTGCCATAATTAGCTCGCCAGCTTTCTCTTCTGAAAGTTCTTCAATATCGGCTAAATCATCAACACCTTGCTCTGCAAGTTCTTCAAGAGTCGTAATCTGTTTTTCAGCTAATTTGAATGCGATATGGCGGTCCATACCTTCAAGCGTTAATAATTTTTCTTCAATTTGAGCTGATTTTAATAACTGCTCTTCTTCTAACGCTTTTTTCGTGATCGCATTTTTAGCACGAGATTGTAATTCTTCAACTAAATCTTCATCTTCTAAACCGTCAATTGCCGTTAAGGCATCAACCGGCACATAAGCAATCGCTTCAAGAGACGTAAAGCCCTCTTCAATTAAAACTTGAGCGAATTCTTCATCAATTTCTAAAGCAGAAGTTAATAAATTGATGACTTTGCCATCTTCTTCTTCGCTCTTCTTCGTTAGCTCTTCAACGGTCATTACATTTAATGCCCAACCGGTTAATTGTGTCGCTAAACGCACGTTTTGACCATTACGACCGATAGCTTGAGCCAGATTTTTCGCTTCAACCGCAATATCCATTGAGTGAGCTTCATCGTTAATCACAATAGAGCTTACATCTGCCGGAGCCATTGCATTAATCACAAATTGAGCCGGATTTTCGTCCCAAAGTACGATATCCACACGCTCGCCGCCTAATTCATTGCTGATAGCCTGAACACGAGCACCACGCATACCCACACAAGCCCCTACCGGGTCAATACGTTTATCGTGGGTTTTCACGGCAATTTTTGCACGAGAACCGACATCACGGGCAGAACCTTTGATCTCAATTACGCCTTCGCCAATTTCAGGCACTTCCAATTTGAATAGCTCTTCTAACATCACCGGTTTAGCACGGGTAACGAAAAGCTGAGGTCCTTTTGACTCCGGTTTGATTTCGTATAACACACCACGCACACGATCGCCTGGGCGGAAATTCTCACGAGGAATCATATCTTCACGCACAATGACCGCTTCGCCTTTGATATCTTCTGATTTACCTTGTAACTCAAGGAAAATATTATCACGGGTTACTTTTTTCACAGTAGCAAGAATAATTTTGCCTAAATCCGAACGGAATTCATCAATAATTTTCGTCTTCTCCGCTTCACGAATTTTAGTTTTGACTACCTGACCAAAAGTCTGGATCGCCACACGACCGAACTCGATAGACTCTACTTCATCTTCAATAAAATCGCCTAATTGCACGTTTGGATCTTCAAATTGTGCCGCTTCTAAGCTGATTTCACGAGTCATATTATTCACGTTTTCAACCACAGCCCAACGACGGAAAGTTTGGAAATCACCGGTTTTACGATCTACCACCACACGCACGTCAATGTCTAAATCACGACTTTTTTTGGTTGCAATAGTTAAAGCGGTTTCTAAGGCTTCAAAAATTGCCTCTTTTGGTAATTGTTTTTCGTTTGAAACTGCTTCCGCAGCTAATAAAATCTCTTTACTCATTTTGTCAGTTTACCTTCATTAAAAATTAAAAACCGGAACTAAATTTGCTTTTTGAATATTGCCAAATGCGAACTGGCGATCTTCATTTTCTACCGTTAAAGTGATGAAATCACCTTCTACTTGTTTGATTTTTCCTTGCCATTTACGGCGGTCGAACATCGGAATGCGTAAATGAATCACTACATCTTGCCCGATAAAACGCTCATAGTGGGCAACGGTAAATAATGGACGATCTAACCCCGGAGAAGAAACCTCTAAGTTATATTTATCGGCAATCGGATCTTCCACATCAAAAATCGCACTCACTTGGCGGCTGACATCGCTACAATCATCAATCGTCACGCCACCGTCTTTGTCAATATATAAACGCACCGTTAAAAAACGGCCTGCACGTTGGCATTCAATGCCGACTAATTCAAAGCCTAATGCTTCAATAGAATCGAGCACTAAATCTTCTAATTTTTGTTCTAAAGTTGCCAAGTCATAATCTCCAAATATAAAAAAAGCCGGATAAACCAGCTTTGATACGTTAATGCTGTACCAATTTCCGCAAAAAAGCCCCAGACGGGAAACCGTGGGGCTTTAAGCGGTTTGTTTTTTGATGTAGCGACACAAGCGGTCTTTTTTGCCAAATTTTTTGCAAATTCACTACAGCATATAAAACAAAACTCACAACTTTAACCAAAGCTGTGAGCTTAAAACTGGTTGCGGGGGCCGGATTTGAACCAACGACCTTCGGGTTATGAGCCCGACGAGCTACCAAGCTGCTCCACCCCGCGTCTGATGGGGTGCATTATAGAGGTTCTACACAAAAACACAAGCATTTTTTAATATTTTCTTGTTAATTCCTCTTGATAGAACATTTTTAATCCATTTTTAGCATTTATATCGCTATAGAGCATTTGATAATAGTAGTCATACGCCAGCACATTTTGTACATAGCCTCTGGTTTCAAAAAATGGAATACTGGCAATAAATTCGTCCATTGCTAACTGTCCGTTACTCCTTTTCAGCCACTGCTCGACACGCCCTGCTCCGGCATTATAGGCAGATGCGATTAAAATCCGATTATTCGGATATTTCTCATTTAACTCCATTAAATGGGTTGTGCCTAACATAATATTGTTAAACGGCTGAAAGAGATCATTTCCATCTTTGAATACTAAACCGTTATCCTTTGCCGTTTTCTGTGCGGTAGTCGGTAACAACTGCATTAAACCTCTCGCATTGGCGTGCGATTGAGCCTGAGCATTCCACGCACTTTCTTGACGAGCAATCGCCTGAGCAAATGTTTTGCTGATTTTTTTATCTTGCAGATGTAAATCAAACCAATCCGAATAGGCATTCGGTAATCGTAAATCAAGATAATCAAAGGCTTTTGTTTGAATCGTACCTTCCACCGCCAAATCATACCAATTTTTATCCTTAGCGTATTTTATTAGAGCTAATTGGATTTTAGTTGGTGTATTTTCCCCCGCTTCCGCTTTAATACTTTTTAGCCAGTCAATCCATACTTTTCTTGCTTGTTCAAACTGCCCTAGCTCTCGTAACTCTTGAATACGCACTAATTGGTTTGCATACAATTCAATCTGAACCTGCGTCAATTCAGGTACTTCGAGCATTGGGATTTGGTAAATAATGCCTAATTGTTGAGCAGCCAACATAGCATAGAAGCCTCGCTCTTTAGCTAAGTTTTTAAAATCAGCTTTACGTTTCGCTTCATTTTTCTCCTCTTTCGCTGCCCAATAACGCCATTCTGCTTTACCTTTCGCCTCAGTTGAGAGTAAATCCAACCACTCCTTTAACGCTGTTTGTTGCCAAATTGCCATTCGCAAACGGCGTTCGGTTAAATTGTCCGCCTTGAGCAGCTTAATTTGCTCATCACGCCAAAGCTGGAATGTTGGCTCTGGGTTATCAAAAAGCCGAGTGATAAAGGCATTTTTCCAGCTATTCATTTCCTCATTGGAAAATTGATACTTCTCCGCCCACGCTTGGTATTGCTGGAAACTCGGGTTCTCCATATTTTCCGATAAAGTTCGCACATATTTAGCAAAGAGTTGCTGAATAATCGCTTTATTCTCAGCATAAAATGGGGAATCAAGCGGTTGATTTTCGATAAAATTTTGCAAATCTGCCGGATTATTCGCTACCTTTTCAACGGAAGATAGCCAGATTTTCAAATTCTCATTGTTTACATTTGCCGCTAAATTCGCCAATTCCGCATTTGCATTTTGTTTAATTAATTCGACCGCTTTCAAACGCATTTTTTCATCGGTTTTAACCCGCTGATCCCGCCAATAACTTTCTAAATTCGCACAATCTGACGTTAATTTCGGCGTAGCAAGCCAAAAACGATCAAACTCTTGCACTAAGGCAAACAATTCCGCATTTTCTGCCTTTTGCTCAGCAACTTGAGAGACTTCCGGATTAATTTGAGCTTTGTTTGCTACCAGTTCATAACGAGCAGAAAATAAACGGCATTGGTCTGCTAGATGACTTGGTTTAACATTTTCGGCATATTGCAACAACTCTGCAAATTTCTGTTCACGATAGAGCAGCTCAAACATCAAGTTCTGTAACTGCCTTTGATACAAAGAATCAGGATATTTTGAAATAAATGCTTTAACTTCACTTTCTGTAGCTTGTTTTAACGTTATTTTAGCATTTAGCAGCTTCCATTCAGCTTCCATCTCCAACGGATAAGCCGCTAAGGTTAGTAATAAACGCTGAATTGTCTGCTCCGTTGAAAGTGATAAATTCTTCTGACTAATCGCTGCATCTGCCAAATAATTAATTTGCTGAAAATTTTCTCTCTGTTTTAAACGCAAATTTTCTGCATACTGTAGCTCTTTTTGATAAATCGCTAACCAATCATTTTTTAATTGTTTTAATTCTGTTTCAGTATAACTTTTTGATGGTTCTTTCCCGGTTCCTACCGCAAAAGCATATTGGCTTGCTAAAAATACAGCAATCAACGTTTTCTTCCACATTAGTTTTTCTCCTTAATCGTGAGTTTTAGGCAGAAAAGTAGGAATGAAGTTTCAAATAAAATGAAGTTATTTAAAAACTGCCAGCTGATAATTGTTTAAAACTCAACCACCTGCCAGTTTCACTTTGAAACCTTTCTGTTCTAATATTTGCTTAATGAATTCTCGATTATCGCCCTGGATTTCAATTACTCCATCTTTAAATGAGCCACCACAACCCAATTTACGTTTAAGCTCTGAAGCAAGAGAATTTAAGGCTTTATCCTCTAAATCAAGACCGGTGATAAGGCAAACACCTTTCCCCTTTCTACCGCTTGTTTGACGTTGAATACGCACAATACCATCCCCTTTAGGGCGTTCTTCTTTTATTACTTCGGACTTTATTCTGCCTGTTTCCGTTGAATAGACTAATGTCATTTACAAATTTTTCCTCAAAAATAACCGCTTGTTTGATTAAAAAAGGCGGAAATTTTTCCGCCTTCATTAAAAATGCAATGAATTAACTGATAGATTGGTTAATAGATTTTAATACCGCAAGCGGATCTTGAGCTTGGGTAATAGGACGACCAATAACCAAAAAATCTGAGCCTGTTTCTACTGCTTGTTTGGGTGTCATCACTCGGCGTTGATCCCCAAAATCTGTTCCTTTTGGCCGGATTCCTGGGGTCACTAATTTAAAATCTTGACCACAATGGGTACGTAATACCTCAACTTCTTGTGGAGAACATACCACGCCATCTAAACCAGCCCGTTGTGCTAAATGTGCTAAACGAATAACTTGTTCCATCGGCGAAGCATTAATACCTATTTGAAGCAAATCCAAATCTTCCATACTGGTTAGAACCGTCACTGCAATTAATAATGGTGCCTCTTTGCCATAAGGCTCCAAAATTTTCTTTGCCTCTTCCATCATGGCTAAACCACCAGAAGCATGCAAGTCAACCATCCACACACCAAGATCAGCAGCAGAACGTACTGCTCGAGCAACCGTATTTGGAATATCATGATATTTTAAATCAAGGAATACATCAAATTTACGTTCGTGTAATTGTTTGACAAAATTTGTGCCTAAGGTTGTAAACATTTCTTTGCCTACTTTTAAACGACAAAGCGACGGATCGACTAAATCCACAAATTCTAATGCTTCACGTTCAGTTTCATAGTCTAACGCAACAATTACTTTATTGTTCATATTCAATTCCTCAGATTCTTTCTTTATTGAATAATACCTTCGATACTTTGTACCGGCTTAATTTTTTCCCATTGATTACAAGAAGGACATTGCCACATTAAGCGATAACTTTGATAACCACAATTCAAACAGCGATATTGGAAGCTGCGTTTTATCTGATTTCCCACCATATTATGTAATAAAACTAAGCTTTCTTTACCATTTCCTTCCTCCGCAAAATCTGCTTGATAGCGAATAAAGCGGTGAAAAGTAATTAAATTCGGATAAGTACTCAACTGCTGGTATAGTTTAGAATGTGCAGCATTGATACCATCTTTTTCTTCAATAAATTCAGTTAAAGCAATATCTACACTACTATTATGTTTTACTCGGTTTGCTCGAATGAGAAATAATTCATAGCCATTTAAATCCTCAAGAGCCATATAGCTTTGCTTAATTCGTCCAAGCACTTCGCTAATATAATCAGGGTCTTGCACAAGAATCTGCTCGAAATAGCTTAATGCTCTTAGATATTCTCCCTCTTCTAAATAGAAGTCACCTAACATTATAGAAGCTCGAGTGGATTGAGGATAATATTCTAACGCTTTATTTAAGGATTCAATAAATAGCGCTTTATCATCAAATTTAACTCCTTGCGCATATTCACAATAAAAATGTGAAAGCGGTATTTTATCTGTATCTGGCTCTATTCTAAGCCGTTTTTCTGCAACATTAATCGCTTTTTTCCATTCTCTGGTTTTTTGATAAATAACGGCAAGCTGTGATAAAGAATATTTAGCAAACTCAGGTTCATCAACTAATGAAATGTAATAATTTTCTGCACGGTCATAGAAACCTGCAACCATAAAGTCTTTAGCTAATTGCTGTTTTGCTAATAATTTTTGTTCAAATGAATAATGAGGGCTATTCACTAATGTTTGGTGAATACGTAAGGCGCGATCTACCTCACCTCTTGAACGGAAAAGATTACCTAGGGTCAACTCCGCTTCAAATTGGGATTCAGACGCAATATGATTTTCAGATTCTTGTTTTTGTAACATAGAGAGGAAAAGGTCTACCGCCTTTTCCTGCTGATTAGATAGAAGAAAATTTAACCCCGTAACATACTCACGAGAAAACTTATTACTAACGGTTTCTTGATCCTTCTTTGCACTACGTTGCCCCATATACCAGCCATATAGTGCTGCAATAGGCAATAAAAGGAACAATAATTCAAGCATTGATTATTCAGCCTTTGGAGTCGTTAATTCAGTTATTTGCTGAGCTTGGCGTTTTACACGACGATTTAAAGCAACGTTTTGAAGCTTAATTTTTAAGTAAAAAATACCCGTTATCAACCAACCAAGAATCAATCCCAAGCCAAATAAAATCGCAACTAACGTTGATAAGCGTAATTCACTCTGAGCAAAAATATAGTTAAAGGTGATAAGTTGATCATTATTGGCACCAATCGTAACAGCGACAATAATAACTGCAATCACAATTAAAATACCTAAAATATACTTAATCATATAATCTCCTTACTGCGATTATTGAATTAATAAGACTTAAAGCAAATCGACTCTCTCTTTTAGATCTTTACCTGCTTTAAAATGTGGTACATATTTAGCGCCTAAAAGAACACTTTCTCCTGTTTTGGGATTACGACCTAAACGCGGCTGCCGATAATGTAGAGAAAAACTACCAAATCCTCTTACTTCTATCCTTTCACCTTCTTCTAAAGTAGCCGTTAACTGCTCTAAAAGCTCTTTTACACAATGCTCCACCATTTTAATTGGTAAACTTGGATTTTTAGATGCTAAACTCTCAATTAATTCAGATTTAGTCATATTATTTCTACCAAAAATTAATTCTATTTTGAATAATCATTTATTATGAAAATAAGCATTCAAAATGGCATTTCTAAGTTTAAATGGGTATGTTCAAAACATACCCATTTTAAATTAGTCTATACTAGTTATTCGCCTTTAGCTGCTTTGAAAGCTTCAGCAAATGCATTAGGTACAACAACTTCCTCTTTGTTCACTTGTGCAATTGCTGCTGATTCTTCAGCTTCGTTTTTTGCACGAACAGATAAGTTAACTACGCGAGATTTACGATCAACGCCGGTATATTTCGCTTCGATTGAATCGCCAACAGAAATAACAGAAGTGATGTCTTCTACACGCTCAGCAGTTGCTTCGTTTGCACGAATAAATGCTTCAACGCCGCCTTCCAATTCAACTTTAACGCCTTTAGCATCAACTTCTACAACTTTACCTGTTAAGATTGCACCTTTTTTAGTAGCATCTACAAAGTTTGTGAAAGGATCAGATTCTAATTGTTTGATACCTAAAGAGATACGCTCTTTTACTGCATCAACTTGTAGAACAACTGCTTCTACTTCATCACCTTTTTTGTAGTTACGAACTGCTTCTTCACCTGAAACATTCCAAGAAATGTCAGATAAGTGAACTAAACCGTCAATACCACCTTCTAAACCGATAAAGATACCGAAGTCAGTAATTGATTTGATTTTACCTGATACTTTATCATTTTTGCTGTGAGTTGCCGCAAATTGTTCCCAAGGGTTTGCTTTGCATTGTTTTAAACCTAATGAGATACGACGACGTTCTTCATCAACTTCAAGTACCATTACTTCAACTACATCACCTACATTAACCACTTTAGATGGGTGAATATTTTTGTTTGTCCAGTCCATTTCTGAAACGTGAACTAAACCTTCAACACCGTCTAAAATCTCAACGAAGCAACCATAGTCAGTTAAGTTAGTTACTTTACCAGTTAATTTGCTGTTTACCGGGTGGTTTTCAGCAATTACAGCCCAAGGGTCTTGACCTAATTGTTTTAAGCCTAATGATACGCGAGTTTTGTCTTTGTCAAATTTTAATACTTTAACAGTAACTTCATCGCCTACATTAACCACTTCACTTGGATGTTTAACACGTTTCCAAGCCATATCGGTGATATGTAATAAACCGTCAACGCCACCTAAATCTACGAATGCACCGTAATCAGTTAAGTTTTTAACTGTACCTTTAACTTCAGAACCTTCAACTAAGTTTGCTAATACCGCATCACGATCTTGGTTGCTTTCTGTTTCGATAACAGCACGACGAGATACTACTACGTTGTTACGTTTTTGATCTAATTTGATTACTTTGAATTCGTACTCTTTACCTTCTAAGTTTAAAGAATCACGAACCGGACGAGTATCAACTAATGAACCTGGTAAGAACGCACGAACACCGTTTAATTCAACAGTGAAACCGCCTTTTACTTTACCATTTACGAAACCGATAACTGTAGCTTGTTCTTCAAATGCTTTCTCTAAAGCAATCCAAGCTTCGTTACGTTTTGCATCACCACGAGAAACTACTGTTGCACCAAAACCGTCTTCTACAGCTTTAAGAACAACATCTACTTCATCACCCACTTGAACTTCTAATTCACCTTGAGCGTTAGTAAATTCTGAGGCATCAATTGCAGATTCAGATTTAAAACCTGTATCAACAATAACTAAGCCTTTTTGGATAGCAACAACAGTACCTTTAACAACATCACCTAAACGTGGTGTAGCTGCAAATGATTCTTCAAGTAGTTGAGCAAACGATAATTCTGACATAATAAATCTTCTTAAAAATAAACATCCATCTAACGTCCTGTTAAACGGGGTTGGTAATAAAAGCTAAACAATTCCTGTGTAAAGCCGACAAACTAAAATTTAATGTATTGAGAGATGTGATTTAACGCTTGGTTAATCACCTCTTCAATGGATAAATGCGTTGAATCTAAAAGCAACGCATCTTTAGCCGGAACAAGAGGTGCAACCGCACGATTTCTATCGCGAAAATCACGTTCTTTTATCTCAGCTAAAATCTCGTCAAAGTTAGCATTAAATCCCTTTTCTTGCAACTGTTTTACACGTCTTTTTGTGCGTTCTTCGGCACTTGCATCTAAAAACAGCTTAATTTGAGCATCAGGAAAGACAACTGTCCCCATATCTCTGCCGTCAGCAATAAGTCCTTTTTCTGTACTAAAAGCCCTTTGACGTTCTAACAATGCCTCTCGAACCCGAGGAAACGCAGCCACTTTCGATGCGTTTTGCCCAGCTTCTGCACTGCGGATCTGATCGCCGACATTTTCTCCGTCTAAAATTACTCTAATTTCGCCATTTTCAGGCAAAAACTGAATATCGAGGTAACGGGCTACTTCGGCTAATTTAGCCTCATCATCAAGTGCAATTCCTTTTTTAACTGCACTTAATGCAGTAATTCGATATAAAGCACCTGAATCTAAAAAATCAAACCCTAATTTTTCAGCCAGTGCATGACATAACGTTCCTTTACCTGCACCACTCGGCCCATCAACTGTAATCACTATTTTTTTCATTTTCTACCCTATTGAGTCTGTAACTCAGTAATAGTTACATCAAAGTTAAGTAATTGTTCATCACGTTGAACCAATACTTTTACTGTAGTATAAGGTTTCATTTCAGCGAGTTCTTCCATCATTTGAGAAGGAGAGAACGCCTCAATATTTCCAACTTTAAGCACTAAATCACCTGCTTGAATCCCCGCTTTTGCTGCTGGCCCATTTTTGTCCACATTAGCAATGATCACCCCTTTTTCATAACCTTGCATTTTTGCAGTGTCAAGCAAATCTGTACTTACCCCAAAATAGCCACGAATAACTCGGCCATCTTTAATGATCTTACTCATAATCTGATTCGCCAGATTAATGGGAATCGCAAAATTTAGCCCCTCTGACAATTCATTCGTATTTTTACCGAAACGCAAAGTGTTAATACCTATTAGCTCACCAGCAGTATTAATTAAAGCACCACCTGAGTTCCCTTGATTAATGGAAACATCCGTCTGAATAAAATTTTGTCTACCACTTTCTGTTAAGGTTTTTCGCCCAATAGCACTGACTATCCCTTGCGTAATGCTCTGTCCTAAATTCAAAGGATTACCAATTGCCAACACCACATCGCCAATTTGTAGTTTGCGCTCTGGATTTTGTGGAATAGTAGGTAAATTCTCGCCCTCAATTTTCAAAACAGCTAAATCAGTTAAAGAATCATCGCCGACTAATTTTACATTAGTCGAAATAGCACCGTTTTGCAAAGCAATCACGATTTGATCCGCATCTTCAATCACGTGCCTGTTAGTTAAAATATAGCCATCCCTACTCATAATCACACCCGAACCTAAATTCTTAACTTCAAACGTTTCATTTTCAGAACTAAAATTTCGGCTATACACATTAACCACTGCGGGGGAGGCTATTTTAACCGCTGCATTGTAGCTCACAATCTCTTTTTGGGTGAATGCTGATAATGAAAACGAACTCCCTTTACTCTGAATAATTGGAGCTATAAACAAAATTAAAATTGCACAAAAAAGTCCAAATATGACCGCTTGTCCGATTTTTTTCAGCATGTGTGTTACCCTAAATTATAAACGACGAGCCTGCCAGAACGCTTTAGACCAATATGGTGAATCCAAATCGGAATAAATCACCCCGCCCTTTGTTGAGGCGTGAAGAAATTGCCCATTTTTTACATAAACACCAACATGTTTCCCATTTGGACCACGCCCTGTCTTGAAAAAAACTAAATCACCTGTACGCAATTCGTCTTTGGATATACGCTCACCAGCCTTAGCCTGCTCTGTAGTGGTTCTCGGCAAATCTATCCCAAAAAGATCTTTAAAAGTGACTTGCATAAAACCAGAACAGTCAATCCCAGCCTTGCTATTGCCACCTAAACGATAGCGAGTACCTTTCCATTCGTGCTGATGTTCACTTAATCGACTAATTGCCATAATAGGATCAGAAAGGTCTGATTGGTATATCGAACGATAAACTTTACTTTTTACTTGAGACTTAGAGGTTGCATCTGAACTTGAACAAGCCACTAACATCGCTGTAGTAGCTAACAAACAACCTAAGGAAAGCCACCGTTTGGTTAATTTCATTTATTACTCCACATTAAATCTAACTAAGATAACTGCCTCTATGATTGGGATCTAGCTTGCTCAATACGTTCTCGTAATTTTTGCCCAGCTTTAAAAACTACTACTCGACGGGCTGAAACAGCCACATTTTCCCCCGTTTTAGGATTTCTTCCTGGGCGAGCTTTTTTCTCTCTCAGTGAAAAATTCCCAAAGCCAGATAACTTCACCTCCTCACCATTTTCAAGAGAAGAACGAATTTCTTCAAAGAAGAGTTCAACAAATTGCTTAGCAACACGTTTTTCTAATCCGAATTTTTCGATGAGGTTTTCTGCAATTTCAATCTTAGTAAGCGCCATCATTTATCCTTAGTTTATTGTTATGGCTGATAAAATAAATCAGCCATATTTTACTGATTAATCACGAAGTACCGCATTGAAACGTGTCGCTAATTCAGCTAATACCGCTTGAATTACTGCATTAATTTCACTTTCTTCTAAGGTTTTTTCATTATCTTGAACCGTTAAGCTAATAGCTAAACTTTTCTTACCGCTTTCTAAATTTGCACCACGGTAAACATCAAATAAATTGAGTGCTACTAATTTATTTCCACCGGCTTTACGACAAGCGTCTAGCACCTCTCCAGCAGGAACGGATTCATCAACGACTACGGCAATATCACGGTTATTTGCAGGGAATTTAGAAATTTCGCCCGCTTGTGTCACCGGACGCTCTGCAATGGCTGAGGCTAGAATTTCACATACAATCGGTTTACCTTTGATACCCAATTTTTGCACGATTGATGGGTGAACAGTACCAATAAAACCAATTTCTTTGCCATCAAGCATAATCGCCGCTGATTGTCCCGGGTGTAATGCTGGGAACTGTTTTGCGACAAATTGCAGATCGTGACGAATAGAGGTTAAAGAAAGAATGCGTTCAATATCCCCTTTTAAATCAAAGAAATCAGCCGCTTCTGTTTTATTTTCCCAATGTACCGGACGTTTATCTCCTACAATCGCTGCACCAAAAACAAATTCTTGACGCATGCCTGATTCTGCATTGTTATCCGGAATAAAACGTAAACCTGCCTCAAAAATACGTACACGGTTTTGCTGACGACTTTGGTTATACACGATAGTGTCCAATAAGCCAGTTAAAAGGGAAACACGCATTGCAGACATTTCACTTGAAATCGGGTTTGGCAAAATTAACGCTTCTTGTTGCGGGTGCAATAGTGACTGTTTTTTCGGATCAACAAAGCTATAAGTAATCACTTCTTGGTAATCACTATCTACCAATGCCATACGAATACGGTTGGCTTCCAGTAATTTTTCCGGCGTACCTTTCATCGTTAAATGAGCCAGCGGCGAGTTATTCGGGATACTGTTATAACCGTAAATTCGAGCAATTTCTTCAATTAAATCTTCTTCGATTTCAATATCAAAGCGCCAACTTGGTGCGACAGCCGTCCAACTGTTATCGGTAAATGTGACGTTCAAGCCTAAGCGGGTCAAAATATCCATTACCGTTTCATCGTCAATATGATGACCAATCACCGAATCTAATTTACTGCGTCTAAGCGTGACAGTATTGCGTTTTGGTAGATTTTCTTGGCTCACTGCTTCCACAATTTCGCCCGCTTCACCGCCACAAATTTCCAATAATAACGCAGTTGCACGCTCCATTGCTTGACGAGTTAATTCCGGATCAACTCCACGCTCAAAACGGTGTGATGCGTCGGTATGTAACCCATATTGACGAGCGCGACCGGTAATCGCTAACGGAGCAAAAAATGCAGACTCTAACACCACATCTTTCGTATTCTCGCTCACCCCGCTGGCTTCGCCACCGAAAATACCTGCCATTGCCAATGCCCCTTTGCTATCGGCAATCACTAAGGTATTCGATTGTAATTTAGCGGTTGTTCCGTCCAGCAATACCAATTCTTCGCCTTCTTTTGCCATACGCACTTGAATGCCGCCTTCAATTTTTTCCGCATCAAAGGCATGCATTGGCTGCCCTAGTTCTAAAAGGCTTAAGTTAGTAATATCAACGATTGGATCAATTGAACGAATCCCACAACGGCGTAATTTTTCTTGTAACCAAAGTGGCGATGCCGCTTTGACATTTACATTTTTCACCACACGAGCTAAATAGCGAGGGCAAGCCTCCGGTGCTTGTAATTCTAATGAAACTTTATCTGAAATCGTGGCTTTCACCTCTGTAATGGTCGGTGCTTTCACATCAGCACGGTTAATCACCCCAACTTCACGGGCAATACCGGCAATGCTTAAGCAGTCTGCACGGTTTGGAGTGAGGCTGATTTCAATTGCCACATCATTTAAATTTAAATATTCGCGGAAATCTTGACCGATAGGTGCATCAGCTGGCAATTCAATAATACCGCTGTGATCTTCTTTAATGCCTAATTCTGAATAAGAACATAACATTCCTTCTGAAGGCTGACCACGCAATTTGGTTTTCTTGATTTTGAAATCGCCTGGTAGCACTGCACCATCAACGGCACAAGCCACTTTTAAACCTTGGCGACAGTTTGGTGCACCACAAACAATATCTAATAAACGCTCACCGCCAACATTCACTTTAGTCACACGCAATTTGTCGGCATCCGGGTGCTGGGCACATTCTACCACTTCACCTACAACCACACCTGAAAACGAACCCGCTACCGGCTCTACATCGTCAACTTCTAAACCTAACATGGTAATTTGGTCGCATAATTGCTCTGTGCTAATTGCAGGGTTTACCCATTCACGCAACCAAGATTCATTGAATTTCATTATTTCTATCCTATTTGTAAAATTTTCTAAATTTTTAACCGCTTGTATTACTTAAATTGTTTTAAGAAACGTAAGTCATTTTCAAAGAATGAACGTAAATCCGTGACATTGTATCGCAACATCGTTAAACGCTCGACCCCCATACCCACAGCAAAACCGCTATATTCTTCAGGGTCAATTCCTACATTACGTAACACGTTCGGGTGTACCATACCGCAACCTAGCACTTCCAACCATTTACCGTTTTGACGCATTACGTCAACTTCCGCAGAAGGCTCGGTGAACGGGAAGAATGATGGGCGGAAACGCACTTGTAAATCTTCTTCAAAGAATGCTTTGAGGAAATCGTGAATTAAGCCTTTTAACTCGGTAAAGTTCGCTTTTTTATCCACATATAATAATTCGATTTGGTGGAACATCGGTGTGTGGGTTTGGTCGTAGTCATTACGATATACACGTCCCGGTGCTACAATGCGGATAGGCGGTTTTACATTTTCCATTGTACGAATTTGCACGCCTGAAGTTTGAGTTCTTAATAAACGATTAGCATCGAACCAAAACGTATCGTGATCCGCTCGAGCCGGGTGATGAGCCGGAATGTTTAACGCATCGAAGTTATAGTAATCGGTCTCAATTTCAGGCCCGTTTGCCACCGTAAAACCTAACTCAGAGAAAAATTTCACCACACGTTCAATGGTAATAGAAACCGGGTGCAGACCACCTAGTTCGGTTTTACGCCCCGGGAGTGAAACATCAATGCTTTCGTTAGCTAATTTTGCATTTAATTCTGCGGCTTCTAAGGTTTCTTTTTTCTCGTTTAGTGCATTTTGTGCGATTTGTTTGGCGTCATTAATTTTTTGCCCAACCGCCGGACGTTCTTCTGCCGGTACGTCACGCAAGCCTTGCATTAAGGCAGTAAAGTGACCTTTTTTACCGAAATATTCCACTTTTAACGCTTCTAATGTGGCAATATCGTTTGCTGCATTAACAGCCTCAACTGCCTGAGCAACTAAACCCTCTAAGTTTTGCATTCTATCCTCTAAAGTTTTACTGATTTAAAATTGCAGAGATGATAATACTTTAGCAAAAAAAAGTAAATCAACGGATTCGTTAAATGATTGATTTTTAAGGTAAAGCAATTTTAAACAAGCGGTCATTTTTACTGATTTTTTTGCAAATCATTACAGCCAAATTCGCATTCTTTGTAAAATCGGTTATCATTAATCTATCCATCTCACTCATAAAAGGAAAAAACGATGTTTAATATTAGCAAACAGCAAGTTTTAGATGCTTTTCACTTCCGTGCCGCTTGCCGTAGTTACGACCCAAACAAAAAAATCAGCAAAGAAGATATGGATTATATTTTGGAACTCGGACGTCTCTCGCCAAGCTCTGTCGGTTCTGAACCGTGGAAATTTTTAGTGCTGCAAAACCCGGAAATCCGTCAGAAAATTGCTCCGGTTTCGTGGGGAATTAAGCACCCGATGGAAGAAATGAGCCATTTAGTCGTCATTTTAACTAAAAAGAATGTTCGTTATAACACCCCATATATGCGTGATATGTTAGCTAAACGTGGCTTAACCGATGAGCAGATTGAAGCTTCATTAGTGCGTTATAAATCATTCCAAGAAGAAGATATGAAATTACTCAGCGAACGTGAAATATTTGATTGGAGTACCAAGCAAACCTATATTGCATTAGGTAATATGATGACCGGTGCAGCACTGATTGGTATTGATTCCTGCCCGATTGAAGGTTTTCATTACGATACCGTAAACCAAATTTTATCGGACGAAGGCTTATTTGACCTCAACGAATACGGTGTATCTTGTATGATAACGTTTGGTTATCGTAACAAAGAGATTAAGAAAAAATCCCGCAAGCCAACCGAAGAAGTGATCGCGTGGATTGAATAATCACCTTAACTTATAAAAACGGGCGAATTAATCGCCCATTTTTATATCTTCCATTTTGACTACTCGGCTTTAACCCATTTATTGGTTAATGTGCCAGCCACCATTGCACCATTCACGTTTAATGCAGTGCGAGCCATATCAATAATCGGCTCAACTGAAATGAGCAAGCCTACTAATTCAATTGGCAGATTCAAGGTTGATAGCACCACAATCGCTGCAAAAGTTGCACCACCACCCACACCGGCAATACCAAATGAGGAAATTGCCACCACTAGAATTAAGGTTAAAATATAGTTTAAGCTAAACGGATCCATACCTACTGTTGGAGCAACCATCACTGCCAACATTGCCGGATAAATTCCCGCACAGCCATTTTGCCCGATGGTTGCCCCAAAGGTTGCAGAAAAGTTGGCAATCACACTGTTATTACCTAATTTATTGGTTTGCGTCTCAATATTCAGCGGAATGGTTGCCGCACTGGAACGAGAAGTAAAGGCAAAACTTAGTGTCGGCAATACTTTTCTGTAGTAATCAAACGGATTGATTTTTGCCACAAAGAGTAAAATGCCGTGCACAATAAACATCAAACCAATCGCAATGTATGATGCCACAATAAAGCTACCCAAGTTTACAATATCGCTCCATTGAGAGGTTGCTGCCATTTTGATCAGCAACGCAAATACGCCATAAGGGGTTAAGCGAATCACAAAACGGACTAAACGCATAATCAGTTTATTTAAGGTCTCCACACCTTGTGCGATACGTTCGCCCAACGCTTTATCTTCTTTGCCTAAGCTCAGTGCAGCAATGCCTAATAAAGCCGAGAAAATAACCGTGCTGATAATCGACGTTGGGTTTGCCCCAGTTAATTCTAAAAACGGATTTTTCGGAATGAAAGAAAGCAACATTGCAGGCACAGATAAGTTGCTCACCTGCTCCGCACGCCCTACCACTTTCTCTTGAGCAGCAAGCTCACGAGAACCGGCAACCAACCCTTCGGCAGATAAATCAAACAGATACACTAACGCAATACCAATCGCCGCTGCAATCGCAGTGGTTACTAATAGCACAGACAGTACACTAAAACTGATTTTGCCTAAAGATCCTGCCTCTTTTAAACGGGTAATTGCCGATAAAATAGAGACAAACACCAATGGCATTACGATCATTTGTAACAAACGAACATAGCCGCTGCCGATTAAGTTAATCCAATCAAGTGTGGCATCAATGGTTGCTTTTTCGTAAAAAGTTTGCAAAAAAGCACCGCTTGCAAGCCCCAACACTAAGCCGATAAACACGGTTTGCCCGAGTTTTTGAGTAGATTGATAGATTTTGGCTAACAAAAATAAAATTGCTACAAAAATAGCTAAGTTAAGAATAAACACAGAGCCTCCAACATAACTGCACAAAGTAAAAATGCGATAAGATTATTCCTCTTATCGCATTAATTCAAGACAATTTGTTACTTAATTATAACCAAAAGTTATAACAACTCCCAGCTCAGGTTCGAAATCAAACGGCAAGGCTCACATTTAAAATGGAAAATCTCGTGCAATGGCTCAGTTAGTTTCCATTCTCCACCACAACAAGGGCATTTACGCTCGTATTCACTTTCATCATTGCCTAAGCGGTAGAGGTAATAAAAAGTTGGGATATGCGTTTTCTGCTCAATTTGCCAACAAAGATCTCGACCAATCATCGCAAGATCACTTGTTTCATCACTAATCTGAGCGAGAGCCTGAGCTTCCAACACCTCGCCTTTCATTTGCAGCAAGTCACACGCCTGCCAATTTTGCTGCCATTGCAGAACGGCTTCGCTAAGTGGCTGATCCTGTAAATAATATAACGGAATCGGAGCAAACTGCTCTCCGTTATAAAGCGGCGAGCAAGTATCTAAATGGGTAGTATATAATATTTGAAACGCTGGCGAGCGGTTATCACTACTTTCTTCGCCCTGATAATCTCGCCCTACGATCTCAAAACTTGCAAAATTCACGCCAATTTCGACCGCTTGTTGCAATGCTTCCTTTACTTCATCGCTATTATATTGTGGCAACAAGCTTTCTTGTGTCGGCACACACACACGAGCTTGAAACTCATTTTGGTGAAAGGCAATCGGCATTTCTCTGCCAATGACTTGCCCGTTATATAACCACTGATTTAAGACTTGGCTGATTGCCGTCACCGGATCTTGCTCAAAATTATGGTAGCTGAAATGCACGATTGCCAGATACATTAAATATTCTCCGCCATAAATTCTTGTTTGACCACCGTAGTCGGCTCTTGATGAATGATAACGTGAGACATTGGAAATGCCGCCAACAATTTCTGCTCAAGACTATCGGTGATCTCGTGAGCCACTAGCAGGGTTAAGTGATCGTCTAATTCCAAATGCAGTTGGATAAAACGCACCGCACCGGCACGGCGAGTTAAAATATCGTGAATGCCTAAAATGTTCGGGTGTTGCGAAGCAATCTGTTTTATCTGTTCAATTTCTTCATCGGGCAAGGCTTGGTCTAGCAAAGTTTGTACCGCACACCAAAACATTTTCACTGCATTAAAGGCAATGTAGAGGGCAATGCCTATTGCAAAAACTGCATCAGCGTATACAAAACCGGCACTATTAAGCAACATTGCCACTAAAATTGCGGCATTCATTAATAAATCGGTTTGATAATGTAACGAGTCCGCTTCAATCGCCGGACTTTTCGTAAGCGTGACGACATAACGCTGATAAAAGACTAAAAGTGCAGTAATCACGATTGACGCAATACTGACAATTACCCCAATATCAGATTGAGCAATTAATTCCGGATTGGTCAGTTTATGGAAGCCTTGTAGCAGCAGGAAAACCGCCGAGCCGGAAATAAATGCACTTTGAGCAAGTGCCGCTAAAGACTCCGCTTTGCCGTGCCCAAACGCGTGATTCTCATCTGCCGGTTGCAACGCAAAACGCAACACCAAAATATTAGTCAGCGAAGCAAACAGATCTACTACCGAGTCCGTCATTGCTGCCAAAATTGAAATCGAGCCGGTTTTCCACCACGCAAAGGCTTTAATCACAATAAGCAAGATCGCAACAATAATCGCTAAATTTGCGGCTCGTTTAACTAATTTACTGTATTTTTCGTTCATTAACTGCATTATTTACTGCATTGGACTTGCCAAGCAAGTTGGTTAAATTCAAGAGAAAGTCTGGCGATTTCGTGACTGTAAGCGGTCAAATTTGGCAATTTTTTTGCAACCGCCTTTCCGACTTCTCGTTTATCTGCAAATTGTATCTGGCCATAACCACAAGCTAAATTCCGCCCACGGGTTACTTCCAACATCACATCATTAAAGCGTTCTGTCGGTGGGTAAATCACACCACTGCGTAATTCATTTTGTTCGATAACAACCTCTGCTTTTATGTTCGGCTGTTTGACAAAACCGGCTTGGCGGAATGCGGCTCGTTGCTCTAAAGTTTGATTTTTACTGTTTTTATCTAGGAAAAATAAAATCCCTTTTTGCCAATTTTCCGGATTTTTCTCACTGTTTTCGGGCAAGTAAAGCAAATGTTGCATTTCGTCAATTTGGCTGTGCGTAACTTTCACAAAATTATCCTGCCCAAAGCGAACAACATCGGGCATAGCAAATTGTGAGACATTGGTTGCACACCCGGCCAACGAGAACGCAACGAAAACTATCCCCTTTTTGATAGCCGACATTATGCCTGTTCCTCGCGCTTAAAGACCAGCTCGTTTTCGCTAGAACTATCCGCATCAAACCAATAGCCGCCGTAGTTAAACTGTTTGAGTTGTTCGATATTAGTCGGTTGGGTTTCTAATATAAAGCGAACCATCATTCCACGGGCTTTTTTCGCATAGAAACTGATGACTTTATATTTGCCGTTTTTTTCGTCTAAAAACACCGGTTTGATAATAGTTGCATTCAGATTTTGCGGCTTAACTGCACCATAATATTCATCAGAGGCAAGATTAACTAAAATATTATCGCCCTGTTCATCAATCGCTTGCTGCAAGTGTTCAGTAATAATATTACCCCAAAACGCATAAAGATCTTTGCCTTTTGGATTGGCTAATTTAGTACCCATTTCTAAACGATAGGGCTGCATTAAATCTAACGGTTTCAATAAGCCATACAAGCCTGAAAGCATACGCAAATGTTGTTGAGCGTACTCAACTTGTGCTTTGCTTAACGTTTCTGCCTCTAGCCCGGTATAAACATCACCTTTAAAGGCAAAGAGTGCGGCTTTGGCATTTTGTTCGTTATGCTCAGGCTGCCACTCCGCAAAGCGAGCCACATTTAGAGCAGATAATTTATCGCTAATTGACATCAAACTGCCGACTTCAGCAGGTGAAAGCTGTTTACAAATATCAATTAATTCTTGGCTACAAGCGGTCAAATTTGGTTGAGAAAATGCAAAACCGTCGATTTTTGTTTCAAAATCAAGTGTTTTGGCAGGGGAAATAATGGCTAACATAAATGCCTCTATTAAATGTTTAATCAGGAAGAACAGGACTATTTTACCACAGTCATAAAAACAAAAAAGGCAGGAAACCCTGCCTTCTTGAAAACGAAAATAAAATTAACGTTTTGAGTATTGTGGACGACGACGTGCTTTGTGTAAACCCACTTTTTTACGTTCAACGCGACGTGCGTCACGAGTAACGAAGCCTGCAGCACGAAGTGCTGGGCGTAGAGTTTCATCGTATTCCATTAATGCACGTGTGATACCGTGACGGATCGCACCCGCTTGACCAGAAATACCACCACCTTTAACAGTGATGTAAAGGTCTAATTTATCAGTTAATTCAACCAATTCTAACGGCTGACGTACGATCATACGAGCTGTTTCACGACCGAAGTAAACTTCAAGTGAACGTTGGTTGATAGTAATGTTACCTGAACCCGGTTTGATAAATACACGGGCTGAAGAGCTTTTGCGGCGACCTGTGCCGTAGTTTTGATTTGCTGCTGTCATTTTTATGCTCCGTGAATTAGATATCTAAAACTTGTGGTTGTTGTGCTTGGTGATTGTGTTCTGAACCTGCGTAAACTTTTAATTTACGGAACATTTCACGACCAAGTGGACCTTTTGGTAACATACCTTTCACTGCGATTTCAATCACAGCTTCAGGACGACGAGCAATCATTTCTTTGAAGGTTGCATCTTTGATGCCTCCTACATAGCCAGTGTGCCAGTAGTAGATTTTGTCAGTTTGTTTTTTACCTGTTACTGCTACTTTGTCTGCATTGATCACGATGATGTAATCACCGGTATCAACGTGTGGAGTGTACTCAGGTTTATGTTTACCACGAAGACGGCGTGCCAATTCAGTCGCTAAACGACCTAATGTTTTACCCGTCGCATCTACTACATACCAGTCACGTTGTACTGTTTCTGGTTTTGCTACAAAAGTTTTCATTAATTAAATACCAAATTTAAAGTTTAAAACCCAATACCTCATTGAGGTATTTCCTATTATTTTACGGTGAACCCGACCCCTTCGAGTCTGATTCAGACCAAACTTGTGTGGCGGGAAAAACCACACAAAAACAGGGTTGCGAAATTATACAGAGGTTTCACTTAAAAATCTAACATTTTTTGCTGATAATCTTTCAAAATTGAACCTATATCACATTTTAATCATTTGGAGCTTTTCAAATAAAAAATGAAATGTTAAAAATAGTAGTAATCAATCACTAAAACATAAGGAGTTTATGATGGAACAATGGACAACAGATGTTTGGGCAGCCATTATGGCAGCATTTATTGTAGGTGCTGTAATAGGTTGCACTCTAGTTAGAGTATTTAACAGTAGTGTCAGAAAACAGCATGAACTGGAAAAAGAGTTGAAACAAACCAAAACTCAAGTAGATGAGCAAAAACAAAAACTTGAACAACACTTTGAGCAATCAGCCCAATTACTTTCAAGTTTAGCTTCTGATTATAAAAAGCTTTATACCCATTTAGCACAAAGCTCTGAAAAGCTATTACCAGAAGCATCAAAAAATATTACCTTTTTCCAACAAACCAAGTTACCTATTCCGGCAGAAAAAACGGAAGAAGATCAACCTAGAGATTATTCCGAAGGTTCATCTGGCTTACTGAAATCATAAAACTAAAAATTGAATATTTAGTTTTACTAAAAGGCACTTAGTTTAAGGATTGATTCCGTTGGAATCAATCCTTTATTCTAAACCGCTACATTAAGCAGTTAACAACATTTTTCAGCTTTAGATACTGAACTTAGGTTATAAGAAGCCTATTTTGTAAGAGTTATTCCCACTCAATGGTTGCAGGCGGTTTTCCGCTCACGTCATACACCACACGGGAGATGCCATTCACTTCGTTGATAATGCGGTTGGAGATTTTGCCGAGTAAATCATAGGGTAAATGCGCCCAGTGGGCGGTCATAAAGTCGATGGTTTCCACCGCACGCAAGCTGACAACCCAGTCATATTTGCGTCCATCACCCATTACGCCCACCGATTTCACCGGTAGGAACACGGTGAAGGCTTGGCTGACTTTGTAGTACCAGCCGGCTTTGTGCAGTTCTTCGATGAAGATCGCATCGGCTTTGCGCAGTAAATCGCAGTACTCTTTTTTGATTTCGCCCAGCACACGCACGCCTAAGCCCGGGCCGGGGAACGGGTGGCGGTTGAGCATTTCAGCCGGTAAGCCGAGTGCCAAGCCGATTTTACGCACTTCATCTTTAAACAGTTCACGCAACGGTTCCACTAAGCCGAGCTTCATATAATCCGGCAAGCCGCCAACGTTGTGGTGCGATTTTATAACGTGGGCTTTGCCGGTTTTGCTGGCGGCGGACTCAATCACATCAGGGTAGATCGTGCCTTGGGCAAGCCATTTGACCGAGCTGAGTTTTTTGCTTTCGTCATCAAACACGTCCACAAACACTTTGCCGATGGTTTTGCGTTTGGCTTCCGGTTCGTCAATGCCTTTGAGTGCGTCTAAGAAACGATCTTCCGCATTCACTCGCACAATGTTCAAACCGAATTTGTTGCCGAACATTTCCATGACCTGATCGCCTTCGTTCAAGCGGAGCAAGCCGTTATCCACGAATACGCAGTGCAGGTTTTTGCCGATGGCACGGTGTAATAACAATGCGGTGACGGAGGAATCCACCCCTCCCGACAAGCCTAAAATTACCTCGTCATCGCCCACTTGCTCACGAATGCGTTTGACCGCATCTTCAATGATGTTTTCTGCCGTCCAGTTGGTTTCGCAGCCACAAATGCCGACCACGAAGTTTTTCAGCAACGCCAAGCCTTGTTTGGTGTGGGTTACTTCGGGGTGGAACTGCACGCCATAGAAACGGCGGCTTTCGTCCGACATCGCGGCAATCGGGCAGGTTGGGGTAACGCCTGTGATGGTAAAGTGCGGTGGTAATTTGGTGACTTTATCGCCGTGGCTCATCCAAACGTCCAATTTTGGATCTAATGCGGTCAAATTATCGTTTAAATTTGCAAAAAGTTGATCGGCAGATTTGAGATCCACTGAGGCATAGCCAAATTCACGGTGGTCGGACGTTTCGGTTAAACCGCCCAGTTGCATCGCCATTGTCTGCATTCCGTAGCAAATGCCTAGCACCGGCACACCGGCGTTAAACACATACTCCGGCGCTCGTGGGCTGTTTGCCTCAGTGGTACTTTCCGGCCCGCCTGAAAGAATAATCCCTGTTGGGTTAAATTCACGGATCTGTTCTTCCGTTACGTCCCAAGCCCAAAGCTCGCAGTAAACCCCAATTTCCCGCACACGGCGTGCGATAAGCTGAGTATATTGTGAACCAAAGTCTAAAATGAGGATTTTATGGTGGTGGATGTTGGTCATTGTAGTTTCTCTTTTTAAGGTTTATTCGGGATAATAATTATTTCATCTTCATCAATATAATAACCAAAGGGAGATACTTTTTTGGTAATAAGTAATTGATCTTCAATGCTAATTTTATTGTAAAACGATGTACTTACATCTAACATTTCTCGTATTTGATCCAGCCTTAATATATATACGTGAGTATATCCTCGATTGTAACGATTAGAATAAGGCTTTCTATCTATCTCTAATATATCAACTTTGTAAGATTTCTCATATTCTCCAAAGATTTTGGTATAAATCACATTAAATGATTCAACAAACATATAACCAAGCCAGATGGGGAATATAATACTCATTAACCAAGATCCTATTTTATCTTCTAAAGGAGCTTTTCTGCCCTTTAGAACACTCTCTTGTGATAAAAATTGTGATCTTCTCCATTTTAGAAAGTAAATAGCTTCACATAAAAATAAGAATGCAATTACATAGTAAACAAAGTAAGAATTTGGATCTAAATAGATTGTTTTATGATAGTTAGCATACAAACTTATCGGAATACATATGAAGATAAAAGTAACAAATAACATAAAATAGCTAGTGTAATATAATTATATATCTATAAGATTTATGAAATATAACAAGCGGTCAAATTCATTCAAAATTTTGCAAAATTTCCGTAAAAATCAACCGCTTGTTATACAATATTATCTTGAATAATCTGCAAAATCTCGTTCATATCTTTGCCCATATAATCCGCTAAACTTTGGTCGATCAGCATTCGTTTTTCTTCGTAGCCAATCACCGTTAAGCCGGCGGTTTTGGCAGAAAGCATTCCGTAGTAGGAATCTTCAATCGCCACCGCATTTTGTGGCTCAACGCCTAATTTTTCGCAGGTGTAGCGGTAAATGGTCGGATCGGGTTTGCTGTGCTCAAACTGTTCACCGCTGACGATTAAGTCAAATTCGTCTTTAATGCCGCAAACCGTGAGAATATTCTCAATATGCGAAAGGGCGGAAGAAGAGGCAACCGCGAGCTTAATTTGATGTTGCTTGGCAAATTGAATAATTTGCTGAATATCGGCTCTGAAAATGGTGTTAAAATCCACTTTGCTAAACAGGTCTTGGAAAAAGGCGTAGTAACGCTCACGAATTTCCTCAATCGGCAAACTGGATTCGCTCAGTTTTTTGATAACCACCGGAATTTCTTTTAAACACTTACCTACCACTTCCGATTGTTGTTCTAAGCTAATCGGGCGGTTGTGCTCTTTGATGTCGTCAATAAACTGTTTTTGTAAGGAAAATTCCAGATATTCGGTATCGACAATCACACCGTCCATATCGAAAATAATAGCTTGGAGCATAGTTTATCCTCTGTGCCTGTTTGCAAGCGGTTAAATTTGAGCAAAAATTTGTAATGAGCAATATTAGGGCGAATATGATTCGCCCCAGCAAAGTTAGCCCATACGGTAGTTTGGAGCTTCTTTAGTGATCGTCACATCGTGGACGTGGCTTTCTTTGATCCCAGCTCCACTAATGCGGACAAATTCAGCTTTGGTGCGGAGTTCCTCAATAGTGGCACAGCCGGTTAAGCCCATACAAGAGCGTAAGCCGCCCATTTGTTGATGGATAATTTCTTTCAAATAGCCTTTGTAAGCGATACGCCCTTCAATGCCTTCCGGGACGAGTTTATCGGCGGCGTTGTCGGATTGGAAATAGCGGTCTGAAGAACCTTTGCTCATTGCACCCAATGACCCCATTCCACGATAAGATTTAAAAGCTCTACCTTGATACAGTTCGATTTCGCCCGGGGCTTCTTCCGTGCCGGCAAACATTGAGCCGACCATTACGCAACTTGCACCAGCAGCAATCGCTTTTGAAATATCGCCTGAATAACGAATCCCGCCGTCAGCAATCACAGGAATTCCTCGATCTTTTAAAGCTTCAGCCGCTTCTGCAATCGCCGTGATTTGTGGCACACCTACGCCGGTAACAATTCGAGTGGTACAAATTGAACCCGGACCAATGCCTACTTTCACCGCACTGGCACCGGCATCGGCTAATGCAATCGCCCCTTCTGCGGTGGCGATATTACCGGCAACAATCGGTAAATCCGGATATTTGGCACGGGTTTCACGCACACGTTGCAATACGCCTTCAGAATGCCCGTGTGAAGAGTCGATTAATAGCACATCAACACCGGCTTTAACTAAAGCATCAATACGTTCTTCATTGCCCGGGCCGGCACCCACCGCTGCACCAACACGCAAACGACCAAACTCATCTTTACACGCATTCGGTTTGCTCTCGGCTTTTTGGTAGTCTTTTAAGGTAATCATTCCTTTTAAGCGAAACTCATCATTTACCACCAACACTTTCTCCACACGGTGTTCGTGCATTAAATGGAAAATTTCCTCACGGGTTGCCCCTTCTTTTACAGTGACTAAACGCTCCTTCGGTGTCATAAACTCACGCACGGTTTTACTTAAATCGCTGACGAAGCGGGTATCTCGTCCGGTAATAATACCCACTAAATTTTGCTGTTCATCAATCACCGGATAGCCTGCAAAACCGTTCTTTTTTACTACATCGGCTAACTCGGCTAAGGTCATATCAGGGGAAACGGTTACCGGTTCCGACACAATGCCGCTTTCAAATTTTTTCACTTTACGCACACGGTCAGCTTGGCGTTCAATCGACATATTTTTATGGATAAAACCAATGCCACCTTCTTGAGCAAGGGAAATTGCCAGTTTGGTTTCGGTAACGGTATCCATTGCGGCAGAAAGCATCGGAATGTTTAAACGAATAGTTTTGGTTAATTGAGTGGAAAGGTCGGCGGTATTGGGAAGTACGGTAGAATGTGCCGGGACGAGAAGAACATCATCAAAAGTGAGGGCTTCTTGTTTGATTCGTAGCATTGCAATTATTCCTTTAAAAAATGTGAAAATAAAAATCTGTACTGGAAAATTGCGAGCGGATTATACAGAGGAGCGCCGTTTTTGTAAATAGGCAAACGATTACGTCAACCAAAAACAACGCTACAAGCGGTCAAATTTTGCGATTTTTTTGCAAAAAACGACCGCTTGTAGGCAACAAAAAAAGGGCGTATTCATTAATACGCCCTTTTGCTGAGTTATTTTATGCTACTGTTTTGACCGGGAAATGTTTTTCCTCATCAAATTCACGCAATGGCTTGTGTTCTTGTCCTAAGAAGGTGTAGATAACCGGTAACACAAACAGGGTGAATAATGTCCCGATTGCCAAGCCTGCTACGATAACCATTCCCATACTGAAACGAGCTATCGCACCGGCACCGACTGCGAATAAGAGTGGAATCAAGCCTGCGATCATCGCTGCAGTTGTCATCATAATCGGGCGTAAACGAATGGTTGCTGCGTGGAAAATCGCTTCATAGCGTGATTTACCGTGCAGTAACTGCTCTTCTTTCGCCACTTCACACATTAAAATACCGTGTTTGGTGATTAAACCTACAAGGGTAATCAAACCTACTTGCGAGTAAATATTTAAGGTGTAACCTGCCGTCCAAATACTGTTGGCAAATGCCATCATCTCTTTCGAGCCTGTTCCTGCGGCAATCCCCATAAACAAGCCTTTCATCGCCGTTGGGATATTCATCACCAACAATGCACCACTTACTGCAAGCGGTACAGATACCAGAATCACCAGCGGATCGCGCCAAGATTCAAACTGAATCGCCAATACAAGGTAAATAATCACTACCGCAAGGGCAAAGGTCATTGCCATTGCATTCCCTTCTTGGATAAATTGACGTGATTCACCACGGAAATCATATTGATAACCTGATGGTAAACTACGATCCAATTCCGCTTTTGCCCAATTTACCGCATCACCGATTGAGCCTGATACTACACCACCAATGGTGGCAGAGTTTAATTGGCTCATACGAGGTAATGAAGACGGCGAGGTTTTTAATTCCATTGTCACAAATGAGCCTAGTGGAATAGATTCGCCTGATGCTGTTGTGACATAGTAATTCATTAAATCTTCAGGATTTAAACGATCATTACGCACCGCTTGTGAAACAATCGGGTAAGCACGAGAGTCAATATCTACACGGGTAATAATTGCACCGGATAAGAATGCCCCTAATGTCCCACTCACTTGCTGCATAGTGATGCCATAAGCCCCCATTTTTTCACGGTCGAATTTCATATTCATTGTTGCCGTGTCAAATTTTAGGTCTAAGTTGGCAAAAAAGAACTGACCGGAGGTTTGTGCTTTTTTCAAGAATTCAGAGGCAACAACCGCTAATTTCTCATAGCTATCGGCAGTCGTGATCACCAATGAGAACGGTAAACCGTTTTCACCGGTTGAAATTTCAGGGAATGAAATCGCATTCACGTCCATACCCACTACTTTTTTACCGATAGCCGCAACATCATTAGAAATAGCAGCACGTTCACGCGTACGGTCATTCCAATCTTTTAAGGCAATAATCGATAATGCACTGTTTGTGCCGTTAAAGCCTGAAACAGTCATTAAAGATGAAACTTCAGGTAATTTGCTCACTTCATCATTAAACTGAGCCAATGCAGCTTCGGTATAGTCTAGGTTGGTATTTGAAGGACCATTTGAGATCCCTACCACAAAGCCGCGGTCTTCTGTTGGTGCAACTTCACTGGAAAGTGAACCAAATAACATTGGTAAGCTGGCAAAAATCAGAATCGCAAAAAATAGCATAAAGCCACGAACAGCCATCACGCCGTTAAGCATTCCGGTGTAACAACTGGTCATTTTGTCTAATGATTTATGGATAAAACGAGCAAATGCTGACTCTTCCCCTTCTTTATGTTCTTTTAGCACCTTGCTTGACATCATCGGGGAAAGAGTTAATGCTGCAATACCTGAAATAAATACCGCACCCGCAAGTGTTAAGGCAAACTCTTTGAAAAGCGTGCCGGTTACACCGGTCATTAACGCCATTGGCGAATATACCGCCCCTAAGGTAATTGTCATTGAAATAACCGGTAACGCAATTTCACGCGTACCAATAATAGCAGCATCAAACGGCGTTTTTCCTTCTTTAACGTGACGCTCTACGTTTTCAAGTACCACAATCGCATCATCTACCACCAAACCAATCGCCAATACTAATGCCAACAAGGTAAGAAGATTGATGGAGAAACCAAACATTTGCAGGAAGAATAACACCCCAATTAATGAAATTGGAATGGTAATTACCGGCACGATCATCGCTCTCAATGAACCTAAGAACAAGATAATCACCACTAATACGATAACCGTCGCTTCTAAAATGGTATGAATTACCTCGTGGATTGAGCTGTCAATCGCGACTGTTTTATCATACACAATATCACCTTGAATGGTGCTTGGAAGATTTTTTACCACTTGATCGAACATCGGGTAAATATCTTTCGCAACGGTTAACGAGTTTGCCGTAGCCGCTACCGACACCGCTAATACCACCGCATCTTTACCACTTACACTTGCTCTGGCTACATCTTGATATTTATCAAGCTCAACGGTAGCAATATCTTTTAATTTAATAGTTCGACCGTCTTTAGTGGTAGAAACTGTAACCTCTTCAAGTTCTGATACTGAAGGGGTGGTAGAAAGTACCTTGTTTCGATAAACCGTGTAATAGCCGTTTGAGTTACCGGCGGCAGTTTGTAAGTTATTGGCACTTAGTGCCCCTAATACTGTCGCACCTGATAGGTTATTGCTTGCCATTTTGTCCGGGTCAAGCCAAATGCGTAAGCCGAAAACAGAGCCATACACATCAACACTCGATACCCCGTTTACCGTAAAGAATTGTGGTTTTACCACGCGGTTAATGTAATCCGTAACCTGTGAGGTACTTAACTCATCAGAGACAAAGCGGATATACATTAACGCATCGTTTGAACCGGTTGAGACACTAATTGATGGGTCATCAATACCACTCGGTAAGTTTGAGCGTACGGCATTGACTTTTGCCGAAATATCAGAAAGTGCTGCATTCGGGTCAGTATTTAACTTCATTTTCGCTGTTACCGTAGTTGTACTCGGTGAACTTGATGAAGTCATATAGTCGATATTATCCGCTTGGGCAACGGCTTCTTCCAACTGTGAGGTAACCAGTGCTTGCATTAAACTTGCATCAGCCCCTGAATAGTTAACCTTTACAGTCACAATCGAAACCGTCATCTCCGGATATTCACGCACCTGCAATTTTTCAATCGCTTGTAAGCCTAAAATAGTAATCAATAGGCTGATACAAACGGCTAAAACAGGACGTTTAATAAAGATGTCAGTAAATTTCACTTAACTCACTCCACTACAGTTTGCTATTTTTTGCTGGTGTAGTAATGCCTACCGCTTCGACATCAGAAACTTTAACTAACGCATTATTGCTTAAACGTTGCAAGCCACCTGTAACGATTAAATCACCTGCTTTCACGCCTTTGATTAACTGTGCATAATTTCCTTTACGGTCAGCAGTTTTAACTTCTGCTTGTTTTGCACGGTACATTTTATTCACATCTAAACTTGGGTTTTGAGCAGCCATTTTATTCACCATTTCTTTATCTTCATCAGATAATGGCTGTAACACATACACCGTTTCACCATACATAGTGTAAGCGACCGAAATTTGTGGTACTACTACTTGCCCTACTTGGGTCGGTAATGCCACATTTAAACGGGCAAACATACCGGAAAGTAATTTTTCTTGTCCTTCCTCAATCACCGCTTCAACATTAATTAAACCGGTTAGACGATCAACTGCCGGATCAATCGCTACAATTTTAGCCGGGAAAGTTTGTGCAGGTAACGCATCAATCACCGCTGTAACTTTTTGCCCAATCGAGATTTGCTCTAAATTAGTTTGCGGCAAGGTAAAACGTACTTTCATTGAAGATTGATCTTCCACACGCACAATTTCCGTACCCATTGTAATGTATTGCCCAACATTCACATTCACAATACCAGCTACACCACTAAATGGAGCATAAATTTGACGGCGTTTAATAGTTGCTCGTAATGCTTCAATATTTGCCAATAATTGGTTGTAGGTAGATTGTGCATTATCAAACTCAGCCTTAGACGCACTATTTGATGCAACCAAGTTACGGTAACGTTCAAAATTTGCTTTCGCAGTAGATAACTGAGCTTCTGATGCTCTTAAGTTTGCAATTTCAACACTGCTGTCAAATTCTACCAACAGATCACCTTTTTTCACACGTTGCCCTGAAGTGACCAAAACACGGCTAACCACGCCTGAAGTTTCAGCACTTAACATCGCACCTTGATTTGGGCGAATATAACCCACCGCAGAAATGGTTGGTGTCCATTCTTGGGTCGTCACTTGCATAGCGGTAACTTCACTCACCGCTTCTGGCATATTAGCCGCAGCTTCTGCTTTTTTCATCGCCCCGATTTTTTGTAACCCTACGACTGCGGCAAACACAATCAATACGATTAACAATGTGAGTACAATTAAAAACTTTCTGCCTTTACCCGGCTTCTGTGTTTCCGTTGTCATACATTCTCCATAAACATAATAAAAATAAACTTAAAAAGCGATGGCTTTCCAAGTGCGTAAAATAATCTCGTCCAAATACGTTTCAAACTCAATTTCTTGATTCAGCTTTTGCAAATATTGGATATCGACTAAAGTACCGATACTTAAACTATAAAGTAACTCATTTGGTAGATCGGCAATAATTTTTTGCTTTTTTCCTTCCAGAATTAATTTATTCCAAAACGAAGTTTCATCTGCAATGGTTTCTCGAATTAATTCGTCAATTCCAATCACTGCTTGAAACTGTTTTACCAAATCTAACCGTTCGGTCAAAAACAGCCATTTTTTCTTAATCAATGCTTGATATTGCTCGAATAGCCCAAGCTCCGGCTGAAAGTCAAAATCCATATAACCGTTATAGCATGCCAATAGTTCAGCGGCTAACGAATGCAACAAATCATCTTTAGTTTTAAAATAAAGATATAATGTGCCAGAAGCGATCCCTGCTTCTTTTGCAATATTACGCATTGAAAGATTTTGCAAACCTTCTTGAACAATTAACGACTCGGTTGCCGCTAAAATACGGTTTACCATCTCTTCTTTTGGTTCGCTTCGTCTAGACATCTTATCTCCTTGCCTATAATGAACAGCCGTTCATTTTAGCTTTTTTTATGAAAAAAGAAAGCAGAAAACACCTATCAAATTAAAATAAAATAGTTGCAAAATTCCTCATTTATTGAACAAGCGGTCATTTTGGGCTAAAACTTTGCAAAAATCACTCAAACAATAACGCTTAACGCTACTTTATTATTATTTTTGTGCTACTATTTGTACCTAATTATAGGATCATCTTTATTTCAATATGGCAACGAAATCTAAATACCACACCAAACAATTTGAGCAGCTATTGGCTGACCTCATCGCCACCATAGAAAAGCATAAAGCACCGGTGGATTTATCCTTAATGGCATTAGGCAATATGATAACTAACATTTTAAGTGAAAATATTCAAAGCCCGGCACAAAGAGAAGCTCTCGCTGATGCCTTTGCCGATGCATTAAAACAATCACTAAAAACCAAATAAGATGATGTTTGCACGCCTACGCAGTTTATTGCCGACCAATTCTCGCCAATATCGAGAAGAGACCTCACAGAAAATCACGTGGGGGCATTGGTTTGCACTATTTAATATTGTGTTGGCGCTACTCATTTCCTCTCGTTACGCATTCAATGCCGACTGGCCGAACACTCTGGTAGGCAAACTTTATTTCTTTGTCAGCCTGTTCGGGCATTTCAGTTTTGTGGTCTTTGCCGGATTTTTGTTAATCCTTTTTCCATTAAGTTTTATTGTAAAAAATCATCGCACCTATCGTGGGCTTTCCGTGATTTTAGCCACCATCGGGCAAACCGTGTTATTGGTGGATACTGAAGTCTTCAAGCAATTTTATCTGCATTTATCACCGCTTGTATGGGATTTGTTAGTCAATCCGGAAGAAGGGGAACTCACCCGTAAATGGCAACTGTTATTTGTGCCAATGCCGCTGCTTTTACTGGCAGAGATGCTCTACTCTCGCTGGTGCTGGCAAAAACTGCGTAGTTTTAGCCGCCAAAAATGGGGCAAATATGTCGCTCTATTCTTCGTAATCAGTTTTACCGCCACTCATTTAATTTATGCGTGGGCAGATATGAATGCTTATCGCCCAATTACCGCTCAACGGGCAAACTACCCCCTTTCTTACCCGATGACCGCACGCAATTTCTTAGAAAAACACGGCTTTATTGACCGAGCAGAATTTAACCAAGAAATTGAAGAAAGCGGCAGACTAGATACTTTTTATCTGAATTACCCAAAATCGCCGTTGATTGCGACCAAAACACCGTCAACCAATATTTTACTGATTAATTTATCAGGTTTATCTAAACAGATAATAAATGCCGAAACAATGCCTAAGCTGACAGAAATCAGCCAACAAAGCCACCGTTTTATGCAGCATTACAGTAGTGGTGATTCAGCCTCTGCCGGTGCATTAGGTCTATTTTACAGTTTAAGCGGTAAATATTTGGATTCCGTTTTAGCCGATAAAACCGTGTCACCGCTTATCGAAATCGCTAGAAAATCGGACTATCAATTAGGGCTGTTTTCACATAATGGTTTTGCCGACCCGATTTATCATCAGGCGATCTTCTCTGGTATTTTATTGCCTACGGCTCACAGTAATGTAGGGGCGATTGGGCAATGGAAAAACTGGATCAGCTCTCGCTCATTGGAAAATCCGTTCTTTAGCTATTTAGACTTAAGAATGCCTGTCGCCCACACTGCTCAAGAGCAGGCAAAATTGTTAGATTGGCAATTCGCTGAAATTTGGCAGCATTTAACCCAAAACGCCTTGCTAGCGAATACACTGGTGATTATTACCGCTGATATTGCAAATGAAATTGAGGCAGAAAATAGCTTCGATAAACAACACATTCAAGTGCCGATGATGTTCTACTGGCAAGGCGAAAGCAAAGAGTACCATTTCCTTTCAAGCCATTTAGATATTATGCCAACCTTACTGAGCCAATTCTTCGGCGTGCAAAATCCGCTGAATGATTATGCACAAGGTATGGATTTAAGCACCCAGAACCAACGTTTATGGGTATCCAGCTCTAATCACAAATGGAATGTGGCGATTATGCCGAATGGCGAGCAGTATCAAATCGATCGTAAAGGCAACTTTAAGCACTTTAACAGCGATGGCGAACACGAGAAAGAAACCCGACCGCCATTGGCATTGTTTTTACAAATGATTCAACAGAGCAATCAGTTTATTGCGAAGTGATGATCAAGCGGTCATTTTTACCGGAAAATTTGCAAAATTTCCGCAAAAACTGACCGCTTGTTAGCTATATACCCTTCCTATATTTCAGGCTAATAAACACAAACCAAACCATTGCAACAAAGGCAATGCTTCCACCAACAAAACCAATGTTAGCTAAACCCAGTTGTTGAATGGCGGCACTCCCCAGTAATGCTCCACCACCAATGCCTAAATTATAAGTGCCGGAAAAAATTGCCGTTGCGACATCAGTAGCATCAGGGGCAAGTTCAAGTACCTTTATTTGTAACGCAATGCTCATTCCGGTAATACCAATTCCCCATAAAAAAGCGAGCATAAACATCGCAACTGTTGACCCACTCAAAAACAGTAAACAAAGCTGGCTGAACATAATAATGGCAATTCCAGTTAAGATAAATTTATTCGGGCCTTTTCCATATAAGCGACCAAATAAAAAACTTGCCACCACACCTGCTAAGCCAAAAACCAGCAAAATAAATGTGGTGTTTTCCACACTCACCGAACTGATTTTAATCATAAACGGCTCAATATAGCTGTAAGCGGTAAAATGTCCTGAAACGATCAATGCCACCAGCAAATAAATGCCGATTAACATCGGGCGTTTAAATAACAAAGGCAAACTTTTTATCGAGCCTGCATTTTTGCTTGGTAAATAAGGCAGCAACCGCCAAATCATCATTAGCACAATCAAGGCGATAACACCAATAATGCCAAAGGTTGCCCGCCAGCCTAAGGCTTGCCCGATCATTCGCCCAAGAGGCAAACCTAAAATCATC
Source organism: Mannheimia haemolytica (assembly GCA_900638155.1). NCBI lineage: Bacteria > Pseudomonadati > Pseudomonadota > Gammaproteobacteria > Pasteurellales > Pasteurellaceae > Mannheimia > Mannheimia haemolytica. The sequence goes on along the minus strand of LR134495.1, from coordinate 1,292,520 downwards.
GCCAGTGAACTGCCTAATGTCAGTAGCCCCAACGCTTGTTTTTTCTTATCTTTCGGGGCAAGCCGAATGGCAAGTGATGCTGTAATCGACCAGAAAATAGCGTGGGCAATCGCAATTAATACCCGAGAAATCAGTAAGATCCAAAAATCCGTTGCCATTACCGATACAATATGGCTCAAGGTAAACACCGTAAATAACATCAGCAACAGCCGTTTTCTTTCCATATTCGCGGTAAGTAACATCAGCGGTAACGATAACGAAAATACCACCCATGCATAAACCGTCATCATAATACCTGCCGCTGAAGGTTCCATTTGGAAACTGTTTGCAATATCTGAAAGCAACGCAATCGGAATAAATTCGGTGGTGTTTACCATAAAAGCCGCAAAGGCAAGGCTAAATACTCTAAGAAACGATAGTCTCCGTTGAGCTTTTCGTGCAAGTTTCATATTAATGAAATCCGAGAAAAACACATTTATTTTCAAAATTTTAAAAATAAATGTAAAAACAAAATCAAATTTCCAAATTTCTGAAAATAAAAAGATTGCCAATGTTTCCATCAGCAATCCTTTAATTCACATTTAGCTTAAATGTGCTAATTTTACTTAGCAAAGCCCTTCAATCCAACAACGTGAACATACTCTTGGTTATTGGTAATTTTACGCACCAATTTATAAGTTGTGCCTCGTTCAGGGCTGATATTTTCAGGGGCGGCAATTAATAGCTGCATATCTAAGCGTTCGCAGAGTTCAAATAGCGTATTAATTGAGGTAGCATCTAATCGAGCCGCTTCATCTAAGAACAATAAGCGAGCCGGTAGAATATCTTTGGCACGCATACGACGAGCCTCTTCTTCCCAGCTTTGTACTACCATTAAGAGAATCGACATACCGGTACCGATCGCCTCACCAGTCGATAACGCACTACTTTCTGCACGCATCCAGCCGTCTGCGCCACGGAACGTTTCCACTTCTAAATCTAAGTAGTTGCGGTAATCCAATAACTCTTCGCCAATGGTTTGCGGTGTACGTTGCCCCATCTCAATATGTGGATTCACCCGTTTATACAACATTGCTAAGGCTTCGGAGAAGCTCAATTTTTGGCTGTCGAATAAATCTTTGTGTTCCTCTCGATTATTAGATAACGCATTGAGTAAAATGGCGTGCGTATCTCGGATATTCACCACCAAACGCACCCCTTTTACCTGACCGAACGCAATATTTTGTAAACCTTGGTTCAGTTGCAAAATACGTTGTTGTTCACGCTGAATGGTTTTGCGTAAAATATTCGCCACACTTTCCGCACTGATCGCCAGTTTTTTCTCACGACTAGTTAATTCATTGGTTAGACGTGAAAGCTCGATTTCCATCTGCTCAATCGCATCAATCGGGTCATCAGTTTTAATAATATCTTGGCGAATCCGCTCACGCAAATGCTGATAAACTGCAATAAAGAACGCCACTTTGTTTTCCGGCTTACGACTATCTTCCGAAGCCCGCAAACTATCACGCAGGTATTCATTATCCGCCACGGCGGTGCGTAATGCCCCGAGAGCTTTATCTGAAATCGAACGTAATTCTTCTGCCGATTGATACGCCAACTCACGGCGATTTAAGCGTTTTTCTACATCGCTGTTACGAGATAAACGTTGCACAATACACCAGCTGGCTTTTGCCTGCACGACCAATTCACGTTGTGTATGGTAATCGCGTTCGGCTTTGCGTAAGGTGCGGTTCAGGTTATCCATTTCCGCTTCAATCACCGCAATTTGTTTGTCTAAATAACCTTTTCGGGAACGTTGCTGGCTTAAGCGTTGTTGTAATTCATCACGGCGGAATCTGGCTCGCTCTTCCGCTCCGCTATCGCCACGCACGCCCAAATCATCAATTTCACGAATGAGCTCTTGTAGCATTTGGCTTTTCGCCTCATAAGAACTGCGTAAACCGGTTAATACTTGGTTATATTGCGAAAGTTGGGCTTGAGCTTGACGCAACTGATCTCGAGCCTGTTCACGCTCACGTTGTGCATTCTCCAAACGTTGGCGTAGCTGTTCGGTTAATGCCGAGCCTTCCGTTCCCACGGTTTCTTGATAGCTAAAATGTAGGCGGCGATTCATTACATCAGCCAAACTGAACACTTTTTGCTGTAACACTTTTTGCTCGGCAACCGAACGGCGGTAATCGGCTTCCAACTGCTCAAATAAAGCCGGATCACTTTTTAATGCAGCCGCAATCGGCTCAAGTTGGCTTAATGTTGCCCCAAATTGGCGGATAAACATTTCATCTTCTTCCGCCAATTCTAATTGTTCACGGCACTCTTGTGCTCGTGCTTCCAGCGTTTCATCAGCTAATAAACTCGCAAGCGGTAGAATTTTATTCAACATTTGCAACTGGGCTTTTACGCTTTCTAATTGGTGGCGTAATTGCTGTTCGTTACCGGCTGATTGTGCCAATTCACGTTCGATCTCTGCCCGTTCTGCCGCAATCTCTTGCATTAACATTTCAGGGTTTTCTTGGAATGCTAAATTTAAGTGCGTGCCGACAAACTGGCTTAAGTGTTGATGTAAACGCTGGCATTTCTGCACGTCAAAGGCACGTTCAGCGTGTTTCTCTGCGGTTTCATCACGCTCTGCTTTTAAAGTCGCTAAATGTTTTTCACGAGCAGCACGTCCGAATAACGGCACTTCAGGGAATTTAGAATAACGCCATTGACGATCGGAGACTTTCACCACCACGCCTTCGCCTAATTCCTCGGCACTAAATACCGCATCGTCAAAGGCGGACGGATCACCTTCAATTAAATAAAGATCACTTGGGCAATCGTCTAATTTCTCTAGCTGTGTTTTAACCGCCTCTAAATCACGCACTACAATAGCGTGGCGAGCCTCGCCGTATAAGGCGGAGAAATAAGGTGCATCTTCGATTGATACATCATCATATAATTCAGAGAGTAACACACCGCCAAAACGTTCTGCCAACTGGTTTAAGCGGGCGTCTTCCGAGCCGTCCGGCTGGCTTAAGCGATTAATTTGCTCATCAAGCAGTTGTTCTTTACGAGCCAATTCATCACGAGCAAGGGTGGCTTCACGCTCTTTGCTCAACATATTTTGCATAAACTGCATCACTGATTGGCTGGCTTCAAACTTCTCGCCACATTGCTCTTCCAAACGAGCCAGAGCCGATTGTGCCGTATGCCAAGCCGGTGCATTTTTCGCTAATTGCTGATATTGTTGATTAAGCTGTTCACGTTGTTGGCGTTGGGTTGAACGCTGCTCTACAAAATCCGAAAGCTCTGCCTCTAAATCTTCTAGGCGAGCTTGCTGCTCTTCAAAATAGGCGTCTAATTCTTCCGCTGAATTAAGCTGTTGTTGCGATTTTTGGTTAAATTCCGCCACTAAACGCTGGGCATTTTGCTGTTGTTGCAAACGCTGTTCTAAATCGTTGAGTTTTTGGCGTAAACTCACCGCTTGTTGAGCCTGCATTTTTTGCTCAGGGAAGGCAGAAAGTAACGCTCGAGCCTCTTCCCACGCTTGCAAGCGGTCAATTTCACCGGAAATTTTGCAAACCAATTCAAACGCTTTTTCAAATTGGGTTTTCGCCATATCCGACACACTTAAACGTTGCTCCAGCTCAAATACTTGATCGGTAAGATCTTCGGCTTGAGCCACAAATTCTGCGTGGTAATCTTCAATATTATTTAAATCTAAATTCACTAAGCCGGTCAGCTGTTCGGCTTTTTCTAACGCATTCACCGCTTGTTGGTATTGCAATGCGCGAGTTTGCTGTGCGTCTAAAGCTTGTTGGTAATCCGCCATTTGGGAACGCAATTCTTCAACGTGATCATCAGCCTCATCCGCTCGAGCCTGAGCATTTTCTGCAATTTCTGCAATTTCTTCTAATGCCTCTTGCTGTTCTTCCAGCTTAATATTCAGCTCTTCAACTTCGTCTTGGTAGCGTTCGATTTTCTCTTGGTGGCGTAACGCATTCATTACTAAATTTAGATGATCGTTCGCACTATTGTAATCTGCCTCTAACGCCTGCTCTGCCTCGGCAATATCCGCACTTTCACGGCTAAATTCCACAAAGCGTTGCTGTTCGAGCAAAATTTTAGATTTTGCCGCATACCACTCTTTACGTTGTTCTAACGCTTGTTGCACATTACCACGGCGTTCATTCGCATTACGCATATAATCCGCCGACACATAATTGGTCGATTCGGTAATTAAGCGTTTGAACATATCCCGATCCGATTGCGTGACCTTAATCGCCTCTAAGGTCATACGGTTTTCACGCAGAGCAGATTCCATATCTTGGAACGCTTGGCGAACGCCCGTATTTTCCGGTAACAAGTAATCACGCAAGGATTTGGTAATCACACTTGAAATACCACCATAAAGCGAGGCCTCGATTAGTTTGTAGAATTTGCTACGGTCGGCTGCCGAGCGAAGGCGTTTTGGAATTACGCCTAAATCGAACATAAAACTGTGGTAATCGGTAATCGAATGATACTGTTTGAATTGAACTTCGCTGTTCTCAAATTGATCTTTGAGTTCATTTAACGCCAGCACTCTAGCCTTATTCCCCACTTGTTCGGTGAGTAGGCTGATAATGCTTTGCTCTTGGGGAATATTCTGGAGCGAGAACGAACGAATATCGACTTTTTTATCCCGTCCGACAATTTGTTGCAAACGCACACCGGTAATAATCCGTTGCCCACGGGAATTGAATGACTCTAACACCGCATAGCAAACACCTGCTTTTAACTTACCGTATAAGCCTTTATCACGAGAACCGGCGGTTGAGCCTGCCTCAGTTGTATTGCGGAAATTAAGCAAGGTTAAATCGGGGATCAACGCGGTTACAAACCCAGCCATTGTAGTGGATTTACCTGCGCCGTTACCACCTGAAAGCGTGGTTACTAAGTCATCTAAATCAAAGGTTCGAGCAAAAAAACCGTTCCAGTTAATCAACGTTAAAGAGAGAAATTTACCGCGTTGTACATCATTTGGTCGTGCAAGCGGTGCAATTTGAGGATTAGTTTGCAATTCTGTGGTATCAATCATTATGTTTTCTCACTAATTGTCCTAGCACGCTAAAGCGTACTAGGTTAGGTATAGGTGAGTAGCTCCGCTACTCTAATCGCAACTTCAGCCTTGGAGGGCTGCTTTATGCTTAACCTAGTTCGGCTTTACCGTGCTAGGGCAGACTCATTAAATGCTGAATCTATTCGAATGAAATCACTCATTTTCTCCGTCAAAGGGTTCTTCATCTGCAATATTTTCATCTATTTCGACCGCTTGTTCGTTTAACAAAGCTGGAGTTGTCGCTTCACCATCACGGATTAAGCGAAGTTGGGCCTCTCTTAGGTCATCACCGGTACGCACATCAGCCCCAAAGCGGAAGACTGATTCTGAAATCACAAATTTTTTGCTGTTTTGCTCGCCCACTCGGGTAATAATGTCGATACGGGCTAATCTGCGTAATGCTCCGCCGACTTTTTCTGCCAACTTGGCACGGTCTAAATCAGAACCGGTCGAACGTGGGTTTACCGCTTTTAATAATTTGCTTTCATCGGCAAGACTGAGTAATTCTTCATACACATCATCTTGGCTGAAAATCCCCTGCTGAGCCAAACGCTCCGGGCTTAAATAGAGGTAGCACAACACTTTACCCACTAACATTTCCATTTCCGACATTGCCGAACGGGCAATCAGAGTCGAGGCTTTCGGACGTAAGTAAAAAAAGCCTTCCGGAGCTCGAATCAACTCAACGTGATAACGGCGGTAAAAACTCTCTAGTTCCGCTTGAAAATCCATCAAAAAGGCGTGTTGGTCAAGCTGCTCGGTATTAATGTGGCGACCGGCACGTAATTGGCTGTCCAGCTCCGGAAAAATCGGATTGGCAATCGCAAGTGCCAGTTTTGGGGAAATGAGATCTTGGATATTGTCTGTCATTGTCATTCTCTTTAATTTTGCAAAATTTTGGGTAAAAACGACCGCTTGTTATTTATTGTATTGGTCGATAACGTTCGCCTGCACTTCTGCCCCTTGCTCGTTAATCGGCTGCCATTGTGGGTAAACGGCTTGGCTGTCTTGGCTTGCCATACCTAACTTAACGGCTTGATCCACAATAATACGGGCTACGTCAAAGTGACGGGATTCCGGGAATCGGGCAAGCTGTTCACGCAAGATAACGCCTAAATCTATCGGTTTACCTTCAGCACGGAACGGCGCTAAATGAGCTTGCATTGCCGAAACAATTTGCTCTTGCACATCTGAAAGCGACTCATACTCTAACTCACTTGGCAACTCGCCCACCGATTCTGCCTCATTTAACATCGCCTCATCATCACGCAAGTCTAGTAATGAATCGGCTTTTGCAGTATAAAGCAGCCAAGGGTTGTTGTAATAATCTTGGATCGATTGGCGTAAACGTTGCCCGAATACACGGTTTTTGTCCATATCAATCGCAGTACGAATAAATTTATGCACGTGGCGGTCATAACCGATCCAAAGATCGATAGCTTGCTGCCCCCAACTGATAATGCGGTCTAGCTTATTTTGTAAATTCACAATCAGCTGATCGATAAAATCCAAATCATCACGAGCCATCAGGCAACTTTGAATCCGTAATAATTGAGCTTGCAGTTTATCGCCGGCTGCATTTAAGGTATCTTGCAACTCACGCAAATTCCCCGAGGTTTCGTCTAACAACTGCTCACAACTCATAATTGCTTCGTGCCAGTTTTGGCTAAGCAGTTCGGCTATTCGCTCACGAATTTGGTGTTGGTTTTCATCCATAATCCGTTGCGAAAGATCGATGCTGTCAAAAATTTCCGCCACCGAATATTTCAATGGGGCAAACACATTGTTTCGCCAAAAACGTTCATCTGCCGCCTGTTCAGTTCCCTCTTCGGCTGCTACTGATGCTCTCTGAATTTCATCTGCCACAATCGAAAGTTGGATTGATAAGCGCAGGGTAGAAAATTCCCGCTGTCGAACGTAATAATTTGAAATCCCTACCCCTAACGGCGTAACACGATAAATTGCCAAACCTTCCGTAAATTCGCTACTGAAACGGTTTAACAAACGTTGTCTGACTAAATCATTAATCGCATTATTGGCACGCTGGATAAAAGTGGCATCAGATTGCTCAAACGAATTTGAAACATAACGGAAAAGATCAACAAGATCGCTTTCTAACAATTCACCATCTGTCTGTTCTTGATTATAAATAGAGATAGCAAGTAGAAACGCTAAGCGGTCGGAAGAGAGTGAAAGCGAAAATTCACGATCTTTCGTCCAAGAGATGAGTTCTGGAATAGTCTGTGCCAATTCGTTCTGCATACGGGCTTAATCTTTAATTTCTATACAAAATGGCATTTATTGTAACTGAATGTAATCAAAATGGGAATGGATAAAACGCAGACAAGAGAAATGAACAATACAAGCGGTCAAATATGGGTGATTTTTTGCAAAAAAGCATTTTAAAGGTAAATGAATCTGAAAATTTATTATGACTACACTAATTTATGATGCCATAAATAGAAAGGACTGGATCCAATAGAATATCGGACACAGCCCTTAAGCTCATAGTCTAAACTTTAAGATTTAGAGTGATTTAGCTAACTCTTTAACAAATGCTTTAAATTCTTTTCCACATTTGTCGTGGTTTAAACTATATTCTACAAATGCTTTCATATAGCCGACTTTATCACCACAATCAAATGAGCGCCCTGTCATATGAAAAGCTTCAACCGTTTCTTGGTGAATCAACATATCAATTGCATCCGTCAACTGGATTTCATCACCTACGCCTACTGGCGTTTTTTCTAATAAATTCCAAATATTTGAGGAAAATACATAACGTCCTACTACAGCTAAATTAGAAGGCGCCTCTTCAATACTTGGTTTTTCAACCATTTTCGCAATAGGCGCTGCCCCCCCGAGAGGGATATCTACACCATGGCAGTCAGCAACCCCATAGCTACTTACATTTTCCATTGGAACCGGCGCAACCATAATTTGGCTATATCCGGTTTCTTGGAAACGCTTCACCATCGCAGCTAAATTTTCTGTTTTTTGGTTTGCTGTAAATTCACCAAGTAACACATCCGGTAATACAACCGCAAACGGTTCATCGCCAACCACTGCTCGTCCACATAGAACCGCATGACCTAAACCTTTAGCTTGCCCTTGGCGAACGTGAATTAAGGTAACATCTTTTGGTACAATAGAACGTACATCATCTAATAATTGACGTTTTACTCGTTTCTCCAGCATCGTTTCCAATTCAAAAGAGGTATCAAAATGGTTTTCGATAGCATTCTTTGAAGAGTGAGTAACCAATACAATTTCTTTGAAACCTGCAGCCACACATTCATTTACAATATATTGAATAAGAGGTTTATCTGCAAGGGTAAGCATTTCTTTTGGAATAGCTTTGGTTGCGGGTAACATACGCGTTCCCAGTCCAGCAACAGGAATAATGACTTTCATTTGGAATCCTTTGATGACTTAAAATATTAGATATAACTGAAATAAACCGCTTAGACATAACAAGCGGTCAATTTTCAGAAAATTTTGCATTGCCTGCTTCGCTGTTATCATCTAGCAGCTTTACAGTTAAAATGCTTATTCCGCATTTTCCTCTTCTACTGAGGCTTTTATTCTTTCATAAATTTCTCTGCGGTGTACAGAGATTTCTTTTGGTGCATTCACACCTAATTTAACTTGATTTCCTCGGATGCTGAGTACCGTAATCTCAACATCATCTCCTACGAGTAAAACTTCCCCAATCTTACGAGTTAGAATAAGCATAATTGTCTCCTAAAAAGTGAAAAACTCTATAAATACTTAAATATAGAGTAAAGTTTTAAAGGCGAGTTCAGCTCGCCTTGTTATTATTTTTAAAGTTTTGCTGTAATCCATTCTTGAGCAAGTAACAATGCTTGCGATAAATGTTGTGGTTCTGAGCCTCCGGCCATTGCCATATCAGGACGTCCGCCCCCTTTACCTCCAACTTTCTCCGCCATTGCACCAACTAATTGACCAGCATTGACTTTATCAGTTAAATCTTTTGTAACACCTACAATCAGATTTACCTTATCTTCGGAAGCTGTAGCAAATACAATTACTGCACTTCCTAATTGATTTTTTAGATCATCAACCACCGTTCTCAATGCTTTTGGTTCAACATTCTCTAATTGTTGAATTACTACATTCACGCCATTGATTTGGGTAGCTTGTTTCGCTAAATCTGAACCTGCTTGAGCCGCCAGCTTATCTTTTAGCTGTTGAAGCTCTTTTTCTGTACGTTTAGCCTTCTCTTGTAATTGAACAATTTTCTCAACGAGTGAATGACTGTCTGCTTTTAACAATTCAGCACTTTGTTGAACGGCTTGTTGTAAGGTATGTAACCAAGCAATCGCATTTTCTCCAGTGACAGCCTCAATACGGCGTACACCTGCCGCTACTGCGCCTTCAGAGGTAATTTTGAATAGCCCAATATCACCGGTTTGTTTGACGTGTGTGCCGCCACAGAGTTCAATCGAGAAATCTGACATTTCCACTACACGCACTACTTCGCCATATTTTTCACCAAATAACGCCATTGCACCTTTCGCTTTTGCAGATTCAATATCCATTTCTTCAATGATTACCTGAATATTTTCACGCACTTTAGCATTCACGATACGTTCAACTTCTTCAAGTTGTGATTTAGTAATTGCTTCCGGCTGAGAAATATCAAAACGTAAAATATTTTCTGACACTAATGAGCCTTTTTGAGCAACGTGGTCGCCTAGCACTTGGCGTAACGCAGAATGCAGTAAGTGGGTAGCACTGTGGTTTAATGTAATAGCATGACGACGCTCTCTATCTACGATCGTATTAACTTTGTCGCCAACAGAAAGTGAGCCGGAAGTTAATTGCCCAATATGCCCGAATACTTGACCATATTTTTGCGTATCTACTACCTCAAAATTGCAAATTTCTGCGGAAATTTGACCGCTATCACCCACTTGTCCACCCATTTCTGCATAGAATGGGGTTTTATCTAAAATCACTACCGCATTTTCACCCGATTGAATAGACTCAACCGATTTTCCATTACTAAATAACCCAATTACAGTAGCATCATTTAAGCTGGTTTCAGTATATCCACTAAAGCATGTTTTACCGTCCACTTTAATCACATTGTTATAATCTGTGCCAAAGCTACTGCTGGCTTTCGCACGCTCACGTTGTGCGGTCATTTCTGCATTGAAGCCATCTTCGTCAATTTTAATATCACGCTCACGGCAAACATCAGCAGTTAAATCTAACGGGAACCCGTAGGTGTCATAAAGTTTGAACGCAACCTCTCCGGATAAGGTTTTATTTTCCACTTTCGCTAATGCATCTTCTAATAAATTCAATCCACGCTCAAGAGTACGGGCAAATTGCTCTTCTTCTGCTTTGAGTGTCTTTTGAATATGCGCTTGTTTTTGGGTCAGCACCTCACCAGCTTGCCCCATTACCGTTGCAAGTGTTGGCACCAATTTATAGAAAAAGGCTTCTTTTGCACCCAAAATATTACCGTGACGAACCGCACGGCGGATAATACGGCGTAATACATAGCCTCTTCCTTCATTTGAAGGTAAAACACCATCGGCAATCAGATAGGAACAAGCACGAATATGGTCTGCCACTACACGTAAAGATTTATTATCTAAATCTTTCACATTAAGCAAAGTAGCGACTTCTTTAATTAAAGTTTGGAAAATATCCGTTTCGTAGTTGGAGTTTACGTGTTGCATTACCGCAGTCATACGTTCTAACCCCATCCCTGTATCTACAGAAGGCTTAGGCAGTTTTTCCATCGTACCGTCTGCTAAACGATTGAACTGCATAAATACAATATTCCATACCTCAATATAGCGGTCGCCATCTTCTTCTGGGCTACCCGGTAAGCCTCCCCAATGCTCAGGCCCGTGATCATAGAAAATCTCGGTACAAGGGCCACAAGGACCGGTATCGCCCATCGCCCAGAAGTTATCTGAAGCATAAGGTGCGCCTTTATTATCGCCAATGCGAATAATATGTTCCGATGGTACACCTACTTCTTTATGCCAAATATCGTAGGCTTCATCATCAGTTTCATACACAGTTACATATAATTTTTCTTTTGGTAAGCCAAGCCATTGTGGAGAAGTTAAAAACTCCCAACCGAATTTGATTGCATCTTGCTTGAAGTAATCACCAAAGCTGAAATTCCCCATCATTTCAAAAAAAGTATGATGGCGAGCGGTATAACCTACGTTTTCTAAATCATTGTGTTTACCACCTGCACGTACACAACGTTGTGCCGTAGTCGCTCTGCTATAAGGGCGTTTTTCTAACCCAAGAAAAACATCTTTGAATTGGTTCATGCCCGCATTGGTAAATAATAATGTCGGATCATTCTCGGGAACAAGAGAGCTGCTTGGAACAATCGTATGTCCTTTAGTTTGGAAAAACTCTAGAAAAGATTGTCTGATATCTGAAGTTGTTTTCATTAAAAATCACTCTTTTTGTAAATAGAAGTTAAACATTTAGTTATCTTGCTATTTTACACATTTTTTATGCTATTGGGGGAGCTATATGCTACTTATTTTTTCAATTAAATAATTTTTGTAAATTTTCCTAAAAAAATAACCGCTTGTAAGACAGATAAACTGTCTCAAGCGGTTATTTTTCATTCACTTTCTTGCTATTCATCTGCTAATGGCACAACCAGCATATCAACAGTGATATTATTCATGACTTGACGAGTTGAAGACATAAATTTACTCCAGAAGTCCTGATGATGGCCGGTGATGAGTAAATCGACATTGTGTTTTTCTACGGCCTCTTCCAAAACCTGACTAAAATCTCCCGTTCCGTTTAAACATTCAGATACAGGATAATTTACTTTTGAGGCAAGTTCAGCCAGTGCCGTATTTGTTTCTTCAACAACACTGTCTTGTACCGAAGACATATTAATATCAATTAATCCTGTATAGAGATCCGAAAAATTAACATCAACGTGAATGAGGGAAAGTTTAGCTCCGCATTTTTCTGCTAACGCAGCCCCCTTACGCACTAAAACAAGACTTTCTTCAGAAAGATCCACTGCAACTAAGATATGTTTATACATAATATGCTCCTTGCTTGTGAGAGTTGTTTACTTTGTGTATAAACATACTAACACACTCTTTTTGATAAAAACTTGAAGTAGATCTCAAAAATAAAAATTTGATTATATTTTTTATACCTCTTTGTAAGTATTTTTATTTTTCCTTGGTATACTTTGCTTCATGTAAATTTAATGGTAAACTTTGTTCTAAATCAAATTTAGGAATACTTTTCTAATTTAAGGTTGAATGGATGAAAATTGTATCAGAACCTAAAACAAGCGGACGTCATACTTGCACAATTCATTGTCAAAATTGCAGTATTAGCCAACTATGCTTACCTTTTACTCTTAATGAAACGGAATTAACTCAACTAGATAATATTATTGAGCGTAAAAAACCGATTCAAAAATCGCAAGTTATTTTTAAGTCAGGTGATGAACTGCGTTCGCTTTATGCTATCCGTTCTGGGACACTAAAAGCCTATACCTTAAGTGAAAGTGGCGAAGAGCAAATTACCGGTTTCCATTTACCTGGCGATCTGATTGGCTTTGATGCAATTACGAATATGCAGCACGAAGGCTATGCTCAAGCGCTCGAAACCTCAATGATTTGTGAAATTCCATTCGATATTTTAGATGATCTTGCTGGCAAAATGCCGAAAATCCGCCATCAAATTATGCGTTTGATGAGTAATGAAATTAAAAGTGATCAAGAAATGATTCTATTACTCTCAAAAATGAATGCGGAGGAAAAACTGGCGGCATTTTTGTATAACCTCTCCCAACGTTACTCAGCCCGTGGTTTCTCTGCAAAAGAATTCCGCTTAACCATGACCCGTGGAGATATCGGCAATTATCTTGGTTTAACCATTGAGACCATTAGCCGTTTACTAGGGCGTTTCCAAAAAAGCGGTATGATTTCAGTACAAGGAAAGTATATTATTATTAACCGTATGGAAGAATTAGCCGAATTAGCCGGGGCAATCAAACCGCAACAAAATATTATTGCTCAAACTACCGCTTAATTTATCTTATCAAATCCCTTTTTGAAACCACATTCAAAAAGGGATTTCTGATCCGATGAGCCGCTAACTCCATTTGCCCGTTTTTCCTATATCCGTTATAATCGACACAATTTTGCCCCAATCAATATAAAAGAGGAATTTTTATGGGTATCTTAACTGGTAAACGTATTTTAGTAACAGGTTTAGCAAGCAACCGTTCAATCGCATACGGTATTGCAAACGCAATGAAACAACAAGGTGCAGAACTTGCATTCACCTACTTAAACGATAAATTAAAACCACGTGTTGAAGAATTTGCCAAAGAATTTGGTTCAGAAATTGTCCTGCCATTAGATGTGGCAACCGATGAAAGCATTACCGAGTGCTTCATTGAATTAAGCAAACATTGGGAAAAATTTGATGGTTTCGTTCACGCTATCGCATTTGCACCAGGTGATCAATTAGACGGTGATTATGTAAATGCCGCAACCCGTGAAGGTTATCGTATTGCACACGACATCAGTGCCTATAGCTTTGTTGCAATGGCTCAAGCTGCTCGCCCGTTCTTAAATGAAAATGCCGCCCTTTTAACCTTAAGTTACTTAGGTGCAGAGCGTGCAATCCCTAACTACAATGTAATGTGCTTAGCCAAAGCCTCTTTAGAAGCTGCAACCCGTGTAATGGCAGCCGATTTAGGTAAAGAAGGTATTCGTGTAAATGCGATTTCAGCCGGCCCGATCCGCACATTAGCTGCTTCAGGAATTAAAAACTTCAAGAAAATGCTTTCTGCTTTCGAGAAAACCGCTGCTTTACGCCGCACCGTAACTATTGATGATGTAGGTAACTCTGCAGCTTTCTTATGCTCAGATTTAGCCTCTGGTGTAACAGGTGAAGTGTTACACGTTGATGCCGGCTTCAGCGTAATGGCAATGGGTGAATTAGGCGACGAAGAGTAATTCCTATAAAAATAACGGACTCAATTGAGTCCGTTATTTTTTTAATAAAATATTACTTACAATATACATTTGCAGTACGAGGTGTATAAATACCGATAGTCACAAGACCTAATAGAATGTCCCCACCTGAAAGTACTGTTTCAACCTGCTGCACTTTATCTTTGGAACCACAAACCTCTACAATATTCAATGTTTCTTCTTGCCCAATCCCACCTATAAAGAACGACTGAGTTACACTCTTAGTTGGCTTAATGTTATCAGTAACTTTGCCGCCAATATGGGCAGTTTGTGTTGTACATGCTGTAGTCAGCAGGGCTGTTAATACAGACATAGCAAGCAATTTTTTCATTTTCAACTCCTTAAATTACTAGGATTAGTTACAATATACACGGATTTGGCGAGGTGAATAGATACCATAAGTAATTGTACCTAACAAGCCATTAAAGAAAGTAGTTTCAGTTTCTACCTTACCTACCTTATCTGCACCATTACAAATTTTTGCCGCATCTATCTCTTGTTTTTGAGCAAGCCCTGAAACAAAGAAGTGTTGAACACGATCATATTGAGCTTCCTTGGCAGGAGATAGTTCAAGTGTTTGAGTCGAACAGGCTGCTAAAGAAAATACTGTTGCAATTGCAAGTAATTTTTTCATTGAAAAGTCTCCATTATTTTTAAATGGATTATATTCTACTAACCTTTATAAGTTATAGCAACAGCATTTATTTGCTGAACTTGGTTCAAATCCGTTATAATGCCATTGTTTTTTCGGTGCAACGATAGCACCTTTTTTTATTTTTAAAATGAGAAATTATGTTTCAAAACAATCCCCTTTTAGCTCAACTCAAACAGCAAATCGAGGCAAGTAAAGAGTATGTCGAAGGTACGGTAAAAGCCTCAGACAAAGCCTTCGGTTTTTTAGAATGCGATAAAAAAAGCTATTTTATTCCACCTGCGGAAATGAAAAAAGTAATGCACGGTGATAAGGTAAAAGCCGTAGTCAAACGTGAAGGCGATAAAGAACAGGTGGAAATTGACTCTCTGATTGAGCCAATGCTTGAGCGTTTTATCGCCCAAGTGCGTTTAAATAAAGAGGGCAAATTGCAACTTGCGGTTGATCACCCAAGTGTCAAACAAACCATTCCGGCAAATACCCATAAAAAAGTCACTGAAAAATTAGAAAATGGCGACTGGGTGGTGGCACAATTAAAAACGCATCCGTTGCGTGACGACCGTTTTTTCTTTGCCCAAGTTACCCAATTTATCTGTAAAGAATCCGATAATTTCGCCCCTTGGTGGGTCACACTTGCCCGCCACGAACAGCCTCGTGAACCGGTCGCAAATGAAAAAAGCTATGAATTACACGATGAATTAGCTCGTGAAGATTTATCTCATCTTTACTTTACCACTATTGACAGCCCAAGCACGCAAGATATGGACGATGCTCTGTTCATCGAACCAATTAAGCAAAATGGCGAGCAAACCGGCTGGCGTTTAGTGGTAGCGATTGCTGACCCAACCGCTTATATCCCAGAAAATTCCCATATTGAAAAAGCCGCTCGCCAGCGTTGTTTCACCAACTATTTACCGGGCTTTAACATTCCAATGTTACCTCGAGAACTCTCAGACGATCTCTGTTCGCTTGTCCCGAATGAAAAACGCCCTGCCCTCGTTGGCTTTATTGAAACCGATTTAAACGGCAATCTCATTAAAGAGACAACCTTTACCTCTGCTTGGGTCGAATCAAAAGATCGCTTGGCTTACGACGATGTTTCCGATTATCTCGAAGGCGTGGAAAATGCGTGGCAACCTCAGTCTGAAGAAACAAAACAACAAATTGAGTGGCTACATCAATTTACTCAAGCCCGCATTCAATGGCGTGCCGAGAATGCGTTGCTATTCAAAGAACAAGGCGATTATACCTTTGAGTTAAATGAAGATGGCTCGGTAAAAGATATTCACGTTGAATATCGCCGTATTGCGAATCAAATGATCGAAGAATCAATGATTCTTGCCAATATTTGTTGTGCAAAATTCTTAAGCCAACATGCCAAAACCGGTGTATTTAATACCCATTCAGGTTTTGATCCGAAAAATTATGAATTGGTAAAATCATTTTTACTCCAAACTTTAGCCAGCGATGAAAATCGTGATGAGCTTGCCGAACGCTACTCCGCCGAGCGTTTAGCAACCTTAGAAGGCTATTGCCAAATGCAACGTGATATTCAAGACTACCCAGAGAAATTCTTAGAGTTGCGTTTACGACGTTATTTAACCTTCGCTGAATTTAAAGCCGAAGTTGCCCCGCATTTCGGGCTAGGCATTACCGATTACGCCACTTGGACATCACCCATCCGTAAATATGGCGATATGGTAAACCACCGTTTAATCAAGCAAGTGTTACTTGGCAAACAAAGCCAAGCGGTGGAAGAATCAGTTTTAAGCCGTTTACAAGAAGCTCGCCGTCAAAACCGTTTAGTAGAACGTGATATTGCTGACTGGCTTTATGCTCGTTACCTTGCCCCAATGGTGGAACAAGCGGTCGAATTTGAGTGCGAAATTGCAGATGTTTCCCGTGGTGGCTTGCGTGCGAAAGTCATAAAAAACGGTGCTCAAATTTTTGTGCCATTCTCCAGCTTGCACGACAACAAAGAGGAAATGGAATACCGCCAAGAAGAACTTGCACTTTATATTAAAGGTGAAAAAGCCTATCAGATCGGGCAAGCGGTGAAAGTGAAACTCACCGAAGTACGCTTAGAAACTCGCTCAATCGTAGGAAATATCATTTAAATTTCAAGCGGTTATATTTTGATGAGATTTTGCAAATTTTCTCTAAAATATAACCGCTTGTTTATAACTTTAGGGGAACAAAGGAGAAACAATGGCAACTTATATTGTAGGCGACCTACACGGTTGCTTTAACGAATTTCAGCTTTTATTAGAAAAAGTCAATTATAACCCCAAGCAAGACGAACTCTTTTTAACAGGGGATTTAGTCGCCCGTGGTGAGGACTCTTTAGCCTGTTTACGTTTTGTGAAAGACTCTGCAAACAATGCCAAAACCGTGCTAGGCAACCACGATTTGCACTTGCTTGCCACAATGCTTGGCATCAAACGGGTAAAACCAAATGATAAGATTGATGCTATTTTTGAGGCTAAAGATCGGCTCGATTTGCAAAATTGGCTCAGAAATCAACCGCTTGTAATTCATCACCCCAAACATCAATTTTTGCTGACTCACGCAGGAATCAGCCCTGAGTGGGATTTAGTAACTACGCTCGCTTGTGCCAAAGAGGCAGAAAAGGTGCTACAAAGTGACAATTATGCGGACTACATCGCCCAAATGTATGAGAATAAGCCCGAACGCTGGAGTGAAGATTTGCAAGGTGTTGAACGTTGGCGTTATATCATTAATGTATTGACTCGTATGCGGTTTTGCTACACCGACAAGCGGTTAGATTTTGACTGTAAATTACCGCTTGAACAAGCCCCTCAAGAACTGCTGGCTTGGTTTGACTTGGATAATCCGTTATTTACACAGAAAAACATTATCTTTGGTCATTGGGCAAGCCTAATGGGCAAATACACTCGCCCAAACATCTATGCCCTTGATACTGGCTGTGCTTGGGGAAGCCATTTAACAATGCTCCGCTGGGAAGATAAACAAATTTTCACCCAAAAGCGTCTAAAATAAAAGCACTCAACCAAAAGCATATTGCACTAAGTTCCTTTTTCCAATAGAATGCACACCGTTAACGCGACTATAGCTCAGTTGGTTAGAGCACCACCTTGACATGGTGGGGGTCACTGGTTCGAGTCCAGCTAGTCGCACCATTATTTTAAGCCTGAATATCCCCATTCAGGCTTTAATCTTACTATACTTATAAATCAATAAGTTAAATCATCTCTCAAAGTGCAATATGGCATTAATAAAAACATTATTTTTCATAGGAAACTTGATATTTATTAATCGTTTATAGCCTCTAATAATATTCTTTTACACAAAATACACAGCAAAAAGCAAGAGAATTTTCCTAATTGTACTTAGTCTCTATTTGTAGGAAATAATCTTACAGGAAAACGGAAACTATCTTCAATTTATTGTTCGCAATAAAAGAGCCAAATCCCATTCAGAATTTGGCTCTATATTTAAAATATAACTTAGCAATTAACCTTTGTAGTTATATACGTGAGCAACTAAGTCTAATACTTTGTTTGAGTAGCCAACTTCGTTATCGTACCAAGATACTAATTTAACGAAAGTATCAGTTAATGCGATACCTGCTGCTGCATCAAATACTGAAGTTTCAGTTGCACCGTTGAAGTCTGTTGAAACAACAGCATCTTCTGTGTAGCCTAACACGCCTTTCATTTCGTTTTCAGAAGCACGTTTGATTTCAGCACAGATTTCTGCATAAGTTGCCGGTTTTTCTAAGTTTACGGTTAAGTCAACAACAGAAACGTTAGTAGTTGGAACACGGAAAGCCATACCGGTTAATTTGCCGTTTAATGCAGGTAATACTTTACCTACTGCTTTCGCTGCACCTGTTGATGAAGGAATGATATTTTGTGATGCGCCACGACCACCACGCCAGTCTTTCGCTGATGGACCATCTACTGTTTTTTGCGTTGCAGTAGTTGCGTGAACAGTTGTCATTAAACCTTCTTTAATGCCGAATTTTTCGTGAATAACTTTAGCTAATGGTGCTAAGCAGTTTGTTGTACAAGAAGCGTTAGACACGATGTCTTGGCCTGCGTAAGTATCAAAGTTTACGCCGTTTACGAACATAGGAGTTGCATCTTTAGACGGGCCGGTTAAAACTACTTTTTTTGCACCAGCAGTGATGTGCTTACGAGCAGTTTCATCATCTAAGAATAAACCGGTTGCTTCAACTGCGATATCAACACCGATCTCATTCCATTTTAAGTTAGCCGGATCACGTTCAGCTGTTACACGGATCGCTTTACCATTAACTACTAATTGACCATCTTTAACTTCAACAGTACCGTCAAAACGACCGTGAGTTGAGTCATATTTTAGCATATAAGCCATATAATCAACGTCGATTAAGTCGTTGATACCTACAACTTCAATGTCATCACGGTGTTGTGCTGCACGGAAAACGATACGACCGATACGGCCAAAGCCGTTAATACCAATTTTAATTGCCATAGATTTTTCTACCTATATTAAAGTTAAACAAAATTTGTTCTTTATGTACTACGCTAAAGACGCTTGAATTATAGCATATCTTTTCACTTTCCTGGCAAGCCCAAAGAACGTTCTCAATATAACAGATAAATTTTTTGTGATCTATGTCAAATTTTGAAATTTATAACGATTTTCAGGTCAAAAAAAGCTACAATGACTTCGCTACTATCTTAGGAGAATTGCTGATGATTAAACCTATTCACGCCCTGACAGAACAACAAGTTGATATTTTAATCAATCACGGCACGGAACGTCCGTTTACAGGAAAATTTTTGAATGAATATCGGGTGGGAATTTATCGCTGTGCCAGATGCCATCACGATTTATTTCACTCAGATACTAAATTTGATGCCGGTTGTGGCTGGCCGAGTTTTTACCAAACGATTTCAGAATCGTCACTACGTTACTTAGATGATTACAGTTTAGGACATCATCGTATCGAAATTCGTTGTGGGAATTGTGATTCGCATATGGGACACGTTTTTCCGGACGGCCCACTACCAACAGGGTTGCGTTTTTGCCTTAATTCTGTGGCATTGAATTTTAAGTGGGAAGAAACAGGCGAAGAGATTGACGGCTAACGAGTAATAAACAAGCGGTCATTATTAGCGAAAAATTTGCAAAAATTTAGCTAATAATGACCGCTTGTGCTATTCAGATTCAACCTTAAGCGAGAATATTTTTCGCAATAATATCGCCCATTTCTGAGGTAGAAAGCGGTTTGCTGTCATCGGCTAAATCAGCGGTACGGTAGCCATCGGCAAGGGCTTTTTGGATCGCTGTTTCAATCGCATCAGCAGCATCACCTAAGTTAAAGCTATAACGCAACATCATTGCGGCTGATAAAATTTGCGCAATCGGATTCGCAATATTTTTACCGGCAATATCCGGTGCTGAACCGCCTGCCGGTTCATATAAGCCGAAACCTTGCTCATTGAGGCTGGCTGAAGGCAACATTCCCATAGAGCCTGTAATCATCGCTGCCTCATCAGAAATAATATCACCGAAGATGTTTGAGCATAATAAAATATCGAATGATTCAGGTGCTTTGATTAGCTGCATTGTCGCATTATCAATATACATATGCTCAAGCGTGACTTCCGGGAACTCTTTAGCTACTTCCGTGACGGTTTCACGCCATAAAATTGAGCTTTGCAACACATTTGCCTTATCAACTGATGTCACATGTTTTTCACGTTTCATTGCAGATTCAAACGCCACACGGGCAATGCGCTCGATTTCATATTTGTAGTACACTTCGGTGTCAAATGCACGGGTTTGCGCACCTTCACCATCTCGTCCTTTGGGCTGACCGAAATAGATGCCGCCGGTTAATTCCCGTACCACCACCATATCAAAACCTTTAGCAGCAATATCGGCACGCAATGGGCAGAATTTTTCCAGCCCTTGATACAGTGCAGCAGGGCGTAAATTACAGAATAGCGAGAAATGTTTACGCAGTGGCAATAGCGAACCTCGTTCAGGTTGCTCGTCCGGTGGTAAATGCGTCCATTTCGGGCCACCTACCGAACCAAATAAAATCGCATCGGCCTCTTCACAGCCTTTTAAGGTATTTTCGGGTAACGCTTTACCTTGAGCATCAATCGCTGCCCCACCAATGTTATATTGATTAAAATTTAGTTTAAAGCCAAATTTTTGTTGAGTCGCTTCAAGCACTTTGATAGCTTCTGCCATCACTTCCGGCCCAATGCCGTCACCGGCAAGCACTGCAATGTTGTAAGTTTGCATATAAGATCCTCTTAGTATATTTAATATCGATTCGGCTACATTCTGCCTGAAAATAGCTGTTTTTAAAACGAATTTTACGCCAACCCGATAAAAATAGCGTAAAATAAAAGCGTATTTGGAGATTTTTTGATGAAATTGACCGCTTGTAAACTCGTTTTTCTACTCTATTTGATGTTTAACCTCACCGCTTGTGGCACAGTACTAAGCTTGGTTGAACAGGATTACCGTGTTTATGCCGGCGTAATAAAAGATTTCCAAGTAATGCAAGAAGGCGGTATATTCGCGGTGCTTGCGGTGATCGATTTACCCTTGAGTTTCGTATTAGATACCCTAATGTTGCCTGTTACCCTTAGCCAATAATAACCACTCTAAAACGCCTCTTTTTCTGCTATTTCGGCCACCACAAACGGCGTATTTTCTGTTTTATTTTTGAGCAAATTTTGTTCTCTAAAGTTAATTGGGAAATGGCAGGCAAACTCGTGCTGTTTTACTTTCACTAATGGCGGTTTGTTGATACATTTTTTTTGTGCAAAAGGGCAACGAGGGCCTAAACGACAACCAATCGGCATTTCTTGTAACATCGGGACTGAGCCTCGTAGCGTATTTAGGCTACTTTTAAAGGCTAAAGGCTGAGAAAAATCAGGTGAGCTATTGAGTAACACTCGAGTATAGGGGTGATAAGACGATTCAAGAATGCTCTCTTTATCCGCAATTTCAACGGTTTGTCCACAATAAAGCACATTGTAAGAATCAACCCAATTTTGAATGCTACGCATGTCATTACTCACCAGCAAGATTGAGGTTCCCAAATTCTGATTCATACTGGAAAGCAAGCGATAAACCTGCAACTGCGTGGTTGATTCCATAATATTAGTCGGCTCATCTGCCACCAATAATCGGGGCTGATTTGCCACCGCCATTGCAATCATCACCTTCTGAGCTTCGCCTTCGGTAATATCACTTGGGTAGCTTTTCATAATATCTTGATGGTCACGAATACCAACACGGTGTAGTAGCTCGATTGCTTTTTTCTTTTTCCACCCAAATCGTTGCCACCACTTCCCTCTAAATTGAATGGTTTGCATCAGTTGTTTACCAATTTGCTGGCTTGGGTCAAGGCTAGTAAGCGGATCTTGGAATACCATTGAAATATGATCGCCTACCAATTTTCGGCGTTCCGCTGGCGAAAGTTTCAGTAATTCAATATCGTCAAAGCGAAAGCGATCTGCACTCACAATCCATTCATCTTTAATCATACCGCAAATCACTTTGGCTATGAGGCTTTTTCCCGAACCAGATTCTCCCACCAAGCCACAAATTTCGCCCTCATCAACAGTCAGGTTGATGTTATCCACCATTTTTACTCTGCCTTTTGGCGTATCAATTTCAATACTTAAATGGCGAATATCAAGTAATGCCATACTATTCCTTAATCTGTAAAATTTTACTTAAAAATGACCGCTTGTTATGTGTCAGTATCCTATTTAAATACTATTCTTTACGGTATTTTTCAAAAATCACGCTTAAGCGTGTACCAAGTATTGTAACGGTAAAAATACTAAAAATAATTGCTAAGCCAGGTAATATCACCGTCCAAGGAGCTATATAAATCAGTTCCATGGATTCACGAATCATCGCTCCCCATTCAGGGGTCGGGCTTTTAGCCCCCAGCATAATAAAACTTAACGCACTAATATCTAATATGGCGATCACAAAAATATGTGAAAGTGCTTTAATTGCCACGCCGGTAAGATTAGGAATAATCACTTCTCGAATTAAATACCAGCGACTTGCACCATCTAGCTTTAAGGTAATGATGTACTCTTTTTTGAGTTGTTTTTCGGTTGCTTGATAAATTTTATGGATAAAATGCGGCAACATCGCTAAAAAAATCGACAACATTGCATTGACCAAACTCGCTTCCATTAAGGTTGCAATGATGATCGCAATCAATAAAATCGGCATAAATAAAAAGGTATCGAACAAATGGCTAATCAACCAAAATGAACGTCCTTTTTTCAGCCCGGCATAAATCCCGATCATACCGCCGATAATCGCAATTAATAAGGTAATCATCAGTGCGGAACCAAGCGTGTAGTAAAAACCATACATAATACGGCTTAAAATATCTCGTCCTAAATCGTCAGTACCTAAAAAATGGCTGATTTGACCTTTGTCGTCCCAAGAGGGAGGCATTAATTCTAAACCAACAAATTGTTGATTGTAATTGTAAGGCGCAAATACGCTCCCCATAAAAATAAGTGCTACTAAGAGTAAAAAAAGATAGAAACTACCAAGTGCTAGCTTATCTTGTTGAAAATAAAACCAGAATGTCTTAAATCCGTTACTTTCTCTGAATTGCTCGGGTTCTTTAATAACTGCCATACCAATCCTTTTTATCTGATGGATCTAACATCACCCGCACAAAGCCTGTAACCATATCTACTAATAACACAAACACCCCGATTGCAACTACTCCCGCTGAAATCGCATTATAGTCTTGAATAGCAAGGGCATTTATCAGCCAACGTCCAATTCCTCCCCAGCTAAATATGTTCTCAATTAACATACCGAAGGCAAAAATTAAAATAAAGGTACGGGCAATCATAGGTAATAATGCAGGTAAAGTATTACAAATAATATGCGTTCTCCAAACTCTAAACGGTGTCCAGCCACGCGTTTTCGCTATTTTAATGTAATTTTGTTTCATTACATAACCTGCTCTAGCTTGAGTAATATGCATAACTTCTAATGTAGCTGGCACAGCCAAGACTAATGTCGGCAAAGCTAAGTGATGTAAAGCACTCTGCATCATTTTTAATTTATAAGGTACATCAGATAACCAAATATCTAATAGCAAAAAGCCGGTTACCATCTGTTTCGGATAAAGCGAATGGATTTCTCCAATTGCTGACACTTCCCACTGATTGAGAGAAGCGTAATACATTAGCACTAATGCCAGCCAAAATACCGGCACGGCTAAACTCAATGAACCTAGTGTATTTAATAATCGCCCAACCATATTTTTTTGCTGAGTAGCCGCAAAAAAACCAAGAGGCAAACCAATAATTAAAGAAACAATGAGAGCCGATAAACAAAGCGTAATTGTAGCCGGGAACACCTGTAAAATTTGCGCTGTGAGCGGTTCTCCATTACTGAAACTAATACCAAAATCACCATTTAGCAGAGATTTTACATAATAACAATAAGCCTCAAACCAGCCTAACTCGGCTAAGTGGTTTAATGGATCTCGTAACAGAATATTAAAACTGATAAGTGACAAAAAAATCAACGTAATCAAGGTTAGAAAAATTTTTCGAAAAAAGACAATTAGCATAATTAGTTTCCTTTTTTATGCCCCAAGCCCAAACGTAACTCTGATAATTTTACCTGGCCGAAAGGGGAAATATCTGCCTGTTTCACTCCATCTTTTATGACTAATACACGATTAGCATTCATTAAAGGGAGAATAGGCAATTGCTCTTCTAATAATTTTTGTGCAAATTCATACAATAAATTAGCTGATGCCGGATCATCACTTAGACGGGCTGTTTGTAACCAAAAATCAAAATCTTCATTGCACCAATTTGATAAATTAGTCACCGTTTCCGCAGCTTTACAACTGAGTAAGGCTTCCAAAAAACTGTTAGGATCAAGATTATTTGCTAACCAACCACCTAAAATCAAATCATAATCCGCACTTTTATTAGCAAGCTGTTGCACCAAATAAGCTCGACTTACTGCGCGAATCTCGACCTCTAAATTTTGCGTAGCTAAATCAGCACGTATCATTTCTGCCATTTTTAATGGGTGTTGATTATAAACTCGTTTTTCATCAATTACCCACAGTTTTAAGCGCTGTTTTTGGTTTACTTCTTCGGTCTCTGTTTTGCTATCTAAAGACCGATTTATAATACTGTCATGCATTTCAACCGCTTGCTCACCTGAATTTTGGTGTGGTTGATAAGGGTAGCTTCCATTATTTTTTTTCGACCACAAAGCTGTTGGTAATAGGTTATCCGCTACTTCACCTGTACCATAAAATAATTTCTCTGCAATACGTTTGCGATTTATGCCGCGTGCAATACGTTGGCGTAATGCCAAATCCTGCCCAATACCCCGTTGCATATTGAATGCTAAATAAACCAAATTAGCACCTTTACTACTAATAAGCTGCCGATTATTTAACACTGATAATTGGCTAGGTTCCGGAAAAGCAACCACATCACATTCATTATTTAAAAATTTTGCCATCCTGCCGGTCGCTTCTGTGGAAAAATCTACGACCATATTTTGAATATGTGCTTTTTTGCCCCAGTAATTCATATTTGGTTTTAAACGCACATAATCATTATTTTCATAACTTTCAAGTTGATATACGCCTGTTCCTACCGGTAATAAATCCAGTTGAACTAAGTTATCATCTGCATTGAGCTGTAAAGCATATTCTTTAGACAGAATAACTGCATATTGGCTGGCTAAATGCGCCAACAATGCTGAATCAGGACGGACTAATTCAATTTTTACAATGTCATTTGACGGAGAATGAATGCTGGCAATTTTATTCGCTAAATCAACACTTTCAAAATAAGGAAAATAAATCTGCCCCGCTGTTTTTTGGTAAATATAGCTTTGTCGCTGGTGGTGTAATACACTTTCAGGCTCACTTTTCACTTCAGGTAAATCACTTTCTTTACCAATCATTCGTTTTAGCGAAAACACCACATCTTCTGCGTTTAATTTACGACTCGGAGTAAACCATGGAGTTGTATGAAAAGCGACATTTTTTCTTAAACGTAATGTAATCACTAAACCATCGTCGCTGATTGAATAACTTTCAGCTAAAGCAGGCTCTAGTCGATTTTTTTTCGGATTAAACTCAACTAATTTATCGTAGATCTGCTCTGTTACCACATTCATATTCGAACTCACATCGGATTTTTGTGGGTTAAAAGAGAATCCCGATGAAGTAGTGCAATACACAAGGCTATTTTCAAGTAGCTCTTGAGGAATACTTGGCGCTGCGTAAGCGGTCGAATTTAGCCCTAAATTTGCAAAACATACTGAAAAAATGACCGCTAGTTTATTCATCTTTACTGTTTCCATTTTTTGTTAACCCGTATTGACGCAATTTGTTTGCCACCGCAGTATGTGAAAGTCCGAGCCGTTGTGCTAATTTTCGGGTACTCGGATATTCTGCATAAAATTGGTGCAATAATTGGGCTTCATACTGGCTCATCATTTCCTCAAGCGTCGCCTCCTCACGTACTTCAATCATCGCCTCCATATCTCTGGGTAAATGAAGATCTTTTACCGCTAAACGGTAGCTATGCGAAAGTGTACAAGCTCGATAAAGTGCGTTATAAAGCTCTCTTAAGTTGCCTCGCCAGTGATAATTCTGCAATGCTTGCAAAAAAACATTATCATACTCTAATTTGCTCACCCCCAACTGATTGCTAATTTGGGCGATAAAGTAATCAGCTAATAATGGAATATCCTCTTTTCGATCTCGCAAAGGTGGTAAATTTAAAGTGAGAACATTTAAACGATGAAACAGATCTTCTCTTACTTTGCCTTGTTCAACTAATAATGACAAAGGCTGTAATGAAGTACAGATCACCCTAACATTGACTTGAATCTCTTGATCTTCGCCCACTCGACGAAAAGAGCCATCATTTAAAAAGCGCAATAATTTGGCTTGCATTTCCAGCGATAACTCAGAAATAGAGTCTAATAATACTGTACCACCGTGAGCATATTCAAAGAAACCGACGGACTCAACGCCATTGCCACGATGTCCGAACATTTCCGATTCTGCTTCTTCAGCAGGTAAACCGGCACAGTTCACGGCAATAAATTTTTGCATTCGACGAGATCCAAAATGGTGACAAGATTTGGCAAATAAATCTTTTCCTGTTCCCGTCTCACCTTGAATCAATAATGGTGCATCAAGGTTGGCAAATTTTTTTGCTTGTTCAACAACCTCTTTTATCTTTACAGATTGTCCAATTATCTGTTCAAAAGATTCTGGATTTACGACCATATAGTCTCCTATAAATAGCAAATTTGTGCATTGTTTAATACGCTTAAAGCCTGATATTAGCTACTAGAGTTAACAATGCGAGAGGGATTGTGAGGCGATCATACCGCTATTTTTCTCTTTTGGAAACTTTTGTTTACAACCCTATTCAGATTATTTAAGTTATTAGGTTTACAATACAGCATAGATCTTCTAAACTTATTGCACTTTTTATGCCTCAAGCGGTCATAAAAAACGAATTTTTTACTCGCTACCCCCATTGGTAAAGCCGATGTTTAAAGGTAAGCGTTTTGCAAACAAAGGAGCAAATGATGTATTTAGAACAAATTAAAGCTGAGCTTCAAGAAGCTGCAGATGTATTAGACAAATTTATGTCTGATGAAAAAAATATTAAATTAATTCAAGATGCCGCCATGCTGATTGCAAATAGTTTCAAGCAAGGTGGTAAGGTGATTTCTTGCGGTAATGGCGGTTCGCACTGTGATGCGATGCACTTTGCTGAAGAATTAACAGGTCGTTACCGTGAAAACCGTCCCGGATACCCGGCAATCGCTATTTCCGATGTCAGCCACTTAAGCTGTGTAAGTAATGACTTCGGTTATGAATATGTCTTCTCTCGTTATCTAGAGGCAGTTGGGCAAAAAGGCGATGTACTCTTTGGGCTATCAACCTCCGGTAATTCTAAAAACGTGTTAAATGCGATCAAAGTTGCCAAAGAAAAAGGAATGAAAGTGATTGCAATGACAGGCAAAGATGGCGGACAAATGGCAGGATTAGCCGATGTTGAAATCCGAGTGCCTCATTTCCGTTACGCAGACCGTATCCAAGAAATTCACATTAAAGTGATTCATATTTTGATGATGTTAATTGAATTTGAGATGGAAAAAGCCTAATCTCTATAACAAAAGGCGTTTGAATCAAACGCCTTTTTCTCACACTTCATCAATCACAAACTCAAACCAATCAATCACATCTTTTTCGTGAATGCCGTTAGCAATCAGCATTCCGGCATTTTTCACAGAATCAGGATCTTTCGAGATTAAAGGGTGCCAATCAAAAAGGGGCTTTCCCTCATAAAGCAAACGATAAGCACAGGTTTTGGGCAACCAGCCAAAATCGGGTAAGTTCTTTTTGGTTAATTTCGTACAATCCGACTCAATTTTAAAACGGTTCGGGTAATTCATACAACGGCCTGTATTCACATCTAATAAATTACAGGCAACTGAGGTATAGTAAAGCCTTTCACGTCTCCCTCTGCCCTGAATATATTTTCGATAGCAACATTTACCGCAACCGTCACATAATGCTTCCCATTCGGCATCATTCATCTCAAGTAGCGATTTTTTCTGCCAGAAATTCACCTCGAGGTGTTGTTGTTCCAACTGCATAAATTAACGTGTGACAACCGCAGTGCCGGTCGCTACCACGATGAACATTCCTTTATCACCGCCCATTGATTGATATTCCATAGAAACGCCAACCACCGCATTTGCCCCCACTTTTTGAGCTTCTTTGGCTAATTCAGCCAATGCCTCTTTTCTTGCACCGTTTAATTTGCTTTCATAAGCACCTGAACGCCCGCCAATAATATCGGTGATACCTGCTAAGAAATCACGGATAAAATTAGCCCCAGAAACTACTTCTCCAAATACTAGCCCTTTGTATTCTACAATTTGTTTACCCTCTATCGTAGGTGTAGTTGTAATAATCATTTATTCTCTCCTGCTAATTGCTGTTTTAACTGCTCAAGTGCGATTGCACGGTGTGAAATCGCTTTTTTCTCTTTGGTTTCTAATTCGGCAAAAGTGCAAGCTTTCGGTGGGTAGAAAAACAGGGAATCGTAGCCGAAACCATTTTCACCTCTTTCTTCCGTCAAAATTTCACCAAAACATTCACCCAACGCAATATAAGGTGTTGGGTCAGTTTCGTGTTTTAAAAATACGATACAACTGACAAATTTCGCCAGGCGATTTTCTTGCCCTTGCATTTTGGCTAATAACTTTTGACGATTATCCGCATCGCTTGCCTGTTCTCCGGCATAACGTGCAGAATATAGCCCCGGTTCACCACCAAGTGCCACAACCGACAAACCTGAATCATCAGCAATCGCCGGTAAACCTGTCATTTTAGCGGCAAAACGTGCTTTAATCAGTGCATTTTCGACAAAAGTCAATCCGGTTTCTTCCGGTGATTCAATGCCAAATTCACTTTGAGCCACCACATCAAAACCAAATTGTGAAAGTACATCCGCCATTTCTTTGACTTTACCTGCATTACCTGTCGCAAGTACAATTTTTGTTTTTTCCATATTGTCCTTATTTGCAAAAATATTCTAAAAAATCACCGCTTGTTATTCGATTCCCTTTTGGTAAGACATCATCAGCAATGTCCGCCATTTATCATCGCCTTGCTCATCTTTCCCCATATTGGCAATATTCGGAAATCTTCCCCATTGTTCAAAGCCGTGTTTTCTCATTAGATTTTGGCTCACTGTATTTAATTCAAACACATACGCCATCAACGTATGAATATTGTGATTAAGCATTTCAGCTTGCATAAACTCAATAATTTTTGAGCCGTAACCTTTACCTTTGGCATCGTGATCTAAATAGATACTGATTTCTGAAGTATGCACAAATGCCGGTCTTTCATAAAATGGTGAAAAACTAAACCAGCCAGCAATGCCTTTTTCATCTTCGACCACCCAAATAGGATATTGGGCTGTTTCAAGGTGAAAATCGAACCACTTCCGCCGATTTTGCGTAGTTGCCAGTTCTAAATCGGCGGTAATTTGGTGAGTGGGAATTGCTTGATTATAAATTGCCAATATTGTCTCAAAATCCGCTTCTACTGCTTTTCGGAATTGCATTTGTTATCCTTTTATTCGTTGCCAATAATATGCAAAAAATTAATATTTTATTACCGCTTGCTAATCATACTCGGCAATAAAACCTGTACTTTTACTCCGCCACTTTCCACATTTTCAATCGAAAATTCGGCTTTGAGTTCAGCCGCCCGTTCTTGCATAATCGTCAGTCCATAATGCCCTTCTGGTTGCGTATGGGCAGCAAGCCCTACGCCGTTATCTTGAATAATCAAACAATGCTCACCATCATCATTTGTTTCAGCAATCACATTAATTTCAGTGGCTTGCGAATGCTTAATAGCATTAATCACAGCTTCTCGTACAATTTGCAATACGTGAACTTGCTGCTGAGCATTAAACATATGCGAGGGTAATTTGCAACTTAAGCGAATCTGAGCTGAGGTTTTCGGTCTTAAGCTTTCTAAAATTTTTTCTAACGCTTGTTGTAAATTCGCTTCTTGAATCGTTAGCCTAAATGTTGTCAACAGCTCTCTTAATTGGCTGTAAGCATCATTTAACGCTTTTTCAAATACAGTTAAAATTTCATTACGCTTTTCATCTGTTTTAGCAAGCTTAAGCAGGCTAACCTGAATTTTGAAAAACGTAAGAGACTGGGCTAAGGAATCGTGTAATTCACGAGCAATAATTGCACGCTCCTCCATGAGTACCAATTGTTGCTGTTGCTTTTGCATCTGCACTACATAAAGGCTACGACCAATCATTTCCGACACATTTTGGATCAATCGTTCATCCGGACAAACCAGTGAGGGTTTCCAGCTTAAGATACCCAATTTTTCATTTTCTATTGCAATTTCAGCAGAAACCCAATCTAAACTTGGTTTATTGTCTATTGATACATTCCAATATTCAGCCCCATACACTTGTAAATCAATCCCTAGCAAATGTTCATTATCAAATACCGTTTTAAGTACTTGATTTAACACTTCTTTATTAATCGGTTTAGCAGTTAATAATTGAGAGCATTGATATAATACCAGTAAAGAACGATTTACCGCCAATAGACGACGTGTTTTATCCTGAACTTTATCTTCTAATGAAGTATATAATTTTAATAATTCATTAGACATATCAGTAAAAGTAGAGGAAAGTAGCCCTAATTCATTGGGTTCATTGACCGCTAATTTTACGTGGTCAAAATCTTTATTTTGAATTTGCCAACTCGCTTTTACCAATTGCCTTAAAGGTCCAATAATCTTTTTTCGAGTATACCAAACGCCAATATAAGCAAGGGCAATAATCAGTAACATTGCAATCGCAATCACGCCTGTTGCAATCTTTAATTTTAACTCAGCGAACTCTTGTAAACGGAAAACAAAATCATCAACTCTCTGCACATAATCTTCAATGTGCGAAGCATAATTAACTTTATCTCCCTGAGCGACATAAGATTGCATTTCATACCAATCTTTAAGTAATTGTTGATAGCTTTCTATCACGCTATCTGGCAATAAAACACTTTGCTTTAATGAACTAAGCTCTGTAGCATGTAGCGTTCGATGATATTCCAACAATCGCTCAGGTAGCAGTGCTTTTTTTGAATCCATTTCTGATAACAATCGATAACTTTGCATACGAAGTGAGCCTGAAACATTAATCAGGCTCGCATCAGATTTATTGCTCCACATAATACCAAGTGAGATTCCACTGATAATCGAAGCAAATCCGATCATAATTAAAAAATAAAGTCCTATCCGCCTAGCAATAGAGTATTTTGCTTTTATCATAATTAAAGATTAAATTGAGCTTTCAATTCATTAGCAATACTATCTTCATTATTTGAACCTATAGTTTTCTTTGCTTTTTGCTGAATATCTGGTTCTGAATTTCCCATTGCAATGCCTAATCCAACGGTTTCTAGCATAGAAACATCATTGAAATTATCGCCAAAGGCAATCACCTTTTGTAAATCAATACCTTCTGTTTTTAATACTTCCGCTAATCTTGCCCCTTTGCTGTTACCAACACTGGTAATATCAACCCTATCAACCCAAGACCATTCCGGGCTTACTTGATCAAGCGGTAATTTTTCAACAAATTTTTGCATTTTGGCAAGATCTGGATCGCTAATAAGCACTTTCCATACGGTTACACCTTTATCAATTTCTTGTTGGAAATTTTCTACCTGATAAACATTCGGACGAACTTCTGGTTCGCAAGACTCAACCCATTTTTGGAATTTAGTGAAGTGAATATTCAAAGACTCATAAGTCATTGCATCTTCAAAATAAACCGCAGTATGAATCCCTTGAGCTTGTGCCTCATTAACTAATTTTGAAGCAATTTCTGCTGATAACGGATTGCCAATTAAGACTTTTTCCTGTTTAAAATCATAAACATAGGTGCCGTTGCAACACACAACTGGCGTATCCAGCTCTAGTTCTACATAATAAGGGCGAACCGCAGTATGGTGCCTACCGGTAACAAAGTAGACTTTAATTCCCTTTTCTCTTACCTTTTTAATAGCCTCTTTACTGGATTCTAAAATTGTTGCGTTCGATGAAAGTAGTGTTCCGTCTAAATCAAATGCAATAGCTTGGTAGTTCATAGTATTCCCCTATAAATAAATAGATAAAAGAAAAGGCAACCATTTGGTTGCCTTAATATTCTACTCTAAGTTAGTCAAAACTAGAAATTATTTACTGCCATCATATGCTGGGGTTTGATAAAGTGGAGCTGGACCATTAGGACCTGCAACATTGCCACCTTCATTTTGTTTCATTACACCACCATTTGCAGAAATTTCAACACGACGGTTAGGGCGTAAACAATCTTTTAATGCTTGACCAGTTTCACCATCACAAGCTTTTACTTGATTCGCTTTACCATAACCTACCGCTTCAATTTGTGCTGTAACGCCTTGTTGTACTAAACGAGCTTTAACTGTATTAGAACGACGCTGTGATAGGTCTAAGTTATAAGCAGCAGAGCCTAAACGGTCTGTATAACCTGCTACTTTAACTTGTTGTGCTTTAGATGCTTTTAATTGTTGAGCAACATTATCAACAACTTCTTTACCTTTTGTAGTTAAAGTCGCTTTATCGAAATCGAATAAGAAATCGCCAGTTAAAGTAAATGATGAGTTTCCATTACATCCATTTGGATACCAGAAGAAACTTTGTGCATTCATATTTTTATCGAATAAAATTTTAAATTGGCAAATTTTATGTACGCCGTTTTCACGGTAATTGAATGCATAGTCCCATTCACGAACACCATATAAGCCTTCTTCGAAATGAGGACGACCAATTAGATTATATAATTGATCTTTGTTCATCCCTTTTTCAATTTGACGAACGTTTTCCCAGTTTGGCCATGAACCAAATTGTGAACCATCGTGGTTAAATTCAGATTCTGAGATTTTCGGGAATACCGGGTTTTCAGTTGTTCCTTCATCACTCACTTTACTTAAGTTACCACAAGCAGCCACTGCTAATGCCACTGTCGATAATAAAAATCCACGGAAAAGGGCTTTTTTTTCCATTTTCATATTAAGTTTCCTTATAGTAATCTATATAAAAAATAGCTTCACAACCTATTAAAGTCGCATTCGGACGGATTCTACAATACAAATATAATTAATTCTATTAAATTTACGTAAAATAACATTTCAAATATATTTAAGATACTCCACTTTTAATTGCAAAGATTTCTCTCCTCGAAATTCATTAATATCCAACCTATAAACTAATCTTGCCTTTTTGATCGATAAGTCAGGAAACGCCCTTACATCCACATTAAACCAAATTGCATCAAATAGTTGCCCTTTTTCTGATTGCAACATTAATTTTAAATGCTTACCTGCGAGTAATTTTTGTTGGAGAATGCTAAACTCCCCTTCAAAACTAGGTTCTGGAAAATGTTGTCCCCAAGGCCCACCTTGCCTAATCATCTCGGCATTGGCTAAAGTAAACTCTTGTGCATTTAACTCACCATCGGTATAAATAATGCCTTGTAATTGCTCAGGCTCGATAATTGCATTAATAGATTGGTCAAATATTTGTTTAAATAAATCTAATTTTGATTGATGGATAGTCAAACCAGCCGCCATTGCGTGTCCACCAAATTTTTCAATCAAGTCTGGATGTCGCATATCGATATGTTCCAGTAAATCTCGCATATGTACTCCGTTGATCGAGCGAGCAGAACCTTTTAGATATTCACTTTCCTCACTTTCTTGTGCAAAAGCAATAACAGGACGGTTAAATTGATCTTTAATGCGAGAAGCTAAGATCCCAATTACACCTTGGTGCCAATCTGCTTGATATAACACTATTCCGTGTGCCTGTTCAGACTGTGCAAGACTTGGCAAATTCGCACAAATCGACAGTGCTTCTGCTTTCATTTCTTGTTCAAACTCTTTTCGGGTTTGATTAAGAGAATCAAGCTCAAGCGCAAGCTGGCGAGCTAATTCCATATTTTCACAAATCAGTAACTCAACCCCTAACGACATATTTTCTAGCCGCCCTGCTGCATTCAGACGCGGCGCAATAGCAAAACCCAGATCTGCGGCTTGTAAAGTAGAAAGATCTCGTTTTCCCACTTCTGCTAAAGCTTTTATTCCTAAACGACAATGTCCCGAACGAATTCGCTGTAGCCCTTGGTGAACCAAAATTCGATTGTTTTGATCTAACGGCACTACATCAGCCACTGTGCCTAAAGCGACTAAATCCAGTAATTCAGCAAAATTTGGCTCTGGTTTATTTTCAAATAAATGTTGTTCTCTCATACGAGAACGTAATGCCGTCATTACATAGAAGATCACGCCTACCCCGGCTAAAGATTTAGACGGAAATTCACAAAAAGCTAAATTGGGGTTTACCAGTGCATCTGCATTGGGTAGGCTCTCTGGCGGTAAATGATGATCGGTAACCAAAACTTGAATCTGATGGCTTTTTAGCAGAGCAATGCCTTCAGTCGAAGAAATCCCATTATCTACCGTTAAGACTAAATCCGCCCCTTTTGCTAATACCATTTCAGCAACCGCTACACTCAATCCGTACCCCTGAGAAAAACGATCCGGAATTAAATAATCTACCTTATCGAAACCCAATTGGCGTAACGCAATAAGGGCAAGCGATGTACTGGTTGCACCATCTGCATCAAAATCACCCACAATAATGATCCGGCTTTTTTCACGAAAGGCTTGTAATAGCAAGTCAACGGCTTGCTCAATATTGGCAAGTTGCTGTGGTCTATGCAAATTCTTTAAATTATGCTCTAGTTCTTGCGTATTCTTTATGCCTCGACTTTGATAGATTCGATTTAATAACGGGTTTGTAGATACTATTTCCGTTGTTAATAATGGGCGCCTTTTAATTATTTTTTCCACAATACTCTTCTTTAATGAAACAACAAGCGGTCTTCTTTTGCAAAAATTTTACAAAAAAAGACCGCTTGTATTCAAGTTAATGAATTATTCACTTAACATTTTCGCTAATTCTTTAGGCTCTACATAACCACCAATCAGCTCTCCTTCTGAAGTTACCATATTTGGGGTACCTGTCACACCAAATTTAATCCCTAATTGGTAATGTTTTTTCACAATATCCGGTGTTTTTATTTGAGTTGGTAATTTACCATCTTCAGCATCATTCAGTGCTTTTACTTTGTCTGCTGATGTCCAAATAGCTTCCATTTGTTTTGCTGTTTGGGTATTCATTCCACCACGCGGGAATGCCAAATAGCGAATGGTAATACCTAAATCATTATATTCTTTGATTTTAGTATGTAGTAAATGGCAATAATGGCAAGTAATATCCATAAACACAGTCATCACATGTTTCTCATTTTTCGCTGGATATACGATCATTTCATTAGTGTATGAATTCAATTCTGCCAACAATCCTTGATTAGTAATATCAATCGCTTTACCATTTTTTAGCTCAAATACTTTACCTTGAATTACATAACGACCGTCTTGGCTGATATATACAACACCTTCATTTGAAGTCGCCATTTTAAAGCCTGTTAATGGAGAATCTGAAATTTTAACATCTGTGGCTCCAATTTTTTCAAGCTGGCTTTTTAGTTTTGCATCTG
The DNA here is from genome assembly GCA_900638155.1 of Mannheimia haemolytica. Lineage (NCBI taxonomy): Bacteria > Pseudomonadati > Pseudomonadota > Gammaproteobacteria > Pasteurellales > Pasteurellaceae > Mannheimia > Mannheimia haemolytica. The sequence continues at coordinate 1,256,502 of LR134495.1, read as the reverse complement.
AAGCAAACGTGATGGTTGATAAACACATTAATCCTAAAGTGATTAGATTTTTTTTCATTGAGAATCCTTACATTTTTAATCTACTTTCTACATTCTTCGCTTTATTTAAGAATGCTTGACGTTCTTTATTACCCATACCTGAATTTGAGCCGGGCAATTTTACCGTAATCGGGTTGACCGGTCGACCATTAATATGGAATTCATAGTGTAAATGAGGCCCGGTTGAACCTCCTGTATTACCCGATAATGCTATCCGCTCCCCTTTTTTAACACTCTGCCCTGGTTTTACCAACGTTTTGCTGAGGTGCATATAAACAGTCGTAATGTGTCCGTGTTTTATCCGAATATAACGTCCTGCTCCACGGGCTTGATATGCCACATGCTCTACGATACCATCACTTGGTGCGATGATCGGAGTACCTATTGGCACGCCATAGTCAACCCCTTTATGCGGACTAATTCTCCCTGTAATGGGGTGTCTGCGTTTGGGGTTGAAAGAAGAAGTTACTCTTGCTGCAAATAATAATGGATGACGAGCAAACCCTCCACTTAATGTTTCACCATATCGACTATAATAGCGTCCATTATCTGCTTGAATAGCATAATAACTTTTTTTACTGCTAATTACATGGATTCCTTCCACATTCCCTAAATCCGTTACTTTTCCATCAACATATTCACGCTTAATCAAAATCGCAAATCGATCACCTTTTTTTAATTTATTCGTTGCAATTTGTGACTGCAATCCAACCGCTAGCTGGTTAATTTGGCGGTCTGATAAGCCAACAGCTTTTAAGCTAATCGCAAAACTATTCTGAATAGTTCCACTTACAACATCTAACTTCCATTCCCCTTTTTTCTCAAATCGTTGAAAAGAAAATTTACCATTTTCTTTTCGCTCATAAACTCGTTCCTCTTTTTCGGAAACCAGCCAGTTCATATATTCTAATTCACCGTCATTATCTAATACCCAATAAAATTGTTGACCAGGTTCTAATTGTGCTAATGCCGAATGCTGCTTAATTAAGCTTTTCGCAACGGATGCCGTTAAGCCTGATTGTTCTAATACATCTTTAAGTTTATCGCCTCGAGCTACGGTATAACTGAATTGGTTTTGAATTCGTAGTGCTTGGTCAGCCACATCAAGTAAATCTTCTAATGCCTTTTCAGCCTCTTCTGGGAGTTTTTCCCCAGGAACTTGATTTTCAACCGTTTCAATCCCTTCTTCTACTTCATCGTCTTGCCCAACTAATTCATCTTCATAAGAAGTCGCTGTTTGATCATCAACAATTTCGTCGTCATGTTCGATTACTAATGCCGACTGAGTCAGTAAATCAGTCACATAATTAATAAAACTGGAATGTTGCTCCTGATGGAGAGTATTATTTTCCGCCAAATTAGTGTTGATACTCTGATATTTTTCCGGTTTATCAATGGCAATAATATCTTCCTGCGAAGATGTATTATTGATTGAGGATTGATCTTTTAGTGCGAGAACAATACCAACAAATAGACTAAATACCGCTAATAAGAAAACCGCAATCTTAAAATGTTTTTTATGTCGCTTACGATCTCTCGCTAAAATTACATGTTGCAAAATATATCCCGCTATTTTTAAAATTTACTAAAATTTACATATTTTTCTGAGTAGACTATTTTACCAAGAAAAAATTCATTTAATCTATTGTCACAACACGAAAAATCAGCTAATTTTAACTTAATACCCCTAATTTTTTTATATCAATGAAAATCCATCATCTTAAACCGAATCTAAATACCACTAAATTTGAACTATTCAAACAAAATTTATCCGCGACAGCACTAGTTTCTCTTGAGAATATTGAAGTGTCTTTCAATGGACAAAAAGCATTACAAAATATTAATTTATCTATTTATCCTAACTCTATCACGACGATAGTCGGGCCAAATGGTGGAGGAAAATCTACCCTGCTTAAAATTTTGCTAAAATTACTTAGCCCAAATAAAGGAAAGGTTATTCATCAAAAAGAACTCAAAATTGGCTATGTACCACAAAAATTGCATTTAGAACCCTCGATGCCCATTACTGTTTATCGATTTCTTGCGCTAAAACCACATACTACCAAAGAAATGATTAACCAAGCACTAGATCTGTTTTCTATTACCCATCTCACTGAAAATAGTATGCAAAAATTATCGGGTGGTGAGCTTCAACGTGTATTGCTGGCTCGGGCAATTTTAGATCGTCCGCAACTTTTAGTGTTAGATGAACCAATGCAAGGCGTTGATATTATAGGCCAAACCGAACTCTATCAATTACTTAATAAAACAAGGGATCTCCTTAACTGTGCTATTTTAATGGTCTCACACGACTTAAATATTGTGATGGCGAATACAGATGAAGTGCTTTGCATCAATAAACATATTTGTTGTGCCGGAAGCCCCGAAGTCATTACACACGATCCGAGCTTTATCCATTTTTTTGGCGACCAATTTGCACGTAATGTTGCATTTTATTCACATAAACATAACCATCACCATAATTTACATGGCGATATCTGCCTTGGTGAATGTAGTTGTGAGCACTGATAGGCGTCCTTTTTACCAAATGTTTAAAATTTGTAAAAATAATGCTAAAAATAACCGCTTGCAGCACAAGATTTATCTAAAAATCAGACTTACTTCACATTTTATTTGCTTAAATTGGAGTATAATAAGGGCGTGATTTCATACCACAAACAGGTCAGGTCTTTATGCAATATACACATTTTGATGATTGGCTTGCATCATCTGCATTAGGCGGTGCAAACCAATCTTATATAGAAGAAATTTATGAACAGTATCTAGAAAATCCAGCAAATGTTGATGAAAGCTGGAGAAACATCTTTGATTCATTTCCTAAAACTCCCCAAGTTGAACAAGCTCACACCCCTATTCGTGACTATTTCCGTAAATTAGCCCGTGAACAGCAACCTCAATCCGTCACTATTATTGACCCAGAAGCCGGTGCGAAACAAGTTCGCTTACTGCAATGGATTAACGCTCACCGTTTCCGTGGCTATTTAGAGGCAAAACTTGACCCAATTAACTATTACCGTTGGAAAACCTCCAGCGTGCCTGAATTGGACTACAAATATCACGGCTTCACCGATGAAGATCTCAACGAAACTTTTACGGTCGGTCGCTATGTCTATGATAAAGACACAATGAAACTCAGCGAACTGGATAAAGCCTTAAAAGAAACTTACTTAGGCCCTATCGGTTTAGAGTTTATGCACGTTCAAGATATTGAACAACGCAACTGGCTTCAAGCCAAAATGGAAAGCGTGCTAAACAAACCACTGTTCACCAAAGCAGAAAAACTGAATTTATTAAGCGAATTGACCGCTGCCGATGGTTTAGAGCGTTACTTAGGGGCAAAATTCCCGGGGGCAAAACGGTTCTCATTGGAAGGCAGTGATGCCTTTATTCCGATGATGAAAGAGATTATCCGCCACGCCTCTCGTCAAGGTATGACTGATGTGGTTTTAGGTATGGCACACCGTGGTCGTTTGAATATGTTAGTGAACGTATTTGGTAAACGCCCAGCAGAATTGTTTGATGAATTTGCCGGTAAACACGCCGATGAAAGCCGCACGGGCGATGTGAAATACCACCAAGGTTTCTCCTCAAACTTTGCCGTAGATGATAAAAACGTTCACCTTACCCTTGCCTTTAACCCATCGCATTTAGAGATTGTTAGCCCGGTGGTAATCGGCTCAGTGCGTGCAAGACAAGAACGTATGCGTGATACCGAACACGAAAAAGTGCTTGCCGTGACCGTTCACGGTGACTCTGCGGTGGCAGGGCAAGGTGTGGTGCAAGAAACCTTAAATATGGCAAACGCCCGTGGCTATAAAGTAGGTGGCACGATCCGTATTGTCATCAACAACCAGATCGGATTCACCACCTCTAACCCTAATGACACCCGTTCCACCGAATTTTGTACCGACATTGCCAAAATGATTCAGGCACCAATTATTCACGTTAATGGTGACGACCCGGAAGCGGTTGCCTTTGCAGCGAGAATGGCGGTGGAATATCGTACTAAATTTAAGCGTGATATTTTTATTGATTTAATCTCTTACCGTCGTCACGGACATAATGAAGCCGATGAGCCTTTAGCAACTCAGCCGATGATGTATAGCATCATCAAAAAACACCCGACACCTCGCAAAGTCTATGCTGACCGTCTAATTGCCGAAGGCGTTTTAACCAACGAGCAAGAAATCGAGATGTTAAACCTGTATCGTGATGCCTTAGACAACGGCGAATGCGTTGTGCCGGAATGGCGTGAAATGGATATGGCAGCGGTCGATTGGCTACAATATCTCAATTACGACTGGACTGCCCCTTACGAAAGTAAATTCCCTGAAGAACGATTCTTAACCATTGCCAAACGGGTGTGCGAATATCCGGCTTCGCTTAAAGCTCATTCTCGGGTTGAAAAGATCTATGCTGATCGTAAAGAGATGTACGAAGGCAAGAAATTATTCGACTGGGGAATGGCTGAAACAATGGCATACGCTACTTTGTTAGACGAAGGCACACACGTTCGTCTTTCAGGCGAAGATGCAGGTCGTGGAACATTCTTCCATCGCCACGCTGTTATTCATAACCAAAATGATGGTACGGGTTATGTGCCATTAACGCAATTACACGCCAACCAAGGGCGTTTCCAAGTGTGGGATTCCGTACTCTCTGAAGAAGCGGTACTCGCCTTTGAATATGGCTTTGCCACTACCGACCCGAAAACGCTCACCATTTGGGAAGCTCAATTTGGGGATTTCGCTAACGGGGCTCAAATTGTCATCGACCAATTTATCAGCTCAGGCGAACAAAAATGGGGCAGAATGTGCGGTTTAGTGATGTTATTACCACACGGCTATGAAGGACAAGGTCCGGAACACTCCTCTGCTCGAGTGGAACGCTATTTACAGCTTTGTGCCCAACAAAATATTCAGGTTTGTGTGCCATCAACGCCGGCACAGGTTTACCATATGTTACGCCGCCAAGCGATCCGCAAAATGCGTCGCCCATTAGTTGCGATTACACCGAAATCATTGCTACGCCACCCACTTGCGGTGTCGTCTCTTGATGAGCTGATTAACGGTTCATTCCAAAATGTGATTGGTGAGATCGATAACATTGACCCTAAACAAGTCAAACGTGTGGTGATGTGTTCAGGTAAAGTGTACTACGATTTAATTGAAAAACGCCGTGAGAATAACCAAACCGATGTAGCGATTATTCGTATTGAGCAACTTTACCCGTTCCCGCTGGAGGAAATGCAACAAATTCTTGCCCCTTACGCTCACGTTAAAGACTTTGTATGGTGCCAAGAAGAGCCGCTAAACCAAGGGGCGTGGTATTGCAGCAAGCACAATTTTGAGGCTTCTCTGCCGGAAGGTGCAAAATTGACCTACGCAGGCAGACCGGCTTCCGCCTCACCGGCAGTGGGTTATCCGTCTTTACACGCAAAACAACAAAAACAACTTGTTGAAGATGCTTTAACGATCGCTTAATAACAAAAATGGGCGTGCATACGCCCTACAAGCGGTTGATTTTTAAGAAAAGTTTACCATTTACGCTGTTGGAGTTTTAAAACTCTCTCGAAAAAAGGAATAAGTTATGACCATTGAAATTTTAACCCCCGATTTACCCGAATCTGTTGCCGATGCAACCGTTGCCACTTGGCATAAAAAAGTGGGCGACAATGTAAAACGTGATGAAATTTTAGTCGAAATTGAAACTGATAAAGTTGTTTTAGAAGTGCCTGCTTCAAGCGACGGAATCCTTGCTGAAATTACGCAAGAACAAGGTGCTACAGTTGTTTCTAAGCAATCACTGGGTAAATTAGTGGTAGCTAAAGCCGGTGATATTAGCCCAGCAACTATCGAGCAACAAACAGAGGCAACCCCTTCAGATCGCAAATATGCCGCGATTGAAAACAGCCATACCAATGCAGATGATCAAGGCCCAGCGATTCGCCGTTTATTAGCCGAACACGACTTACAAGCCGCTGATATTCAAGGCAGTGGTGTAGGCGGCAGAATCACCCGCGAAGATATTGAAAAAGAGATTGCCAAACGAGTGCAAATCAACCAAGTGAAAGAGTCTGCAACCAGCCAAAACACCGTTAGCACTGTAGCATTTAACAGCCGTAGCGAAAAACGTGTGCCGATGACACGACTCCGCAAACGTATTGCCGAACGCTTACTAGAAGCAAAAAACACTACCGCAATGCTCACTACTTTTAATGAGCTGGATATGCAACCGATTATGAATTTACGCAAGACCTATGGCGAAAAATTCGAAAAACAACACGGCGTGCGTTTAGGCTTTATGTCGTTCTATATTAAAGCAGTGGTTGAAGCGTTAAAACGCTACCCTGAAATCAATGCCTCGATTGATGGCGATGATGTGGTTTATCACAACTATTTCGACATCAGCATTGCGGTTTCTACCCCACGAGGCTTAGTCACACCGGTGTTGCGTGATTGCGACAAAATGAGTATGGCGGATATCGAGAAGAAAATTAAAGAACTTGCTGAAAAAGGACGTGACGGCAAATTAACCGTTGAAGACTTAACCGGCGGTAATTTCACTATCACTAACGGCGGCGTATTCGGTTCTTTAATGTCCACCCCAATTATCAACCCGCCACAAAGTGCGATTTTGGGTATGCACGCCATTAAAGACCGCCCTGTCGCCATTGACGGGCAAGTGGTAATCCGCCCGATGATGTACCTAGCCTTAAGCTACGACCACCGTTTAATTGACGGCAAAGAATCTGTCGGTTTCTTAGTGACAGTCAAAGAGTTATTAGAAGACCCAACCCGTCTTCTTTTGGAAATTTAATCGAAAATATGACCGCTTGTACTTTTAGCTGCAAGCGGTCTGTTTTTAATAAAATTTGACAAAATCCGATAAACGCTCTATTTGAGTTCCCTTCTGAGCCACCTGAGCGACTTTGAATTTGTAGGAAAAATTTAGTGTTTGAGCTTGCAAGGCAAGCGAGTTATAAATTTTTCCGTCAAGCAAATTCAAACTAAGCGAAGAAGGTGGCGAAGCAGGGTGTGCTTTCTTTTGGTTACTTTTCTTTGCACAAGCAAAGAAAAGTAACATAAAAAAACCAAACGAGGAAACTCTATGAACCTACACGAATATCAAGCAAAACAAATATTCAAACAATACGGGCTTCCCGTAAGCCAAGGGATTGCTTGCAAAACGGCGGAGGAAGCCGTTGAGGCAATCAACAAACTACAAGGCGAACAGTGGGCGATAAAATGCCAAGTTCACGCTGGTGGGCGTGGCAAAGCCGGTGGAGTAAAGTTGGTTCGCAATGAAACAGAAGTTCGTGAATTTGCCGATAAATGGCTCGGCAAACGCTTAGTAACCTTTCAAACCGATGCTAACGGACAACCGGTTAATACCTTATATTTAGAAGAAACCTGCAATATTGACCGTGAATTGTACTTAGGGGCAGTGGTTGATCGCTCTGCTCAAAGAGTGATTTTTATGGCATCAAGTGCCGGCGGTATGAATATTGAAGAAGTAGCGGAGAAAACCCCTGAATTAATTCACAAAGCAGTAATTGACCCACTCACCGGTGGACAAGCTTATCAAGGGCGTGAGTTAGCGTTTAAATTAGGCTTAAAAGGCGATGAAGTTAAACAATTTGCGGATATTTTCGTGAAACTGGCTAACCTATTTGTTGAAAAAGATTTAGCTTTATTAGAGGTAAATCCACTTGTCATCACTAAAGAAGGGCAACTACTCTGCTTAGATGCAAAAATGTCGATTGACAGCAATGCTCTCTACCGCCACCCGGAACTTAAAGAGTTACAAGACCCATCGCAAGATGATGAACGTGAAGCCGAAGCAGAAAAATGGAATCTTAACTACGTTGCATTAGACGGCAATATCGGCTGTATGGTAAACGGTGCAGGGCTAGCAATGGGGACGATGGATATCGTCAAACTTTATGGCGGTAAACCTGCTAACTTCTTAGATGTTGGTGGTGGGGCAACCAAAGAGCGTGTAGCAGCAGCCTTTAAATTGATTTTATCTGACCCGAATGTAAAAGCTGTGTTAGTCAATATTTTTGGTGGTATTGTCCGCTGCGATTTGATTGCTGATGGTGTGATTGCAGCAGTTAATGAAGTAGGCGTAAATGTGCCTGTTATCGTACGTTTAGAAGGCACTAATGCTGCACAAGGACGAGAGATTTTAGCCAATAGCGGACTCAGCATTCTGGCGGCATCATCACTCAAACAAGCGGCTGAATTAGCGGTAAAATCTGCAAATTAGGAGGAAAAATGTCGATTTTAATTGATAAAAACACAAAAGTAATTTGCCAAGGTTTCACCGGCGGACAAGGTACTTTCCACAGCGAACAAGCCCTTGCTTATGGCACACAATTAGTTGGCGGAGTTTCGCCGAATAAAGGCGGTACAACCCATTTAGGCTTACCGGTTTTCAACACCGTACGCGAAGCGGTAGAAGCGACCGGTGCAACTGCAACCGTTATCTACGTTCCGGCCCCTGGCTGTAAAGATGCTATTTTAGAAGCCATTGATGCCGGCATTCAACTAATTGTCTGTATTACTGAAGGCATTCCAACCTTAGATATGCTACAAGTTAAACAACGTCTAAACCAAACCGGAGTAAGAATGATCGGCCCGAACTGCCCGGGTGTTATTACCCCTGATGAGTGCAAAATCGGCATTATGCCGGGCAATATCCACAAAAAAGGCAATATCGGTATTGTTTCTCGTTCAGGTACTTTAACTTATGAAGCAGTTAAACAAACAACTGACGAAGGCTTTGGGCAATCTACTTGTGTTGGTATCGGTGGCGATCCAATCCCGGGTTCTAACTTTATTGATATTTTAAAGCTGTTCCAAGACGATCCTGAAACTGAAGCGATTGTAATGATTGGCGAAATCGGTGGCTCTGCCGAAGAAGAAGCGGCAGCTTTCATCAAAGAAAATGTAACCAAGCCTGTAGTCAGCTATATTGCCGGTGTTACCGCACCCAAAGGCAAGCGTATGGGACATGCCGGTGCGATTATCAGCGGCGGCAAAGGAACCGCCGATGAAAAATTCAAAGCCCTTGAAGATGCAGGCGTGACTACCGTCCGAAGTTTAGCCAAAATCGGCTCCGCACTGAGAAAAATTTTAGGCTAAACTAAAAGTTCAAGCGGTCATATTTACCCATTTTTTTGTAAATATGACCGCTTGTTTTTTCCGTTAAATTACTCTTTCGATTTCCAAATTAATGGGTCAACACCTTTATGGATAAGGTCTTGATGTTCTTCAATTCTAAACACTGGCTCTTTGCCACTTTTCACTTGGCGAAGATAGTCTTTTAAAATAATCCAGACAATCGGAGCAAGAATTAAGATAGCCACCAAGTTAATTACCGCCATTGATGCCATCACTGTATCGGCAAATGCCCATACAATACCGCCGTCTCTTACTGCACCGAAGTACACAAAGAATAAAACGATGGCACGGAATCCCCACACAAACCACGGACTGTTTTTAATGTAGCGGATATTAGTTTCTGCATAAGCATAGTTACCAATAATGGAAGTGAAACAAAATAGTAAAATCACAAAGGCCAAAAAGTGTAATCCAAATTCGCCTAAATGGAATTGTAATGCAGTTTGAGTAAGTGAAATACCTCTTAAAGTTTCACCACCATAGTTATTTGACATAAGAATGATCACTGCGGTACAAGTACAGACTACAATCGTATCAACAAATACGCCCAACATTTGAATTAAACCTTGGCTTGCCGGGTGTTTAGCATCAGAAGTTGCAGCAGAGTTTGGTGCAGACCCCATACCGGCTTCGTTTGAGAATAAACCACGTTTAATCCCCATCAGCATAGTTTTGGATACCAATGCTCCAAACATTCCACCTGCAGCAGCAGAAAAATCAAAGGCGCTTTCAATAATTAAAGAGATTATACTTGGCACTTTTTCAATATTCATACCTAAAATAATTACTGCAATAATCAAGTAGAATAATGCCATCATTGGAACAACTTGGGCAGAAACTTTACCAATACGCTTGACCCCTCCAGAAATAATTAACCCTGTAATCACCACTAATGTCATGCCTACGTAGACTGGGTTCCAATCCCACGCATTTTTGGTTGCTTCCACAATAGAGTTAGATTGCACAGCATTAAAAGCAAAACCAAAGGTGAAGATAAGCGTTACTGCAAAAGCAATCGCAAGAGAAGGAAGTTTTAAGCCACGAGTGATGTAATAAGCAGGTCCACCACGGAACATACCATTTGGATCCCTAGTTTTATATAGTTGAGCTAAAGAAGATTCAGCAAAGGCAGAACTCATTCCCATTAGTGCTGTAATCCACATCCAGAATACCGCACCTGGCCCACCAAGAGCAATCGCAGTAGCAACCCCACCAATGTTGCCAACTCCAACACGGCTGGCTAAGCCAGTAGTAAAGGCTTGGAATGGAGTTAATGATTTCCCTTCACTAGAACGTCCCCCCCACATTTCACGCAAACTTTGCGGAAGAAGACGTAGCTGGACAAAACCTGTTGTAAGAGTGAAAAATAACCCTGCACCGAGCAATAGGATAATCGTTACGTCCCAAAGTGGACCGTCGATTGTGTTCACAATCCAAGTCAGTACACTCTCAAAGAATAGAATAATTGAATCCATAAAGACCTCTTAATTGAAAATAAAACTTCCACATTGTAACTGATTTAATATTTTTAAAAAGTTTTTTTAATACTTTTAATAAAAATTTTTAATAACTTATTAATTTAGCGTTTGAAAAAAATGCCTGTACCAGTATCAATGAAACTACTGTGAAATAATACCATTCCAAATAGAATTAATGCGAGTCCAAGTGTAAATTTTAATATCCAAACGATATTTCGATTAATTTGAGCTGAAAAATACCATTGGCTAACCTTAACTGCCTTATTTCTCGCAATGATAACAAGATAAGCAAATAAGCTTAAAGTCAGCCCTGTTCCTACTGCCATAGCTAATGCTGAAATAACCCCCCAAGCATAGAGATTGAGCGTATAAGAAAGAAATAAAACAAGAATAGCACCAGAGCAAGGTCTTGAGCCAATACTCAATACTAACATAAGCCGTGCTTTCCAATCTTTCACTTGCTGCATTTCATTTGAAGTTGGCAAATGTTTATGGCCACAGCTACAATTTTCGGTATGAATATGCCCTTTCTGCGTAACAAGCGGTAATTTTCCAGCTTTTTTTTGCGAAATCCGAATGGATTTAATGATAGGCTTTCGTGCTTTATTAACCGTTCGATACACCTGATAACACCAGTAAATGCCGAACAAGATCATCAAACCAAAGCTCCCCCGCTCAACCCATTTTAGGGTTAAATTAAAATATTGGCGAGAGAGAGTAAAAATCACCACAATGACCGTCACCAATGAAATTGCCACTAAGCCCTGCACCAATGCTGAGGCAAAAGTGATTTTCATCGCCTGATTTAATTTTGTTTTTTCAAAAGAAAGATAACTACTCAGAATAAATTTTCCGTGACCGGGCCCAACTGCGTGAAATACCCCATATAAAAAGCTAATAAATACTAAGGTAATACCGGCTTTACTTTGATTTTCAGCCAATTCATTGAGAGAAGCGGAAAGCTGTAAATTAAAATTTTTTTGCCATTCCATCACTTTAAACAATATCATTGGATAAAGCTGATAAAGAGCAAATAGGCTCAAAAATCCTATCGATATCATCCCCCAATGTGTTACTTTTAATCGCATATAATCTCCACTTTTTGGGCAAATTGGGCACCAAGAGAGTAATCTCCATTTTCAGGCATATCCGGTGATTGGTTTTTATCCAAACCAGAAGCATATAAGCGTAACTTACTATCTACTTGAGGCTGCACCAATGTTGCTTTACAACTTGCATTACTGATATTGACATCAGCAGGGCGATTATATTCCATTGCAATATAATAACTCGGCTCATAAGTATAGAATCTCACTTTACTCTGCTTTAATTCATAAGGATTAGCTAAATGAAAAGTAATATAAAAAATCACTCTGTTATTCTTGATTTCAAAGCGAGTTGCTGTGGGCTTTGTCGTAAATTTTATCGGCTGATTTTGGCTATCATATAAGGTGCTAAAATAATGATTTTGCAATGCGGTTTGTACCATTTCTGCAGTGATATTTTGCTGCGTTTTTTCTTTATCTTGGCTATTTTTCACTTCATAAATTAACTCAGAAGAAGCGATTTCATCTAGCATCCATTCCATTTGGAAAGATTTCAACATTGAACCTTCCACAATAACATTCGTTTTCAAATCAACGAATGAATGTGGGTGAGAAAAAACTGGCATTGAATATAATGCAATTAACGTGATAATCGTCTTAATAAATTTCATATTTACTTTCACTATAAAATAAAAAAGCGAACAAGTTCCCCCTGTTCGCATTTCAAGAATTTAGTGAGTTGGTCGATAAGCCGAGTTCTGTCGTGGACAATCATTCCTCTAGGCGTACATTTACATATACGCTCAAGCAACCTACCCGAACTCTCAGCGGGCCACCGATTGAGTTCCTATTTGGTCTTGCTACGAGTGGAGTTTACCCTGCTGTGGAATGTTACCACCCACACGGTGCGCTCTTACCGCACCCTTTCACCCTTACCGACAAAGCCGGCGGTCTGCTCTCTGTTGCACTGGTCGTAGGCTCACGCCCCCCGGACGTTATCCGGCACTCTGCCCTGTGTAGCTCGGACTTTCCTCTCGTTTACTTGTCCCCCAGTTTACGTTTTCACGAATTTAGAGGCTTCAATAAACCAGCGATTGCCTAACCAACTCAGCACTAGAGTATAATGCTTTCGCAAAAAATTGCAAGGAAATAACCGCTTGTAGCTATTATGGCAAAATAAAAAAGGATTAAGTTCATTTAAAAACTTAATCCTCTTCGCTTTAATTCACTCGTAAAAATTACGCACGTTTGAAGTCTAAGTGAACTAATTTTGGTTTAGTTGGGTGGCGTTGAATTGCTTGTACTTTTACTTGCTCTTCTTTACCTGCAACAACGATAGTTAATACTTCGTTATAGAATGAATCGTGAACTTGTGCGTTGTTCACTTTATCGTGATCTAAAATGATTGATACAGGCTCTGCATTACCACCGTAGATGATTGCAGGAACTTGACCATTGTGGCGCAGGCGGCGGCTCGCACCCTTACCTTGCGCAGAACGAACTTCAGCTTCAAATTTGAATGACATAGTTTTATTCTCTTAAATAAAATGGGGAAATCCCCGTGAATAGAAAAAACAGCAGGCGACCCAGCTGTTTCCGAAAAAATATCGGCATATCCGTCTCGATATGCCGACTGCGTATTTTACTGAAGTTGCAGAAAAATGCAATGTAAAAATATTAAGCAACCAGTTTTTTCAACTGCTCTGCATAAGCTTCCCAATCTGTAATTGGTCGAGTTGCTACACCAGACTGAATTGCTGCTTTTGCTACACCAATCGAGACATTCACGATCAAACGTGGGTCAAATGGCGTCGGAATAATATATTCCGGGCCAAACGATAATTCGCCATAAGTTGAAATAACTTCAAACGGCACAGGTTCTTTAGCCAACTCTGCAATCGCATAAGCTGCTGCCATTTTCATTTCTTCATTAATGGTTTTTGCCCCAACATCTAATGCCCCACGGAATAAGAACGGGAAACAAAGCACATTATTCACTTGGTTTTTAAAGTCTGAACGACCGGTACATACAATCGCATCTGGACGGACAGCCTTGGCTTCAGCAGGTGTAATTTCTGGCACAGGGTTTGCTAAAGCAAGAATTAATGGATCTTTTGCCATTGTTTTAACCATTTCTTGCGTTAAAGCTCCGCCTTTTGAACAACCTAAGAAAACATCTGCATTCGCAACAGCATCTGCCAATGTTCTCCAACCATTATCTTCTATTGCATAGAATTGTTTGGTTTCATCCATCTTATCACCACGACCTTGGAAAATAACGCCCTTAGAATCGCACATCGTGATATTTTCTTTTTTCACACCTAATGAACGGAGTAAGTTAGTACACGCAATCGCTGATGCTCCAGCACCGTTTACTACTAAACGTACTTCTGAAATTGCTTTACCTACCACTTGTAATCCGTTAATCACTGCCGCACCGGTAATAATTGCCGTACCGTGTTGATCATCGTGGAACACTGGAATTCCCATACGCTCACGCAATTTTTGCTCCACATAAAAACATTCAGGTGCTTTAATATCTTCCAGATTAATGCCACCAAAAGTCGGCTCTAACGATGCAATAATCTCTACTAATTTCTCCGGATCAGTTTCATTAATTTCAATATCAAACACATCAATTCCGGCAAATTTCTTAAATAAAACCCCTTTTCCTTCCATCACAGGCTTACTTGCTAAAGCACCAATATCGCCTAAGCCTAACACTGCTGTACCATTAGAAATAACTGCAACTAAGTTACCCCGTGCCGTATAACGATAAGAAGCTGAAGGATCTTTTTCAATCGCTAAGCAAGGCTCAGCAACCCCAGGAGAGTACGCTAAAGCTAAATCGTGCTGAGTATCTAATGCTTTAGTAGGAGTAACGGAAATTTTTCCGGGGATTGGGAACTCGTGGAAATCAAGCGCCTGTTGTTTTAAATCGCTCATTTTAGAAACCTTATAATCTATAAAAATAAAAGTAATCAATAGCCAAAGAGTAGCCATTTTACCCTAAATTTTTCTGCATTTTTATGGCTTTGATCTCATTTTTTATGATATTTACAAAAAATAATACAAAAACGACCGCTTGTTTTACTCAAATCAAGCATTCTTCATCTTATTGATAAAATAAGAGACCATTTCAGAAGCTATATCAACATCATTTACTCTCTCTATGCCTTCAAATCCCGGGCTGGCATTGACTTCTAAAATAACTACGCCTTTTTCTGTCCGCAGAAAATCAACGCCTGCAATATCAAGCCCTATCGTTTTAGTTGCTTTAATTGCTAACGCACGTTCCATCTGAGTTAATTCAATCGGTTGAGCCGTTCCACCTTGATGAATATTGGCTCTAAAATCGCCTGTTACGCTGATTCGGCTCATTGCAGCAACCACTTCATTGCCAATCACAAACGCCCGAATATCTTGTCCTTCAGCTTCGCTCACAAATTGTTGGCATAAATAAGGCTCATTAACTTGCCTAAAGGTTGATAACACCGCTTCGGCATTATTTTTGCCTTCAAACAACATTACGCCATTACCCTGTGAACCATTTAGCACTTTTGAAATAAGTGGAAAAGCAAATTGATTGAGTTGTGATTTCACCGAAACCAAATGCCCTGCAAAATTCGTATTGGGAATCGGTAAATTATGTTCTGCTAATTTTTGTAATGATCGCCATTTGTCTCTGGCTAACGCAAATGCCACTGAATGATTTAAAACCGGAATACCTTTTGCTTCAAAATGGCGTAACACTGTACAGCCCATTTCGGTACTGCCTGTGCCAAAACGGGGTAAAATACCATCATAATCCGGCAACAATACCGGCTCCGAACGGTTGTTATCATAACTCTCGCCAGCTTGATAGTAGATCTTAAATTCGCCATTTTCTAACCCGAGTAGCATTCGATTCGGGTCTAAAATATCCAGCTCAATCCCCTTTGCTTCACAAGCTGCTTTGATTCGGCAGCAACTATATAAACGAGGCTCTCGACACAACATCAGCCATTTCATTTTCTAGCAATCCTTATTAGTTAAAAAGCGGTAAAATGAATTACCGCTTTATCTTTCTTATCTACAATTTATCTAAATAATTTTTGCCATCGAGCAAACTCACCTGTCGCATAATCCACGCTTGGCGTTTTCGCATACTCGGGCCGGGTTTATCTACCCTAAACACTAACGGATTAGGCAAAGAGGCTGCCAATAGTGCGGATTCTTGCAAGGTTAGCTGTTTAGCTGATTTTTTGAAAAAATGCTGTGCTGCCGCTTCCACGCCAAAAATGCCGTTGCCAAATTCCGCAATATTGAGGTACACCTCTAAAATTCGATCCTTACTCCACACATTTTCGACTAACAGAGTTAAAGGCACTTCAATCCCTTTACGTAACCAGCTTTGCCCGTGCCATAAAAACATATTTTTTACCGTCTGTTGAGAAATAGTCGAGCCACCACGCACTTTTTTGGATTTGGCATTGAGCTTTAAGGCTGTTTCAATCGCTTTTAAATCTAATCCAAAATGGCTTTCAAATTTTTGATCTTCTGAAGCAATCACTGCCATTTGCATTTGCCACGAAATCTCATTCAGGCTCACCCATTCTTTTTTGATCGGGTAAGATTTTCCCTGAACCAAATTTTCCACCTTTTTTTGCACCATATACGCAGAATAAGGCACTGGTAACACCGAAAAAATCAGTATCGGAATCAGAAAAAATGTACCGCCAAAGGTTAATAAGCGACTTGAGCCAAACCAAAGCCAGCCCAATTTACTTCTTATTTTGCGAGGAATAAAAAAAAGCCCTATTTTCTTGAAAAGAGAGCTTAAAAATCGCTTGTTACGCTTTGCCATTGACTGTTCCGTTAACCTTGCCGTTCACCCATTGTAAAAAATCTTGGTCGAGTGTTTTAAGCATATTTGAACCACGAGTGATGGTTGCTGCACTGGTGTTTAAATTTTGTTGGATTTCCCGTTGCGAATCTTCACCTTTTAGTAAGGCTTGCACAATTTGTAAACGCAAGCCTAATGAACCTCGCTCATCGGCGGTGAGAAACATTGAGAAAAACGGCTCAAGTTTATCTTCCGCAACCGCTTGTTCAAGCAGAGCTAAAAACTGCGTCCACTCGTTTGGATCTCGCTGGTTATAGAGTGTTTTCATACTGTCCCTTGAAGTAAAAACGGTGACAAGCGGTCAGATTTTTACAAAATTTTGCAGAAAAACGACCGCTTGCTCTCCATTATTTTTTCGATTTTTTACCGCCACGTTGGTCGTCTAACTCAGCCCCTTTCGGTACGCTGAATTTAAACAAATCGCTTGAGACACCGCCGGTAGTAATATTGCGTAACACATATAAGTTACTTTGCCCGTCACGCTCAATGGTGCTGAAACCTTTTAATAAACCGCTTTGGTCAATCCGCACATCAAACTGTTTTAAATTGCTTTTTTTCGATTTTGGCTTAAGCACGAAAGTATCAGCACTTTGGCTGACATCATATTGATCCCAGTGGCTTTTATCACTGCTGGTTAATAAGACGAATGGGGTATTATTAACCGCGTCTTGCACGGTATTTACCGTAACTTGTGAAACGAAAGGATCGTAAAACCATAAGTCTTTGCCGTCAGACACAATCAAATTTTCTTGTGGCGATTTAGTATCCATTCTAAATAAGTTTGGGCGTTTTACTTGGAATTTGCCTTTACCTTGCTGAATTTGTTTGCCTTTGCTGGAGCGCACGGTTTGGTCGAAGTCCGCACTATATTGGCTTACTTGTTCCAAACGGCGTTGTAATTCTGCAATAGATTGTGCATCAGCCAATGCCACATTTGCCAAGCCAAATAACGCTAAACCGAATACCGATTTTTTAAATAATGTTTTCATTTGTTTTCCTTTACCAACAAGAATTTTCTTGTTTGACAATAAAATCATCAAAAGTTTCATATTAATGAACTGTTACAACAATACAATAAAAGTCGTGAATTGTATAGTTTAATGAGCCTCGTCCCAGTTTTCGCCTACGCCAACTTCGGCAATCAGTGGCACTTTGAGGCTAATCGCTTTTTCCATTTCGGTTTTGATTAATTGGCTGTAATGGTCGATTTTATCGGCTTTGACTTCAAACACCAATTCATCGTGAACCTGCATAATCATTTTGATTTCATCATTATCACGAATCGCATTATCAATACCAATCATCGCCACTTTGATAATATCGGCAGCCGTGCCTTGCATTGGGGCATTAATTGCTACCCGCTCTGCGGCTTTACGCAAAATAGCATTGCCGGATTTAATATCAGGCAAGTACAAACGGCGACCAAATAGGGTTTCAACATAGCCTTTTTCAACTGCAACTTCACGAATATCGGTCATAAATTGTTGAACTGCCGGGTAACGTTGGAAGTAGAGATCCATATATTTTTGAGCCTCAGCACGCCCAATCCCTAATTGGCTTGAAAGCCCAAATGACGACATTCCGTAAATCAGCCCGAAGTTAATTGCTTTCGCACTGCGGCGTTGTTCGGAGGTAACTTCATCTAACGCCACACCGAAAATTTCGGCGGCGGTAGCACGGTGAATATCTTTGCCCTCCGCAAAAGCCTTGATCATTCCCTCATCATTCGATAAATGAGCCATAATCCGTAACTCAATTTGTGAATAGTCAGCGGCAACAATTTTATAACCTTCCCTCGCGACAAAGGCTTGACGAATTCGTCTGCCCTCTTCATTGCGGATCGGAATGTTCTGCAAATTCGGATCGCTGGAAGAAAGGCGTCCGGTTGCAGTTACCGCTTGGTTGTAAGAGGTATGCACCCGCCCTGTTTTTTTGTTAATCAGTTGCGGTAATTTATCGGTGTAGGTGGATTTCAACTTACTTAACCCACGATGCTCCATTAATAACTTCGGCACTAAATGCCCCTGTTGAGCCAACTCGTCTAACACTTCTTCGTTGGTTGAGGGTGCACCTTTTGGCGTTTTCTTCAACACCGGCAAGCCTAATTTTTCAAACAAAATCTCTTGTAATTGTTTGGTTGAGGCAAGATTGAAGGTTTGCCCTGCCTCTGAATGTACTAATGTTTCAACTTCCGCCAAGCGTTTTTCAATTTCAGCCGATTGGGTCAATAATTTTTTCGGGTCAATCAACACACCGTTGCGTTCAATTCGAGAAAGCACGCTCACAAGTGGCATTTCAATTTCATCGAATAATTTCACTAAGTCAGGTTCTTGCTGTAATTTTTGCCACAATACTTGGTGGAGTTTCATCGTTACATCAGCATCTTCTGCGGCATATTCAGCCGCTTTTGCTATCTCGATTTTATCGAATGTCAGTTGATTTTTCCCTTTGCCGGCAAGCTCTTCAAACGGAATCGTTTTATGCCCTAAATAACGGGCGGATAAATCGTCCATATTGTGACGACCGGTACTATTTAGGGTGTAAGATTCAATCATCGTATCAAAAGCAACACCTTGTAGTTCAATGCCGTAGTTCGCAAAAATGGTTAAATCATATTTAATATTCTGCCCGATCTTTTTAATCTCTGGGTTAAGCAAAATCGGCTTGAGTTGGCTTAAGCAAGCGGTCAAATTTAGCTGATTTTTTACCAATTCATCGGCAGGTTGGCTTTCTAAACTCTCCTCATCGCCAAACATATCGGCTTGTTGAGGTTGAGCTTTTTGCTTATGCCCAAGCGGAATATAGCACGCCTCGCCATTTTCAAGTGCAAAGGAAATACCGACCAAATTAGCCGTCATTGCATCAAGGCTGTCGGTTTCAGTATCCACCGCAATCAAACGAGCTACCGAGAGTTTTTCAATCCAAGCTGATAATTTCTGTTCAGTATCAACGGTCTCATATTTGCTGCGATCTATCTCGACTACAGTTGCAACATTTTCCTCATTTCTGACCGCTTGTGTGGCTTGGTAATTATTCGGCACTTTTTCAGCCGAAGTTTGAGTAACCGGATTGGCATTTTGATTCACTTCGTTCAGCCAGCGTTTAAATTCATAATGCTCAAATAATTGAGCAAGCTCAACACGGTCTTGCGGCTGCGTTAAAAGTTGATCGTGAGTGACATCAAGTTCCACATCGGTTTTGATGGTAGCAAGCAAATAAGATAAATCAGCATTGGCTTTTTCCGCCTCCAATTTTGGGGCAAAATTTTTCGCCCCACGGAAAGAAAGGGTGGCTATTTGATCCAAATTAGCATAAATCTGTTCCAGTGAACCGATGCCTTGCAATAAGGCTAATGCGGTCTTTTCTCCTACCCCTTTGACACCCGGAATGTTGTCGGCGGAATCGCCCATTAATGCCAGAAAGTCGATAATCAATTCAGGTGGAATACCGTATTTTTCGATCACACCCTCTCGGTCTAGCACGGTGTTGTTCATGGTGTTAATCAACATAATGTGATCGTTCACCAGTTGTGCCATATCCTTATCGCCGGTACTGATCAGCACATCTTTGCCGTCTTTAGCGGCTTGCACTGCAAGTGTGCCGATCACATCGTCTGCCTCAACGCCTTCAATGGAAATCAACGGGATCCCAAGGGCTTTGATAATACGGTGCAAAGGCTCAATTTGAGGGCGTAAGTCGTCCGGCATTGGTGGACGGTGCGATTTATATTGCTCAAACAACTCATCACGGAAGGTTTTCCCCTTGGCATCAAACACCACGGCAATATGGCTTGGGTTCATTTGTGAAATCAGGCTTTTTAACATATTCAGCACGCCATACATTGCCCCTGTCGGCTCTCCTAAGCGATTAGTGAGTGGAGGGAAAGCGTGAAATGCTCGATATAAATAGGAAGAACCATCCACTAATACCAGTGGATTTTTTGCGATAGTTGCCATAAAAATCTCTTTATAATCAAATAAATATTGGCGTTATTATACAAGAATAGGCGAAAAATAGGATAAAAAAAGCGTATTTCTGCTATTGCAAAAATACGCTTTAATTAAGTGAATGAGATTAGTGACCGAGTGAACTTACACCCATCATAATCATAAACAGAGCCATTTGAAGTTCATCTTCGCTCAGTTCAAGTCCGTTTAAATGCACTTTACCGTTATCTACCGTTAATTCAACCATCACTTTGTTATTATCAACTACTCTTAAGCTATTCTCTTGTGCATTGGCAAAAACAGCATCAACTTGTTGTTTGGCTATAGTTTTTGCCTCTTCTTCGCTTAATTTCTCTCTTACCATTGAGATTTGTCGAACAATATCTTCTGCATAATCACGATTCACACTTGAGGTAAATTTACTTGTCGCTACCGCTTTTAGCACACTATTTAAGTCGCTTATAGCTTTCGCATCAAACTGAGCTACATTTAATAATAATGCTAAATCAAACTTACCTTTACTATTTTCAAGCGATACATTATTAATATGAAATTTAACCGATTTTGCTAATAATGCTAAGGCTAACTCGCCAGTCTGCTCATTTTCAAAAAATTTAGGATCAGAAAGTGCTATTGAAAGTTGATCATACAATTTTGCATCAAAGTCTAACGCCATATCTAGATTAAACTTACCAAACTCAACACCTTCAATATTCACAGAGGCTGCATCTAAAGTACCTGTTGAAACAAATCGATCACCTTTTAACTCATTTTCGCCCTTAATCACAATATCTGTAATAAGCGAATTTTCCTCCCCATTCTGAGTTTGGAGTGCGATTGTTTTGATTTTTCCACTACCTTTACCCAAAACTAAATTTGCATAGCCTTGGTTATCGCCTGTATGAATATCATAAGATATACCTTGAATTTGGAAATTGCCGTCTTCGGCTTTCACATCCAACTTATCCCACTGAACCTTAGCCACTGCATTTTCGCCATTTTTGTCGTAGCTATATTCTATTTTAACCGGGGTGCTTTCAATCGAGGTTTTATCTTTACTAAATTTAACCGGAGAGAGCGCAAATTCTCCCTCAGCATCACCAGAATAACTAATATTGGTAGTACCTGAACCTAGCTGCTCTCCAACCACTTTTTTAAATTGCTCAGGTGCTTGAATACGGTTTTCCAGGCTCATCATTACCGGAGCAAAGTTAAATTTGGCTAAACGATTAAGCGGTAGTGGACCGTGATAAATAGTATCATTGCCGATTACATCAAATTTTTCGCCATCAAACATATCAATTTCTATGCGATATTTCGCATCGGAGCTAAAGAAATGGCGCTCAATTTGCACATCTTTAATTTCTATTTTACTACCATATTGGCTATTAATATGTTTAAGTTGATTATTTGTTTGAATAATCAGTTGCTGATATTTTTCTTCAACCTGCTTACCTGTGTACCAACTTCCTCCAACCGCAACTGCGCCAACAATAGCAACTAGCGAAATAGCAATTTTTGTTAATTTCATAAATTTCCTTTAATTTGCAAAAAATACTAAAAAAATGACCGCTTGTAGTGGTTTAGCTTATCATCTTTTAAGATCTGTTCAACCTCTAATCGAATATATCTGATTTCACCACCGACTTTTTCATATAACAGCCCGACCTTGCCATCAGGCAATTCTGCAAGGCTACTGTAGCCAAAGGTTTCATTCTCATCAGTAACTTGAATATGATCTTGCCAGTCTATGCGGTTATTCGCCTTGATTTCACCAATCCAAACTCGTCCATTCATTCTTTTCCACATCTGCTTGGAATGAGCATTAGAGAGCAACACATAGGTTTTATCGTTAATTTCTTTTGAATATTTAATCGCTGATAATTGCGTATAGGAATTGAGTAACTCCGCATCAAGCTCGCTACTTTGCCAAGTCATACCTTCGGTATTGCTACTAGAAACCAACACATTGCCTTTGTTTGTGCGGGTAAAAAGCATTATAGAACCATCGTTGAGTTCTACAATATGCGATTCGCTCGCCTTATAAGGAGCTTTATTACCGTTAAATTTAATCGGGGTTTCACCCATTACCCACGTTTCTCCACCGTCTTCGCTTCTGATGACCGCAGTCAGTTCATTATCATTTTGGTCAATAAAATAAACCGGTACTAATAGCGAACCACTTTCTAACTGTACACCTGTGCCGGGACCGGTACCGAGAAATTTCATTGAATCGGTTTTAAGCTGTGGGTTTAAATCAACCGGGTTAGACCACGTTTTGCCGTTGTCATCACTGTAAATCAACCATAAATAACTGGTTTTCTGTATCGCAAACGGAGCGGAGCGATTAAACTCTTTTTGTGAGGAGAGAAAAATATTGCCTTGATAATTTGCCTCACTCACCTCTCCTAAATATACATCGCCGAGATCACGATAGGCTTTATCAGGATCGCCTTTGGTGACGACTTGGTAATCTGTCGGGCGGTTTTGAGCGTCATACACTCGGCTTAAATGGTGATTTTGCTCTCGCAAGGTATAAGTTTCGCCTTTACCAACCAGTTTTAAAAAGGCTTTATCATCAATTTTGGTATAACCATTGCCTAACGAATTGGCAGGATTGGCGGGCTCTCTTTTGCCTTGGTAGGTAATATGGCTGTGAATACCGCTGGATTCCGGGTACATATCCACCAGCAAGAAAATGCGTTCGGACTCTTTATCTTGCACCATCACCGGGTCAATCACAAAGGCGGATTGGGTATTTTCAAAATTAGGGGCATTGTAAGGTTGCTCAATTAAATCGATCACCACTTGATCGTTCTGCCAAGTCTTGCCGTTATCCAAACTACGGCGAATAACCAAATCAATATTGCCCCAATCTTTGTTATCAAATTCGTGCTTATCGATTGCTGCTAACACAATGCCGTCTTCAGTAGTGAGCAATGAGGGAATACGGTAATTTCTTGCCGATTTATTTGCTATAAATAGTGGTTTTTCTTGCTCAATAACAATGTTGTTCGCAATTTCCAGCTCTTGTTCGCCATAGCCGTTCACCGCCCCAACGGTTTGTTTAGCATAGCTATAAGGGAGAAAAAGGCAAAATAAGCAAAATGGGATAACAGATTTCATAGCGTGTAGGTTCAAAATTTAGGCTGTGTATTCTAGCCTAACGTATTAATTTTGAATAGTAAAACAAAACGCTTTTAACCGTTTTTCAGTTAAAAGCGTTTGCAAATTTTTTCAAAAAAATCACCGCTTGTAGTTTACTTAGTAGCCGCTTTCATCGCTTGTACAAATTCGGCAAGTTCTTTGAGCAAATTAGCTTGATCAGCTAAATTACGTTCAATAATTTTTACAATCGCTGAGCCTGAAATTGCCCCGTCTGCTCCAAGCCTTAACGCCTCTTTTACCTGTTCAGGTTTGGCTATGCCAAAACCTTGTAAAATAGGTGCAGCTCCGGCTTGTTTCAAACTTTCCACTAAATTATCTAAATTACTTGCGTGAGCTTGGTTTTCAGCACTGGTTACACCGGCACGGGAAACTAAATAAGTGTAGCCTTGGGTTAATTGAGCAATCCGTTCAATGGTGTTTTGAACAGCATTCGGCGGGCAAATAAACACTGGCTGAATACTATATTTTTCAGCGGTTGGCACAAACTCTTGGGCAGCGAAAACAGGCAAATCAGCAATCAACACCGCATCAACTCCACTTTGTTGGCAACGTTGGAAAAATACTTCTGCGGTTGGCACAAAAATTAAATTGGCACACAGTAGTAAACCGATAGGAATGTCTGGATATTTAGCTCGAATTTTGGTAATCAGCTCAAAACAGCTATCGGTGCTGTAGCCACCGTCTAAAGCTCGTTTATTGGCAGCTTGAATCACCGGCCCGTCTAAGAGGGGGTCAGAAAACGGAAAGCCCAGCTCTAACGCATCAGCTCCGTTTTTAATCATCGTGTCGATAATCTCAAAACTGCGTTCAAAATCAGGATCGCATAATGTCACAAATGGCACAAAAGCCCCTTCGTTTTTTGCTTTTAATGCGGTAAATAGCGTATCAAAGCGGCTCATTTTACTCTCCTCCATTTAAAATTTTATCCACGGTGAAAATGTCTTTATCACCCCGCCCCGATAAATTCACCACTAATAACTGCTCTTTTTCAGGATTTTGTTGAATCATTTTTAACGCATAGGCTAAGGCGTGGGAAGATTCTAACGCCGGAATAATGCCCTCATTTTTGGCTAATGCTTGGAATGCCTCTAAAGCCTCTGCATCGGTAATCGATACATATTCAGCTCGCCCTGTCGCATTTAAATAAGCGTGTTGCGGCCCGACAGAAGGGAAATCTAAGCCGGCTGAAATGGAGTAAGACTCTTCAATTTGCCCGTCTTTATCCTGCATAATCGGCGATTTCATACCGAAATAGATCCCCGTTGTGCCGTGTTTGAGCGGTGCACCGTGTTCACCGGTTTCAATTCCTTTTCCTGCCGGCTCAACGCCGATTAATGTGACTGATTGCTCTTCGATAAAATCTGCAAACATACCGATAGCATTTGAGCCACCGCCTACGGCAGCAATCACCGCATCAGGCAAGCGATCTTCTTTTGCTAAAATTTGACGTTTGGTCTCTTCGCCAATCATTTTCTGAAATTCACGCACCATTGTCGGGAACGGGTGCGGGCCGGCTGCAGTGCCGATTAGGTAATGGGTAGTATCATAATTTGCCGCCCAATCCCGCATTGCCTCGCAACAGGCATCTTTGAGCGAGCAAGAGCCTTTTTGTACCGGAATTACCTCCGCTCCCATTAAACGCATACGGAATACATTTGGCGATTGGCGTTCTACATCTTTTGCGCCCATATACACCACACAAGGCATTCCCAACATCGCACACGCTAATGCGGTTGCCACACCGTGCTGTCCTGCTCCTGTTTCGGCAATAATGCGGGTTTTACCCATTCGTTTAGCAAGTAAAATTTGCCCTAGCACTTGGTTGGTTTTATGTGCCCCACCGTGTAAAAGATCTTCACGTTTTAAATAGAGTTTGGTTTTGCTCCCTTTGGTTAAATTACGGCAAAGGGTTAAGGCAGTCGGGCGACCGGCATAATTTTTGAGTAAATCAGCAAATTCAGCTTGGAATGCTGGATCTTGCTGTGCTTCCACAAAGGCTTGTTCTAGTTCTTTTAGCACCGGCACTAAAATTTCCGGCACATACATACCGCCAAATTCACCAAAATAAGGATTAAGAAGTGTGTCTGACATAATATTTCCTTTTATTTTTCTCTCCCTTGTGAGCAGGGCTGTCAGGCTCTAAATTTCCGTATGGCAATTGCAATTCGCCCTTGTTAGAGTTTGACACCCTCGCCCCTTGTGGGAGAGGGACAGATTTTTATTCGTTCAGAATAAAAATCAGGGCGAGGGGTAAATAACTTAAATTGTAAAACTACCTTAATCTTTTCCCCCTCTCTCTGAAAAATATTTCTGAACGAAATATTTTTTAGTCTCAATACTCGCTACGCTCGCTCCTGCGGAGCCGTTGCCAAAGCCAACGTTCAAATGTAAAACATTTGTCCCACAAGAGGAGAGAGTATAAAATTACAAATTCCTTGCTACATTTAGGGCAGAAGAAGTTTGTGCTACCGGCATTACTTCAACACGGTTAATATTGACGTGTTCAGGTTGTTGATTCAGCCAAAGTACAATATTTGCCACATCTTCCGGGCGAACAAACTGCACGTTTTCATAAACTTTAGCCGCTTTTTCATCATTGCCTTTAAAGCGTACATTTGAAAATTCCGTCCCGCCACATAACCCCGGCTCAACATTGGAAACACGCACTTTAGTGCCGGCTAAATCTGCCCGCAAATTTAAGCTAAACTGTTTCACAAAGGCTTTAGTACCACCATATACATTACCGCCCGGGTAAGGGTAAGTGCCGGCAATCGAGCCGATATTAATAATATGCCCACTGTTCCGCTCCACCATTTCAGGCAAAACTAAGCGTGTCATCGTTACCAATCCTTTAATATTGGTATCGATCATTTGATACCAGTCGTTCAAATCTGCTTTCTGTGCAGGTTCTAAGCCGAGTGCAAGGCCTGCATTGTTTACTAATAAATCAATTTGTTGCCACGCTTTAGGGCGGCTATTCAATGCTTTTTCGACCTCATCGGGCTGTTGAATATCAAATGCAAGCGGTAGAAATTTATCGCCAAATTGCAAATGCAGTTCTTCTAAACGCTCTGCCCGTCTGCCCGTGCCAATTACTTTATAACCCGATTGAAGCAATAATTTACAAATTGCCAACCCAAAGCCTGCGGTTGCTCCTGTGACTAATGCTATTTTCATCTTTTCACCCTCAAATTTAAAATGTACTATTAAAGTAGTACAAAAAATTTAAAATTGCAAGAAATAATATTGCCATAAAAGAAAAAAGCGTACCAAAAGGTACGCTAATGCTAGGAGGATCTTATTTTAAGATTTATATAACACAACATTCGATATCCATATCTTGAGTGCTATTTTATCTCATCAATAAATCTCATTCTGTGATTCCCTTCACATTTTCAGAAATTAATGCTTTTTTTCTTTAAAAAGCAAAATGAGTATTGCCATAACAATAGCTGTAGCAATAAATCCCAATACCGCTGATTGGGTAAAGCCTACCACTAAGTAGCCAACAATAGAAGCGGTTGCAACTAATAAAGCATAAGGTAATTGAGAAATAACATGATCCATATGATTACATTGTGCGCCTGTTGAAGAAAGAATAGTGGTATCAGATACCGGAGAACAGTGATCACCACAAACCGCGCCAGCCATTACTGCAGATAAACAAGGAATAATTAATGCTGGATCTGAATGCACTGCCATTGCGGCTCCAATTGGCAACATAATGCCAAATGTTCCCCAGCTAGTTCCTGTTGAAAACGCCATTGCTGCGGCTAACACAAATAGAATTGCAGGTAAAAACTCTGCTCCAATGCTTTCTGCAACCAATCCTGATAGATATTTCCCTGTTTGCATATCACTTACTACACCGTTTATTGTCCACGCAAAGAAGAGAATAGTGATTGCACCAGACATCATCTTCACACCTAAGCCATAAGCACGGACGTAATTTTTAAAAGAAATATTACCGCTTGTAATGATACAAATAGTTGCAACTATAAGCCCTGCCACACCACCAACAACTAATGAAATGCCTACCGTAGTATTTTCAAAAGCACCTAGTATAGAAAATGAAGCACCTGATTCGGCCAGTGCATCTGCACCTGTTTTCATCATCATTGAGACTGTAGCAACAATAAGTGCAATAATTGGCAAAATCAAATCGCGCACGTGTCCTTTCGTTTCAATTTGCTCATCATCTAATTCTGCTAAATGCGCTGCTTGACGTTCAAAACGCGCCATCGAACCAATATCAAATGAGAAATATGCCACAAAGAACACCATAATCATCGCAAAAATGGCGTAAAAGTTCATTGCGCTCATTGTCATAAATGCGCCTAGTGGCGAATAGCCTGTGATGGAATGCGTAGCCAATAAGCCAGCTATTAAGGTAATAATATAAGCCCCCCAGCTTGAAATTGGCATTAACACACACATTGGAGCGGCAGTAGAATCTAAAATATAAGCTAATTTAGCACGAGAAACACGGAATTTATCCGTAACAGGTCGGGCAATCGCACCTACTGCTAAACTGTGGAAATAGTCATCAATAAAGGTAAAGAAAACCAAACCTGCCGCCATTAATTTTGCGCCTCGTTTGCCTTTTACCTTTTTCTGCGCCCAATTCGCAAACGCCTGATTACTACCTGAAATACTTAATAATGACGTTAATACCCCTAATAAAAGCAAAAATAAAATAATGTTAACATTATTTGAATTTAATCCTTCTTCAGCCCCTTTATAAACTAAAGAAACAACGCTATTTTTAATATAAGTAAGTGCATCAAGAAAATTGCTATTAGTAAGCATAAATGCACCAAAGAGAATACCGATGCTAAGTGAAATAATCACCTTGCGTGTCACAATTGCCAATATTAGCGCAATCAGTGCCGGCAATACCGACCAAAGTGACGTAGAATAATCAACTAGATTCATAAAACCTCTAAAATGACTGTGTATAATTTGTATAAATAAGAATAGCCAAACAAGAGATCTACTGGGATATTTATAAAAATAAATATGAAAGGAAGGCAAATGTGAAATATCTGAAACCCACCCTAACAGTAGCACTCCGTAGCATTTACTACGACAGTGTCGTTTCTTTCGACAACGACCCCAACCAATTAAGATGACGCTTAATTGATTTCGGCAAATTCACCTTTCCTTCCCCTTCATCGTTTTCCACTCAGAAGAAATACTTATTGAATTCGCACCTCTACAATTTGTAGGACAGTGTTTAAGATAGCACGAATATCTTTAGATATAAAGTATCTATTTTTTTATTTATGCTTATTTACCTAAAATGCCTTTTGAGATATGATAAAAGGAGCATAAAAGCTACTTATATAAAACATTAATTTAGGAGAGTAAAATGTCAGCTTTAAAAAGTCTTTTGAATATCCGCAGCTTAAGGGCTTTGGCTAAAGATTTAGCATTAGAGCAATTAAAATCAATTTCTGAGAAATTAGATATAATTATTGCTGAAAAAGAAGAAGAAATGAAACAGGAAGAATTAGAAAAACTAAAACAACTAGAAAGTTTAAATAAATATAGAGAAATGCTAAAACAAGATGGGTTATCTATTGATGAATTAGCTGAATTATTAGCAGATAAAGTAATCAAAGCACGTAAAGCACTATCACCTCGCCCGGCTAAATATAAATTTGTTGATGCTAACGGCAATGAGAAAACTTGGACAGGTCAAGGCAGAACACCAAAGGCATTACAAGATGCTTTAGATAGTGGTAAAAAATTAGAAGATTTTGCTATTTAATTGGCTATAACTATTTTTAGTTTAAAGAGAACTCAATTGAGTTCTCTTATTTTTATAATAGGAAATGAAATGCTACAACAACACAAAATATTATTAACCGAATGTCCTGATGATACAGGACTTGTCGCTAAAATTACCAATATTTGCTATAAGCACCAATTAAATATTATTAAAAATTCTGAATTTGTTGAGAATGAAACTAAACGTTTTTTTATGCGTACCGAATTAAACGGAATTTTTAATGATGAAACCTTACTCGCTGATTTAAAATTTACCTTACCTGAAGGCTCAAGCTATAAATTACTCCCTAAACAAAGAAAACGTATCGTTATTTTAGTTACCAAAGAAGCACATTGTTTAGGCGACTTACTGATGAAAAATTACTATGGTGGATTAGATGTAGAAATTGCTGCCGTGATTGGAAACCACGAAACATTAAAAAGTTTAGTTGAACGTTTCGATATTCCATTCCATTTAGTCAGCCACGAAAATTTAACCCGAGTGGAACACGATAAATTATTAGCGGAAAAAATTGATGAATATTCACCTGATTATATTGTGTTGGCTAAATATATGCGGGTGCTGAATCCGGAATTTGTCGCTCGTTATCCAAACCGAGTTGTCAATATTCACCACTCGTTCTTACCCGCTTTCATTGGTGCAAAACCTTATCATCGTGCATACGAACGTGGTGTGAAAATTATCGGTGCAACCGCCCATTTTGTGAATGATGAATTAGATGAAGGCCCAATTATTATGCAAAATGTGATTAATGTTGATCACACCTACACCGCAGAGGCTATGATGCGTGCTGGACGTGATGTTGAGAAAACCGTACTTAGCCAAGCCTTAGAATTAGTGCTTGCTGACAAAGTATTTGTATATAAAAACAAAACCATTATTTTATAAGCAAAATAGCCGGTCAACATTATCTGACCGGCTATCTCATTTAGAACGGATATCTTCCAATGATTCAGGCTCTTTACCTATCAACAAACTAAAAACCATTGCCGATCTGGCTAAAATTTCCCGCATTCGTACCTGATAAGCCCCCTCTGGATATGTAGCGGCATAACAAATTGCATCAATATCCCTAAATTTTGCAATAAACAATGCCCTTTCACAGTGGAATTTTTGGGAGATAATCGTAAATGGCGGTAATTTATATACTTTTTTAGCCCTAATTATTGAATCAAAAGTGGTATACCCCGCATAATCCTGCTTAATTTTTGAAGTCGCAATCCCCATTTTAAGTAGATCACTTGTCATTGTTTTTGGCTCATTATAGTACGGCGTTTTATTATCTCCACTTAACAAAAGCTGATTGACCTTTCCTTCTTGGACTAATTGCTTAGCGGCTTCCAAACGATATTTATAATATTGGTTAATCACATCTTTAGAGTAAAATTTTGCCGTACCGAGTACAACTGCATACTCCCGGTAAGGAATCTGTTTACTATCTGTATAAATTTTATCCCTCACAATATAACTTGTAAGTGAATCAACCACTAATAATATAGCTATTCCCAATAAGGGGAAAATTGCAATTATTTTCAATGCCTTAATAATAAACTGCTGCATTTTATGGAAAAGTGGCAATTTTTCTAACCTATCACGCGTTTGGTTCAAATGAGATCCTTTACTTTTGCTACCCTATTTAAGATGGGTAAATTAGAGACAAACAAAATAGTCTAATCGTTCAATAAATTTATTCTATTTCATGTTATTTGTTAAGTAATAAATATCTTCTCAGCAATAAAATTTTGATTTTAGCCGTTTAAAAATCTAGACGTTTAGACGTCTAAAAATTCTTGACAATTGAAATGAACACCGCTAATTTAACGGTCATTACAACAAGCGGTCAAAAAAGCAGAATTTTTTGCAAACAGGATTTTTATGGCTCAGCAGATTACCCTTTTTGAGGACGTACCTTTACCACTCACATTAGGAGGCGAACTGTCCCCTATCACAGTGGCTTACCAGACTTACGGCAGATTAAATGCAGAGAAAAGCAATGCGGTCTTGCTTTGCCACGCCCTTACCGGTGATGCTGAGCCTTACTATGACTCACCAACCGAGAAAGGCTGGTGGCAAGATTTCATCGGCAAAGGGCTTGCGTTTGATACCGATAAATATTTCTTTATTTGCAGTAATGTATTAGGCGGTTGTAAAGGCACAACCGGCCCAGCTTCGATTAACCCTAAAACCAATAAACCTTACGGTAGTTTGTTTCCAATTATTACAGTGCAAGATATTGTTAATGTACAAAAAGCATTATTGGACTATTTAGAAATCCCTCAACTTCACGCAGTGGTAGGGGGATCTTTCGGCGGAATGCAAGCAACACAGTGGGGTATTAGTTACCCTGATAAAGTTCGCAACATTATAAATCTTTGTTCATCACTTATCCTAAGTGCCGAGGCTATCGGTTTTAACCACGTTATGCGCCAAGCTATTATTAACGATCCACACTTTAACGGTGGGAACTATTATGATGGCATTGCACCTGATAACGGCTTAAAAATCGCCCGTATGCTCGGTATGCTGACTTACCGTACTGATATTCAACTTGCTAAAGCCTTTGGACGAGAAACCAAACAGCAAGGACAAATTTGGGGCGACCATTTCCAAGTGGAATCCTATTTAAGCTATCAAGGCACGAAATTTTTAGGTCGTTTCGATGCCAATACTTATCTGCGTTTACTCCGAGCATTAGATTTATACGACCCGGCTCTTGGCTATGAAAATGAGGAAACTGCCCTAAAACGGATTAAAGCCAATTACACCTTTGTAGCGGTAACTAGCGACCAGCTATTCAAACAAATTGATGTGTATAAAAGCAAACAAAAATTAGAACAGGCAGGCGTGAATTTAGAGTTCCACGAGTTCAATTCCGATTTCGGCCACGATGCCTTTTTGGTTGATTATGACTTTTTTGAACCGATGATTAAAGCCGGATTAGCAAAATAAATTGCATTTTTTATTATAAATTTGACCGCTTGTAATACAAAAAAGCACACCGAAGTGTGCTTTTGTTCTATTTCTGATTACTTCTGACGCATCGCCGGGAATAAAATTACATCACGAATTGATGGGGCGTTCGCAAAAATCATTGCTAAGCGGTCAATTCCTAAACCTTCACCCGCTGTTGGCGGCAGACCGTGTTCTAATGCCACGATAAAGTCTTCATCTTTAAACATCGCTTCATCATCACCGGCATCTTTAGCCGCAACTTGAGCATCAAAACGCTCTGCTTGGTCTTCAGCATCATTTAATTCTGAGAAACCGTTACCGATCTCACGACCACCGATAAATAACTCAAAACGATCAGTTACCTCAGGGTTTTCATCATTACGGCGAGCCAATGGAGAAATTTCTGCCGGGTGAGCCATCAGGAAAGTCGGCTGAATTAATTGATGTTCCGCCACTTCTTCAAAAATTGCATTCACTACCGAGCCTAAGCCCCAAGATTTTTGAATTTCAATCCCTAGCCCTTTCGCAATTTCCACACTTTTCTCGAAGCTGTCTAAATCTTCACGTTGAATGCCGTTACCATATTTCACAATCGCATCGTGCATCGTAATACGCTCAAACGGTTTACCGAAATCGAATACATAATCACCATAAGGTACGTCAGTTGTGCCAAGAATATCTAAGGCTAATTGGCGTAACAGTTCTTCGGTATTATCCATTAAATCGTGATAATCCGCATAGGCTTGGTAGTACTCAATCATTGTAAATTCAGGATTGTGGCGTACTGAAACCCCTTCGTTACGGAAGTTACGGTTAAGCTCAAATACTCGCTCAAAACCACCCACAACTAAACGTTTTAAGTAAAGCTCTGGGGCAATACGCAGGTACATATCCACATCTAACGCATTATGATGAGTGATAAAAGGCTTCGCTGCCGCACCGCCCGGGATCACTTGTAACATTGGCGTTTCAACTTCAATAAAGTCTCTTTCTAAGAAGAATTTACGAATACCAGAAACCACTTGCGAGCGGATCATAAAAGTACGGCGAGATTCTTCATTAGAAATCAAGTCTAAATAACGCTGGCGATAACGGGTCTCTAGATCCGTTAAGCCATGATGTTTGTCTGGTAATGGGCGTAAAGACTTGGTTAAAAGTTGAACTTCAGAGCAACGAACCGTTAATTCACCGGTTTTGGTTTTAAATAAAGTCCCTTCAACGCCAACAATGTCGCCCAAATCCCACAGGCTGACTTTTTCTTCGTAAACATTGTCACTTAAGTTATCACGAGCCACATAAAGCTGAATCGCACCGCTTACATCTTGAATGGTAAAGAAAGACGCCTTACCCATCACGCGTTTTAGCATAACACGACCGGCAACTTTCACTTGAATATTCTGTTCTTTTAAGGTTTCACCTTCCACTGCATCATATTGAGCGTGCAGATCTTTGGCTAACGCATCACGACGGAATGTATTTGGAAATGCGTTACCCTGCTCACGGATTTTGTTTAATTTTTCACGGCGGGCTAACATTTCACCGTTTAGATCTAATTCTTGATTTTCTACTTCAGACATTGAATTACCTTAGATTTCAAAAAAGGATAAATAAAACTGGACGATTATACGTTATTTTGAGGAATTTGGATAGGAAACAAGCGGTCAGATTTTCTAAATTTTTTGTAACTAACGATATTGAGGCTAACTATTTAGCCTCAACCAAGTAATAGATTACATCACGACCACATCAAACTGCTCTTGATGATAATATGGCTCTAATTTTACCTCGATTTTCTTACCAATAAAGGCTTGCACTTCCGCCAATAATGCATGACTCTCTTCATTAATCAAATATTCCGCTACTTCTTTAGAAGCATAAACATTAATTTTATCGGTTTTAAATAGGTGATGTACACGAACCACTTCTCGCATAATTTCATAACAAACCGTCTCAACCGTTTTCACCGTACCTCGACCTCGACAAGCCGGACAATCGCAACAAAGAATTCGCTCTAGACTCTCCCTTGTACGTTTTCTGGTCATCTCCACCAAGCCAAGCTGAGTAAAGCCATTCACATTAGTTTTGACTCGATCGCCTTTTAGAGCTTCTTTTAAAGATTGTAACACTCTTTCACGATGCTCTTCCTCTTGCATATCAATAAAATCAATAATGATAATACCACCTAAATTGCGCAACTGTAGCTGGTGTGCGATTGCTTGAGTTGCTTCAATATTAGTATTAAAAATCGTATGTGCAAGGTTACGATGTCCTACAAAAGCACCGGTATTAATATCAATGGTTGTCATCGCTTCGGTTTGCTCAATAATTAAATATCCTCCGGATTTTAAATCAACCCGTTTATCTAATGCTTTCTGAATTGCTTTTTCTACGCCATAGGCATCAAATAAAGTTTGCTGACCGGTATAGAGAGTAACGCAATCTGTTAGCTCAGGCATAAATTCAGCTAAAAATTCTCGCACTTGCTCATAAGTGAGCTTTGAATCGATTCTAACTGAATTGATATGTGTACCAATAAAATCACGCAGTACCCTTTGAGCAAGCGCAAGCTCTCCATAAAGCATTGATTTTGCGGAATATTTCCCTTTTCGTTCTAATACTTTACGCCACAACCGTTTTAAAAATTCAACATCTTGCTTTAAACTTTCTTCAGTTGCCTCTTCTGCAGCGGTACGTACAATAAAGCCCCCAAGTTCATCACAATAAGGCTCAACCAAGCTTTTTAAACGAGCACGCTCTTCTTCACTTTCAATCCGCTGAGATACTCCCACATGGCTATTTTCTGGCATAAACACTAAATAACGAGATGGTAACGTAATATCAGTAGTGAGCCTAGCTCCTTTAGTACCAATTGGGTCTTTCACTACTTGCACGACTATATCTTGCCCTTCACGTACCAATTCAGAAATATCTTTAACCAGAAATTGCTTCTTTTCATTTTCATCAACACATTCCGTATGAGAAACAATATCAGAAGCGTGCAAAAATGCAGCCTTCTCCAAGCCGATATCCACAAAAGCAGATTGCATACCTGGTAATACCCTTGTCACCCTTCCCTTATAAATATTACCAACAATCCCGCGTTTAGCTTCCCGCTCAATATGTAATTCTTTCAATATCCCGTTTTCTACCAATGCTACCCTTGTTTCACTTGGGGTAACATTCACTAATAATTCCGTACTACTCATCTTACTGTCTCTATATTTTAAAACTATCTAAAGTGTATCATTTCACATCTTAGAAAACAAAAACTCAGTTCGAACAAGCGGGTAATTTCTGATTATTTTTTGCAACATAGAATATTTTCTTCATTACTATGATACATAGCCGATGTAATCAATCTAATTAGCAACATACAAATTTACCATTAATATTTCAATATATATCGATGCGAAGATGGCTACGTGCTATTGATTTAACTACTTCAGCATCTTGTAAGTTTCAATACACAACCACGCATAGGTGGCTGCATTATCCAGCCGTTTGAGCAGGAGGTGAAGTGATGGTTTCAATTCACAGCCACGCGTAGGTGGCTGCGGCGGTAAAAAACAAGGTTCAGCACGCACACCACACGTTTCAATTCACAGCCACGCGTAGGTGGCTGCGGAAACAAGCGTGGACAAATAACCCTGCGTGGGTGTTTTGTTTCAATTCACAGCCACGCGTAGGTGGCTGCGCTCATACTGGTGGTGCTCAGAAAGTAGCAAATGCGGTTTCAATTCACAGCCACGCGTAGGTGGCTGCTTCTGATGTATCGAGGTGCCATATTCCGAAAGAGGGTTTCAATTCACAGCCACGCGTAGGTGGCTGCAAAACCGGCTTAAATCGTTACGCAAGCCGTATGGTTTCAATTCACAGCCACGCGTAGGTGGCTGCATCAATACTACGGCAATGCGTTTGAATATGGTCGTTTCAATTCACAGCCACGCGTAGGTGGCTGCCCAACTGGCCCAAGTATGCCTTAAATCATGGAAATGTTTCAATTCACAGCCACGCGTAGGTGGCTGCTTTTGTGTGTGAACTTACTTCACTAGTCACTAGTGTTTCAATTCACAGCCACGCGTAGGTGGCTGCCATCTTACAATAATCTGGAGAGGTGTATTGGAATTAGTTTCAATTCACAGCCACGCGTAGGTGGCTGCAGTATTTTCTTCTATCCAAACTATTTCAGTAGGGTTTCAATTCACAGCCACGCGTAGGTGGCTGCCCACATATTAGTACCTTTATTACCAATATAGATAGTTTCAATTCACAGCCACGCGTAGGTGGCTGCAAAGTTGCCCGAAGGGTTAAGGGAGCGGTTTGCTGTTTCAATTCACAGCCACGCGTAGGTGGCTGCCTAGGCTTTTTAACAATCCCCTTTCCGCCTAATCGTTTCAATTCACAGCCACGCGTAGGTGGCTGCTCCCTACCAGATAACGCATTGAAATATCAGGCTTTTTAGCCCTTTATTCGCTAACGTTTTGTAGAGAGTGGAAAAAAGTATAGCATATCGCCAATATACTGTACTTTATTTTTTCTAATTCCTTGATTATTAAAGAACAATATATATTCGCTAACCTTCCAGCATTTTTATGAGAACTACAGGTTAGCGATTTATAAAATCAGCGTATCTTTAAAAATATCCACTGAAGGTTTTGCGCCATGGTGCTCAACTTTATTCCTCCATTTACTGCCTAAATGGTAAAAGCGCAAACTATCACAGTCTGGGTTGTAAGTTGTCAATAATTTATTTTTCAATGTTACCCACTGAGCAGGAGTAACATCACACTCAAACACAGAATATTGCGCCCGCACACCATAATCCAAACAATGCTTAGCAATACGGCGTAGGCGAGCCTGCCCTTCGGGGTCATCAAATGAAATGTCGTAGGTAATCAACATCAGCATAGTTGCCAATTCCTCAATAAATAAAACAGAAACAAGCGGTCAAATTTCAACAAAATTTTGCAGATTTTAACGCATTAAAAACGGCGGATATTCTGCCAAATCGCCACGCAAATGACGAGCCAATAACATCGCTTGGATATAAGGTAACAAGCCGATTTCCACTTCTTCCTCTAAAAATGGGTGGATGATTTTTTCTTGTTTTTTCGCTTGCAAGGTTTGAAATAGTAATTTTCTTGCTTCAGGCTTGAGCGTTACCGCACCACTGGCTTCCGTCACAAAATCATCAGGCTTAACCTGCCCTCGATTGATCAGCGACAGCACCATTCTGTCTACCCACCACGCACGAAATTCCTCCAAAATATCTTGAGCCAAGCTATCTCGACCCGGTCGATCTGCGTGCAAAAAGCCAATCTGGGGATCAAGCCCCACGCCTTGCAATGCCCCGCTAATATCTTTCCCTACAATGCTATAAAGAAATGAAAGCAACGCATTCACACCGTCACGAGGTGGGCGGCGATTACGTCCGTCAAAGTGGAAACCGCTATTTTCTTTGATAAGATGAGAAAACACCCCAAAATAACGAGCCGCAGCATCGCCCTCAATGCCACGAATCAAATCCAAATTGTCTGCTGTTTTCAACTGTTGCAGGCTGTAATTTAATGCGGTAATTGTCGATTGAAGGTCAGCATTTTCGCCGTGATTACGAATTTGCCGTTGTAACACCCGCTTAGATGCTTGAATTTTGGCTGCAATGATGTTGCGAGCCACAGGAACAGGGTTGGTCTCCGACTTTTTATACTGGGCTCGGCGTAACAATACATTACCACTTTGCCGCCCCTGCAACCGCCCAAGATAACGCCCATTTTCGGTAAAAAACGCTAAATTTACGTTATTTTCGCCACAAAATCCCATTAAAAACGGCGACACTAACACATTGCCAAAACAAAAAATATGCCCAATGGAATGAATCGGCAACTGTGCCACTTTCTTCCGATCTTGCTCCACCACCAAGGTTTCTCGCTCTTTGTGCAAATAGCTACCTTGGGTGGTGATGTAGAGAGTATTTTGGAGTTTGCGCATAATTACTGCTCTAAAGATATATCAAAGCGTTGAAAAAAAGAGCTTCCTCTCTGTTCAGTCACGCAAACAGGGATATGTTTATGACAAAACAACTCCGATAAAACAATATATGAAGGATGCCCATATGTATTTTTAGTACCAAATGATATTGGACAAATTAAGAATTCTCCAAATTGATTAAAAAAATTTACATAAAAATTATTATGACTACCATGGTGTGCAACTTGTATTGTTCCTATATTACTTTTTATATTATTTATTTTATTGAGAAGATCAGATGCTATAACTTTTAAGTCTGAATCCCCAGTATAAATACAACCAGGATTTACTTCATCCCAAAGAAAATATGACGATAAATAGAGAGGAAAATACCCCTGATAATTATCCATATACTTAACTATTGATATCTTCATTGGGCATGAACATACAAGCATTGAGTTTTCATTAATACTTCCATCAACAGCTTTACTTTTATATGCAGTTCTAATTATTATTTGATTTTTTGAGTTAGACACAAATTCTGGGTCAGCTAAATTTTCTTCGGTTATTCCTTTTTTAGTTATTTCTTGTATAAATTGGCAACGTCGATTTGAATATTTATAATTGTATGGATAATAAACCCAAAAAAAAGTGTCAGATAATTTGAAACTTATTGGAGTTCCACTGGAAATAGAACCATTGATAGAACTAATATCCATAATATGTTTTATTTCACTGTCATTATTATCTGCTAAATCACGGTCATTTATATTTATCGATTTTACTTGGATGACTTTAGTATCTTCACCGAAAAAAACTTCAGGATTTTCGATCAATTTAACGAGAGAGTGATTGTATGTGCCTCCTAGGGACTTATATAAATTAATTAAGAAAAATTTTTCTTTTTCTGCCAATAATGGCATAACAACACGTTTTATGTTTCTGTTCTTTTTTAGAATTTCAATCCCATTAACATGATCACTATCAAAATGTGAGATAAATAAAATATCTATATCATCACTCTCTTTAAAACTTTCTTTTATAACTCTATCAATAACTTTACTTTTAGGCATTGCTCCACAATCATAAACAACATTAAAAGCAATATTACTGTCATTTATAAAACGTTCGCTGTAAAAAGCTCCTTGCCCAACAGCATGAAAAGATCTTATTAGTTTAATATCCAAAATAATTCCCTCATAACAAAATTACATTTTGTACCACAATTTATTTCTTTTCCCCAAACACTCCCACCACATACCCCTTCGATCTATCCCTTTCCAACAACTGCGGTTGGCAGAGGTCGATGAGTGAGCAGGCTTTGCAGCGTTTGCTATATTTGGGGAGTGGTGTTGTTCCGCTGTTTAAAAGTGACCGCACTTCGGCAATGGTGGCGAGGGTTTTGGTGCGTAATTCCGGGGAAAAAATAATTGGTAAACGGTGGCGGGTTTGCATATACCACAACGCTCCCTCGTTAATGGTTTGCCCTGTCATTTCTTCCAAACATAACGCTTGGGCGCAAAGTTGGATTTCATCCATCGGTTCAAGTTTCGGCTTGCCACGTTTATATTCCACAGGTTTTAGCTCGCCTGTTTTTAGATCTCGCTCGACCAAATCCAAAATGCCACTTATGCCTAATTTTTCCGCTGCAACGTGAACCGTTCGCTCAAAGCGAATGCCCTTTCGGGTTTCCGGCTCACCACTATCCACCCGTTCGTGCAATGCCTTGCCTTGTGCAGTAAGAAAATTCTCTGCCCACGCCTGTTCGTTGTGAATCAACGCACATTGGCGAGGGCAGAAAGCGTAGTGTTGCAAAGCGGAAAGTGAAATCAACCGCTTGTCATCGCCAAGTGTGGGCGGAACAAGCGGTAAAATTTCCGCAGAATGTTGCAAATCGTCCATTACAGCAGTTCTTCAACAGTTACGCCATTTAAACCTTCAGCCTGCACGCTGATACGGTAGTCATCATAGCCTTTCGCTGGCGTGTCTTTTTCGCCATTGACACGTTCAACTTTTACTGTTTCAAACAGTTTATGAGCAGGTTGATTGCCTAGTTCGCTATCGTGTTTAAATACGATCAGTTTGCGAGCCGCCATTTCGCCACGCGCCGCAGAACGGTCGTGTTCAAACATGAGTTGTAATGCTTGCCAAAGTTTTTGCACGTCTTCATCAGAGAATCCTGTTTTTTCAGCAAGTTTGGCAGAGATAAAGCCGTGAACACGATAAAGTGCATAAGGTACGATATATTTACGCCCCATAGTCCGTTCTTTTTCGAGATCTTTTTCGTTGGTCACTGCCATTCGTGTGATCGATACTTCTAGCGGAATAATTGGATCGATAGATTGAGCGAATGCCAGTTGTACAGGGCCTCGCACCTGTCCGCTGTTCACTTCTGTGGTCATCACTGCCCCAAAAGTACGAATATCAAAGAAGTTTTTACACATCCAAGCGGTAATTTCTCGGGCTTTGGCTTCCTCTTTTGGTAGTTTTTTCGCTTCCGATTCAATCCCTAATGCTTCATAAGCACGTTTGTTTTGTAAATTCAGAACACTTTTTTCTTTAACATAGATTTCGTAACCCGCCTCGTTTTCATAGCTCATCTCAATAAAATTGCGGATTTTGCGTTTTAGGCAAACATCGGTGACCAAGCCTTTACTGGTTTCAGGATCAAGACGTGGCATATTGCCTGCGTCTGGGTCACCATTTGGGTTGCCGTTAGTGACATCAAAGAAAAAAACAAATTCATAGCGGTTTTGAATAGACATAGTGTTTCCTTAGTTTTCAATAGATTCGGTGGTTTCTTTTTTGGCAAAATA
The DNA here is from genome assembly GCA_900638155.1 of Mannheimia haemolytica. NCBI lineage: Bacteria > Pseudomonadati > Pseudomonadota > Gammaproteobacteria > Pasteurellales > Pasteurellaceae > Mannheimia > Mannheimia haemolytica. The sequence continues at coordinate 1,215,201 of LR134495.1, read as the reverse complement.
GCTTTGTTTTTGGTGGTAATAACCAATCGCAAAACGCCCTTGTTCATCGATATTTAAATGGCGAGGGAAATTTTCCGGCAAGCTGGCAATAATCTCACCTAAATCCTTATCCAGATTAACTGCCATTCCGCCCTTATCTTTTCTCAAGCGAGATAAATGGTGTTTTGCACCGCTTAATAAGCGAGGGAATACTGAAAATGGCACGGCAGATGCTGAACCATAGTAACGGTCGGCAATGCCGGCATTTAATTCACCTAACGCTTGGGTTTGGATTCTTTCTAATACCGCAAATAACCTGCCGAGCAAGTAAGCTTGGTTATCGCTTTCTTTATTTAAGCTCATAGGAACTCCTTCTTTAATAAAACCTTTTCTAAATTTTCGTTGTAAGACCGCTTTCATCAACGCCACTCGTAAGCCGTTAATATCTCCGTCTGCTCGGATTCGAGTCACCAACTGAGAAAGCAAGCTCATTGGGTATAAATGACCGCTAATAACCGCCCGAGCCATTTCGCCCGCTAAAACAGGAGAAATATTCTCACTTTTACCTAATGAAGCGGTTTGTAATAATAGTCGCCAAATGGAGGGGGGCGTTTTCCACGCACAAGGCTCAAGAGCGAGATCTTGCCAATGTTCGCTGAGATTTTTCGCCAGTTGCCCAAAGGTAGTATCTAGCCAAAAACGAACAGAAATTCGAGCCGCATTCGGAGCAAGCCCCAACACATAAAAACGGGTGTTTTCAGATAATTCTGGGGAAATTTCTGCAAGTGGTCGTCCTTTGCTGATTTTTTGCAATTCATCAAAGATTTTTTGGTTTTCTTGATCGTCATCAGGTGGGGTCATTAGGGCAGCAAAGAACCCTTCGGCAGCTTCTGCTTGGGTGGTATTATCTGCTTCCGCCCAAAAGACGGTACTCGCATCGCCAATAGTTAAACGATGTTTCTCGGTGCGTAACAAATAATTTAACGCTGTGGTATAGGCAAAGGCGGCTTGTTCAGAAACAGGGGCATTACTACCTTGTTCCTTGCCAAATGAGGTGAAAGATTCTTTATTAAAAGAGATGATTGAACCGCCCGCACTTTGCCCGCCATAAACACCTTTAATTGCAGGGTGGAGACGTGCAATCGGGGCAATTTCGCCACTGATTAGGCACAACCCTTGTTCGCTCTCTTCGCTAACCAGCAAACGTCCCCAAAGGCTTTGAGCGGCTTCTCGCTGATGAATATAACCGCTTGTGCCGACTAATTTAAACACGACATTCGCATCAAGTATTTCGATTGGGCAGATTGATTCGGCAAAGTGTTCTGGTTGCCACTGTTGCAGGAAATTTTTTATCGCAACTAAACCTTCATCATTGGAATCCGCAAGCAAATCCAAATGGTACTGTTTAAATGCCTCAAAGGTTTTCTCAGCGAAATTGATAGGTTGATCTTTGGCGGTGGCTTTATCTTGATTGCTTTCCACGCCTAACACATAAGCGGTTTTATCCCATAAAAAATTGGGTTTAATGCCTGATGTGCGTTTTTCAGGGCGGGGGACACTCATCAATTTCGGTTTGGGTTTCTTGTCAGCGGTTAAATTTGGAATGACATTTACCAAATTTCCCTTTGAATCCAATTCTAGTACCCAACCGATTTTTTCTTCACTAAAACCATAGGAAGGTACCTTGGCTTCGCCTGTTGAACGATCTTCTTGTGCTGCAAGGCGGTAATAATAGCGAGTTAAGGCGGAGAGAATCATGATTTCACCTCCTCAGCATAAAATGGCGGCACATCAATCACACCATTTTTCATTTCAGCACGGAAGAAACGAGGCTGATTACCGTGCTCAAAATCAATGTCGTGCAACATCCAGCCTAAATCCCGATCTTGCTCATTTTCTGCCAAAAAACACTCAGGTAACGGTTCATCGTCATCAATCAAGGCAAAATTTGCCGCAAATTCACGCACACCCATACAAGGCTGTTGGAAGCATTGCCCCTTTTTCGCACGGCGTTTAAACATTTCAATATGCTTGGTGACGGTTTCTGCCTCGCCTGCCATTTTGGTCAGCACTGCGTGAGCTTCGATCACATAACCGACATTTTTCAGCACAGTGGCAGCACGTTGTTGGCGGTCATCTTCAATCACGGTATATAAATCCGCCACTGTTTTACGTTTCATTGCCCCACTGATTTTAGTGGCAGAAATTTTACTGCCTAACTCATTACGGCGAACAGACTCAAACTGAATCGGTTTTAAGACATAAATTTTATCAATCACCCATCGCATCGCCGGCTTCCAATGCACCGCCGCCAAAATCCCCCGTGCCGCAGACGGCGTAATCACATCATAAGACACCCGCTCTACCTTCATTTCAGGACGGGTAAAACAGGCATAATCGCCCCAAATATGGAGCTTGATTTTGTTTGGCATATTCATTTCCCTTTAATTTCATCATCAGTTATGCTCTCTTGGCCTGTAAAATAACTATTCCACCACTCTAAGGGGAGCATATTTAATCTTAAGCCAAATTTATCTATAAAGAGCTTATAAGCCTTATCTATGTATTTGCATGATCTAAAAAGAAAATCAAGTTCTAATGGTACTTCGAAAAGAGCTGGAATAAGATGATGCTTATGCAATGGACTTTCGCAATACTTACAGTTATATATTGATATATGAGGCCACATATTATGTGCGCCATGACTAAAAGGTTTATATGCAAATTTATATAAGTCTTCACAACCTGATTCTTGAGCCATTTTTCTATAATCCAATTGAGCCCAATGCCCAAGATTTACTTCAACAAAGAAATCTCTACGCTGTGAATTAATCCAATTCAATTTAAAATCAATTAGTTTCATAATTTGTTCATTATCAGGATTATCAGGAGAATTTGATATTCCCTTTTTATAATGTTCTACTAAAAGTTTCTCTTCACCTAACCCATATAAAATATATTTTTTAGAACGCTCTTCTAAGTCCAACATAATCCAAGCTAACGTTATATGTAAATCAGTCATAGCTCTTAAAAATAATGGTGCTACATGCACATTAAGCGTATTAGGTGATCTTGCCATCTGTATAGATAAGGTTACCTGTCGAGACAAAAGTCCTCCTATAACCGAATAAGCTTCTAGTTTATCATATTCAATTTCTACCATATCCCATAATTCAGAAAAACTTGAAGTCAAGTAGGTTTGATATGCTTGAAGAAATTTAATCAGATCATCTTCATTTTTCATTTATGAACAAGCCTCCATATTAAAGCATTGCTTCCAAAATAATTTAGCCCAATCTTCTTTTCCACTTACACTATCAAATGAATTTACACCATTCAGACTTGCACGAACAAAAGCACCAACTCTTTTACTTTCATCTGATTCGGGAGCTGTCAAAATGGCATTCAAGTTAGGCATATCAATATCGGGACCAAATACAATTTGACCTGTAACAGCCATTGAATAAAATGCTGTTGTTTGAACTTTAGTAGCATGCATATTATAACGATCAAGTAAGGCCGATATATCTTCCTTTAAAAGGGAAACAGCATCGTTTTTTGTAATCTGAAAATCATAATTATCAAAAAGAAAATCTAGTGGATAGTCAGAAAAAAGAAAATGATGGTGCTCTAGCATTTTTCTTAAGAAATTGAGCATATAATCTCCAATACCCACCCTAATCTTTTCCTTTTGATCATTATTCAGGCAATTGAAGTTATTTATAAAAACTAGAGCTAATTTTTTCTCATCGTTCAAAATTTCATTACATTTAGTAATAAAATGAACAATATTTTCTACAGCTTCCTTATCAGAGCAGCGAAGAAAAATTGCAGATATCCAAATAAGAGAAGGTAAGCTTTCCTCTCTGAAAGATGTCTCTTGTAGATTTGGTAATTGCATTAATGGAGGTATAAGTGTTTGTCCTATTTTTTTATGATCTTTAAGAACCTTTTTCTGACATTCTGCTTTATTCATATTTACTCACTTTTAAAAATTATCAAACTATCTTAGTAAACCACCTAATAGTCACTAATCTTTTATAACACTAAACTTTCTTCTCTCAAAAACCCCACATCCTCCCAACTCAACCCCGCCACTTCATCATACAAATCCATTCCAATTAAGCAGTAAAACTGTTTGCCAAAGTTGGTTTCATTAATGGTTTCAACCCTACCTGCGTTACAAAGTTCGGCTAATGCTTTTTCTGGTATTTGTACTGTGTAAGGTTGGAGTTTTCTTAAAATACCGCCCACTTGATCCGCATAGCGTAAACGGTCAATAAGGTTTTCGGCTTCTTGGTCGAAGGGGATAATCACCGGAATTAAATGGCTTGTGATCATTCGGAAATCTTCTGCTATGTTTTGGAATGGGAAATTGAGGCTTTGCCCTGCATCGTGACACGCCTTTAAAATATTGGGTTTATCCAGTTCTTTTCCTTTCGCTTCATATACGGCTTGGAAATAATGATTGATTGCTTGCGGAGTAAGTAGATCTTCTGCGTGAACCTGAACCGTTGAACGCATACAGCCAGAAAGTAGCCCCAACTCTGGCGGAGCTTTCCACTGCTCTTCCGGTTGGAAAACCCAAACATTGCTTTCTACAGCTAAACGTTTTCCCTCTCGGTTGCAACGCCCTGCTGCTTGAGCCACTGAATCTAGTCCTGCCTCCGCTCGCATAACCAGTGGAAAATCGACATCAACGCCAGCCTCAATTAAAGAAGTGGCAATCACTCGGCAAGGTAGATTTTGTTTTAGGCGAAGACGAATTTCAGTCAGCGTTTGTGAGCGGTGTTTAGCACACATTAGCGTGGTGAGGTGATAAGCTCCCTCTAACTGTTTCGCTGAATCATATAACGCTCGGGCATGACGGCGGTTATTCACAATTATCAGCATTTGTGAGTTATCTGCGAGTTTGCTTTGCAATTCCACATCTGTTTGAATACCGATATGCTTTACCGTAGTACGTTTCAATTTTTCAAAAAGTGCGGTTGGATTAGGGGCAATTTCTCGCACATTTTCAAATCCTTTATAAAAACCGTTCACTTGATGAATAGCGGGTTGTGTCGCTGTGCAAAGCACTACCGAACATTGATAATTGCGAGCTAATTCATCAATCGCAGCCATAATTGGGCGTAATAAATTCAACGGCAGCATTTGGGCTTCGTCCAAAATAATCACGCTGCCGGCGATGTTGTGCAATTTGCGGCAACGTGAAGAACGGTCGGCAAACAAACTTTCAAAGAATTGTACGGCTGTGGTGACGACAATCGGCGCATCCCAATTTTCTGATGCCAATTTCAGCTTATCTCGGCTTGATTTATCAGGTAGGCTATCGTGATCAAAAGTGCTGTGATGTTCCAATACCGCCTCTGTTCCCAATTCACCAAAAGCTTTACGAAATTCCGCAGCATTTTGTTCAATAATGCTGGTAAACGGAATAACGTATATAATACGGCGTAAACCATGCTGTTTGGCGTGTTCAAGGGCAAATGCCATCGAGGTAAAAGTTTTGCCACCACCGGTTGGCACAGTCAGAGAAAACAAGCCTGTTTCCTGTTTCGCTTGAGATACAGCATAATCCAAAATTTCACTCCGCAAGCGGTTTACTTCCGCTTTACATTGTGTTTCCTGCGTATTAGGCGTTTGAATGGTAATTCGCTCCCTAAATTGTGCAATAAATTGATTAAATTGCTGATGGAGTGCGGTTAAATTGGGGTAATTTCCTCGTTCAAGCGGTCTTTTTTCGAGATTGGCATAAAAAGCTTCTGTATCAAGAAAGTCGGCATCGACAAGGCAAGAATAGAGCATTCGGATAAAAAAGGCGTAAGAAAAGAAAGGTTCGTTTTTAGAAGGCTTTAACGGTGGTAAGGGCAATTTTTCAGGCAAATTAAGTTCTTGCTGCCAAATGGCGTCAAGTACCGGTAGATCTTTATGACCATAGCCAAATTGCTCTTGCAAACGTTGTGTGAGTGTAGAACGATTTTTCCCTTCTCCAGAACCATTTGCTAACCCAGCGTGGTGTCCTGCAATGCAAAACGCCATCATTTTGCCCAGAGGCCCCCAACGCTCTACTGCAATTTTGGCACCGGCAGTGGAGTGATTTACCCGTTCTCCACCGTGTAAACGCTTTTGATAACGTTCACTATATTTGCCCAAATCGTGCAATAGCCCCGTGCAGCGGGCAATTTCTTGTGAAGCAAACGGCACAGCAAATTCGGCGGCAAGCAAGCCGACATTATTGGCGTGGCTGAGTAAAGTTTGCCAATCTGAATGATCTGAAAGCTTCCCCGAATGGGCATAAAAAGACTGAATAGTATGTTCTTCCATTTTATACCTTCAATATTTCCTTCCTAACACAAGCAATACTACCTCTAACCTTTTACTCTGTATATATCCTAGATAATATTTTCTTAATCTAAATCAAACACAAATTTCACTTGCAAAATTCAAGTAAAATTTGACCGCCTGTAACCATTTTTTCTAAGTTGTGAACTCTGTTCTTTCAGCAGAAATTTCACAAAAAATTTACTTATCTATGGGGATTTTTGCTAGAATGTTGCCATTTTTACGACAAGTTAAAGGTATTATAATGTCAGAACAAACTTTTATTACCGGTAAAGATGCTGCGCTTGAAGACAGCATTGCGACCTTTCAGCATAAATTAAAAACCTTAGGTTTTAATATTGAAGAAGCCTCTTGGTTAAATCCTGTTCCGAATGTGTGGTCGGTGCATATTCGTGATGCAGACTGCCCGCAATGTTTTTCTAACGGTAAGGGAGCAAGCAAAAAAGCCGCTCTTGCCTCTGCATTAGGTGAGTATTTTGAGCGTTTATCTACCAACTATTTCTGGGCAGATTTTTATTTAGGCCAAGAAATTGCTAATAGTGAATTTGTACATTATCCAACCGAAAAATGGTTCCCGATTGATGATGAAGCCATTCCCCCAATGGAGATGATGGACGAGTTTTTATGGGAATATTTTGATCCGAATGGTGAAATCACACCGGAATTATTGGTTGATTTGCAATCAGGGAATTATGAGCGTGGGATTGTTGCCCTACCTTATGTTCGCCAATCTGACAATGAAACGGTTTACATTCCACAAAGCATTATCGGCAACCTGTTTGTTTCAAACGGTATGTCGGCAGGCAACACAAAAAATGAAGCTCGAGTGCAGGGCTTATCCGAAGTGTTCGAGCGTTTTGTCAAAAACCGTATTATCACAGAAGCAATCAGCTTGCCGGAAATTCCGCAAAGTGTGATTGACGGTTATCCGACTATCAAAGCCTCTATCGAGAAACTAGAGCAAGAAGGCTTCCCAATTTTATGCTATGACGCGTCATTAGGCGGAGAATTTCCAGTTATTTGCGTGATTTTATTAAATCCGCAAAATGGTACTTGTTTTGCCTCTTTTGGTGCTCACCCGAATTTCCAAGTGGCGTTCGAGCGTACTGTAACTGAACTATTACAAGGCCGTAGTTTAAAAGATTTAGATGTGTTTGCTCCGCCTTCATTTAATAATGAAGATGTGGCAGATCACGCGAACCTTGAGACACACTTTATTGATTCAAGCGGTCTAATTTCTTGGGATCTTTTCAAACGTGATGCGGATTATCCGTTCGTGCATTGGGATTTCTCAGGTACAACCGAGCAAGAATTTAATAATATGATGGCGATTTTCAACAAGCATAATCAGCCTGTGTATATTATGGATTATGAGCATTTGGGCGTGTACGCTTGCCGTATTCTTGCGCCGGGTATGTCAAATATCTATCCAAGCGATGATTTGGTCTATGCCAATAACAATATGGGTATGGATTGGCGTGAAATCTTGTTAGATTTACCACATTTCCATCACGATGCTGAAACTTACCAAGAACTGCTTGATGAATTAGATGAGCAAAGCATTGATGATTTAACCCGTGTGCGTGAATTTATTGGTGTGGTGGCAGAGAAAGGCTCTGCAATGCAAACATTGCGTATCGGTGAGCTTAAATCGATGCTGCATTTAGCTTTAGGTAACTTAGAGCAAGCCTTAGACTGGGCAAACTGGACAGCGAATATGAATGCAAGCGTATTCTCAGCAGAACGTAATAATTATTACCGCTGCTTAATCCAATCGATTGAGTTGTTCTTAGATGAAGAGCGTGAGGCAGAACAATATCGTATGGTATTTGAAAAAATGTACGGTAAACAAGCGGTTGAAGCTGCTTGGGGTGCAATCCAAGGCGGTAACCCGTTCCACGGTTTAACTGCATCGGACGAATCGCTTGAAAATATGACTGCACATCAGAAATTACTGAACGCTTATCGCAAAGTGCAAAAAGCGAAAGTAAATCCGATTGCGAGATAATTTAGCCTTTATTAGGGATAGGCTCTGAGCCTATCCGTTTTTATTGACATCTTTCGGGCAGGAACACTGCCCGTCTTACAAATACATTTTAAAAATGATCGACTTCCGTCCTTTTTATCAACAAATTTCCACCTCGCCTCTTTCAGCTTGGCTGGAAACCCTTCCGTTGCAACTTAAACAATGGGAAAAAACCACCCATGCTGACTATGCTAAATGGGCAAAAGTTGCAGATTTTTTACCAAATTCGACCGCTTGTATTAACTTAAAAGACAAGGTTGAGTCTATTCCAAGCAAGCCTTTATCTGAAGGTGAAATCAAGCAAATTACCCACCACTTAAAACAGCTTATGCCGTGGCGTAAAGGCCCTTATCACTTACACGGCATTCATATTGATACTGAATGGCGTTCAGACTTCAAATGGGATCGTGTTTTACCCCACCTTGCTCCACTTGCAGGTAGAACGATTTTAGACGTTGGTTGTGGTAGCGGTTATCATATGTGGCGAATGGTTGGCGAAGGAGCAAAACTGGTGGTGGGCATTGACCCAACCGAGCTTTTCCTTTGTCAATTTGAAGCGGTAAGAAAACTACTCGGCAATGACAGACGAGCTAATCTGATTCCGCTCGGCATTGAACAAATGCAACCCTTGGCAGCCTTTGATACCGTCTTTTCTATGGGCGTACTTTATCATCGCAAATCACCGCTTGACCATCTTTCCCAACTCAAAGCCCAATTAGTTAAAGGTGGGGAACTGGTGTTAGAAACGCTGGTAATTGATGGCGATATTAATGATGTTTTAGTACCGGCTGATCGCTACGCAAAAATGAAAAATGTCTATTTTATTCCTTCTGTTGCTGCACTCATTAATTGGCTGGAAAAAGTCGGTTTTAAAAACGTGCGTTGTGTAGATGAAGCAATCACAACACTTGAAGAACAGCGTAAAACCGATTGGTTGGAAAATGAAAGTTTGGTGGACTTTTTAGATCCGAACGATCATAGTAAAACGATTGAAGGCTACCCTGCTCCGAAGCGGGCGGTGATTTTAGCGAATGCTTAACATGCTAGTTTAAGAGAATAAAAAATCCGCATATCAAATGCGGATTTTTTAACTAAATATCTAACTGAGCATACAAAGCGTTAGTTTCAATGAAATCTCGGCGTGGTTCAACTTCATCGCCCATCAACGTGCTGAAGAGTTTATCTGCCGCAATCGCATCGGTAATATTCACCTGTAGCATTTTGCGAGCCACCGGATCCATCGTAGTTTCCCATAATTGTTCCGGATTCATCTCACCTAACCCTTTATAGCGTTGAATGGTTAAGCCTTTGCGAGATTCTTTCACCAACCAATCTAAGGCTTCAGCAAAACTGCTGATTTCTTGGCGACGTTCACCACGCACCACATAGGCAGAATCAGAGAGTAAATCGTTCAGCTCATTGCCTAATGCCACAATGCGAGCATATTCATTACCGTTAATAAAGTTGTAATCTAAGCGATAGGTGCTATCCATACCGTGTGTAGTCACAATAATTTCTGGCTCATAAATTTGGCGTTCTTCATTGAATAACGTATTAATGCGGTAGAAGCTACCGCCCACCTCTTTTGCCATCAATGTGGCAACAAATTGCTCGCTCCAAGCGGTCATATTGGCTTGATTTTTTGCAAATTCTACCGAAAGCGGTTTTGAATAAATTAATTCGTTAAGCAATAACGTTGGGTAACGACGGCTTAAACGTTCAATTAATTTTTGTACGCCGTTATATTGGGCAATTAAGTTCTCTAACGCTACTCCACTTAATGCCGGCGCATCTTCACTAACATATAAACCTGCACCTTCTAAGGCAATATCAATTTCATATTGCGACATTTCATCGTTATCTTGAATATAACGCTCTTGCTTGCCTTTTTTCACTTTATAAAGCGGTGGCTGTGCAATATAAATATAGCCGTTTTCAATCAGCTCCGGCATTTGACGGTAGAAGAAAGTTAATAAAAGCGTACGAATATGTGCACCATCCACGTCCGCATCGGTCATAATAATGATTTTGTGGTAACGTAATTTTTCCAAATTATAATCATCACGCCCGATGCCTGTGCCTAAAGCGGTAATCAAGGTTGCTACTTCTTGTGAAGAAAGCATTTTATCAAAGCGGGCTTTTTCCACGTTCAGAATTTTCCCTTTTAACGGCAAAATCGCTTGGTTTTTACGGTCACGCCCTTGTTTTGCCGAGCCACCGGCAGAGTCACCCTCCACCAAGTAAAGCTCTGATAACGCAGGATCTTTTTCCTGACAATCAGCTAATTTACCCGGTAAGCCGCCTAAATCTAACGCCCCTTTACGGCGGGTCATTTCACGGGCTTTACGGGCTGCTTCTCTTGCACGGGCTGCATCAATAATTTTGCTTACGATATTTTTTGCATCGTCCGGATTTTCAGCTAAGTAGTCGGATAACGCCTCATTCATTGAGCTTTCTACCGCTCCTCGCACTTCTGACGACACTAATTTATCTTTAGTTTGTGAGGAGAATTTTGGATCCGGCACTTTCACCGAAATCACCGCTACTAACCCTTCACGGGCATCATCGCCTGAGGCATCAATGTTCGCATCGGCTTTTTTCAATACCCCACTGTTATCCATATAGTTTTTCAACGCACGGGTTAATGCCCCACGGAAACCGGCTAAGTGCGTACCGCCATCACGTTGTGGAATGTTATTGGTAAAGCAGTACACATTTTCATTGTAACTGTCATTCCACTGTAGGGAAATTTCCACGCCAATGCCGTCTTTCTCAGTGGTCAAATAGAATGGCGTATTGTGAATATGGGTTTTGCCTTCGTTTAAATACTCAACATAGGCTTTAATACCGCCCTCATATTTAAAATGCTCTTCTTTGCCATCTCGTTCATCAATTAATTTAATCGAAACGCCTGAGTTTAAAAACGATAGCTCACGCAAGCGTTTAGACAGAATTTTATATTCAAATTCGGTTTTATTTTTGAAAATATCCAAACTTGGCCAGAAGCGAACCGATGTTCCCGTCTTTTCAGTATTACCGATGATCGCTAAAGGTGCATCAGGCTCACCTAAGCTATAAAATTGCTCGTGAACGTGTCCTTCACGGCGAATAGTAAGTTGTAATTTAGAGGAAAGTGCATTCACTACCGATACGCCCACGCCGTGCAAACCGCCGGAAACTTTATAAGAGTTATCGTCAAATTTACCGCCTGCGTGAAGAACGGTCATAATGACTTCTGCAGCCGACACACCTTCTTCCGGATGAATCCCCACCGGAATCCCACGACCGTCATCTTGCACAGAAACCGAATTATCGGAATGAATTGTGACAATAATGTCTTTACAATGCCCGGCCAATGCTTCGTCAATCGCATTATCAACCACCTCAAACACCATATGGTGTAAACCCGTGCCGTCATCGGTATCGCCGATATACATTCCCGGGCGTTTACGCACCGCATCTAAGCCGCGTAACACCTTAATACTGGAAGAATCATAACTTGTTGCTTGAGTTTGTTCAGACATTCTTATTCCTACTAATTTGAAATCGAAAAAATTGTGCCAATTATAGCAGGAAAATGCGTAAAAGTATCGCAAAACAAGCGGTTAAATTTCCGTTAGAATTTGCAAATTTCCCGATAAATTTCACCGCTTGTAGATAAAAACCGTAGATAAAAACCATAGATAAAAAAATAGGGGCTAAATATCTTTAGCCCCTACCGTCATCAGAAATAAATCCCGACTAAAATCGCCACGAACACACCTAAGCCAAAATAGTGGTTATTTAAAAACGCTTTAAAGCATTCGCTGCGTTCTCGTTTTTTAGTCAGCCAGCATTGGTAGATAAACAGCGTGGCACTTAAGGCTAATACGATAAAATAGCCGATATGATAGCCTTTTACCAGGCCCAATAATCCTAATAAAATCAAGGTGATAAACTGCAATAACGCAATAATTTTATTATCGTATTGAGCGAATAAAATGGCGGTAGATTTAACTCCAATTCGTAAATCATCATCACGATCAACCATTGCATATTGGGTGTCATAAGCAACTGTCCACGCCAGATTGGCAAAAAAAAGCAGCCAGCATTCAAGTGGAAGGGCTTCCGTTACCGCACCAAATGCCATCGGAATCGACCAGCCAAATGCCATTCCAAGCACCACTTGTGGCAAGTGGGTAAAACGCTTCATAAAGGGGTAAATGACTGCCAAAAACACCGCAACAAATGAAAGTAAAAAAGCGTATCGGTTGAGCATTAAATCGAGCACAAAGGCGAACAACAGCAAGATTGCAAAAATCACTTTTGCCTCTGTGGTAGTCACTCTGCCGGTAGCTAGCGGGCGTTGAGAGGTGCGTTTAACGTGTCCGTCAATTTCTCTATCGGCATAATCATTAATCACACAACCTGCCGCACGCATAACGATTACCCCAAGGGTAAAAATAACTAAAATCGCAACAGGCGGCATTCCCTCTGCGGCAATAAATAACGCCCATAGTGTGGGGTGTAATAATAATAACGTGCCGATGGGTTTATCGAAACGCATTAACTGGGCGTAGGCAATCCATTTTTGTTTAGAAAAAAGAGTTTCGTTATTCATTACAAATTTTGACGATAACGTCCGATTGGCTTAAATGAGTTTGTAATTCTAACGGTAAATCTTGATCTGTAAACAAATAATTTACTTCTTTAACATTTCCTAAACGTGCAATAGCTGTACGGGTAAACTTTGAATGATCGGTCACTAAAACCACTTGTCGGGAACATTCCATTAATGCACGCTTTACCTGCACTTCGTGGTAATCGTAATCGAGCATAGAGCCGTCCATATCCACCGCACTAATGCCTAAAATCCCAAAGTCCAAACGGAATTGGTTAATAAAACGAACCGTTTCTTCTCCGATTAGCCCGCCATCACTTCTTAACCCTCCGCCTGCTACCGTAATTTGGCAATCTTCATTTTGCATCAGAATATGAGCCGCATTTAAATTATTGGTAACTACTTTTAAATTTTTATGCGAAAGTAAGGCTAATGCCACTGCTTCTGAAGTCGTGCCAATATCTAAAAATAATGATGCTCCATTTGGAATTAGTTTTGCCACCTGTTGGGCAATCGCATTTTTCTCGTGTGAGAAAAATTGCTTGCGGTGGGTGTAATCACTATTCTCCGTATTGGAAGGAGCGGCTGCCCCACCGTGATGACGGCGAATCAGATTATTTTCTGCCATTTCATTCAGATCACGGCGAATGGTTTGCGGACTCACATTCAATTCAGCCACTAATTGCTCGGTACTCACATAGCCAAGCTGATTAACCAGCTCGATGATCTTTTTGTGTCTGTTTGCCTGTTTCATATTTCCTCTTTTGCAAATAATTTGCAGAAAAAGACCGCTTGCAAGCGGTCTTTTTTCAGTTAAATTTTACAATTTATCAACAAGTTCAACCGCATAGCCGATATAGCTTGCCGGTGTCATCTCTTTCAAACGATTTTTTTCATTTTGCGGAATTTCCAACTTATCGATAAACTCAAGCATTGCGGTTTCATCAACCCGTTTGCCTCGAGTCAGCTCTTTAAGTTTTTCATACGGTTTTTCAATGCCATAACGACGCATAACAGTTTGAATTGGCTCTGCCAATACTTCCCAGTTTTGGTTGAGTTCATCACGCAAGTGTTGTTCATTCACTTCTAATTTGCTAATACCTTTTAAGGTGGATGCATAAGCAATTAACGCATAACCTAAACCTACACCTAAATTACGCAACACGGTGGAATCGGTTAAGTCACGCTGCCAGCGGGAAATCGGCAATTTTTGCCCCAAATGAGCCATTACTGCATTTGCCAAGCCAAGATTGCCTTCGGAGTTTTCAAAATCAATCGGGTTCACTTTATGTGGCATTGTGCTTGAGCCGATTTCACCGGCAATAGTACGTTGTTTGAAGTGATTTAAGGCAATGTAGCCCCACATATCACGATCAAAATCAATTAAAATCGTATTAAAACGAGCCACGCAATCAAAGAACTCCGCAATATAATCGTGCGGTTCAATTTGGGTGGTGTATGGGTTCCACGTCACACCTAACGATTCCACAAATTCTTGGCTGAAAGTGTGCCAATCAATCTCCGGATATGCCGATAAATGTGCGTTATAGTTGCCCACTGCCCCATTGATTTTCGCTAAAATCTCTAAATTTTCTAACTGTTTATATTGGCGTTGTAAACGATATGCAACATTTGCCATCTCTTTACCCATTGTTGTCGGGCTTGCCGGCTGACCGTGCGTGCGAGAAAGCAATGGAATATGTTGGTAACGTTTGGCTAGTTCCACTACCGCATCAATCACTTTTTTCCATTCAGGTAATAATACTTCTTCACGAGCGGTTTTAAGCATTAAAGCGTGCGAAGTATTATTGATATCTTCAGAAGTACAAGCAAAATGAATAAATTCATTCACCGCTTGTAATTCAGGCAATGCTTCACATTTTTCTTTTAGGAAATACTCCACCGCTTTTACATCGTGGTTGGTGGTGCGTTCAATCGTTTTAATCCGATTGGCATCTTCTAACGAAAAGTCAGCCACAATTTGGTTTAGGTAATCGTTTGCTTTTTCAGAAAACACTGGAACTTCGTTAATTTGTGTATGCGATGCCAATTTTTGTAACCAGCGAACTTCCACCGTCACACGGAATTTTAATAAGCCAAATTCACTAAAAATCGGACGAAGGCTCGCAACTTTGTCTTGATAACGTCCATCAATCGGGGATAACGCAGTTAAAGCGGTAAGTTCCATTGTTTTATATTCTCCAAATAGGTAAATGTTCGGTTAGATTTGACGATAAAATGTTTGTGCTTG